>NZ_JAUXUP010000063.1 GCF_030680935.1 Polaromonas sp. | reverse complement strand
GCTGTTGGGTATTGTGGTAGTCAGTCAGCTGATACGCCTGTTGGGTGATGCTGTCAGCGGCAGGCTGGCGGTGGACGGGGTGCTGGCGCTGCTGGGTTTCAGTGCGATGAACTATCTGCCGGTGCTGCTTTCCATCAGTTTGTTCATCTCCATTCTGCTTACCCTGTCGCGTTGTTATCGGGATAGCGAGATGGTGGTGTGGTTCTGCTCCGGGGTTGGGCTGACGCGCTGGGTACGCCCGGTGATGTGGTATGCACTGCCCGTAGTGATGCTGATTGCGCTGCTCAGCCTGGTGCTGTCGCCGTGGGCATTGCAGAAAGCCGACGAATTCAAGCACAAACTGGAAAGCCGCGACGATGTCGCCGCCGCCACGCCGGGCACGTTTCGTGAGTCGAAGCAGGCCGATCGGGTGTATTTCATCGAAAATGTTGATGCTGGCTCCAATCGTGTCGGCAGCATCTTTGTGCGATCAGAACAGAACGGCAAGCAGGGCACGATGGTGGCGCGGCAGGGTTTGCAGGAAACGCTGCCGAACGGGGATCGTTTTCTGGTGTTGCTCAACGGAACGCGCTATGAAGGGATACCCGGACAGCGTGATTACAATATTGTGGAATTCGAGCGCTATGCGATACGTATCGACAGCGTGCCGGTCAAACAGGCGCAACCGGGAGTGCGCACCATGCCGACACTCGAATTGTGGCGCAACCGCACACTGTGGAACATCTCGGAACTGGAATGGAGGGTGGGATTGCCGATCAGTGCGACAATCCTTGCGCTGCTGGCGATTCCGTTGAGTTATGTCAACCCGCGTGCCGGCCGCTCGCTCAACCTGGTCCTGGCAATTGTGTTGTATATGCTCTACAGCAACATGATCAGCGTGACCAATGCATGGGTCGGCCAGGGCAAGCTGTCGCCCGGCATCGGGCTGTGGGGGATTCACGCAGTGATGCTGGCAATAACGCTGCTGATGTTTTATCGCCGCATGACCCTGTTCTCGCTACGCAGGCTGTTGGGGGTCAGCTCCGCCATGCAGGCCGGAGGGGATTGAGGTGAACACATGAATCTGCTGACGCGCTATCTCGGCCGTGAGATTTATCTCAGCGTCGCGTTGGTGTTTGCCGCGCTCCTCATGCTGTTTGCTTTCCTGGATCTGATTCACGAACTGAACGTGATGGGGCAGGGGCAATATCATTTGGGTTATGTGCTGCTTTTTGTGGTGTTGACTGTCCCGGCGCACGTTTACGAGCTGTTTCCGGTCGCGGTGCTGGTGGGCACCATCTTCGCGCTGGTGCAAATGGCGGCCAGCTCGGAATTGATCATTTTTCGGGTTTCCGGCGCATCGCTGTGGCAAATGGTGGGTGCATTGTTCAGAATCGCGCTGCCGCTGGTGATATTGAGCTTTGTTTTCAGCGAATTCATTGCCCCGCCCAGTGAGCGGATGGCGCAGCAGTTGCGCCTGAAGGCGCAGAACGCACAGGTCACACTCAAGGAGTTCCGCTCCGGCGTGTGGGTACAGGATGAAAACAGTTTCGTGAACGTGAAGAACGTGATGCTGGATACCAGTTTGTCGAATATCGACATTTACCGGTTTGATGAAACCCACCATTTGCAGGCGATCACTAACGCCAAGCGAGCAAATTTCATCGAGCAGGGACGTTGGCAGCTTGAAGACGTGCTGGAGACACGTTTTGACGGGCGGGGGGTCAGCATCCACACCGCGCCGGATCAGGAGTGGCGTTCGGCCCTGACCCCGGGCATTCTGAGCGTGTTATTAGTGGTGCCGGAGCAAATGTCCGCTTATGACTTGTATCAATATGCCAGCCATTTGAAAGATAACCGCCAAAAAAGCGCGCGCTATGAAATCGCCATGTGGAACAAACTGGTTTATCCGTTGGCGTTGGTGGTGATGATGTTGTTGGCTTTGCCGTTTGCGTCTTACCATCGGCGCGCGGGCGGGGTGGGCGCAATGATATTCATGGGCATCGCGCTGGGTCTGGTGTTTCACTTTGTCGGGCGGTTGTTTGCCAGTCTCGGCGCGCTCAATGATTGGCAGCCCCTCATCAGCGCCACGGCAGTGACAGGTTTGTTCTTGTTGCTGGGGCTGGCAATGCTCTGGTGGACCGAGCGACGCTGAAAAAATTCCGACTTTTACTGAGCTTGCTCTTCCTTGACCATCCGCCTCACCTGTTCGCGCTTGTCTTCGGGAACCTGGCTAAAGGCGCGATATTTGTCGCGTGCTGCCTGACGTTGTTCCGGAGTAAGTTTGCTCCATGCTCCCAGGCGGCTCAGGAAGCGCTGTTTTTCTTCTGTATTTAACTCAGGATAATATTTGGCGACATTCAACAGGTTGTGCTGTTGCGCCTCCGGTAACCCGTTCCACTGTTGAGATAATGGAGCGAGCGCCTCCTGCTGGGAGGGTGTGAGCGAATGCCAGGGCTGTGGTGACGCGGTGGCAGATGAGATGCTCAAGGCGCAAAGCAGCGTCAGGCAAGCGACAGACATGCCTCTGCCACGACGGCAAGCAGAGCCGGGATGATTGGGTTGGGCTGGAGCAGATTGCTTCATGCGGTTACCGATCTATGAAAATCTCCATAGGCAAGTCATCAGTCAGGATGGCGATATCCAGATGACTCATTTTATGTTCATGCGCATGATGCCAGTAGCTTATTCCACCCGCAAGCATAACTATCAGCAGGGCGGCCATGGCCATCCATTGATGGGTAGTGTGTGGTGTCGGCCAGTGTATGCCGTGCCCTGTGCTTAGCGTAAAAGCAGGCTGGTTCAATATCTGCCTCTCCAGTGCAAGATTGCGTGCCCGGCGCAATGCGGCGACGGTGTCGTCATCAAGCCGCTCGGTGGCGCGGGTAAGCAGTCCGGCAATCGCCTCGGGAGTGATGTCATGCGGATTGGTGGGTTTCATGTTCCTGTCACCTGTCTTCGGTCATTCGTTTAAGAGATGCAGCGAGCGCATGTGTTGCACGCGAACAGTGAGTTTTGACGCTTCCTTCGGTACATCCCATCGCCATGGCGGTTTCAGCCTGATCCAGACCCTCCCAATAACGCAGCAGGAAGGCTTCGCGTTGACGCGCCGGAAGCTTGGTGAGCGCCTGTTCAATCAGCGCGATCACCTGGCGTTGTTGCAGGGATTCGTCGGGGCCGGCCGGTGCGCTCTGATTCCCGTCGTCTTGCAGGCTTTCGAGCGGGTCATATTCCTCGCCGTCATTTTTCGGGATCAGTGAAGAAAACGCGGTCATGCAGGCATTCTTGACCTTTTGCCTGCGGTAATAATCGCGAATGGTGTTTTGCAAAATGCGCTGGAATAGCGGCGGCAATTCTGCGGCCGGTTTGCCCCCATATTTTTCGGCGAGTTTGATCATCGCGTCCTGCACGACATCCAGCGCGGCATGCTCATTTTGCACGGCATACAGCGCCTGCTTGTAAGCGCGGCGTTCTACGCTGCTGAGAAACTGTGATAGTTCGGCGGGGCTGGACAGGTTAATTGCTCCTTTACGAAGCTGGATGGTAGCAAATTACCGCACGGCATTGCATCAGCGCGAAGCTCCCATCGAACCGGATATTCCAATTTTTACAATAATCTTGACAAACTTTATCGACAATGATACATATACCCCGTGCCGTGGCGCAACCGCAGTTGAATTGCGCAATTTGGTGCAGCTGCTTGATAGAAAACGATTTTATGTGGTTTTCGTTCGTGCAGTAAGGGAGTAGAAAGTGGAGAGTAGTTAATATAACCTCAACATTCTTGGAGAATAATCATGAGTAAGAGCTACAAAAAGGCGCTGGCGGTATTGGCAGGTTTGGCCGCTTTGCCGCTGACCATTGCCAGTGCTTACGGTGCGGAGCCACCGAAGAGTGCGGCGGAGTATCTGGCAGCAGCCCCGGCAGCGATGTCGATGTCTGATGAAGATTTTGCAGTGGCAAAGGCATTGTATTTTAACCGGTGTGCCGGATGTCACGGAACAACAAGAAAAGGCGCTACCGGGCCTAACATCACCGATGAAAATATGAAAAAGAAGAGCTACGATGCTGAAGTAGTGAAGGTATTTATTACTAATGGAACCGGCGGCGGTATGCCGAGTTTTGGCGCTGGTGAGATGTCGGAAGCAGACATAGGGCTTGTCGCAAACTTTATCATGATGCCTCCTCCTGCGCCACCAGAGTTGGGAATGGCGGAAATAACCGAGAGCTGGAAGCTTATAATTCCGGAGGCTCAAAGACCCAAGAAACCGGAGCACTCCAAAAATTGGAAGAACTTTTTTGGCATTGTTTTGAGGGATGCCGGCAAGGTGGCAATAATGGATGGAGATACCAAGGAACTTGTCAATATTGTAGATACAGGCTTTGCGGTGCATATTCTGCGTTCTTCAGCATCGGGCAGGTATTTCTATTCCATAGGGAGGGACGGCAAGGCGACCATGATCGACCTCTGGATGGCTAAACCTGACAAGGTGGCAGAAGTAAAGACATGTCATGACGCGCGAAGCATAGACTCCAGCAAGTATAAGGGCAAAAAAGGGGATTTTGAGGACAAGCTCGCCATCATCGGATGCTATTGGCCGCCTCAGTTCGCCATACTTGATGGCCAGACGCTGGAACCCAAGAAACTGGTAAGCACAAGGTCTTTCACCTACGATACGAACGAGTTTGTCAATGAGGCGCGGGTGGCGGCTATTATCGCGGGGCATCACGATCCGGTATGGATAGCCAATATCAAAGAGTCCGGATATATCTGGACAATTGATTACTCTGATTTAAAGAACCTGAAGATCACCATGGCCGAAACCGAGCGGTTCCTGCATGACGGCGGCTGGGATGCCACCAAGAGGTACGTGCAGATGGCGGCCAACATGAGGAACAAGATGGTGATTGTTGACAGCCATACGGGCAAACAGATTGCCCAGATTGAGACCGGTCAGAAGCCTCATCCTGGCAGGGGAGCAAACTGGGTAGATCCTAAATTCGGCCCGGTTACAGCTACTCCGCATTTGGGAGAAGCGACAGTTGCCGCATGGGGCAGCGATCCCAAGGGGCATAAGCAGCATGCATGGAAGGTTGTCAGAAAGGTAGAGACCCTTGGCGGCGGTGGCCTGTTTGTCAAGACTCATCCGAATGCCAAGCATGTGTGGGTTGACCATACCTTGAATCCCGATGACAATATTAAGAGGAGCGTGTGTGCCTTTGAGAAGGCCGATAATGCCAAAAAGAAATGCTGGCAGGTGGCGGATCACGGCAGGGTTACCCATTTTGAATACAACCAGGCTGGTACCGAGGTATGGGTTGCCGTATGGGATCAAGTCGGCGAGCTGGTCGTTTATGATGACAAGACTCTGAAAGAAATAAAAAGGATTAAAGGAGATTGGCTCAGGACGCCTACAGGCCACTTCAATGTCTATAACGGCATGACGGATACTTATTAAGATCGTAAATACCTGCAAAGGGATTTAACCCCTTTGCAGGCTCTTTGCAGGAAATTTTTTAAATATAGGGGAAAAGCATGAAAAAGATAATCTCTACAGCATTAGTGGCAATAATGGTCTTGGCGGTTTCGGCTACTTCTGGCTTTGCGGCAGAAAAAGCGAAGGCGGCAGCGCATGCAAATTACTGGGATGGCTGGACGAAGGTCTATTCGCTGGATATGTTCCCGGAGTGTGGCGTAAACGTGCTTGGCGCGGGCGGGGATGACATACTCCAGGAAACCGTAGATGTTTACTGCGGGGTGAAACCGGGCGGATATGTAGCCTACATAAACCCGAAGGTAATGGATATATACAAGAAAAAAGGCAAAAAGTATCCTGACGGCAAGCTCGGCGTGCTGGTCTTTGAAAAGATCGGTGCTGTATTTACATCAGAAATCAAGGACGGGAAACCGATTTTTGATGTCGTTGCCATTGCTGACGGCAAGTCGATCGCATCGAAAGAGAAAGGCCATCCATTGAACCCGCAGGTCTGCTCAGATTGTCATCATACTGCGCAGGATGGTGTATGCAAAAAACATGGCTTTGTCTGCGGCGATGTGAACTTCAGAACGAAATAACATTCAGGATGTAATTTAGTTTAAAGCTTCGTTAGTAAAAACGGCCAAGGGCTTTTTCAAAACCTCTTGGCCGTTTGCTATTCTTCCTCTTTATTTCAGTAGTGCCCTGCAATTCAATTGAATAAATTTATTTGGTTATTGTCTTGCGGTGTGTTCAGGGCGCAGGAAGTGGAGAGTAGTTAACAACCTCAACATTCTAGGGGGATAATTATGAGCAAGAGCTACAAAAAGGTGCTGGTAGTATTGGCCGCATTGTCACTGGCTATTAGCAATGCCTACGGTGCAGCAGCCTCAGCCGGTGCTCCGGCGATGACCGCAGATGAAATGACTCAGGGGAGCAAGATTTTTTTCGAGCGTTGCGCAGGTTGCCATGGTGTGCTGCGTAAGGGTGCGACCGGTAAGCCGCTGACGCAGGATCTCACCATGGCCAAAGGCACAGATTATCTGAAGGCATTTATCGGTTATGGTTCACCGGGGGGTATGCCAGGCTTTCAATCCGGTGGCGAACTGACCGAAAAAGAAGTCGATCTGATGGCGCGTTATGTCCAACAGACGCCAGTGGCTCCGCCTGAGATGAGTTTGAAGGACATTGAAGCCACCTGGAAGGTCATCGTGCCGGTGAAAGATCGCCCAAAGAAGCAGATGAACAACATCAACCTGGACAACCTCTTCTCTACCACACTGCGTGATACCGGCGAAGTGGCGCTGATCGATGGCGATACCAAAGAAATTATCGTCAGACTCAAGACCGGTTATGCGGTACATATTTCCCGCTACTCCGCGTCCGGCCGCTACTTGTATGTGACTGGTCGTGATGCCAAGCTCAGCTTGATTGACTTGTGGGCGAAGGTGCCTAATGTCGTGGCTGAAGTGAAGACGGGTGTTGAAGCTCGCTCGGTGGAAACATCCAAGTTCAAAGGCTGGGAAGACAAGTATGCGATCTCCGGTACTTACTGGCCGCCACAATTCGTGATTCATGAAGGCGACACGCTGAAGCCGCTTAAAGTTGTTTCGACCAGCGGCATTGCCTCCGAGACCAATGAGTTCGTCAAAGAGGCACGCGTTGCAGCTATCGTAGCCTCTCACTACAAGCCTGAGTTCATGGTCAACGTGAAAGAAACTGGCAAAGTAATCATCGTTGACTATTCAGATCTGAATAATCTGAAGACAACGACGATCGACACGCCGCGCTTCCTGCATGATGGCGGTTTTGAGTCAACCAAGCGCTACTTCATGGATGCCGCTAACGCTTCCAACAAGATCGCAGTCATTGACATCAAGGAAAACAAGCTGGAAGCTGTGATTGATGTAGGCAAGGTTCCGCACCCCGGCCGTGGTGCAAACTTTATCGATCCAAAATTTGGACCAGTTTGGGCTACCAGCCACCTGGGTGACGACACCATCGCTGTCATCGGTACCGATCCAGTCAAGCATAAGAAATATGCGTGGAAAATGGTAAGGCAGATCAAGGGTCATGGTGCTGGATCGTTGTTCATCAAGAGCCATCCGAAGTCAAAAAATCTGTGGGTCGATGCGCCGCTCAACCCGGACGCCGGTGTTTACCAGTCGATCGGGGTGCTTGACATTAATAATCTTGAGAAGGGCGTCACCGTGTTACCGATTGCCGAATGGGCCAACCTTGGTGAAGGCTCCAAGCGTGTTGTTCAGCCGGAATACAACAAGGCGGGCGACGAAGTCTGGTTCTCGGTTTGGAGTGGCACAAAAGATAAATCTGCCATCGTGATTGTTGATGACAAGACCCGCAAGCTGAAGAAGGTCATCACTGATCCGAAGCTGATTACGCCTACCGGGCACTTCAACCTCTACAATACGATGCACGACATTTACTAATGCTTTTCGGTAGATTTCAATCTCGTCACTCCGGCGATTCTTGCCGGTGTGACGGATTTTGAAGGGTCATGCTGGAAAGTGAGCAATTGACGGGCAGGGTAACCCTGCCCTTTTTATAGGTGCGCCCGGCAAGAGGCGCGTTAGGTTGCAGCTTCGCAAAAAAGGGAGAGAGATAATGAGAATTCAGTCAAACAACGGGCTGTTGTTATTGGCGTTGGGCTGTATTTGTAGTCTGGTTAATACGGCGGGCGCAGCAGAAAACGGAGAGGTCGTGGAACTGGACGAGGTAGTGGTGACGGCAACCCGGACCAGCGCTACGCTCTCCGATGCGCCTGCCGCAGTAACGGTAGTCAATGCGAAAAGTATTGAAACAAAAAACGCTTCGCGCCTCGGTGATGTGCTGGATCAGGTGCCCAGCCTTTATATGCGCGGTGGTGCGCTCGGACAGTCGCAGGGCACCATAGGAACGAGTGGCATGTCGTTGCGTGGAATTGACCAGACCAGAACGCTCATTTTGCTTGACGGTCAGCCCATACAGGATGCTGGTTCCGGAAAAGTAAACTGGCGAGTTCCGTTTGTCGAGGATATTGCCCGCATTGAAGTCGTACCCGGTGCGTTTTCTTCGCTGTATGGCAGCAATGCCATCGGTGGCGTAGTCAACATCATTACCAAGCAACCTGACCAGCGCGAGTTCACGGCCAAGATCAAAAAGGGCTGGAGCGATGCCAGCGGTGAGGATGCCAGTATTTATTTTCGCGACAAGATGGATAACGGGCTGGGAATCGTTGCCGGGTTCGGTTACCAGAGCCGGGATAGTTATATAAATGATTTTGTTGTCGTCAATAGGCCGACTGTTGCTGCTGGAACGGTGGTGACAGGCGCACAGGCAGCAACCCTGACACCGGGGACTACGGCCTATATCGTGGGCGACAAAGGGGCTGCACCATGGCGGCAGATCAATGCGACAACCAAGATTTCTTATGACCTGCCTGATATGGGGAAGTTGTTTGGCGGCATCACCTACAGCGAAACCGATTTAGGTTATACGATGTTCAATACCTATTTGCGGAACGCAATTACTGATGCTCCGGTATTCAATAATCCGATTATTGGCGGACAAAAATTTTCGCTGCGAGAATCCAATTTTGTGAACAACTCTCCCTTGTATGAATCGACTGTAAGGTATTTTGCCGGGTTTGAGGGGACGGTCGGGAGTGGCTATTTGTTGAAGATTGACCTAGCGCAGATCGAGCGCCAGTATAGATTTGTCAACACAAATACGACTTCTACATGGGGAGCGGGTGCGGGAACACAGACGAATGCGCCCAATAGCGGAACGGATGGAACCGTTCAATTGAGTTTTCCGGTCGGGGGCAGGCACTTTATTGTCAGCGGCGTTTCATTGCACGACGAGAAAGTTGACGGCATAACTTACGCACTTTCGAACTGGCGCGATCCAGCTACGCGAACCGGCACAACCGATGGTTATAGTGGCGATTCAACCACGGCTTCGCTGTTCGCACAGGATGAAATCAGCATGGCCGACAAACTTAAGGTGTATATCGGCGGGCGTCTTGATCATTGGCAGACCAAGGGCAGCTATTACGAAAGCACTACGCCTTCAGCCATTACTTACGCATCACGTAGCGATTCATCATTTAATTCCAAGCTGTCGGCAGTTTATCAGGTAGCAGATGCAGTCACCCTGCGGGCATCGTACGGGCAATCTTTCCGTGCGCCAACCAATAACGACTTATATGGCTATGCGAACCTTTTCGGCATTACCAGCATTGGTGACCCCAATCTGAAGCCGGAGCACGGTGAAACATGGGAGATCGGGGGGGGGTGGCGTGTGTCGGATAAACTCAAGGCCAATGCCAGTTATTACCAGACTACCCTCAAAGACCTAATCACTAATTTTCGTTTGAGTAACTTTCCCATTGTGTCGAAGCGTATCAATGCGGGGAAAGCAAAAATCAACGGTGTCGAGTTGGCGGCAGAAGCCGAGTTGACGAACTGGTTGACGCTTAACGCCAGCTACGCATACATAAGTTCTGAGATGCTCGAAAATAATATAGACGCTTTAAGCGTGGGCAAGCGGTTAATCGATTCGCCAAAAAATATTATCAATATGGGTATTACCGCTCAGCAGGGTCTCTGGACAGGCATGTTGAACGCCACTTATTCCAGCAAGGTTTTTTCTACCGCACAAAACACCGATACGGCGGAAGGCGTGCCGGGCAGTTATGATGCGCATACCATGGTGAATGCCAAGCTTGGTTATGCATTTTCCAAAATGGTAAAAGGAACACTTGCAGTCAATAACATGCTGGATAAAAAGGTCTATTCATATTTTCTGCTGCCGGGTCGCAATGTCACAGCCGAACTGGTTTTTTCTTTGTGAGATCGTCAAATGAGCTATCCGAAATTTTTTGACGCGGTACCCAGGATCAGCCTGTATGACCCATTGGCCGAATTCCTTGGCGCGACGCAAGGCGGGATTCTGCAATATGGATATTTCGATGCGGTGCGGCTGGCCGGACATTCCTGTCCAACGGTCGCGTCGGCCTATTGGGCGACCTATAAGGCGCTGGATTTTCTTTATCCGGATGCAACCCCGGTGCGCGGTGATATCCGTGTGGAATTCAGGCAGGAGAGCGCAAGTGGTGTGACAGGCGTCATTGCGAATGTCGTGAGTATGCTGACCGGCGCCATGTCGGAAAACGGTTTCAAGGGACTAGCCGGACGTTTTGACCGGCGGCGCTTGCTGTTCTTCGCGGTGGACATGCCCGGAGAGATGCGTTTTACCCGGCGGGATACGAATCAGGCGGTGCATGTTGCTGCCCATTTGCAGCATGTGCCGGGTTCCCCGCGCGTATCCGAGCTGATGGCAAATTGCCTGGCGGATACGGCAACCGGGGATGAGGTTGCCGAGTTTCGGCAGTTGTGGCAGGAACGGGTGCGCCGCATCCTGCTGGAATATGGCGATGACCCGCAGGTTTTTGTGGTGACGCCGGCTTGATTGGCGCCTGACATGAAAAGAAGTGCGGTCTTGCAGCCTTTATCGCGGGAGCATCACACCGCGCTCACTCTGGCGAAGGCATGTGAGCGGGCTGCGCAATCGCGTGATGAAGGTTTGGTGGCTAAAGCCTGCCAGCGCGCAATCCGGGCGTTCTCCGATGAACTGGAGCCGCACTTTCAGGTCGAGGAACAGTCGTTGCTGCCGCTTCTGCTCAGCGCGGAAACCCGGCCGCTTGCGCAGCGCACCATGGCGGAACACCAACAGTTGCGGGCGCTGCTTGATGAATTGCGGCGGAATGACGCTGAAGCGCTGGGCAGCTTTGGCAAGTGCCTGACAGCCCATGTGAGATTCGAGGAAAGAGAGCTTTTCCCGGTAATTGAACCCCTGCTTTAACTGCATGTCGTCGGCTTTGTCATTGCATGGGTGATGTGGTTTAATCGCGTCCATGAAATTCCCCTTCCAGAACGTCGCGTTGATCGGCAAACACAAGGCTCCGGAAATTGCCGGGCCGTTGTTGAGTCTGGCCGCGTTTTTGTCGTCCAGGGGGTTGAGCGTGGTGGTGGACAGCCTGACCGCCGAGCAGCTCAAGGACAGCCCCTATCCGGCGATGAGCCTGAACGAAATGGCCAATGTAGTGGATCTGGCTATAGTGATCGGCGGCGATGGCACCATGCTGAATATCGCGCGTACCCTGTCGCCTCATCAGATACCGCTGGTTGGCGTGAATCAGGGCAGGCTGGGTTTTCTCACCGACCTCACATTGGAGAACATGCAGGACAGCATGGAGGCGATGCTGGACGGCAAGTTCGTCACCGAGCAGCGTCTGTTATTGTCGGCGCGTGTGTTGCGCAATAACGTTGAAATATCCAGCGGGTTGGCCTTTAATGAAGTGGTCGTGCATCGCAGCAATATCAGCAGCATGATCGAATTCGAGGTGCGCATCGACGGTGAGTACTTATACAATCAGCGCGCAGATGGGCTGATCGTTTCCTCGCCCACCGGCTCGACGGCTTACGCGCTGTCGGCGGGCGGGCCGATTCTGCACCCCAGTCTGGATGTGCTGGAACTGGTGCCGGTGTGTCCGCACACCCTGAGCAACCGCCCCATCGTGGTGAAGAGCAGCTCCGTGCTGGAGATACTGATGCACCGCACCAGCGATATCCATGTGCGCTATGACAGCCACACCAGTTGTGACTTGCAGTTGCACGACAAGATCATCGTCACGCGCCACCCCGAGCCTGCCTGCCTGCTGCATCCGGTGGGACACAGCTACTATCATACGTTGCGCGAGAAGCTGCTCTGGAACCAGACACTGTAAATGCTGAAATTCCTGAGCGTCCGCGATTTCGTCATCGTTTCCTCGCTTGAGCTGGATTTTTCCTCCGGTTTTACCGCGCTGACCGGCGAGACCGGGGCGGGCAAATCCATTTTGATCGGTGCGTTGTCGTTGGCGCTTGGCGAGCGTGGTGACGCCGCGATGGTGCGCAACGGTTGCGAGCGCGCCGAGATCGCCGCTGAATTCGACATTGCGGCGTTGCCGCATTTGCAAACATGGCTGGCAGAGCAGGACCTGGCAGGCGATGAAGATGTGTGCCTGTTGCGCCGCGTGCTGGATGCAGGCGGGCGTTCGCGCGGCTTTATCAACGGGCGCAGTGCCACCTTGCAGCAGTTGCGCGAAGCGGGCGAACAGTTGCTGGATATTCATGGCCAGCACGCGCATCAATCGTTGCTTCGCCCCGATATGCAACGCATGTTGCTGGACGGTTATGCGGGGATGATGAAGGAGGCGGGGAACGTCGCTACGCTGTACCGCGACTGGCAGGCATTACATCGCCGCCGCATCAGTCTGAGCGAGAATGTCGAGGCTGTGGCAGCCGAGCGCGAGCTGTTGCAGTTTCAGCGCGACGAGTTGCACGGTCTGAGCTTCAATGCGGCGGAATGGGACGAGACGCAGGCAGATCATGCGCGACTCGCGCATGCCGCGAGCCTGCTGGAGACCGCCGCGTTCGGCATCGAAATTTTGGGCGAATCAGACACCGCCTGTCTGGCACAACTCAACGCGCTGACGGCGCGGCTGCGCGACGGTATGGCGCATGATGCAAGCCTGGGCAATACCTTGCAGATGCTGGAAAGCGCGCAGGCCGAGTTGCAGGAGGCGGTGTACGCGCTGCGTCATTATCAGCAGCGCTTGGACAATGACCCGCAGCGTATGCACGAGTTGGAGCAGCGTATCCAGAGCGTGATGGATGCCGCGCGCAAATACCGCGTCGCACCCGAACATCTGGACGAGGCGCTGCAGCGTATCGAGTCGCGTCTGGCGGAGCTGGGTGGCGATGCCGATCTCGCCGAACTGGCGCGGCAGGAGCAAGCCGCACAGCACAGCTATCTGGAGGCGGCGCAGAAGCTGAGCGCCGGGCGTAAACGGGCAGCCGGCAAACTGGCGCGCGAGATTACCGCCGCGATGCAGACGCTGGCGATGCAGGGCGGCAGCTTTGCCGTGGCATTGCCGCCGTTGGCTGAAGGCAATGCCTGCGGCCTGGAAACCGTCGAGTTTCAGGTTGCCGCGAACCCTGGTGTGCCGGCGCGCAGCCTGGCCAGGGTTGCTTCCGGCGGCGAGCTGTCGCGCATCAGTCTGGCGATACAGGTTGCCACCAGCCGGATTGCCAGCGTACCGACACTGATTTTCGACGAAGTGGACAGCGGCATCGGCGGGCGCGTGGCGGAAATTGTCGGGCGTTTGCTCAAGCAATTGGGCAGGGACTATCAAGTGTTGTGCGTCACACATTTGCCGCAAGTCGCGGCAGCGGCCGATCATCAGTGGCAGGTAAATAAAGTGGTGGAAAATGGCGTCACATTGAGCCGCATTGCCGTGTTGGACAATGAGCAACGCATTGAGGAAGTCGCCCGTATGCTGGGCGGGGTGAAGCTTACTGAAACTACGCGCAAACATGCGGCAGAGATGTTGGGCATGGCCGCTTGAGGTATCATGCGGCGTTAATTGAAGATTGAAGTGACGAGATGATTATGCGTATCAAACTGATTCTGCTCTCCATGCTGCTGGCTTCATGCGGCTACCTTTCCTCGCCGGTGCTGTCGCCATACAAAATGGACATCCGCCAGGGCAACTATGTTACGCCGGAAATGCGCGACAAGCTCAAGATCGGCATGTCCAGGCAGCAGGTGCGTTATGTGCTGGGCACGCCGATGGTCAGTGACGCCTTTCACGGCGATCGCTGGGACTATGTATATCTCCTGGAGCAGCACGGCAAGTTGGTCGAAAAGCAACGGCTGACGCTCTATTTTGAAGGCGACAAACTGGTGCGCATGGATGATGGCGGACAGCCCGGGCAGACTGCAGAATAAAGGATTCAATATGAACAAAATCAAGATTGCTATTGCCGGCAGCAGCGGACGCATGGGGCGTGCGTTGCTGGAATGTGTGATGCAGGCCGATGATCTGGTGTTGCATGCCGCGCTGGAGCATGGCGGCAGCGCACTGCTTGGTAAAGATGCCGGAGAATTGTGTGGCACGGCTTGCGGCGTAAAAATCAGCGCGGATGTGGCTGCGGCCTTGCAGGGCGCTGATGTGCTGATTGATTTCACCCGCCCCGAAGGCACGCTGCTTCACCTCGATATCTGCCGCAGGCTGGGTGTGGGTATGGTGGTTGGCACCACCGGCCTGAGTGCGCAACAAAAGGCGCAGCTTGGTGCAGCGGCGCAGGACATCGGTATTGTGTTCGCGCCCAACATGAGTGTCGGTGTGAACCTGGTTTTCAAGTTGCTGGAAACCGCTTCGCGCGTGCTGGCGCATGGCTATGACATCGAGATCATTGAGGCGCACCACCGCCACAAAGTGGATGCGCCGTCCGGCACTGCATTGGGCATGGGCGAGGTCATTGCGCGTACCTTGGGACGCGATCTGACGCAATGCGCGGTGTATGGGCGGGAAGGCGTAACCGGGGAGCGTGATCCTTCCACCATCGGCTTTGCCACTGTGCGCGGCGGTGACATCGTCGGTGACCATACCGTGCTTTATGCAGGGCTTGGCGAGCGAATTGAAATTACCCATAAAGCCAGCAGTCGCGCGACTTTTGCGCTGGGCGCACTGCGTGCCGCGCGCTTCCTGAGAGAACAGCCGGCTGGTATGTATGACATGCAGGATGCGCTGGGCCTGAAATAGTCGGAGCTGCTGCGCACAGCGTCAATTCGTATCACTCAAGAAGCACAATGGGCTGGAAAGCTGCATCTGCATTTCCGGAAATACCGCTATCGACGCTCATTACACGCTAAATTTATTGAGTTTTTGATTGGGTGGCTATGGGCGCAGGTGGCCAAGAGAGAGGCTGCAAAAAATACCCGATTAAAATACTTGCAATTTATACTTGACAGGTTTTGTCAGTCGGAACAAAATCTCGAAACGCGTCAAATTGTCGCAGGGGACAATTGCATTAAATGCAAACAAATAATAACGCATCGGGAGGCTATCCAATGGAATCATCCAAGACTGGGAGTACGCCAGTTTCTTTCGTGCAGCAAATACTGCGCAACAATATGCTGCTATTGACCGTCCTGATAGGTATCAGCGCTGCGGCTTATTTTGGTATCGGCCTTTTCATGCTGCTCCGGCATTAAACGTTTCCCGAAGTTCTGCGGGCTGCCTTGAAACGGCAGCTTGGGCGGCAGTGTGTGGAAAAAAGAAAAACGAAGTCGCAAGGTTGTTTTATTTTGTGTCAACTGTCTATGGCGTTAGCCATCAATTGTTAAGGGAGGAATGAACGATGTCAGAGTCAAATCCAAATGGTGTAAACCCTCATTTCATGCAAAAAGCATTGGATAACCAGTGGTTAATGTTGGCGTTGGCTGTATTGGTGCCCTTGGTGCTTTATACGCTATGGGGATTGTGGGACATAATGAACGTGCCGCCGGCTCCGTAATAACGCCGCACTCGATATAATTAACAGGGAGAAATATAGCTATGGGAACTTCTTATACCCCCCCAACAAATCCGGACTGGTGGCGTGAACCCATCGAACGCAGCGAGATCGTATGGATTGTGCTCGCATTTTCGTGGTGTGTTTTCATGTTTGTCTGGATGATCGGCTGGCATTTTGTCGGGCCGCAGAACATGAGTAACGAAACTTACAAAACCACCCCCGAGGCGTTTGCCCAAAAAGTGGACGACATGACAGCCAAGTACGCTATCCGCAAGGATGATGCGACCGGCGAGGATGTGGTGGCCCCGCCGCCCGGTAGTGATGTTTATCTGGCTGCCATGCAATGGCAATACCGTCCTATTCTTGAGCTGAAAAAAGGGGAAAAATATCGTTTGCATATCTCTTCCTATGACGTGGGGCATGGGTTCTCGTTGTTGCCGGAAAACATCAACTTTCAGGTTTACCCCGGCTACGAGCAGGTTACCACCATCACTCCCAATAAAACCGGCACTTTTGCCATAGCATGCGGCGAATACTGCGGTGGTGGTGGTGCTATCGGCCATCATTCGATGCTGGGCAGAATTTACGTAAAGGAGTAGGAAATAATGGCGACGACAATGTCTGATTTTCGTGTTGACCCGGTTTCCGGCCTGAAGATTCACAGAACGGCCAATACGCTGGTCAAGTGGAATGCGTTTGCGGCAGTGGTGTTTTTGCTGGTTGGCGGGCTGTTTGGTATCGGGGTGGCGCTTACGCGCATGCCGAGTGTGCAATTGCTTAGCCCGGAGCTGTTTTACATGGCGCTGACGGCGCACGGCTTGGTCAATCTGGCGGTGTGGATCATTTTCTTTGAAATGGCTGCATTGTATTTTCTGGGTGCACATGTGCTGGGTAGCCGGTTAGCGACACCGCGTTTTGCCTGGGCGCAATTCTGGCTCATGCTCGTCGGTGCGGCTCTGGTTGCAGTGGCCGTGTTGCAAGGCGGTTCCAGCGTGATGATGACCTCATACCCGCCACTGCAGGCAGCACCGCATTTTTACCTGGGTCTGATCCTGTTTGCCGTGGGTGCACTGATCGGCTGTTTTGTGTTTCTCGGCACACTGGTGATTGCCAAAAGGGAGAAAACCTATAGCGGGTCGCTTCCGCTGGTAGTGTTTGGCGGCGTGACGGCTACCGTGATTGCCGTTTTCACCATCGTTTCCGGCGCACTGATCCTGATCCCGACTTTCTTCTGGTCGATCGGGCTGATCAGCCATATTGATCCGATGATGTACCGGGTTATCTGGTGGGGCTTCGGCCATTCTTCGCAGCAAATCAACGTGGCGACCCACATTACCATCTGGTATCTCATCGCATCGCTGGTATTCGGCGCCAAGCCGATGTCCGAGAAGGTGAGCCGTGGTGCATTCCTGCTGTATATCCTGTTCCTGCAACTGGGCTCAGCGCACCACCTGTTGTCCGACCCGGGATTGTCTTCTACATGGAAGATACTCAACACCAGCTACATGATCTACCTTGCCGTATTGGCCAGTATGATCCACGGGTTGACCGTTCCCGGCTCCATTGAAGTTGCTCAACGCAGGAAGGGATTGGATACAGGTTTGTTTACTTGGCTGCGCAAGGCACCCTGGGGGAACCCGGTGTTCTCGGGCATGTTCCTGTCGCTGGTCGGTTTCGGCTTTATCGGGGGTATTTCCGGCGTGGTAATGAGCGTGGAACAAATCAACATGGTTATCCACAATACCGCATATCTGCCGGGCCACTTCCATGGCACGCTTGTGGCTGGCACCACCATGGCGTTCATGGCGGTGACTTACTGGCTGATTCCAGTGGTATTTCAGCGTAAGATCGTGCTGGCCGGAATGGCAAAATGGCAACCCTACATCTTTAGTCTCGGCGCTTGGGTTTTCTCGATTGCCCTGATGGGTGCGGGTACTTTGGGTGTGCAACGCCGTCATGCGGACATCACTTTTGCCGGTCAACCGTTGGCTTATGAATATCCTGAAATTGCCAAGGGCTTGATGGATATCGGTGAAATATTCGGTATGGTCATGGCGGTCGGCGCGATCATGTTCATCGCGGTCGTGCTGGCATCCATTTTTACCGGTGAGCGTATTGCGGAGGATTCCGCACCTTGGCCAAAAGTGGAAGATGCCGACGTTGTGGCCGAAAGGACAGGGAAGAAGCATATCGGTATGTGGGGCATGGAAGCGCCGGGTACTTTTGTGCTGGCCATGATTCTGTTCGTGACGCTCGTGCTGTACTACTTCGTGAACTTCAAGTACCTGTCTACGGTGTGGGGCTTGTCTTAAAGCAATAAGATGACGGGGGGATGCCTTGCGGCATTCTTCCCCTGATTCCTTGCAGGAAACTGAAATCCAGTTAGGGGGAGACCTCTAACCTAAGCTTGGTAGTGTGCGTACAGGAGAGCAATTGATTGTGGCGGGTGGCAATACCGGCACGGCTTAGGTTAGAAGTATTCAGCAGCAAGAAATCCAGAAAAACCAACCAATCCTTTCTCGATGACGAAAAAGGAATAAATACGGATACCGTGACTATGGTCAGTCAATTTATTAATCTCTTCAAGTTACGCATAGGTGTGGTGATTACGCTGGCTGCGCTGGGTGGCATGGCAATTACCCCGGGGCAGGCATTGACGAGCTGGCAAATTCTGGTTCTGTCGTTGACGGTTATGCTGGCCTCTGCGGCTGCGGGAGCCTTTAACCAATACTTCGAGCGCGACATCGACGCAAAAATGACGCGTACCCAGAATCGGCCTTTCGTAAACGGTTTTTTTCAGCATAGTCGCAAGTGGTTGGTGATAATCGGGTTAATGCTCGGGCTTGCAGTCATATCTGCCGCATTCGCATTCAACGCGATGACGGCGTTGAACATCTTTCTCGGTGCGTTTACCTATGCGATTGTTTATACGGCCTGGTTGAAACGGCGTACTTGGCTGAATATCGTATTTGGCGGACTGGCGGGAAGTTTTGCCGTGCTGGCGGGTGCGGCGGCAGTTGATCCTTCATTTGGCCCGCTTCCCGGCTTGCTGGCATTGGTATTGTTTTTGTGGACGCCTCCCCATTTCTGGAGCCTGGCAATCGTCATTCGCGATCAATATGCGGCGGCGGGGATACCCATGCTGCCGGTGGTAAAAGGCGACAAGAAAGCGGCACGCATTATTTTGGGGCACACCATTCTTCTGGTGCTGGTTTCCCTGTTGCCGGCATTTTACGGTTTAGGATGGATTTATCTCACCGGCGCCTTGTTGGGAGGAGCTTACTTCTTGGTTAAAAGCGTGCAACTGCTGCGCAATCCGACAAAGCAGACGGCAATGGCCAATTTTGTTGCTTCACTGGTGCAGTTCAGCGTGTTGATGATAGCGTTGATGCTGGAAGTAAATTTCGGCGCCTGATTTCCTCTTCATGGCATGCAAAACCCGTCCGGCAGTTGTGCAGACGGGTTTTTTATTTCGCCACCCCTCAAAGAGTATATTAGCCAAACATAATTTAGCTTGCGTTTTTGATATATCATATTAAAATGGTCGGGTATTTTTAGGGGATGTGCGAATCATGCGTCATTATTTGTTACCGCTAAGTTTTGCAGCTTTGGTTTTCGCTGCATTGCCTTCCCTGGCGCAGCCGGAGGAATCAGCGCCTCAAATTTTTGATGAAAGGGAAGTGCTGCGAATAAGCCAGGCCGCAGTGGGCAACCAGCTTGGTGACTACGCATTCCTGGACAGAAGCGGTCGTACCGTGCGCCTATCCGATTACCGGGGGAAGCCACTGGTTATCAGCATGATTTATACGCATTGCCCCTTCATCTGCGCTACCACAACACGCAGCTTGAGCGCGCTCAAATTTTCCCAGGACGCGCTGGGAGCGGACAGCTTTGGTGTGTTGACGGTTGGTTTCGATACGGAAAATGACACGCCTGATGCAATGGATGATTTTGCCAAACGTATGGACATCGACCTGACCAACTGGGAATTTGTCAGTTCGGATGCAGAAACAATCAGGAAGCTGAGCAGTGATTTAGGGTTTGTCTTTTATCCAACCGACGAAGGCGGCTTTAACCATATAACCCAAACAACCTTTGTTGACGCGAAAGGAAAGGTTTACCGCCAGATTTACGGAGATCAATTTGGCAACAAGACGCTGCTCGAACCGCTGAAGGATATGATTTACAACGTCCAGTCGGCAGCACCGGGGCTTGAAGGTCTTTCGAACAGGGTGCGGCTCTTTTGCACGGATTACGACCCCACGACAGGAAAGTACGAAGTAAATTACAGTATCTTCTATGCAATCGCATGGGGAATCTTTATCTCATTGCTCATTGCCTGGTGGATCGTGCATGAATACCGTCGCAGTCCTAAGCGGACTTATCCAAAACAAAATGGCATGAACAACACTGATGCTCTTTAGCGGTTTGATATTAACCCGTTGACTGAAGCTATTTTCAGAGATATCCATGATTAAATTATTACAACAACTCGGCCAAGCCATTTTTTTGCGTCTGGAAAGCGCCCTCAATCGTATTTTCGGAACAGTGCTGAACCCGTTTTATTCCCTGGGAGCGATTACCTATTTGATGTTCTGGATCGTTGTTGTCAGCGGCTTTTACATCTACATTTTTTACGATACCGGGGTGGAAGACGCGTTCGGCTCGGTGGAATACATCACTCACGAACAATGGTATCTGGCCGGCATCATGCGCAGCCTGCACCGTTACGCTTCCGACGGGATGATTCTGTTTGGCGTATTACACATGGTGCGCAACTTTGTCTTTGACCGATACCGGAACTTCCGGTGGTTTTCATGGGCTACGGGCGTCGCGTTGTTGTGGCTGGTTTACATCGCCGGCATAAACGGTTACTGGCTGGTCTGGGATGGCCTGGCGCAATTTCTTGCCGTGGCAAGTGCGGAATGGCTGGATTTTTTGCCGGTTTTCAGCGCTCCGCTGGCGCGCAATTTTCTGGAGTCCGGCAGTGTCAGCGATCGCTTCTTCTCGCTGCTTTCATTGGTCCACATCGGCGTTCCGCTGGGCATTTTCGGACTGATCTGGATTCATACCCAGCGCGTTCCAGAGGCCAGGACATCTCCACCAAGGGCGCTTTCAATTGGGCTGGTGCTGGCCATGATCGTCCTTGCACTGATTCATCCGGCATTGAGCCAGGGGCATTCCGACCTGAATTCTGCCCCGTTTGTTCTGAATATGGACTGGTTCTATTTATGGACATATCCCCTGCTCTATTCCTGGGGGGCGGGCAAGTTGTGGGCACTTTCGGGTGGTGTTACTGCTTTCGTTTTGTTGTTGCCGTTTCTGGGACGAAGCAGAAAGGGCAAGGGGGAATATGAAATCAACACCGTGCCCTGCGGACACAAATTGACTGCCAGAGAGGGTGAAACCGTGCTCGAAGCCGGGTTGCGCCAGGGGTTGAATTTGCCCTATGTATGCCGTGACGGCGCCTGCGGCGTTTGCAAAGGCAGGATACTGAAAGGCACGGTTGATTACGGCACTTACCAGGAAGGTGTGCTTACCGAAGCAGAGAAAACGGAGGGCAAGGCGCTGTTTTGTTGTGCCAAACCGTTATCCGATCTGGACATAGAATGTCACGAGGTCGACAAGTTGAGGCAATTCCCGATCAAGACCCTGCCGTTCCGCGTGCAAAAAATGGAACAGGCGGCGCCCGATGTGATGTTGCTTGAATTGCTGCCGGAGGGAGACGAGCGCATGAATTTTGTGGCCGGCCAATATGTCGCCGTGCAACTGGAAGACGGCATCAAACGCAGTTATTCTATTGCCAACCCACCGCATGAGACGGAACATTTGCAGCTGCACATTCGTCTGGTGGAAGGCGGCAAATTCACCGGCCATGTATTTAACGGGATGAAAGAAGGCGATGTGCTGCAAGTGGAAGGGCCTTATGGCAATTTCTTCCTGCGCGAAGAAGATGATAAACCCATTATTTTCATGTCGGGAGGGTGTGGTTTCGGTGCCATCAAGGGCATGGTGGAGCATGCCTTCAAGGTTGGGTTGAATCGTCCCATGACGTTATACTGGGGCGCCAAGTCGCCCGCCGACCTGTACTCGGATTTGCCGGAAAAATGGCAACAGGAACATGATAATTTCAAATTCATACCGGTGTTGTCCGAGCCTAAGCCGGAGTATGGCTGGCAGGGCAGAACCGGGCTGGTTCATGAGGCCATTCTGCAGGACCATGAAAGACTGGATGAATATCAGACATATGCCTGCGGTTCGCCGGAGATGGTCGAGGCGAGTCGTGCACCATTCATGGCCAGAGGATTGCCCGAAGACCAGTATTTTTCTGACGCATTTACAGTTGCTCGCTACAACGCTCCGGTTGCGCAAGCATCAGTATCCTCTGAGGGGGTGACGCATGATTAAGCCATTGCAATATATAGGCCAAGGGTTGTTTTACGCGCTGTTCTTTGGGGTGATCGGCTATTTTTCTACCTGGCCGACATATACCTATATGCAACCTGATGAAACCTTGATCAAGCTGAGCTTTGGACATGCCGGCCAGCTTAAAGAGGCGTGCCGGGAGCGTACCCCGGAAGAGATTGCCAAGCTGCCGATGTATCAGCGCAAAGTGACTACAGTGTGCCCGAGCCGTGAGCGTGCCGATGTGGTAGTCGAACTGGAAATGGACGGAAAACAGCTTTACCACGTGGTGTTGAAGCCAACCGGATTTTCGCACAGCGGCAATTCCAATATTTACCGGCGTATTCCGGTGAAGGCTGGTGTTCATACCCTGAAGGCGCGCCTGAAAGATCACATTGGCGATGAATTCAACTTCATGCATGAGGAAACAGTTAATCTGGCTCCGGGGCGCATCATGGTGATTGATTTCAAGGCAGCGACCGGCGGATTTATTTTCAAAAACAAGAATGCAACCTGAAAATAACGAATGAGTCTGGTATATCAACAAGCAGATATTTGGAGAGGGTGGGGACGTGACTGCAGAAGATAAACAAAAAAATGAATTTACGCTTTCCATGCCAGCGGAGGGTGGCCGCAAGCTGGCTTCCGGCTGGTTGTGGTTGGGCATTGCATCGCTGGTGGGCGCCGGGCTGTTCGCCATTCTTCTGGTGCTGTCGCGCACGCCTTATGTTCAGGATATTTTCCCATGGGTTGATTTTTTCCATACCGCGCTGGTCGTGCATGTGGACCTGTCAGTGCTGCTGTGGTTCATGGCATTCGCCGGTGTATTGTGGAGCCTGAATTCATCCTCCAGATTCATTGGGGTCGGCTGGCTGGCGCTGGTGCTGGCTACCGTGGGCGCCACCATGATTGCCTTATCCCCCTTCATCGCTGCCGGCAAACCATTGATGAGCAATTATGTGCCGGTCATTCAAAGCACCTTCTTTTTTACCGGCTTGATTGTTTTTGCCATTGGCGTGGCTGTGCTGGTGTTGCGCAGCCTGATAGCGGTACCCTCTGCCGATCTGTGGCGGGGCGGCGAAGGTTCGATACGCATCGGTTTTTATGCCGCGGCCATCTCCACGGTGTTTGCTCTGATGGCCTTCGGCTGGTCGTATGACATCATCCCGGATGTCTTTGACAGCACGCAATACTACGACCTGCTGTTCTGGGGCGGTGGCCATGTGCTGCAATTCACCTATGCGCTGCTGATGCTGGCCGGCTGGCTATGGCTGGCCAGTGGTTGCGGCGCAACTGTTCCGCTGACACCGCGGGTAGCTTCGGCCATTCTCATGCTGGGATTGCTGCCGGTATTTGTTACGCCGGTTATTTATCTGTTCTTTGCCGGCGATATGGGCGCCTATATGGAGCAATTTACCCAGCTGATGAAGGTTGGCGGGGCATTCGCACCGGTGCCATTGGGGCTGGCGGTTCTTTATGGATGCCTGACAACAACAGGGACTGCACAGACGAACCCGCAGCGCGCGGCGTTGCTTTCGTCAATCGTTCTGTTCGCCATCGGTGGCGGGATAAGTTTGATGATCGGCGACAGCAACACGATCATTACCGCGCATTATCATGGAACCGGCGGGGCGATCAGCCTGGCCTTCATGGGACTGACTCTGCATCTGCTGCCACAACTCGGCTATCGTGAGCCCGATCTGAAGTGGGCCGCGCCGATGCCCTACGTCTATGCCGCGGGACAACTGATGCATATCTTCGGCCTGATGTGGTCCGGCGGGTATGGCGTGCAACGCAAGGTTGCCGGAGCCGCGCAGGAGCTGCACGGTTTTGCGCAGACTGCCGGTATGGGATTGATGGGTCTGGGCGGGCTGATCGCCGTTGTTGGCGGGATAATGTTCCTGGTCGTGGTTTTTAAAGCCATGCGTCGCCCGGTGTAGGGCCTATTCACAGGATTCCGGCATCGAATCAAACCACGGATGGATGCCTGGTCTGGCGAGCCAATGGTTTTTCAGTTTACCCGGCGGCGAGCAGCAGGAATTTGGTGAAGCTGAATGAAAGAAATGCCAGCGTCAGAATGATCAAAAAGAAAATGATATTGCGGTTTTTGAAGCGCTCTCCGCGTGAAACTTCCACGCGGTTAAGTA
This sequence comes from Polaromonas sp., assembly GCF_030680935.1. Classification (GTDB taxonomy): domain Bacteria; phylum Pseudomonadota; class Gammaproteobacteria; order Burkholderiales; family Burkholderiaceae_C; genus Polaromonas. Next base: position 38,765 of record NZ_JAUXUP010000063.1, on the reverse strand, counting down.
TCCAGTCGGACACGAAATAGAGACCGATGCCCATCAGCGTGTAAACAATAATTTCCAATCTCATTCCCCATTCAATGTGTTATAGCCCAACCATTATATTATGCCGTCGCATCCCAAGTGCGATGAAATTAACCGGTTATTTCCGGGCGTATCGCAGGCGGCAAAAGGGTTCGAATTGACTGCTTCTGGTCCCGCCGAATCGCTCGCACGCAGGACGCTGCTCCGGTTTGAGGGCGTGCTGAACAAAATCTTTGGCAATGACCTCAACCCCTTCTATTATCTGGGCGCACTGGGATTCTATTTCTTCTGGGTCGTTGTCGTCAGCGGCCTTTATATTTATGCCTTCTACGATACCGGGGTGGAGGACGCCTTCGCCTCCGTGGAATATATAACCCGCGAACAATGGTATCTGGGCGGCATCATGCGCAGCCTGCACCGCTATGCTTCCGATGCGCTGGTGGTGGTGATGATGCTGCACCTGTTGCGCGAATTCATTCTGGGACGCTATCGCGGCGCGCGCTGGTTTGCGTGGTTTACCGGCGTGCCGCTGATCTGGCTGTTACTCGCCGCCGGCATCAACGGCTACTGGATGGTGTGGGACAAGCTGGCCCAATATTCTGCGGTAACCATTCTCGAATGGTTTGACTGGCTGCCGATATTCAGCTCGCCGATGGCGGGTTATTTTATTTCCGCCGACACGCTGGATAATCGTTTCTTCACATTGATGTCGTTCTTTCATGTGACCGTTCCGTTGTTCATCCTGTTTTTATTCTGGGTGCATATCATGCGCATCAGCTACCCCGTGGTTAATCCGAGGCGCGGGTTGGTGTGGGGGATGCTGCTGGCAATGCTGGTTCTGTCACTGGTCAGTCCGGCACTGAGTCAGGGACCGGCAGATCTGGGCATTGAACCCGGCAGCGTCGGGATTGACTGGTTTTATCTGTTTATCAGCCCGCTGCTGGATAAATGGTCGGCCGGGCAGGTATGGACGCTGGTCATCGGGGTCACTTTGCTGCTTGGCATACTGCCTTGGTTGCCAACCCGGTTCAGGCAGATACCCATTGCCGAAGTAAACCTCAAGGATTGCAACGGCTGCCGACGTTGCGTCGCCGACTGCCCCTACGAGGCGGTGGTGATGCGGCCGCGCAGCGACGGCTTGCCTTTCCAGGAGCAGGCGGTGGTGATCCCGGATCGCTGTGTCAGTTGCGGCATCTGTGCGGGGGCATGTCCCTCCTCGACCCCGTTCAGGGGCGAAGCCGATTACGTAAGCGGAATAGAAATGCCCTCCCTGCCGATGCACGGGCTGCGCGCCGCAATGACAGCCGATCTGGCAAAGCTGCAGGGCGATGCGCGGGTCATGGTTTTCGGCTGTGATAACGCGGCAGATATCGGGAAATTGCGCAGCGCAGGCGTGGCCGTCATGAGCCTGCCCTGCACCGCCATGTTGCCGCCCTCCTTTATCGAATATGCGCTGCATGAGCGTCAGGTCGACGGCGTATTCATTACCGGCTGCCGCGAGAGCGACTGCTACCATCGCATGGGGGGAGTATGGACAGCACAGCGTCTGGCAAGAGAGCGGGAGCCGCGCCTGCGCGGTCGCGCCGAGCTGGAGCGAATCCGGCTGTTCTGGGCGTCTTCTGCCGACTTCAGCGAATTGGCTTCCGAGCTGGAGTCGTTCCGCGCCAGCCTGCGTGGTGGCAGATTAAATTAACTCCTTGAAAAACTGCACGACCGCCAACACGCGCTGCTTCAAATCTCCGTATTTCAACTCAATGCGCAACTTGTCCTGTCCCGCCATTTTGATATGCCGCTTGCTCTGAAGGAGCGTGATGATCTTCATTGGATCGATCGGCGGGTTCGGCACAAATTGAATCACGATAGCTTCGCCGGACGCATCCAGTTTGCTGATGCCGATCGGTTTGGCAAGGATGCGCAGGCGGTGACAGTCGAACAGCGCTTGCGTCGGATCGGGCAGCAGACCGAAGCGGTCGATGAGTTCCTGCTGCATTTCTTCCAGTTCTTCCAGCGATGCACAGTTGGCGAGGCGCTTGTAGATGACCAGACGCTGGTGGATGTCGCCGCAGTAGTCGTCCGGCAGCAGCGCCGGCGTATGCAGGTTGATCTCGGTGGTCACACCCAGCGGATGCGCCATGTCCGGCTCCTTGCCTTGCCGTAGCGAGGTGATGGCGGCGGAGAGCATGTCGTTGTACAGACTGAAACCGATCTCCTGCATCTCGCCGCTCTGCGATTCGCCCAGCACTTCGCCCGCCCCGCGTATCTCCAAGTCGTGCATCGCGAGGTAGAAGCCGCTGCCAAGTTGTTCCATCGCCTGGATCGCTTCGAGGCGTTTCTTCGCCTGTGCGGCGAGCCCATCCATGCTGTCCACCAACAGGTAGGCATAGGCCTGGTGGTGCGAACGCCCGACACGGCCGCGCAACTGGTGCAACTGCGCGAGGCCGAAGCGGTCGGCGCGGTTGATGAGGATGGTGTTGGCGGTCGGCACGTCGATGCCGGTCTCGATGATGGTGGAGCACAGCAGCACGTTGAAACGCTGGTGGGTGAAGTCGCGCATCACCGCTTCCAGATCGCGTTCGTTCATCTGGCCGTGCGCCACGCGGATGCGCGCTTCCGGCAGCAGCGCGGTGAGCTTCTCCGCCATGTTGGCGATGGTGTCCACCTCGTTGTGCAGGAAGTACACTTGCCCGCCACGTTTGAGTTCGCGCAGCACGGCTTCGCGGATCACGCCCTGGCTGTAGTTGCTGACGAAGGTCTTGATGGCCAGGCGACGCTGCGGCGCGGTGGCGATCACGCTCAGATCGCGCAGGCCTTCGAGCGCCATGCCCAGCGTGCGCGGGATCGGCGTGGCCGTGAGCGTGAGCACATCGACTTCGGCGCGCAGCGCCTTCATCTGCTCCTTGTGGCGCACGCCGAAGCGGTGCTCCTCGTCGATGATGAGGAGGCCGAGGTCCTTGAACTTCACGCTCTCGCTGAGCAGCTTGTGTGTGCCGACCACGATGTCGACCGAGCCATCGGCCAGGCCCTTGGCCGCTGCGTTGATTTCCTTGGTGGAGCGGAAGCGGCTCATCTCGGCCACCTTGACCGGCCACTTGGCAAAACGGTCCACCAGCGTCTGGTAGTGCTGTTCGGCCAGCAGCGTGGTGGGCGCCAGCAGCGCCACCTGTTTGCCGCCTGTGATGGCGATGAAGGCGGCACGCAGCGCAACCTCGGTTTTGCCGAAGCCCACGTCGCCGCAGACCAGCCGGTCCATAGGGCGCGGGCTGATCATGTCCTGGATGACGGCATGGATGGCGGCGCGCTGGTCGGCGGTTTCCTCGAAACCGAAGTCGTTGGCAAAACTTTCATAGTCGTCGGGCGAATAGCGGAAAGCATGGCCTTCACGCGCGGCGCGGCGGGCGTAGATGTTGAGCAGTTCGGCCGCCGAGTCGCGGACCTGTTCGGCTGCCTTGCGTTTGGCTTTTTCCCACTGACCACTTCCCAGCCGGTGCAACGGCGCCTCGTCCGCGCTGACGCCGGTGTAGCGGCTGATTTGCTGCAACTGGCTGACCGGCACGTACAGTGTGGCGTCGTCGGCGTATTGCAGGTGCAAAAACTCGGTGATGCCCTGGCCCAGGTCCATGTTGACCAGGCCCTTGTAGCGGCCAATGCCGTGTGCGCTGTGCACCACCGGGTCACCGACATTGAGTTCGGACAGGTCCTTGATCAGCGCTTCGACATCGCTGACCTGCTCCTGCTTTTTGTTGCGCCGCCGCGTGACGACGCCTGCGGCAAACAATTCGGTTTCGGTGACGAAATCAATATCACCTTCCAGCCAGCTGAAGCCGGTGTTCAGCGCTGCCGTGGCAATGCCCAGCTTTTCATCGCTGGCCTGAAAATCTTCCAGCGAATCAAAGGCCGGCGGGCTCAGGCTGCTGGCCCGCAGGAAGTCCAGCAGGCTTTCGCGCCGGCCGTCGCTTTCAGCCAGCAGCAGTACGCGCTGCGGCGTATTGCGGATATGTGCTTTCAGCCGCGCCAGCGGATCTTCGGCGCCGCGCACCACCGACATCTCGCCGAGCTTCTGAAAATGCGCGTTATCCGCCACATCTTCGATCGCGGGGCGTATGGCCAGCTGTGGGTAATCGTTGGCGCGCGCATAAAACTGCTCAGTGCTCAGGAACAGCGATTCGGGCGGCAGCGCCGGCCGATCTGGCGCGTCTTTTACCAGCCGGTAGCGGTCCTTGGTGTCCTGCCAGAAACGCTGGAAGGCCGGCTCCAGATCGCCATGCAACACCACGGTGGCTTCGGCGCCGAGGTAGTCGAACACCGTCGCCGTGTCTTCAAAAAACAGCGGCAGGTAATACTCGATGCCGGCCGTGGCCACGCCGTTGCCGATGTCCTTGTAGATGCGGCTTTTGGTCGGGTCGCCCTCCAGCAGTTCGCGCCAGCGGCTCCTGAAGCGGGCGCGGGCATCGTCGTCCATCGGAAACTCGCGGCCTGGCAGCAGACGCACTTCAGGCACGGGGTAAAGGCTGCGCTGGCTGTCCGGGTCAAAGGTGCGTATCGAGTCGATCTCGTCGTCGAACAGGTCCACGCGGTAGGGCACGGCAGAACCCATGGGAAACAGGTCAATCAGGCCACCGCGCACTGCGTATTCGCCGGGGCCCACCACCTGCGTGACGTGGCTGTAGCCGGCCAGGGTCAGCTGGCTTTTGAGTTTGGCTTCGTCGAGTTTTTGCTTGACCTTGAAATGAAAGGTGTAGCCCGCCAGAAAGGCCGGCGGCGCCAGCCGGTACAGTGCGGTGGTGGCGGGAACGATCACCACATCAGCGCCACTGTCCTTGTCGCGCTGACTGATGCGCCACAGCGTGGCCAGCCGTTCGCTGATCAGGTCCTGATGCGGCGAAAAAGTGTCGTAGGGCAGGGTCTCCCAGTCGGGAAACAGTGCGCAGCGCAGCGCGGGCGCAAAAAAGGCCAGTTCGTCCAGCAGCCGTTGCGCGCTGGCCGCGTCGGCGGTGACGATGGCCGTCAGGCGCCCGGCCGATTTTTCCTTCAGGCCAAGCTTTGCCAGCAACAAGGCATCGGCCGAACCGGCGGGTTGGGGCAGGGTGTAGCGTTTGCCGGGCAGCAGTTTGGGTAAATCCATGAAGCAATCAGAAAATGTGGCGGTAATCGGCTTGACCAAAGGCAAACACCCCAAACCGGATGGAGTGGGGTGTGCGCCGCTTTTGCAGACCCGATTTTAGAATCTATGATGAAGGTATGACGCCCGTGTTTGAGAAATCCCTCGTTCCCCGTTTTTTTGCGCTGATTCCCTGCGCGGGCCAGGGCAGCAGGGCGGTGGCCGACCTGCCGGTCGGTGAGCCGGGTCAGTTGCCTCCCAAGCAGTACCAGCCGATTGCCGGGCTACCCATGGTTGAGCACACGCTCAACGCTTTTGCCCAGGTGGCGCGCATCAATTCATGCCTGGTGGTGGTGGCCCCGGGCGACAACTTTTTCAGCGCGCAGGCCGATGCGGGCTACCAGGTTGTGCCCTGTGGCGGCGCAAGCCGCGCGGTCAGTGTGCTCAATGGGCTGGAGCAACTGGCCGTCAGTGGCGGCGAGCCCGATGACTGGGTTCTGGTGCACGATGCCGCACGCTGCCTGATCACCCCGGCCCTGATCAACAGCCTGATTGATATCTGCCAGAGCGATCCGGTGGGTGGCCTGCTGGCCCAGCCGCTGCCCGACACGCTCAAACAGGCTCAGGACGGCCGCGTGCTGGCCACGCTGGACCGATCCGACAAGTGGCTGGCGCAAACCCCGCAGATGTTTCGCCTGGGGGCTTTGATGCAGGCGCTGAAAATGGCGCTGAATCTGGGCGATACCGTCACCGATGAGGCCAGCGCGATGGAGGCTTTCGGGCTGAGCCCCCGGCTGGTGCGCGGCAGCGCCCACAATTTCAAGGTGACCTGGCCCGAAGATTTTTTGCTGGCCGAAGCGCTGATCAAAAGTCGCAAAAAACCGCCAGCGCGCAAAGCAGCCGCTGCCAAAAAACCGGCAAAGGCCGCTGACCCTGACAAACCCCCTTCAAATGAACCCCTCTGAAACCTCCGCAACACCTTCATGGCGCATAGGGGAGGGCTGGGACTGCCACGCCCTGGTGCCGGGGCGCCCGCTCATCATCGGTGGTGTCTCCGTGCCCCACACAGCAGGCCTGCTCGGTCATTCCGATGCCGATGTGTTGATTCACGCCATCATTGACGCGCTGCTGGGTGCAGCCGGGCTGGGCGATATTGGCGGGCATTTCCCGGACACCGATGCGCGCTTCAAAGGGGCTGACTCGGTTGTGCTGCTGCGCGAGACAGCCCGCCTGCTGGCAGAGCGCGGGCTGCGCATCGGCAACATCGACAGCACCGTGATCGCCCAGGCGCCCAAGCTGGCCAGCCATATTCCAGCCATGCGGCAGTGCCTGGCAGATGCGCTGGCGCTGGACGTCTCACGCGTCAACGTCAAAGCCAAAACCGCCGAGAAACTGGGCCCGGTAGGCCAGGGCCTGAGCATGGAAGCGCGCGCCGTGGCGCTATTGTTTTAGGAGCTGAATGCGCCCGTCGGGTAAGGGTTGGAGAGCTATTCAAGATGTAAACGCGGGCTTCAAACGAGGGAAGGCACATTTTCAAGCAGGGGCCGCAGGCGCAGCGCCCCCTCGTGAGGCAGAGAGCTACACGCAGTGAGCGAACGTGGGGGCTCTATTCACCCTCTCCTCAGCTTGATATGCGCCGCCAGCCCGCCTGAGCTGGTGTTTGCAAGCGCAAACACGCCCCCCATCCGGTGCAGCGTTCTTTCGACAATGGCCAGGCCAAGGCCGGCCCCGGTGGCAGCGGTACGGGCCGCATCGCCGCGAAAAAACGGCTTGGTGAGGTTGTTGAGCGTCTGGGGTGCGACGCCGGTGCCGTGGTCGCGCACCTTGATCAGCACCCACTGGTCGCGTTCCTTGGCTGCAATGTCAACGATGGCAATGCCGGTTTCCGGCGTCTTGCCGTAGCGCCTGGCGTTTTCCAGCAGATTGGCAATCACGCGGGACAGTTCCACCTCGTCGGCCAGCACGGTGATATGCCCGGGCAGGGTGACGTTCACGCGCATGTCGGTGTACTCGGCCACCGAATACACCGCCGCATCAATGATGGCGTTCAGCGAGACAGACGCCAGTTGCGGCGGGTCGGGTCGGGCGTAGTCGAGAAACTTGTCGATGATGGCGTCGAGCTGCGAGATGTCGGCGGCCATGTGGGCACGCGCCTCGGCATCAGCCACGCTCATTTCGGTTTCCAGGCGCAGGCGCGCCAGGGGCGTGCGCAGGTCGTGTGAAATGCCGGCCAGCATGATGACGCGGTCTTCCTCGATTTTGGAGAGTTGCTCGGCCATGCGGTTAAAGCCGATGTTGACCTCGCGGATTTCGCTGGTAGCCACCTGTTCGTCGAGCAGGCTGGCGTCAAAGTCGCCGTCGCGCATGCGGCTGGCCGCAAACGACAACTGCTTGAGCGGCCGGTTGATCAGCCGCGCAATCAGGGCTGCGCCAACCAGCGACAAAATCGCTGCGGTGATCAGCCAGATCAGCCAGGTGCCGCCCTGTAGCGGCCCCAGGCGCGACGGGTCGGTGAGCAGCCAGTAGGAGTCGCCGTCAATGTTGAAGCCGACCCACACGCCCGCCACCCCATTGACGGATTTGGCCACCACCGTGCCCTTGCCCATGCGCGAGGCGAGTTCGTCACCGATGCGCTCACCGAAGGGGTCGTTGACAAACAGCTGGTACTTGTCGCGCGGCTCGCGCGGGGAAATGCGCACGCCTTCTTCTTCGGCCAGGGTCTTGATGAGCCAGACCCGGGTGATCGAGTCGGAGTACTTGAGCGCCGCGCGGCTCAGGTTGACCAGCGAGGCGAGTTGCTTGGCGCTTTGCACCGCACGTGGCTCAAACTCCAGCGCCCTGAAGGTTTGCAGCCAGGCGATGATGCAGCCGACCAGCAGGACGGACAGGAATAAAAAAGTGCGCCAGAACAGGCTCAGCCCGACGCGTGGCCGCATTTCAAGCGGGGCGGGCGCAGTCTCCAGTGGAGCAGGGGCAGTTTCCAGAGTGGCGGCGCGGGTGGCTTGCATGCGGGGACGTCCTGAAAATCTGAATTAAGCCGTGGTAGAACTCGATTTCGCCCGGGGTCAGGCGTGTATGTTCAGGCAGGCGCCTCAGCTTGTCCCGTCCGGCACAAACACATAACCAATGCCCCATACGGTCTGAATGTAGCGCGGCGCCGCTGCGTCCACTTCAATCAGCTTGCGCAGGCGCGAAACCTGCACGTCCAGGCTTCGGTCAAAGGGCTCGAACTCGCGGCCTCGCGCCAGCTGGGCCAGTTTTTCGCGCGACAAGGGCTGGCGCGGATGGCGCACCAGGGTTTTGAGCATGGCAAATTCGCCGGTGGTCAGCGGCAGTTCGTCGCCGTTTTTTTGCAGGGTGCGCAAGCCCATGTCGAAGCTGAACGGGCCAAAGTTGACCACTTCCTGCTCGGCAGAAGGCGCACCGGGCACTTCCACGGCGGGGCGGCGGCGGAGCACCGCATGGATACGGGCCAGCAACTCGCGCGGATTGAAGGGCTTGGCCAGGTAGTCGTCGGCGCCAACTTCCAGGCCCACAATGCGGTCCACGTCTTCGCCCTTGGCGGTCAGCATGATGATGGGGGTGCGGTCGTTGGCTGCGCGCAGTCGGCGGCAAATCGACAGACCGTCCTCACCGGGCATCATCAGGTCCAGCACGATCAGATCAACCGCATCGCGCATCATGATGCGGTTCAGCGCCTTGCTGTCTTCGGCCAGGATGACTTCAAAGCCCTCCTGGGTCAGGTAGCGGCGCAGCAGGTCGCGTATGCGGGCATCGTCATCAACAATCAGGATCTTGTCGGCGCGGGATGTGTTGCTAGCTTGTGTCATAGGGCGATCGTAATTTGTAACAGAGCCAATTCTGAAGGCTAAAACTGCCGATTCGTCTTTTTCCGACTACTTTGACACACTGTTACAGAACTTGCAGTCGATTTTTGAACCGATAACAGGGCAATGCATGCCAATAAAGTAAATGCGACGCCTGATGACAGCAAATAGCGCCAATTGCTGACAGGCGTGTGCGGGGATTCCAGTAAGCTGATCTGCCTCGTGGCCACTCTTTCTCCCCCTTGCACGCCAGCGTGCACGATGTTCCCCAGCCATTTATCCCGTTTGAACCCCTCTGAAAGTTATTCCGTGAAAAAAACCACCCGATTCCTGGCGATCTGCGTTTTGCTGACGGGGGCGGCTGGCGCCAGCACGTCGCGGGCGCAGACCTTGCAGCCGGTCATGATGGCGCCGCAGCTGCAAAACATTGCCCAACTGTCGGCCAGCGCCACGGTGGAAGTCCAGCAAGACCTGTTGTCCATGGTGCTGAGCACCACGCGTGACGGCACCGATTCCGCGGTGGTACAAAACCAGCTCAAGCTCGCTCTCGAATCTGCCTTGGCCGAGGCCAAAAAAACCGCCCAGCCGGGGCTGATGGATGTGCGTACCGGCAACTTCAGCCTGTATCCGCGTTATGGCAAGGAAGGCAAGATCAACGGCTGGCAGGGCAGTACCGAGCTGGTGCTGGAGGGCCGTGATTTCCCGCGCATCACCGCGGCGGCCGGCAAGATACAGACACTCTCGCTGGGCAATGTGGGCTTTGCACTGAGCCGCGAGGAACGCGCCAGGGTTGAGGGGGATGCCCAGGCCCAGGCCATTGAGCGTTTCAAGACCAAGGCGGCTGACATTGCCAAAAGTTTCGGATTTGCCGGCTACACCCTGCGCGAGGTGTCCATCAATGCCAACGACCAGGGGCCGGTGCGCCCGCGCATGCAGGCCATGGAAGCCAAAGCCGCGATGTCGGATTCGTCCGTTCCGGTAGAGGCCGGCAAGGCCTCGGTGGTGGTTAATGTGTCTGGTTCGGTGCAGATGAAATAAAAAACAAACGTCTTTGAGGCCATGCGGGCACCCGGACAAGGGCATTTGCCTGACACCGCGCTGAAGTTTGCGCAGCTAGGCTTCATTCATGAGTGTTGATACCCAGGCGCAGGACGCCGCCCGCAACGGGCCTTTGTTTATCGTGATCAATGCCGCCTCGGGCAGCCACGCGGCGGGCGACGCGAAGACCGCCCTGACAGGCGTTTTCACCGAATCCGGCCGTGATTTCGAGTTTCTGGAAGTTGCCGAGCCCGCGCAACTGCAGGCGCAGGCCAGCCGCGCCGTGGAGCTGGCCCGTTCGCGGGGTGGTGTGGTGGTGGCCGCTGGCGGGGACGGCACCATCAACACCGTGGCCAGCGCGGTGCTGGGCAGTGGCTGCCCCTTTGGTGTTTTGCCGCAGGGCACTTTCAACTACTTTGCCCGCAGCCATGCGATACCGCAGGACACGCTGGCCGCAGCCCACGCCTTGCTGCGGGCCAGCGTCAGCCCGGTGCAGGTGGGCAAGGTCAATGGCCAGCTGTTTCTGGTCAATGCCAGCCTGGGTTTGTACCCGCAGTTGCTGGAAGACCGCGAGGCCTGGAAGCAGCAGTGGGGCCGCAGCCGCCTCGTGGCTTTCGCCGCCGGGCTGGCCAGCGTGTTTCAGGCGCGCGGTCAGCTGGATCTGCAAATCGAAACCGCTGGCCAGGCAGCGGCGCTGCGCACGCCGACACTGTTTGTGGGCAACAACCACCTGCAACTCGCCCGCGTCGGCATTGCCGAAAAAGACGCGAACGCGGTGCAGCACGGCCATCTGGCCGGCATCGTGCTGCGACCCATCGGCACACTGGCGCTGTTTGGCTTGCTGCTGCGGGGCGTGCTGGGGCAGCTCGGCGAGGCCGACACGGTGCACAGCTTTTCATTCACCCGCCTGCGCGTGATGCCGCGCGGGCGCAGGCGCATCAAGCTGGCCACCGACGGTGAGGTCGGCTGGGCGCGGACGCCGCTGCTGTTTGAGGTGGCTGCCGAGCGCCTGATGTTGCTGGTACCGGCGCCGGGTGACCGTGCGGAGGTGGCATGAAAAAACTGCTGCAGATTTCTGACCCTCACTTCGGTACGGTACAAGCGCCTGTCATGCGCGCGCTGGAGGCCTTGGCGGCTGCGCAGCAGCCCGATGTTCTGGTGCTTTCGGGTGATATCACCCAGCGCGCCCACACCGCGCAATTTGCGCAGGCCCGGGCCTTCTGCGACCGCCTGGCCATACCGCAGATGCTGTCCTTGCCGGGCAACCATGATGTGCCACTGTTCAATCTGTATCAGCGGCTGGTTCAGCCTTACGCCCGTTACTTGCGTCATTTCGGTCCCGAGCTTGAGCCGGTTATAGCCACCCCCTGGCTCAGCCTGATCGGCGTCAAGACCACACGCCGCTGGCGCCATAAAAACGGCGAAGTCTCCAGCGCGCAGATAAATCAGGTGGTGCAGCAGCTTCGCCTGGCCGCGCCCGCGCAATTGCGGGTGGTGGTGGTGCACCAGCCGGTGTATGTCACCCGGCCCGAGGACGAACACGACCGCCTTCGCGGCTGGGAGCCGGCGGTGCGCGCCTGGGCCGATGCCGGTGCCGACATTGTGATGGGGGGACACATCCACCTGCCGTATGTGACGGAACTCTCCGGACCTGTGGCCGGACTGGGCCGACGCATGTGGTGTGTACAGGCCGGCACCGCGCTGTCGTCGCGGGTACGGCGCGAGGCACCCAATTCGGTCAACCTGCTGTGCCACGACACGCAAAGTCGGCCCTTGCGCTGCGAGCTGCAGCGCTGGGACTATCGGGCTGCTGGATTGGCAGCTGAGGGCGGGCGATTTGAGCTGGTGCACACCAGCGAGATCGTGCCGGACCGCAGGCCCGTATCCTCGTAGGCCTGAAATTACAGGTCAAATCGGGTTGCAGCCCTTGCTTGGTATGCGCAAACAGCTATGTATTTGATAGCAGAAATATTCGGGGTGCAGTCTGCGCGGAGGCGGGAGACTGGTCCACGCTGGCCAGCAGCCAGTCGCGAAAGCCGGTCAGCGTCTTGAGGTGGCTGCGCGATTCGGGGTGACACAGTTAGTAGCGCATGTCGTCCATTTAGCCGTCGTTCAGCGGCGCCGGCGCCAGGCCCTGCGCCACGTCTTCGCTGGCCAGGCAGCGCGGTGAGGCGACAATCAAGGCCATGACCCCACCGCTTCGTTATATGCCCGGCGCCAGCCCGCTGGTGCTGGATTCGCCGCACAGCGGCACCGCCTACCCGGCCGATTTTGCCCACGCCTGTGCCATGCCGGTGCTGCGCCGCGCAGAAGACACCCATGTCGAAAAGTTGTATGACTTTGCCCCTGGCATGGGGGTGCACTGGCTGGAGGCGTTTTTTCCGCGCAGTTACCTGGACGTGAACCGCGACACCACCGAGGTCGATGTCAGCCTGTTTGACAGCGCCTGGCCCGACCCGGTGGCGACCGACCCGAAAGTACTGTCCAAGGTGCGCCTCGGCAAGGGGCTGATCTGGCGCACCACCGACGACGGCACGCCGATTTACGCGCGCAAACTCTCGGTGGCAGAGGCGCAGGCGCGTATCGCGCAATGCTGGCAGCCGTACCACGCGGCGCTGGCCGACGCCATTGATGCGGCCCATGCGCGCCACGGCTACAGCATCCATATCAACTGCCACTCCATGCCGGCGATTGCCTCCAGCCATGCGACCGAGTTTCCGGGTGAGGCGCATGCCGATTTTGTGGTTGGTAACCGCGATGAGACGACCTCCAGCGCCGCGCTGGGCCAGCTGGTGTGTGAGCACCTTCGCGGCCTGGGTTACAGCGTGGCCTACAACCACCCGTACAAGGGGGTGGAACTGGTCCGGCGTCATGCCAACCCCGGCGCGCAGCGCCACAGCATCCAGCTGGAAATCAACCGCAAGCTCTACATGGACGAAGAAACACTGGCCATCAGCCCCGGCTTTGAGCCTCTGAAAATCAGTTTGCGGTCCCTGCTGGAGCGGCTACTGCTGACCGATCCGCGCCTGGTGTAGTTTTTTTTCAAGCTCTGTTTTCCATGATTGCCCTGTTCAGCGACCAGCATCTACTTCACGCCCCGGCCTTCGAATTTTTTCGCGGGGAACGTGTGCCCTGTTTTGAGAACCCGGCGCGCGCCACCTGGGTGAAAGAGCGCCTGCTGCAGCGCGGCCATGAGATACGTGCCCCGCATACCGACAGCCGCCCGGTGCTGGTGCAGGTGCACAGCGCACGTTACCTCGCGTTTCTTGAAAACGCCTGGCGCGACTGGCTGGCGCTGGCACCCGGCAACGGTGCACTGCAACCGTTTCCCTCGGTCTGGCCGGTGCGCACGCTGCGCAGTGACATCGAGCCCGAGAACTTCACCGCACGGCTGGGCTTGTATGCCATGGACAACGGCTCGCCGCTGTCGGCCGGCACCTGGGCTGCTGCCAAGGCGGGGGCTGATGCCGCCGCCAGCGCGGCCGATTTGCTCGGCAAAGGCCAGCGCGCGGTCTTTTGCTGCAGCCGGCCGCCAGGGCACCATGCCGGCGCTGACTTCATGGGGGGCTACTGCTTTCTCAACAATGCTGCCGTAGCGGCCCAGGCCCTGCGCAATGCCGGCCACCAGCGCGTAGCCGTGCTGGATGTGGACTACCACCATGGCAACGGCACACAAAGCATTTTTTACGATCGCGCAGACGTGTTGTTTGTCAGCCTGCACGGTGACCCGCGTACTGAGTACCCGTTTTATCTGGGCCACGCGGATGAGACCGGCGCGGGTGCCGGTCTGGGCTTCAACCTGAACCTGCCGCTGGCAGCGGGTACATCGGTCGACGCATGGTTTGCGGCGCTGGAGCAGGCTTGCATACGGATCACGCGGTATAGCGCCCAGGCACTTGTGGTCTCGCTCGGGCTGGACACTTTTGCGGACGATCCGATTTGCACCTTCGCCCTGCGCGCCGACGACTTTCAGCGCCTTGGTCAGCGCCTGGCCGCACTTGGCCTGCCGACCGTTTTTGTGCTGGAGGGCGGTTACGCCGCCGAGGCACTGGGTGTCAACGCGGTCCAGGTGCTGGATGGTTTTGAGCAGGGGAACTGAATGGATGAAGTGGATGCCGTGGTGATAGGCGCCGGTGTGATCGGCCTGGCAGTGGCGCGCGCCCTGGCTTTGCAGGGCAGGGAGGTCTTGGTGCTGGAAGCTGCGGACGGCATTGGCACCGGCACCAGTTCACGCAACAGCGAGGTCATTCACGCCGGGATCTATTACCCGCAGGGCTCGCTCAAGGCGCGGCTTTGTGTGGAGGGCAAGGCACTGCTCTACAGCTATTGCGATGAGCGGGGCGTCGGTCACAGCCGCTGCGGCAAACTGATTGTGGCTACGCAGGCTTCGCAGCTGGCCCAATTGCAGGCCATCATCAACAAGGCGGCAGCCAACGGTGTGCGCGATCTGGTCTTGTTGAGCGCTGAGCAGGCCAAAAGCATGGAGCCGCAACTCGAATGTATCGCCGCCGTGCACAGCCCCAGCACCGGCATTGTCGACAGCCACGCGCTGATGCTGGCCTTGCAGGGCGATCTGGAGGCCGCAGGCGGCATGGTGGTGCTTAATTCGCCTTTGGCCCATGCCAGTTGTGCGCAAGGCGCTATTACGTTGATAGCAGAAGATGGCACAGCGTTGCAGGCGCGCAGCGTGGTCAATGCCGCCGGACTACACGCGCAGGCACTGGCTCGGCGTTTTGCCGGACTGGCTGCGCAGCATGTGCCGCCCAGCCATTACGCCAAGGGCAACTATTTCACCCTGGCAGGGCGCTCGCCTTTCAGCCGCCTGATTTACCCTGTGCCCGAGGCGGCTGGGCTGGGTGTGCATCTGACGCTGGATCTGGGCGGGCAGGCCAAATTTGGCCCCGATGTGCAATGGGTGAACTCGCCCGATGACCTGGTGGTGGACCCGGCCCGGGGTGACGCTTTTTACGCCGAAGTGCGGAAATACTGGCCGGGCCTGCCTGATGGCGCTTTGCAGGCCGGTTACGCCGGCATACGGCCCAAGATACAGTCGCCGTCCGAGCCGGCGCGGGATTTTTTGATCCAGGGCCCCGCAGACCATGGTGTGCCAGGACTGGTCAACCTTTTTGGCATGGAATCGCCAGGCCTGACCAGCGCACTGGCCATAGGTCGGCAGGTCAGCGATATGCTACAAAAAGAATAGCTGCCTGCGCCCGGTAGGCGTGGGCAGAAGCCGTATTTGGCTTGAAAGAATCAGCCGCGCTTGCCGGTGACCATGCGGTAGATGAACAGCAGCAGCATGGCGCCCAACACTGCGGCGATGAAGCCTGCTGACTCACCCACCGTGTAAAGCCCCAGTGCACCACCGATGTAGCTGGCAAGCACCGAGCCCACCACACCGATCAGCACAGTGATGATGAAACCAGCGGGGTCACGCCCCGGCATCAAAAACTTGGCAACGATGCCGACAATAAAACCGATCAGGATGGTCCAGAGAATGCCCATGACTAAATTTCCGTGAGAGTTGAGTTGTAAAGCGAAAAAATGGGGTGTGTTGCAGACGCTCAGTCTTTCAGCTCGGCCGGTACCTTGCCACCATTGGCTGCAAGTTTGTTCATGACCTGGCGGTGCAGCCAGATGTTCATGGCGGCGCTGTCGCTGGTGTCGCCGGTGTAGCCCAGTTCTTTGGCCAGCTCTTTGCGCTCGCCCAGGCTGCTGTCCAGCTCGAGCAGCTTCATCAGGTCAACAATGGATGTTTTCCAGTTGAGCTTTTGCGGGTTTTTCTGTGCCAGGCCGTCCAGCATCGCTTCCACGTCCACCTGCTCCATGGCCGAAGGCGCTGGCGCGGCGTTGGCGGCTCGGGCAGCGCCGGCTGTGGCTGCGGCCAATGAAACGTCATCGTTGGACGGCGCTGGCGCTGTGGTGGCGTCGTTGGATTTGCGGGATGGGAAAATTTTGTCCAGTATCTTGCCGAGAATGCTCATGGTGGTTCCAGTGGTTGAGTGATGAGCTTGATCGTGGCGCGAGCGCCAGGGTCGGGCCAGCGGAATCAGGCGCAAGCCGGTGTAGGAGGCGGACCATTCGTCCGGCTGCGCATCCCAGTGGCGGGGGAGGGCGCGGCATGGGTGCCTGATCGCCGTTGAAACTCGTGTCCAATAGGGGTATGGAGCCCTCGCAAGACATCAACAAGCGCCTGACCGATCTGGAAATCAAGGCCAGCTTTGGCGAAGACCTGCTGGAGCAACTCAACCAGGTGGTCATTCGCCAGCAGCAACAAATCGACCTGCTGATTCGTGAGGTGGGCCGCCTGCACCAACCCGCCAACGAAGCCGGTGCCGCTGGCGTCAGCCGGTCGGGCGACGACTTGCCCCCGCACTATTGAACGCTGACGCGCGCCAACCCCCAATACGGACATCCCATGGCCACCGGACAAAGCATCACCACCGACGACTACAAACTTTTCCCGTCGCCGCGCAATCGCGACCGCACGATTTTTTTGCACCAGGTGTTTGTGCCTTATCCCTATATGCTGATTGATCTGGACAACTACCACTTCAAGGGCAAATACAGCCTGTTTGCGGCTTGCCGCAGCTCCGACACCAAAATGGGCCAGCTGGTCACGCTGGAGTTGCCCGAAGATGCGTTGAAGTTCAGGCAGCGCTTTGTGCCCGATTGAGGTGCAGACGCGGTGTCCCGCGTGTGCGCCTCCTACAATCTGCAAAAAACCCTTCTCAACCCAACCGGGAGAAACCTGACGTGCCCAACATTGCTACCGTTTTAAAGGCCGAAATTTCCCGCGTCGCCCGCAAAGATACACGCGCCGAAACCCAGCCACTGAAAAAAGCATCGGCGCAATACCGCAGCGATATCGCCGCGCTCAAAAGGCGGGTGCTGGCGCTGGAAAAACAACTGTCCCGGCTGGCTCGGTCCGGCAAGGCTGCCAGCAGCGACACCACGGAAAAAACGGGCAAGATTGGCCTGCGCTACAGCGCCAAAGGCCTGGTTGCGCAGCGCAAGCGTCTGGGCCTGACCGCCACCGCCGTTGCGAAAATTCTGAACGTCTCGGTGCAGTCGATCTACAAGTGGGAAGAGGGCAAAACCCGCCCCAGGGCCAGCCAGTTGCCGGCGATCGCAAGCCTGCGAAAAATGGGCAAACAAGAGGCGGCGAAACGTCTGGCTGAACTGCCGGGCTAAAAATCAGCTTGACCGATGCTGCACTTGCAGCGCCAAAATGCTACGAAAACAGGAGCTGCTTGCGCCCGTGTCTATTGGGCTATAAGCTCTTTTTGATGGCAAGCGCAGCTTCGGTCACCAGCGCCGGGCCTTTGTAGATGAGTCCGGTGTAGATCTGCACCACATCGGCGCCAGCCCTGATTTTGGACACCGCATCTTCACCGCTCAAAATGCCGCCCACTCCGATGATGGGAAAGCCCTTGCCCAGCGCCGTACGCAACTGCCTGATCACACGGTTGCTGGCCTCCAGCACAGGTGAGCCGCTGAGGCCGCCCGCTTCTTCGGCATGGGGCAGGCCTTTGACCGCATCGCGGCTCAGGGTGGTGTTGGTGGCGACGACGCCGTCCATGCCGTGGCGCTTGAGGGTGGCAGCGATCACCGCCACCTGGTCTTCGTCGAGGTCGGGTGCAATTTTCACGAAGATGGGAACACGCTTTCCGCATTGCGTGGCCAGCGCTTCGCGGCGTTCGGCAATGCTGCCCAGGAGCGCGTCCAGCGCCTCGTCGCTTTGCAGAGCGCGCAGGTTTTTGGTGTTGGGGCTGGAGACGTTCACCGTCACGTAGTCGGCATGCCGGTAGACACCGTCCAGGCAGATCAGGTAGTCGTCTACCGCGTTTTCAATCGGCGTCGCGGCGTTTTTGCCGATGTTCAGGCCCAGCAGCAGCGGGCTGTCGCCCTTGCGCTTTCGGAAGGTCGATTGCTGCACGTTGGCGATGAAGGCGTCCAGCCCATCGTTGTTGAAGCCCAGGCGGTTGATCAGCGCGTTTGCCTGCGGCAGGCGGAACATGCGCGGCTTGGGGTTGCCCGGCTGGGCCTTAGGTGTGACCGTGCCCACCTCGATAAAACCAAACCCCATGCCGGCCAGTCCGTCTATGCAATGCGCGTTTTTGTCCAGACCGGCGGCCAGGCCGACGCGGTTTGGGAATTTCAAACCGGCCAGTTCGACCGGGTCGCTGACGCGGGTGGCGCAGTAGGCCAGCGACAGCGGTGTGTGCTGGGTGCGGGCCAGCGCAGCCAGGGTCAGCTCATGGGCGGTCTCGGGGTCGAGCCCAAATAAAAAAGGGCGGGCAAGGGCGTAGGGGAGCAGGGACATTGGATAATTTGTGTTGTTCTTTGGGGGTAGCCCCATTGTCGCAAACCCCGCACGCCAAAGGCCCCGCAGAACCATGACACAAGACGAACTCAAAACCCTGGTCGGCCAGGCCGCCCTGAATTATGTGGAAGCTGGCGCCGTCGTCGGTGTCGGTACCGGCTCCACCGTCAACAAGTTCATCGACGCGCTTGGCACCATCAAGGACACGATCAAGGGCGCGGTCTCCAGCTCGGTGGCCTCTACCGAGCGGCTGCAAGCGCTGGGTATCAAGGTGTTTGACGCCTCGGAAGTCGATGAACTCGCGGTCTACATCGACGGGGCCGACGAAATCGACCACGCCGGCCACATGATCAAGGGCGGCGGCGCGGCACTCACGCGTGAAAAAATCGTCGCGGCCCAGTCGCGCAAGTTTGTCTGTATCGCCGACGAATCCAAGCTGGTCCAGGTGCTGGGACAGTTTCCGGTGCCGGTCGAAGTGATTCCGATGGCGACGCGGCGCATCGTTCGCGAGTTTGCGGCCATGGGTGGCCAAGCCACCGTGCGCCTCAAGGACGGCAAGCCCCTGGTCACCGACAACGGCCAGCACATTCTGGACGTGACCGGCCTCAAAATCAGCGATCCGCTGGCCTTTGAGACCCGTGTCAACCAGTGGCCGGGCGTGGTAACTGTGGGCGTGTTCGCGCTGCAAAAAGCCGGCGTCTGCTTGCTGGGCACGGAAGCCGGCGTCAAAACGCTGGTTTTTTAGGCTTTGAGGCTGTCGGGATGTTGTAGAGTCATATGACAACTTTTTGCATCCCATGACCCAGCGTTTCCAGTCGATCACTCCGGGCGTCCATCTGTCTGAACAGGTGGCCGAGGCCCTGTCCGCCGAAATCCGCGCGGGCCGGCCGGCCGCCGGCGAGAAATTGCCCACCGAGGCCGCGCTGGTCGAACAGTTTGCGGTCAGCCGCACGGTGGTGCGCGAGGCAGTGTCCCGGCTCAAGTCGCTGGGTGTGGTCGAGTCGCGCCAGGGCAGCGGTGTGTTTGTGCGGCAGGCGGCATTTGCGCCGCTGAACTTTGATAGCCGGTCATCTGCGTCCATGCAGGCCGTGATCCAGATGGTCGAGGTGCGGCGCGCGCTCGAGGCCGAAGTTGCCGCGCTCGCGGCGCTGCGCCGCAGCGCGGACCAGCTCAGGGATATTCGCCAGGCGATGGACGCGCTTGATGAAGCCGTACGGACCGGCGGCGACGGCGCCGAGGAAGACGTCAACTACCACCGTGCCATTGCCGGTGCGGCGCAAAACCCCTTTCTGATCAGCACGCTGGACTACCTGCGCCAGTTTCTGCGCGGCGTTACCCGTGTCACCCGCGCCAATGAGGCGCGCCGCGCCGACTTCGCGGGCCAGGTGCGTGATGAACATGAAGCCATCACGCGCGCCATCGAAGCCGGCGATGCACTGCTGGCGCGCCAGGCCGCTACGCGACACATGGACAACGCCATTGAGCGCATCCGCCACGCCGATCCCGCGTTCTGGGAGCAGGAGGGCGTGCAACTCGCCAGCGCATTGTTGCCGGCTAGCGCCGCGCGATAGGCTTTTTGTCCCCGGGCATAGCCAGGATTGGGGAAAACATGGAGATGCACTCCATTCTCAAGTTGTATGATAACCATATAAATAATAGTTCAGACCGATTTTGACGTATCTTCAGGAGACCCCATGCGCCGTTTACCCCCAGCCACAGCCCTTTTAAGTCGCCGCCTCGTATTGGCAACGGGCGCTGCAGCGCTTGCCTTTCCTTCCATGCTGCTGGCGCAGGCCTGGCCCGGCAGGCCCATTCGTCTGGTCGTGCCATTTCCGCCGGGGGGATTGATCGACAACATGGCACGCCTGATCGGGCCGCGCCTGGCGCAGGAACTGGGCCAGCCGGTTGTTATTGACAACAAACCGGGCGCCGGTGGCAATCTGGGTGCGGCCGAGGTGGCCCGGGCACAGAACGACGGCTACACCCTGCTCATGGCTTCACCGCCACTGACCATCAGCCCGGCGCTGTACGCCAGCCTGCCTTACAAGCCTGAGCAGATCGCCCCGGTCGGTCTGCTGGGCCGCGTGCCCAATGTGCTGCTGGTCAACCCGAAAAGCGGCATCAATTCGGTGGCCGATCTGGTAGCACGCGCCAAACGTGAGCCGGGGAAGATGAACTACGCCTCGAACGGCAATGGCACCTCACTGCATCTGAGCGCCGAGCTGTTCAAAAGCACCACATCTTCTTTCATCACCCACATCCCCTACCGGGGAGCGGCTGCAGCCGTAACCGGCCTGATCTCGGGCGAGGTCGACATGATGTTTGAGAATCTTCCATCGGTCCTCGGACAGATCCAGGGCGGCACGGTCAAGGCGCTGGCAGTCACCACCCGCAGCCGCAGCAAGGCCCTGCCGTCCGTTCCCACGCTGGTGGAACTGGGCATGCCGGACTTTGATGTCAGTGCCTGGTACGGCGTCGCGGCGCCAGCAGGCACGCCGACAGCTGTGGTCAGCGCGCTGGAACAGGCCTTGCAGAAAGTCCTGCGTGAACCTGACGTTGCAAAGTCCATGGAGTCGCGTGGCGCCGATGTCGGCTTTCTCGCCGCCTCTCCGATGGGTGCCTTCATGACCGCAGATGCAGCCAAGTGGAAGCGTGTGGCAGACTTCGCAAAAATCACCCTCGGTTGAAGGACGCAGCGATGACTCTCACGGCAGGTGTGATCGGCCTGGGTGCCATGGGCGGCGGCATGGCGGCGTCGCTGCGGCGCGCCGGCTACCCGTTGCAGGTGTTTGATGTGCGGGCCGAGGTTGCGGCCGCGTTTGTCGCCGAAGGTGGCACCGCTTGCGCCACGCTAGCGGAACTGGGCGCAGCGTGCGATGTGGTGGTGTCGGTCGTGGTCAACGCGGCGCAGACAGAGGCCGTGCTGTTCGGCCGCGGAGGCTGCGCGGCCGCCATGAGACCCGGCAGCGTGTTTGTGATGTGTTCCACCGTTGATCCGAATGTGTCGGTGGCGCTGGAAAAACGCCTGAACGACATGGGCCTGCTCTACATCGACGCGCCGATTTCCGGCGGTTCAGCGAAAGCCGCGAGCGGCGAGATGACCATGATGACCTCCGGCGCGCCGGCCGCCTACGCAAAGGCCGAAGCGCTGTTGCATGCCATGGCGGCCAAGGTCTACAAACTCGGCGACGCGGCCGGTGCAGGCAGCAAGGTCAAGGTCATCAACCAGTTGCTGGCCGGTGTGCACATTGCTGCCGCCGCAGAGGCTATGGCGTTGGGCTTGCGCGAAGGCGTGGACCCGGCCGCGCTGTACGAGGTGATCACCCACAGCGCCGGCAACAGCTGGATGTTCGAAAACCGCATGGCCCATGTGCTGGCGGCCGACTACACGCCGCTGTCGGCGGTCGATATCTTCGTCAAGGACCTCGGCATCGTGCTCGACATGGCGCGCGCCAGCAAGTTTCCCTTGCCGCTGTCTTCCACAGCGCACCAGATGTTCATGCAGGCTTCTAGCGCCGGGTTTGCCAAGGAAGACGACAGTGCCGTGATCAAGATTTTTCCGGGCATTGAGTTGCCGAAGAAGCCATGAGTGCCATCAAGCTTGGTTGTATCGCTGACGACTTCACGGGGGCCACGGACCTGGCGAATAACCTGGTGCGCGCCGGCATGCGCGTGGTGCAGACCATTGGTTTGCCGGATGGCCCGCTGGGTGCCGGGGTCGATGCGGTGGTGGTCGCGCTCAAGTCGCGCACGGTGCCACCGGCCCAGGCAGTGGCTGAATCACTGGCTGCCCTGGCCTGGTTGCAAGGGCAGGGCGCACAACAAATCTACTTCAAGTACTGCTCGACGTTTGACAGCACGGCCGAGGGAAATATCGGGCCTGTGACCGAAGCGCTGATGGACGCGCTGAACACACGCTTCACGATCGCCACGCCAGCCTTTCCGGACAACCATCGCACGGTATTCAAGGGTTATCTGTTTGTGGGTGACGTTTTACTCAATGAAAGCGGCATGCAGAACCACCCGCTCACACCGATGGCGGACGCGAACCTGGCGCGTGTGCTGCAGTCGCAGACGAAGCGGCGCGTCGGCCTGATCGACCACAAGGTGGTGGCACGCGGCGAGCCTGCGGTGCGCGAGCGCATGGCGCAACTTCAGGCCGACGGTGTCGGTGTAGCCATCGTTGATGCGGTGTCCAACGAGGACCTGCTGCGCCTGGGTCCGGCTCTCAAAGGCATGCCATTGGTGACGGCTGGTTCTGGTGTGGCGATTGGCTTGCCGGCCAACTTCGGCATTACCCCGTCGGATCAGGCCAGCCGTTTGCCTGCTGCCAGCGGCCTGCAGGCGGCGGTGTCGGGCAGTTGCTCTCTGGCGACCAACCGGCAGGTGCTGGACTTCATGAAACAGGGTCATCCCACGCTGGCGGTCGATCCGCTGCGCATCGCCTCAGGCGCCGATGTGGCGGCCGAGGTGCTGGCCTGGGCCAAACCGCTGCTGGCGCGTGGCCCGGTGCTGGTGTATTCCACCGCCGACAGCGGCGGCGTGAAGGCGGTACAGGGCCGTCTGGGCGTGGAAGAGGCGGGCGCCCTGGTCGAACGCACTCTGGCTGCCGTGGCGCGCGGGCTGGTGCAGCTCGGCGTGCGGCAACTGGTGGTGGCCGGCGGCGAGACATCGGGTGCCTGCGTGCAGGCGCTGGGTATCACGCAGATGCAGATCGGCCCGCAAATCGATCCCGGCGTGCCCTGGTGTCATGCTCTGACTGAAATCGCAGGCAATGGCGGCTTGCATCTCACACTCAAATCGGGGAACTTCGGTACCGACGACTTTTTTACCAAAGCCTTTACCATGCTGGCATGAAAGAAAACAAGGCCCGCGAAGAGATCTGCCGCATCGGCAAAAGCCTGTTTGATCGTGCTTATGTGCATGCCACGGCCGGTAACATCAGTGTGCGCCTGGATGCGTCGGAGGGCGGTGGCTACCTGATCACCCCCACCGACGCATGCCTGGGTTTTCTTGACCCGGCGCGGCTGGCCCGGCTGGACGCCGACGCGAAGCAGCTCAGCGGTGACACCGCGAGCAAGACCATCGCGCTGCACGCCGGCATTTATGCGGCGGCCTCGGAATTCGACCCCGGCACACGTTGTGTGATTCACACCCACAGCACGCACTGTGTGGCGCTCAGCCTGCACGCCATCGGTGCAGAACTGCTGCCACCGATCACGCCCTACTTTGTGATGAAGGTCGGCCATGTGCCGCTGATCGACTACCACCGCCCGGGCGACGCGGCGGCTGCGGTACGGGTCGGCGAGGCCATCACCCGTTATGGCCGGCAGGGCACACCGATACGCGCGGTGATGCTGGCTCGGCTCGGCCCCAATGTCTGGCACGACAGCCCGGCCGCTGCCATGGCGGTGCTTGAAGAGCTTGAGGAAACCGCGCGACTGATGTGTCTTGGCAGCGCGCACCCCGAGTCCCTGAGCGACCCGCAGATTGATGAGCTGCGCCAGACTTTCGGTGCACGGTGGTAGGGGTGGGTGGTCAAATCGGCCTCCAGCCCATATCCAGTCTTCATAGCCAGCTATCAATTGAGTAGCATCTGAAAAGAAACCAGAGTTTATCCATGCCGAAATTTGCCGCCAACCTGTCCATGATGTACCCCGAACTGCCGTTTCTGGACCGCTTTGAAGCGGCAGCCGGCGACGGTTTCAAGGCGGTGGAGTTTCTTTTCCCCTATGGCTTTGACAAGCGGGAACTCGCTGCGCGGCTAAGGGCCCACGGTTTGCAGCAGGTGCTGTTCAATGCGCCACCCGGCGGCACCGACGCGGCATCCATCGCCCATGCCTGGGAAAAAATGGGCGACCGTGGAACGGCGGCGGTGTCGGGCCGTGAGGCGGAATTCCGTGTCGGTGTGCTGCTCGCGCTTGAATACGCCGAAGCGCTGGACTGCCCCCGCATTCACCTGATGGCCGGACTGATCGGTGCAGGACAGGAGCGCGAAGAGGTGCGCCCGACCTATGTGACCAATTTACGCTGGGCTGCGATGGAGGCCGCAAAACACGGTCGCGATGTGTTGATCGAACCCATCAACACGCGCGACGTGCCGCGCTTCTTTTTGAACCGGCAGGACCATGCGCATGAAATTGTGGCCGAGGTCGGTGCGCCCAACCTCAAGGTGCAGATGGACTTGTACCACTGCCAGATTGTCGAAGGTGATGTGGCCACAAAAATCCGCCAGTACCTGCCCACCGGTGCAGTGGGACATTTCCAGATTGCTGGCGTGCCCGAGCGGCATGAACCCGACATCGGCGAGCTCAACTACCCCTATCTTTTCGGTGTGATCGACGAAGTGTCTGCGGCTTGCGGCTGGGACGGCTGGATCGGTTGTGAGTATCGGCCCCGTCAGGGGGGCCAGTCGGGTGGAACTTCAGCCGGCTTGGGCTGGCTGCCGCGCTGAGCGCATCCGGTGCGGTTTGCCCGCTGACGCCTTAAAAGCGGATGCCGGAGGGACTGCTCGATGGCGGTATCACTGGTGTGGAGGGGGGCGGTGGCGTGGCTGTAGTGGTGGACGCTACCGGCGCAGGTGCAAGCGTCACCAGGGCGGTCGCCGGGGCCTGGCGGTAGCTGGCCGGCAGCACGGATGACTTGGGATACCCCGCCACGTCGAGAAACTGCGTCCATTCCGAATCTGAAAAACCCTTGAGCTGCTGACCGCCTATGGTGAGAAAGGGCAGGGAGTTGTCGCCGCTGAGCCGTTTCAGCGCCTGCGCGTCTTCATTGGTGGTCACGGTTTTTTCACTGAACGGAATCCCCCGTGTGCTCAACATGGCGCGCGCCGATGTGCAGGGGCCGCAGTTGTCACCGGTGTAAAGCGTCACCGGGTATTGGGTTGCTACCTTGCGCAGTTCAAAAGGCAGCGCAGCAGTGGCTGCAGCTCCGCCGCTGTCGGCTGTAGTGGCCGTGACTTTGGCTTTGCTGGCAGCTGGCGGAGGCTGGTCGGAAAACGTCACCTTGCCGTCTGGTCCGACGATGCGAAAAACCTGTTGCTGTGCTTGTGATGCTGGCGAAAAAATGCCAGCGGCCAGCACCAGCAGTCCCAGCGCGATGGCCTTGGCCGGGGTTGCGGCCGCTTGATGAATAACGCTAGCTGTCATGCCTTGCTCCGAATGAGATGTGTCACGCCATGCCCTGGTGCCGCAACAGGGCATCGATGGAAGGCTCGCGACCACGGAAGGCCTTGAACGATTCCATCGCGGGCCGGCTACCGCCAGCTTCCAGGATGGCCTGACGGTATTTTTTACCTGTTTCCAGACTAACGGGGCCGGGGCCCTCGTCGGCATCGGTGTTTATACCTGTTGCCGTATCGGCCTGTGCGCTTTCCTCAAAGGCGGCGTAGGCATCTGCCGAGAGGACTTCCGCCCATTTGTAGCTGTAGTAGCCGGCTGCGTAGCCGCCAGAAAAAATGTGACTGAATGTATGTGCGGTGCGGCTGTAGGGGGGTGGCGTGATCACGGCGTAGTCCTGGCGCACACCGTCGAGCAGGGCCATCACATCGCCACCTGGCTGCCAGTCGGTGTGCAGCAACATGTCAAACAGCGAAAACTCGATCTGTCGCAGCGTCTGCATGCCGCTCTGGAAGTTTTTGGCGGCCAGCATCTTGTCAAACAGCGGGCGCGGCAGGGGCTCACCGCTGTCCACATGGGCGGTCATATGTTTGAGGACATCCCACTCCCAACAGAAGTTCTCCATGAACTGGCTGGGCAGTTCGACCGCATCCCACTCGACGCCGCTGATGCCCGAAACATCGCGCTCGTTGATGCGCGTCAGCATGTGGTGCAGGCCGTGGCCAAACTCATGGAACAAGGTGGTCACGTCGTCGTGCGTCAGCAGCGCAGGCTTGCCGCCTACGCCGTCGGCAAAATTGCAGACCAGGTGCGCGACCGGGGTTTGCAACTGGCCAGTGTCGGGGCGCAGCCATCGCGCGCGTACGTCGTCCATCCAGGCGCCGCCGCGTTTGCCGGTACGCGCCGGGCGGTCCAGGTAAAACTGCCCGACCAGTTGGCCGTCGCGTTCTATCCGGTAAAACTCCACGCCCGCATTCCACACGGGAGCGCTGTCGGGCCGGATCGCCACTTCAAACAGGGTTTCCACAATCTTGAACAGACCGGCCAGCACTTTGGGTGCGGTGAAGTACTGCTTGACCTCCTGCTCGCTGAAGGCGTAGCGCGCTTCCTTGAGTTTTTCGCCGATGTAAGCGTAGTCCCAGGGCTGGGGATTTGTCAGGCCCAGCTTTTCGGCCGCAAAGGTGCGCAGATCGGCCACGTCTTTCAGGCCGTAAGGTCTGGCGCGCTGGCCCAGATCGCGCAGGAAGCGGATGACCTGGTCCGGCGAGTCGGCCATCTTGGCAACCACCGACACCTCGCCAAAGTTGCGGTAGCCCAGCAACTGGGCTTCTTCCCGCCGCAGCGCCAGAATTTCCTGCATCACCGCGCTGTTGTCAAAACGGCTGAACTCGGCGGGCGCCTGGTCGCTGGCGCGAGTGCTGTAGGCCCGGTACAGGGTTTCGCGCAGGACTGAGCTATCTGCAAACTGCATGACCGGCAGGTAGCTGGGCATTTTTAGCGTGAGTTTGTAGCCTTGTTGGCCCTCGGCTTCGGCCTGCGCGCGTGCGGTTTCCAGCACGTCGCCGGGCACGCCTGCCAGGTCGGCATCGGTGGCGTAGTAGGCATAGGCGTCGGTGGCGTCGAGTGCGTTTTCGCTGAACTTCTGGCTCAGTTCGGCTTGCCGCTCCTGGATGGCCGCAAAACGCTCCTTCGCGGCACCCGTCAGCTCGGCACCCGAGAGCACAAAGTTGCGCACCGCATTTTTGTGCGCCTGGCGCTGCTCGGCATTCAGGCTGGCGTCATCCATCGCCTTGTATTTGGCGTAAAGCCGTTCGTCAGCACCCAAGCGGGTCCAGAACTCGGTCACGCGGGGCAGGGCCGCGTTGTAGGCGGCGCGTAACTCGGGGGTATCGGCCACGCCGTTGAGGTGGCTGACCGCGCCCCAGGAGCGGCTCAGGCGCTCGGTGGCCACATCCAGTACACGCGCCACATCGCCCCAGTTGGCCGGAAAATCCGCTGCCGTGACGTGTTCCAGCGCTGCTTGCGCCTGGTCCAGCAACACGTCCATCGCCGGTGCTACGTGGGCAGGCGTGATGCGGTCAAACAGGGGAAGATCGGAAAAATCGAGGAGCGGGTTGTCGGTGGTCATGGCAATCAGCTGTGGGCGGTGGCATCAGATCTAAAGGGGCAAACAGGACATGACGTGCCAAATACTGGCGCCTGGCTGCGGCAGGGGTTCAGTCCTGCGCGCGTTTTTTCACGCTTTGCAGCCTAGGCTTTTTGGCGCGTTTGACGCTGCCGCCTGGCGTCAGGCGCTGGTTGCCCAGCACGCGCAGGGTTTTGACCTCGGGGCGCTGGCCGTAGCGGCTGCTGTTTTTCAGCACCTTCACATCGCGTGGCCCGGGCATGCGGTCCTCGTTGACCTTCTTGACTTTCTCGGGCATGGGACGCCAGAGCACCAGCAGCTTGCCAATGTGCTGGATGGGTGCGGCGCCCAGTTCCCCGGTGAGGGACTGGAACATTGCTTCCCGGCCGGGGCGGTCGTCCGACTGAACACGCACCTTGATCAGGCCATGCGCGTTGAGTGCGGCGTCGATTTCCTTTTTGACGGCGTCGGTCAGGCCGTCCGATCCGACCATGACCACCGGGTCCAGGTGGTGGGCCTCGGCGCGGTGGTCTTTGCGTTGGGCAGGGGTAAGTAGTATTTGAGCCATGCCCCGATTATCGGTGAGAGGACAATAGGCGCATGAAAGTAAAAACCCAAAGCAAAAAGGTCAATAAGGCGTGGCTCAACGACCACGTCAACGATACCTACGTCAAGCTGGCCCAGCGGGAGGGTTACCGGGCGCGGGCAGCCTACAAACTCAAGGAGATCGACGACACGTTCGGGCTGATCCGCCCCGGCGATTGTGTGGTCGACCTGGGCAGCGTTCCGGGTGCCTGGAGCCAGTATGCGCGGCGTAAACTGTCGCCAGCGGGTGCCGCAGCCGGCGCGCTGAACGGCCGCATTGTGGCGCTGGACATCCTGCCGATGGTGCCGGTGGAGGGCGTGGTGTTTATCCAGGGCGATTTCCGCGAGCCCGAGGTGCTTCAAATTCTGGAGCAGACCCTGGCCGCCGACCAAGGGTTTACCAAGGTGGATGTGGTGATTTCCGACATGGCGCCGAACCTGTCCGGCATTGAGTCGGCTGATGCCGCGCGTATTGCCCATCTGGTCGAGCTGGCGGTGGATTTTTCGCTGTTGCACCTCAAACCCGAGGGGGCGCTGGTGGTCAAACTGTTTCATGGCGGGGCCTACAGCCCGCTGGTCAAGCTGTTCAAGGAGACCTTCAAAGTGGTCAAACCCTTCAAACCCAAGGCCTCACGCTCTGAGTCGTCAGAAACCTTTCTGATCGGCATGGGTCTGAAGAAAAGCCCCGCCTGAGCTTGCTGAAACGCAACAAATACCGCAATCCCGCTTCAAACCAAGGGATGTCCCCGGACGCACAGACGGTTTTTACCCTTGAAACGCCTAAAATCAGGCGCATGTGCGTTTTGTTCCCCCAACGGAGTCATCCTTGAACAATCAGTGGTTTTCCAAAATTGCAATCTGGCTGGTGATCGCCATGGTGCTGTTTACCGTTTTCAAGCAATTTGATACACGCGGCGGCGCTGGTAGCAACTACCTTGGATATTCCGAATTTCTTGACGAGGTCAAGGGTAAACGCATCAAGTCCGCGACCATTGCGGAGGGCCAGGGCGGCACCGAAATTTCGGCCGTCACGACCGATGACCGCCGTATCCGCACCACGGCTACTTACCTGGACCGCGGCCTGGTCGGCGACCTGATCGCCAACGACGTCAAGTTTGATGTCAAGCCACGTGAAGAAGGCTCGCTCCTGATGACCCTGCTGGTCAGCTGGGGTCCCATGCTGCTGCTGATCGGCGTCTGGATCTATTTCATGCGCCAGATGCAGGGCGGCGGCAAGGGCGGGGCGTTCAGCTTCGGCAAGTCCAAGGCCCGCATGCTCGACGAGTCCACCAATACCGTGACCTTTGCCGACGTTGCCGGTTGCGACGAGGCCAAGGAAGAGGTCAAGGAAGTGGTCGATTTCCTGAAGGACCCGCAAAAGTTCCAGAAACTTGGCGGCCGTATTCCGCGCGGTTTGCTGCTGGTCGGCCCACCGGGCACTGGCAAGACGCTGCTCGCCAAAGGCATTGCCGGCGAAGCCAAGGTACCTTTCTTCTCGATTTCCGGTTCTGACTTCGTCGAAATGTTTGTCGGCGTCGGCGCAGCCCGCGTGCGCGACATGTTCGACAACGCCAAGAAAAACGCGCCCTGCATCATCTTCATCGACGAGATTGACGCCGTCGGACGCCAGCGCGGCGCTGGGCTGGGTGGTGGCAACGACGAGCGTGAGCAAACCCTGAACCAGATGCTGGTTGAGATGGACGGCTTTGAGACCAATGTCGGCGTGATTGTGGTGGCCGCCACCAACCGCCCCGACATTCTGGACTCTGCCCTGCTGCGCCCCGGCCGTTTTGACCGCCAGGTCTATGTCACGCTGCCCGATATCCGGGGTCGTGAGCAGATCCTCAACGTGCACATGCGCAAGGTGCCGCTGGGTCAGGACGTCAACGCCAGCGTGATTGCACGCGGCACACCTGGCATGTCTGGCGCCGACCTGGCCAATCTGTGCAACGAAGCCGCCCTGATGGCCGCGCGCCGCAACGCGCGTACCGTGGAAATGCAGGACTTCGAAAAAGCCAAAGACAAAATCCTGATGGGCCCTGAGCGCAAGAGCATGGTCATGCCCGAGTCAGAACGACGCAATACGGCCTATCACGAGTCCGGCCACGCGCTGCTGGGCAAGATGCTGCCCAAATGCGACCCGGTGCACAAGGTCACCATCATTCCGCGCGGCCGCGCCCTGGGCGTGACCATGAGCCTGCCGGCTCAAGACCGCTACAGCTACGACCGCGAGTACATGCTGAGCCAGATCAGCATGTTGTTTGGTGGCCGCATTGCCGAAGAAGTCTTCATGAACCAGATGACCACCGGCGCCAGCAACGACTTCGAGCGCGCTACGGCGCTGGCGCGGGACATGGTCACGCGTTACGGCATGAGCGAGGCATTGGGCCCCATGGTGTACGCTGAAAACGAAGGCGAAGTGTTTCTGGGCCGTTCAGTAACCAAAACCAACAACATGAGCGAGTCGACCCTGAAAAAGGTGGATGAGGAAGTTCGTCGCATCATTGATCTGCAATACGCCGAGGCGCGCAAGCTGATTGAGGACAACCAGGAAAAAATCCACGCCATGGCCAAGGCCTTGCTGGAGTGGGAAACCATAGACGGCGACCAGCTTGACGATATCATCGCCGGTCGCGAGCCGCGCCCGCCCAAAGACTGGACACCGCGCAACTCCTCGGTAGGCGGCGGCGGACCGAGCGGCGGTACACCGGCGGTCAGCACTGATCCGGCGCCCACGGTGGCCTGAGGATATTCAGCCGCCAATGATCAGACAACCGGGGCGTGACCCCGGTTTTTCTTTGCCCCGTCAACAAGGACACTCTCAACGTGATCTGGCAAACCTCGCGCTTTCAAATCAGTCTTGAGCAGCCCCGGGTGATGGGCATCGTCAATGTCACGCCAGACTCTTTTTCCGATGGGGGCAAGTTTTTTTCTCCCGGCAGCGGGCAGCGCGCCGCATTTGCGCACTGCGATCAGCTTCTCAAGGACGGCGCCGACATTCTCGACATAGGAGGGGAGTCCAGCCGCCCCGGTGCGCCGCCCGTGCCCTTGGACGAAGAGCTGGCCAGGGTGCTGCCCGTGGTGCGCCATGCGGTCCGTCTCGGTGTGCCAGTCTCGGTGGATACCTGCAAACCTGATGTCATGGCTGCGGTGCTGGATCTGGGCGCCGACATCATCAACGACATCTGGGCGCTGCGCCAGCCGGCTGCTGCTGCTGTGGTGGCTGCGCACCCCGCATGCGGCGTGTGCCTGATGCACATGCACCGCGAACCGCAGACCATGCAGGTCGCACCCATGCAAGGTGATGTCGTGTCCCCCGTGCTGGCCTTTCTGGCCGGCAGGGCCAGCGAGTTGAGGGCTATGGGCGTGGCGGCCAACCGCATCGTGCTTGATCCCGGTATTGGATTTGGCAAGACGGTCGCGCAGAACTTCGAACTGCTGGCGCGTCAGCGCGAGTTGCTCGCTCCCGGTTATCCACTGCTGGCTGGCTGGTCGCGCAAGTCCTCGCTGGCTGCGGTCACAGCGACCTCGCTGGCCAGTGCAGCCCAGCTCGACGTTACCGACCGCATGGTACCCAGCGTCATGGCCGCAGTGCTCGCCGTGGACCGCGGTGCGCGCCTTGTGCGTGTGCACGATGTCAGGGAAACCGTTCAGGCACTCAAGGTGTGGTCGGCAGCGTTCGCAGTGCCGTCCTGAACCGCCGGCGCGCTTTAAAATTGGGGTCTGCGGTCGCTCACCAACTGACAGTCGATTCGTTCAAGGGACAACAATGACAAGAAAATACTTCGGCACCGACGGCATTCGCGGCACGGTGGGGCAGGCGCCGATCACCCCTGATTTTGTGCTGCGCCTGGCCCACGCGGTTGGCCGGGTGCTCAAGAAAACCGAGGCACGTCCGACAGTGCTGATCGGCAAGGACACCCGGATTTCCGGCTACATGCTGGAGAGTGCGCTCGAGTCGGGTTTCAACTCCGCCGGAGTCGATGTCGTGCTGCTCGGCCCACTGCCTACACCCGGCGTGGCCTACCTGACGCGCACCCAACGTGCCAGCCTGGGCGTGGTGATCAGCGCCAGCCACAATGCCTTTGCCGACAACGGCATCAAGTTTTTCAGTGCTCAGGGCGCCAAGCTGCCGGATGCGTGGGAGCAGGAAGTTGAAGTTGAACTGGAGCGGGCGCCGGTTTGGGCCGATTCGCCCAACCTCGGCAAAACACGCCGGCTCGATGACGCGGCGGGTCGCTACATCGAGTTCTGCAAAAGCACCTTTGCCCATGATCTGACGCTCAAGGGCATGAAGCTTGTGGTCGATGCCGCGCACGGTGCGGCCTACCACATCGCCCCCGAGGTTTTTCATGAACTGGGCGCCGAGGTCATCGCCATCGGTTGTTCGCCCGACGGCCTGAACATCAACGATGGCGTGGGTGCCACCCATCCCGAAGCCCTGATCAAGGCCGTCAAAGCCTACGACGCGGACTACGGCGTGGCACTCGACGGCGACGCCGATCGCCTGCAGCTGGTGGATGCCCAGGGGCGCTTGTTCAATGGCGACGAAGTGCTGTACCTGATGGTGGCCGAGCGCCTGGCGCGCGGTGAAAAAGTCCCCGGGGCCGTGGGCACGCTGATGACCAACATGGCCGTTGAAGTGGCGTTCAAAGCCCGGGGTGTGGAATTTGTCCGGGCCAAGGTGGGCGACCGTTATGTGCTGGAAGAGCTTGAAAAGCGCGGCTGGTTGCTGGGCGGCGAAGGTTCCGGGCATTTGCTGGCGCTGGATAAACACACGACCGGTGATGGCCTGATCAGCGCGCTGCAGGTGTTGCAGGCCTGTGTGCGCAGCGGCAAAAGTCTGGCGCAGTTGCTGGCTGACGTGACGCTGTTTCCCCAGACGCTGATCAATGTGCGCCTGCAACCGGGACAGGACTGGGCTGGCAGCAAGCTGCTGGCGTCAGAAACTGAGGCCGTGAATGCAGAGCTCGGTAACAGCGGCCGGGTGCTGATTCGCGCCAGTGGCACCGAGCCGCTGCTGCGGGTGATGGTGGAGGCGCGGGATGCGGGGCAGGCGCTGGGGTGTGCTGAGAGGTTGGTGGCTGCGGTCAAAGCTTCTTGAAGTCTCCGCTGTCTGGTTGTCATCCCGGACTTGATCCGGGGGCCATGTTTGCTGACTACTCACGTTGTTCTCGCTGTCATGGTGTGCCGACACGCCGGGGGTTGCCCGGCGGCAAGTAACTTTCTTTTGGGTACTTTTCTTTGGCGACGCAAAGAAAAGTGCCTCGCCCGCCGGGGCGAGACCCGGCTTGCAGGCAGACCACCTGCCTTCGCGTCAAAGAAGATTTCTGGCCCGCCGCGCATCGCGAGTCAGGCGGTGCTAATTCAGGCATTAATTCGGCCTCCAGCCCTTATCCGACAAGCACAAGCAGCTATAAAAATAGTAGCAAATAAAGGCTTACTCCACAGCCTGCCAACCCCCACCCAGCGACTGGATCAAGGCCACGGCCGTGGTCTGCCGGTCCGCCATCGCCTGCACCAGTGCGCGGCGGGCGCTCAGAGCTGTAGCCTGGGCGGTGATGACTTCGGTGAAGCCAACCTGACCCGCGCGGTAGCGGTTCAACACCTGCTGCTCGACCTGGTCTGCGGCTTCAGACGCCTGGCGGCGCAACTCCTGCTGCACCAGCAACACACGGGTGGCCGCCAGCTGGTCTTCGACATCGGCAAATGCCACCAGCACGGTTTGCCGGTAGCGCGCCACCGCCTGCTCGTGCGACGCACGTGCACCATCGACGCGCGCTGTGGTCGCCCCCGCGTCAAACAGCACCTGCGCTGCCGACAGGCCCAGCGACCAGAGCATGCTGGGCGCCGAGAACAGGTCGGCCACCCGGGCGGCGCTGGTACCTGTCGAGGCGCCCAGCGACAGGCTGGGGTAATAAGCACTTTTGGCAATGCCGATCTGCTCGTTGGCTGCCGCCACGCGGCGCTCTGCGGCGGCAATATCGGGCCGACGTTGCAGCAAGGTGGACGGCAGGCCCAGCGGTATGTCGGGCACCGCCGGCTTCCAGGCCACCGGCGGCAGCGAGAAGTTGCCCGGCGCCTCGCCCACCAGCACGGCAATCGCATGCTCCAGCTGGGCGCGCTGGCGCACCAGCCCGGCGTTGTCGGCCTTGGCATTGGCCAGCTGGGTTTGCGCCTGCAACACATCGGTCTTGGCGACGATGCCTGCGGTGTAGCGGTTTTGCGTGATCTCAAAGGCGCGCTGAAAACCCTCCAGGGTGGTTTCAAGCAAGGCTTTTTGCGCGTCGGTCTGGCGCAGCGCAAAGTAGTTGGCAGCGAGTTCGCCCTGGGCAGATAGTTTGGCAGAGGCCAGATCGGCTGCGCTGGCTTGCGCGCCGGCTGACGCGCCGTCCACCGCCCGGCTCAGGCGGCCCCAGACGTCGGGCTCCCAGCTGCCGCCTATGCTGAGCTGGTAGTTGTTGCCGACGCGCCCGCTGGCGCCGGTGGTGGTGTTGCCACTGCTGCGGGAGCGCGAGGCGCCCCCGTCCAGCGCGACCGAAGGAAACAGCGAAGCGCGTTGCTGGCGCACCAGCGCGCGGGCCTGAGTGTAGGCCGCGACGGCGGCGGCGACGTTCTGGTTGGACACTTCCACACGCGCCGCCAGCTGGTCCAGCAGCGGGTCGCCAAAAAGTTGCCACCACGGGCCACGCTCCAGCGCGTCGGCGGGCGCTGCCGGCACCCAGCCCTGGGCTTCCTTAAAGCTGCTGACATCGGGGGTGCTGGGCCGCTGATACTCAGGTCCCACGGCGCAGCCGGTGATCAAAGCGGTCAACATGACCTGAGTGATGGCCAGCAGGCAAGTGGAGAGTCTGTGTCGCATGGCGGGCCTCATTGCAGTTGCAGTGGCGCACCCGGGGGTGGCGCAGGGAAGTCGTCGGTATGGCGGCCCAGCTGGTGTTCTGTGGCACCGCGCCGCCGCAGCTTGTCCATCAGCACATAGACGACCGGCGTGGTCAGCAGCGTCAGCAACTGGCTGGCAATCAGCCCGCCTATGATGGAGATGCCCAGCGGCCGACGCAGCTCTGCGCCCTCGCCAAAACCAATCGCCAGCGGCAGCGCGCCCAATATCGCGGCCAGCGTGGTCATCAGGATGGGCCGAAAGCGCAGCAGACAGGCTTCGCGCACGGCTTCCACCGCGGACAGGCCACGCGAACGTTCGGCCTCAATCGCAAAGTCGATGATCAGGATGGCGTTTTTCTTGACAATGCCAATCAGCAAAAAGACGCCGATCAGCGCAATGATGGAAAACTCCATCTTGAACATCAGCAGTGCCAGCACCGCACCCACACCCGCCGAGGGCAGGGTGGACAGCACCGTGATCGGGTGCACCAGGCTCTCATACAAAATGCCGAGCACGATGTAGATCACGATCAGCGCAGCCAGAATCAGCAGCGGTTGCTCGTTTTGCGACTGCTGCGCACTCAGCGCGGTGCCGGCAAAGCTGCCCCGCACATTGGCCGGCAGGCGAATCTCGGCTTCGGCCTGTTTGACGGCTGCCTGCGCCTCGCCCAGTGGCACACCTTCGGCCAGGTTGAAAGACACCGTGGTTGAAAGTTCACCGTCTTCATGGCTGACCGAAGCGGCTGTCGGGTTCTCGCTAAAGCTGGCTATGGCCGAGAGCGGCACCATGGTAGTTGCTGCCGAGCTCAACGCCTGCCCTGCCGACGGGTCGCGCAGACCGGGGTTGGCCACGCTGCTCGCAGCCGTGGGCGCTGCCGCCGCCAGCGTCGTGCCGCTGCCGCCGCGCGCCGGCACGTAAATGTCTTTGAGTGACTCGGGGCTGCGGGTAAAACGCGGCGCCACTTCCATGATCACCTTGTACTGGTTCAGGTCGGCATAAATCGTGGCCACCTGGCGCTGACCAAAACCGTTGTACAGCGCGTTGTCCACATCGCGGGAGCTGATGCCCAGGCGCGCCGCACTGTCCTTGTCCACCGTGACCATGGTCTCCACACCGTTTTCCTGCTGGTCGGTATCGACATCGGTCAGCGCGGGCTGCAGCTTCATCTGCTCGGCCAGCCGAACCGCCCAGATTTTCAGGTCCGCTGTCGAATCACTTTTGAGGGTGTACTGGTAGGTCGAGTTGCTTTGCCGCCCGCCGCCGCGCAGGTCTTGTACCGGGTTCAAAAAAAGCGTCACGCCAGTGATCTGCGCCAGCTGTGGCCGGAGCCGCGCAATCACCGCCTGGCCGGCTTCGGTGCGCTCGGCCACCGGCTTGAGGTTGATGAACATGAAGCCGCCGCCGGCACGTGAGCCACCGGTAAAACCCACCACCGTGTCCACCGCGGGGTCATTGCGGATGATGTCCACCAGCGCCTTGAGCTTGCCTTGCAGAGCCTGAAAAGAAATACTCCGGTCGGCGCGTATGCCGCCGCTGATCTGGCCGGTGTCTTGCTGCGGAAAATAACCTTTCGGTATCTTCACAAACAGGTAAACATTCAAGCCAATGACGGCCAGCAGGATGAGCATCACCAGCGCCTTGCTGCCCAGCGCCCAGTCCAGGCTGTGTTCATATCCGCGTTGCACCGCCTTGAAGGTGCGCTCCAGCCACCGGGCCACGCGCCCCTGCGGCTTGTTGCTGCCATGTGGCTTGAGTAGCCAGGCGCACATCATCGGGGTGGTGGTCAGCGATATCACCAGTGAGATCAACACCGCCGCCGACAGCGTGACCGCAAACTCGCGAAACAGCCGCCCGGTCTGCCCGCCCATGAAGAGCAGCGGGATAAACACCGCCACCAGCGACAGGCTGATGGACAACACGGTAAAGCCGACTTCGCGTGCGCCCAGCAGCGCGGCCTTGAAACGGTCCATGCCCGCTTCAATATGGCGGCTGGTGTTTTCCAGCACCACAATTGCATCGTCCACCACAAAGCCGGTGGCTACGGTCAGGGCCATCAGGCTCAGGTTGTTCAGCGAAAAGCCCAGCAGGTACATCACGCCAAAGGTGCCCAACAAGGACACCACCGTGGCCACCGCCGGAATCAGTGTGGCGCGCGCACTGCGCAGAAAGGCGCTGACCACCAGCACCACCAGAACAATCGATATCAGCAGCGTGATTTCAATTTCCTTGAGCGACGCACGTATCGAGTTGGTTCTGTCCGACGCCACCTGCAGCACCACGTCCTGCGGCAATTGGGCCTGCAGCTCGGGCAGCAGGGCTCGCACAGCATCGACGGTGGCAATCACATTTGCATCGGGCTGGCGCGTGACCAGCACAATCACTGCCGGCTCCCCGTTGAACAGGCCCAGGGTGTTGGTGTTTTCCACGCCATCGACCACCTCGGCCACATCGCTGAGGCGAATGGCTGCGTTGTTGCGCCAGGCCACCACCAGCTCGCGGTAGTCCGACGCCTTGCGCCCGCCACTGGCGGTGTTGGCGCCTGAATAAATCTGCAGCCGCTGGCCGTTGCCTTCAATCGCGCCCTTGGGTCGGTTGGCGTTGGAGGCCTGCAGCGCCGCCCGCACGTCCTCCATGCTGACACCGTAACGGTTCAGGGCAAACGGCAGCAGTTCCACCCGCACGGCGGGCAGCGAGCCGCCACCGAGCTCGACATCACCCACGCCCGGCACCTGCGCAATTTTTTGCTGCACCAGGTTCGACACCTCGTCGTAGATTTGTCCCGGCGAGCGGGTCTTGGATGTCAGCGCCAGGATGATCACCGGCGAAGCGGCGGGGTTCGCCTTGCGGTAAGTCGGGTTGCTGCGCAGCGTGGCTGGCAGGTCCGCGCGTGAGGCGTTGATGGCCGCCTGCACCTCTCGCGCGGCTGCATCAATCTTGCGGTTCAGGTCAAACTGCAGGCTGATGCGAGTCGAGCCCGCACCGCTGTTGGACGTCATTTCATTGACACCCGCAATGGTGCCTAGGCGCCGCTCCAGCGGCGTCGCCACACTGCTGGCCATGGTGGCGGGGCTGGCGCCGGGTAGTGATGCGCTCACCGAGATGGTGGGGAAATCGACCTGCGGCAGCGGCGAGACCGGCAGTACGAAGAAGGCGCCTAAGCCGGCGAGGGCCAGGCCTATGGTGAGGAGGACTGTGGCTACTGGGCGGCGGACGAACGGTTCGGAGAGGTTCATCTCTTTGCCTCCGCTGCTGCGGGCTTGAAGTTCTCTTTGATCCCGATTTTTTGGTTTGCCAGCAAGCCGGGTCTCGCCCCGGCGGGCGAGGCACTTTTCTTTGCGTCGCCAAAGAAAAGTACCCAAAAGAAAGGCGACCCGATGGTCTGGGACCCCTGCGCTGCGCTCCGGGGCAACCTGCGGTGCTCGCCGAAAACGGGGTCGAGCTCGAACTCGCTACGCTCAGACAATCGCTCGCCCTGATCCGTTTTCGGCTGCGCTCCTCGGCCCAGCCCGACGGGTGGTGTAATCGGGACCGGATTCGCCAGCGGGCTCCGGTGAGGACGCGCAAAGCGCGTCCTCACCTCCCCGAATCCGCTTCCTTCCCCACAGCCCGTTTGGCCGGGCCGAGCAGCGCAGATGGAGGCGGTGTCAAGGGCGGCAGTTGTTTGAGCGAAGCGAGTTCTGACGCCCCCCGCCGTAATCGAGCAGCGCAGGTTGCCCCGTAGCGGCAGCGAAGGGGTCCCGGACA
>NZ_JAUXUP010000050.1 GCF_030680935.1 Polaromonas sp. | reverse complement strand
CCCCCGGGCTGGCGCTGGCCAGCTTTGCCAGCCAGGCCGAAGCCGAGAAAGAACTCGCGCGCGTGGCGACCCGGGGCGTACGCACAGCCCGCGTGGCGCAAGAGCGCGCAGAGGCTCGCGGGCAAATCCTCAAATTGCCCGCCGCAGATGCCGGCCTGCGCAAACAGCTGGACAGCCTGACAGCGCAGCTGGAAGGCAAGGCCTTGCGACCTTGCGGCTGAGCGTTGGTTTCATCCAATGAAACCTGATCTGCTATTGTTTTTGTAGCTGATTCCGCTGTATCCACGCGGGCTTGTAGCACTTTGTTGCACTTGTCGCAGCTTTTGCGCTACTGACGAACCCGTCCTACAAAACGCCTTGCGGTCCAGTGCTACAAACAGCCTTCACCGCAGCGCCACGTGCGCCGCCTACCAGGGCCCGCCATGCTTCTCAGCACCTTTCTTGTAGAAGACAAACCCGAGATTCGCAACACCATGTTCGAATCCATGGAAGAAGTCGCCCCCATCAAATTTGTAGGTCACGCTGAAACCGAAAGTGCCGCGCGCCAGTGGCTGAGAGAGAATCACGCCAACTGGGAGCTGGTCATTGTTGATCTCTTTCTTGCAGAAGGTACTGGCTTCGGTGTGCTCAAAGACTGCCAGACCCGCAAGCCAACCCAGAAGGTCGTGGTGCTGACCAGCTACACCCACCGGCTGATTGCCAGCAAGTGCATGAAGCTGGGCGCCGACATGGTGTTTGACAAAGCGTCCGAGCTGGACCTGCTGGTTGCGTTTTGCAGATTACACGCCGAGCGGCTGGGCGAAGTCGGCCGCACCCGCGCCATACACTGAGAGCCTGCGCCCGGTCAGCGGCTTGCCAGCCGGTATATCTCCACGCGCGTCGTCCAATCCACCGGATCAACACCAAGGCGCTGCGACCCGGCGACCCGCTTGGCCCGGCACCGCTCCAAGCGCTCCAGGTTCAGGCTGGCTGCGCGGCGAGCTTTTGCAGGTTTGCCATGGCAGGCCCTGCGGCTGCCCGCATGCGCTCAAGCACGGCCAGCTTTTCAGTATCGTCCGGGCTGACGGCTGCGATCACCTTGCCAAAACCGTCAAGCCGGCAGTCGCGGATCCAGCGGCTCAAGACCTTGTCTTGTCCCCAGCGGTACTGGTTGGCCATGTTGGCCATGTTGCAGTGCAGATACTGGTGCAGCTTGTGCGGAAAAGGCACCGTGCCACAGAGCGCGTTCTTGGCCGCGTCATCCTCGTAGTGCGCTTCAACGTAAGCGATGAGTGCGGCGCTGAACGCCGGCTGCGGCGCGCGCACCAGCTGCGGCACAATACGCGCGCCTTGAAAAATGGGGCTCACTGGCCGTGGCTCTACCGCCGAAGCCGTGCAGTCGATGTACAGTGTGCCCGCATCCATATCGACCCGGCCCTGGTCCAATACCAGGCCCTGGCTGTCAATCGCCTGCACCCGACCCATGCGAATGACCTGGGTGATGCGGCGCAGCACCTCTATCTCGCCGGTGGACATGGTGGCGTAATGAAACATGCCCGGGCGCAGTGAGCGGTCTATGCGCAGCATGATGCCGGCTGCCTCCAGGCGCTCGAAAAGGTCGTCCACCGACGTGGCCTGGGCAAAAGCGACCATCTGCTCGGCCATGGCGCCCAAGGTCTCATGGAAAAAATCCATGCCGGGCTGAATGCGCTGCCGGTTCAGAAGCCAGGAGTCGCGCGGCATCACCCAATACACACTGTCGGGCGCCGCGCCGGTGTTGAGCAGCCACACGCCCACGTCCATCGCGGTCTTGCCCGCGCCCACAATCACAAAGCGCCGGGGCCGCTCGGCAGCGGGCTTCATCCACAACTGCGGCAAGGCATTGGGTGGCACCAGGTTCACGCCCGAGGCAAGCTGATAACGCGGCGTGTGTGTGGCCGGCACCGAGGTACCGAAATAGGTGGCATCCACCGTTTTGCGCGCCACCCGAACCTGCGTTTCTTCGCCCGACAACATCGATACAAACCGGCCGTCACCCAGGTAATCACACATCGGGTGGTAGCTCACGCGGCCACTGGGCAGCAGGCGCTGGCGCATCACCGAATCAAAATAGCCACTGACCTCGGGGCCGGACGCCAGCTCGTACAGCCCCTGGTTGACCCCGATGGTGTCCTTGCGGTTGGACCCCAGCGGCAAGGAATTCACACCATAAAACGCCGACGGCTGGTGCAGGGACACAAAAGGGTAGGCGTCGTTCCAGTGCCCGCCAGGCTTGCCATGCCGGTCGACGATGGTGATATGGGCATCGGACTCTTGCAACAAGGTGTCGGCAAACGCCAGGCCAACGGCGCCGCTGCCAATAACCAGGTAATCGGTGTCCAGGGTATTCATGGTGTGCCTCTCATGCGTCTCAGTGGCGCGGCAGGTTCGGATGGCTGCCGTCGTGGCCCGCAGTATGGCAGGCCCGCTGCCTGGCTGAAAGAAGCAGGCGGCAGCCGCGCGCAGCACTGAGCGCCTTGGCCAGGCAGCGGCTTGCCAGCCGGTGTATCGTCAGGCGCATGAGTTCTGCCGCGCCCCTGCCTTCGTCATCCCCCACACGCGCCATCTGGGTCATGCTGTTTGCGCTGGTCACCGCCTTTGCGCTAAGCCAGGCCTTTCGCACCGTGGCCGCCATCATGGCCACACCGCTGCAGGCTGACTTCGGGCTGGACGCCAAAGCGCTGGGACTGTTTGCCGGCGCCTTTCACTTTGCGTTTGGCGCCATGCAGCTTTTCATGGGTATAGGCATAGACCTGCACGGCGTGCGGCGCACGGTGCTGCTGGCTTTTCCGGTGGCGGTGGCCGGGGCTGTGCTGTCGGCGGTGTCCACCAGTTTTGGCATGTTGCTGGCCGGTCAGGTGCTGATAGGTATTGGCTGCGCGCCGGCTTTTCTGGTGTGCACCGTGTTTATTGCGCGGCACATGCCGCCGCAGCGATTTGCCGCCATCTCTGGCCTGGCCATGAGTGTGGGCGGCATTGGCCTGCTGCTTACCGGCACGCCGCTGGCCTGGCTGATTGAGGCCAGCTCCTGGCGCATGGGGTTTTGGGTGCTGGCCGGCTGGGGCGTGCTGGCCTGGGTGCTGATCTGGGCGCTGGTGCATGAGCCCGCGCACCCGACCGACGCGGGCAGAAAAAAAGAGTCTGTGGGCCAGGCGCTGGCCGGTTTTGGCACCCTGTTCACGTTGCCGCACACCTGGGGCATTTTGCTGCTGGCCAGTGTGGGTTATGCGTCTTTTGTCTCGCTGCGCGGCCTGTGGCTGGGGCCGCTGCTGATTGAGCGCCACGGTTTTTCGCTGGTGCAAAGCGGCAACGTGGCGCTGGTGATGTCGCTGGTGTCACTGGCCGGGCCACCGCTGTTTGGCCGGTTGGACCCCGGCCCTGCCACGCGGCGCCGCTGGATCACCGGCTTTACCTGGCTGGTGGCCGGCCTCTTTGCCGCGTTTTCCTTCTCACACAGCGCCGTGATTGACGTCGTGGCACCCGTCGTCATCGGCCTGCTGTCGGGCTTCATGATCCTGCAGTACGCCGACGTGCGCGCCGCCTACCCGGCCAGCATGACCGGGCGCGCGCTGTCGGTTTTCACCATGGCGATGTTCATGGGTGTGGCCACCATGCAGTGGTTTACTGGCATCGTCGCCACCGCAGCACAAGCGCAGGGCATAGAGCCCTTTACCGCCGTGCTGGCCAGCATTGCTGCGCTGCTGGCGCTGGGCGCGCTGGCGTTTGTGTGGCTGCCGGGGCCACCCGCGCAAAAGTAGCGGCCAGCCGCCAGCCGCACCGGCCAGGGATCGCGCGGTCACCAGCGCGCGCCACGCAAATCACGATGGGGAAGTCGCCCATACTGCTTACACTACGTTGGCGGACGGGCGGCCGGTGTGCCCGTGAAGACCGGCCCGGGCGAGACAACCCACAGGACACGCATGACTCAAAAAGAGCCGAAAAAGCAGCAGGAGCCGCAAGCGCAAAGTCTGCAAGACCGGGTGCTTGAACTGACGCGGCTGGCAGAAGAGCTGCAACACAAGCTGCGGCTTCAGGCCGACCAGCTCGAGGCGTACGAGCGCGCTGCCAGCGACGCGGCCAGCGGGCAGCAGTTCACCAGCGCCTTCGAAAACGCCGCCATTGGCATGGCGGTGCTCGGTATCGACTCGCGCAGGCTGCGCGTCAACCAGGCCTTTTGCGACATGTTCGGGTATTCGCAGGCCGAGTTGATGGCCCCAGACGCACCCGATGTCTCGCACCCCGACGACGTGGCCGAGGACACCGCGCAGCGCAGCCGCGCACTGGCCGGCGAGATTGAGACCTACCAGCGCGAAAAGCGCTATCTGCACAAGTCCGGCCAAATGGTCTGGGGCGCGCTGACCTGCTCACTGGTGCGCGATGCAAAGGGCCAGCCGCTGCACTTCATCTCGCAGCTGCAGGACATCACAGAGCGCAAACATGCCGAGCAGTTGTCCCGCGCCAGCGACGAACGCTTTCGCGCGCTCACCGAGTTGTCGTCCGACTGGTTCTGGGAGCAAGACGAATATTTCCGTTTTGTCCAGATTTCTGGCGAAACACGGCATGCGCACACGGCGGCGTTCAGCGGCAACAGCGCCGTCGGCAAGACCCGGTGGGAGCTGCCCTATGTGGGCATGGCCGACAGCGTCTGGGCGGAGCA
This sequence comes from Polaromonas sp., assembly GCF_030680935.1. Lineage (GTDB taxonomy): Bacteria > Pseudomonadota > Gammaproteobacteria > Burkholderiales > Burkholderiaceae_C > Polaromonas. Next base: position 31,187 of record NZ_JAUXUP010000050.1, on the reverse strand, counting down.
CAAGGCACAGCTTGAACGGCACGAGGTTTTCCGCGACTTTGAAGTCACCCGGCTCGGCAGCAAAGGGGAGACGCGTTATGTGAGCATCAGCGGCGTGCCAATTTTTGATGCGTCGGGGCGTTTCACCGGTTACCGGGGCACGGGCCGCGACACCACCGAGATGCGCCGATCCAGCGACCGCGTGCACGCCAGCGAGCTGCAGTTGCGCGAGATCACGGACACCGTGCCGGCGCTGATCGCCTATGTGGATGCCGAGCAGCGCTGCCGCTTTCACAACCGCGCCTACCAGGAGGCCACCGGCCTCTCCAGCGAGGATATCCTGGGCAAAAGCATGAGCGAGCTGATGGAGCCAGCGTTCTACGAGGCGCTGCGTCCCAAGGTGGAAGAAGTGCTGTCCGGTTACCCGGTGGTGTACGAGCGCAAGCAGCGCTCGGCCAACGGCGATGTGCGCAACTACGTGGTCAATTATTTTCCGCGTTACGGCGAGGGCGCTGACGAGGGCAAGGTGATCGGCTTTTATTCACTGGCCACCGACATCACCGAGCTCAAACGCATTGACCGGCTGAAAACCGAATTTGTCTCAACCGTGAGCCATGAACTGCGCACGCCGCTGACGTCGATCCGCGGCTCCCTGGGCCTGATCTCCGGCGGTATCGCCGGCAAGCTGCCCGACGCAGCCATGAAGCTGATCGGCATCGCCAAGAACAATTGCGAGCGCCTGATACGGCTGATCAACGACATCCTGGACATCGAAAAAATTGAGTCCGGCAAGATGCAGCTGGACCTGCAGCCGATGACGCTGATGCCGCTGATGGTGCAGGCCATTGCCGCCAACGAAGGTTTCGCCCTGGCCAACAGTGTCACCCTGTCGCTGCACTGCGACGAGCCAGAGCTGCAGGTGAACGTTGAGGCAGACCGTCTCACGCAGGTGGTGACCAACCTGCTGTCCAATGCGCTGAAATTTTCGCCGATTGGCGGCACGGTAGAGGTGCACGTGGCCAGGGCCGGGCTGGGGGTACGCATGGAGGTGCGCGACCATGGCCCCGGCATTCCCGAGGAGTTTCGCAAGCGCATCTTCCAGAAGTTCTCGCAGGCGGACTCTTCGGATACCCGGCAAAAGGGCGGCACCGGGCTGGGCCTGAACATCTCGCGCGCAATTGTGGAGCGCATGGGCGGCACCATCGGTTTTGAAACCCGGCTTGGCGAAGGCACCACGTTTTTCTTTGAGCTGCCACTGTGGCAGGGGCCTGCCGAGGCCGCGCCGCTGGCGCCCCGCTCGCGCATCCTGGTGTGTGAAGCCGATGTGGACGTGGCCAGGCTGATCGCCATCATGCTGGACAAGGCTGGTTTTGCATCGGATCTGGCGCACAACGCGCCGCAGGCCATGGCGCTGCTGGCCAAAGGCGGTTATGCAGCGGTGACGCTTGACCTGCGCCTGCCGGGCCAGACGGGTGGCGCATTTCTGAACAGCCTGCGCGCGAGCGAAGCCACACGCGCGTTGCCTGTCATCGTGATCTCTACACTGGCCGGCGACGGGCAGCTTCAGCTTGACCACAAACCCTCCGCCGTGTCGGACTGGCTGACCAAGCCAATTGACGAGGCGCAACTGGTCTCAGCCATGCAGCGCGCAGTGGCCGACCTGCATGGCCGCAAGCCGCGCATCCTGCATGTGGAGGACGACGTGGACATCCAGCACATCGCCGCAGCCATCGCCGCTGATTTTGCCACCTTCGAATTTGCCAGCATCCTGACCCAGGCGCGGGCGAGCCTGCGGTCCAGCACCTTTGACCTGGTGCTGCTGGACCTGGGCCTGGGCAGTGAGTCGGGCTGGGATCTGGTGGAACTGATCGACAGCCTGCAGCCGCGGCCCGCGCTGGTGGTGTTTTCTGCCAGTGAAGTGCTGCCCAAAGCAGGCAGCCGCCCCGACGCGGTATTGGTCAAGGCGTCGACCTCCAACGCCGATCTGCTTCTGACAATTCAACGCGTGCTGAAATTGCCGGCCGTTCCATCTGCCCAAGACGCCTGAGCCAAAACTTGCTCTGTTATTGATAGCTGCTTGCGCAAGCTAGACAAGGGCTGCAGGCTGATTTGGCACCTAAAATCCAGGCGCTGGCCGTACAAACCACGCGCAGTGACTTGCCCCCTGCGCTGCTCGCCCTGGCAGCTCAGCGCGGCCGGAACATGCGAAACAACTGCTCCGGCCCCACCGTGAAGTAGTCGCCCGGCCCGCCACCGCGCAACACATGGCCGGCAGCGGCCGTGTCGTACACGCCGTTTTTCAGCAAGGCCTTGTCAATGTGCACCGCCACCACCTCGCCCAGCACCAACCAGGTGTCTATCTGGCCACCACCCACACCTTCCAGCCGCAGCACCTGCGTGCGCCGGCACTCAAACGACACCGGGCTTTGCAGCACACGCGGCACCGCCACCACGCGCGATGGCGCGGGGCTCAAGCCCGCGAGTTCAAACTCATTGACCTCGGGCGGCACCGCCGCGCAGCTCTGGTTCATCTGCTCCGCCAGTGCCCGCGTGGTGAGGTTCCACACAAACTCGCCGGTGGCTTCAATATTGCGCAGCGTATCTTTGTAGCCAATGCTGGCAAAACCCACGATGGGCGGCACGTAGTTGAAGGCGTTGAAAAAACTGTAGGGCGCCAGGTTCAGCGCCCCGGCGGCGTTCATCGAAGAGATCCAGCCAATCGGGCGCGGCCCGACGATGGCATTGAACGGGTCATGCGGCAGGCCGTGGCCGAGGCGGGGTTCGTAGAAGTGGGTGGTGTGGGGCATGGTGATGGGGGTTGGCTGAGCTTCGACCTTAACCCGGGGGATGGTTTTTTGCTGGCCGCGTGCCAGTACGCCGCAAGTGCGCGTCGGGCGGCGGATGGTGACCGTGGGCGTTTCCTGGATGCGTTGAGTGACCAGTAACACGGCCAGGCCCTGGCATGGCCCCTGTCTGACCCAGGGCGTCCATCTCAGGCGCTGACAAAGAAGTGCAAACGCCCTCTTGAAATCTTTTTGCGGGGTCCTACATCCTGAATCCGGAGCGCCGGAAGGGCCTTTTCCGGCGTGACAGTGTTTAACCTGAATGGAGGTAATCGCCATGTTTCGATCCCTGTTTCCGCACGAGGTGTTTGCAGAAATGGATCGCCTGCAACGCGAGGTTCAGCAGGCACTTGATCTGTCGCCCAATATCCGCGGTTTTGGCCGCGGCGGCTTTCCTGCCCTGAACGTGGGCGGAACGCCCCAGACCGTCGAGGTCTACGCGTTCGCGCCCGGCATCGACCCCAACTCGCTGGAGGTCGATCTGGAGCGCGGCATGCTGACCATCGCCGGGGAGCGCAAGTCCAGCCTGCCCGAGGCCACGCCGCAGTCCACGCTGCACATCAACGAGCGCTTTGCTGGTGCCTTTCGCCGGGTGATCAGCCTGCCCGAAGACGCCGACCCCGACGCCGTGGAAGCACGCGTGAAGGACGGCCTCGTGCACATCACCATCCAGCGGCGCGCGGCTGCCCAGCCACGCCGCATCACCGTTCACTGAAAGGAGGCCAGCCATGAACACCCAGACAAGCACCGCCGCAAGCACCACCCGCCAGGGCGGCAACGGCTCACACCTCGACTATTCGTCCCTGAACGACGGGCGCAACGAGCGCGCTTCAAGCGACGTGGCGCGCCAGCCCAGGCAGCAAGCGCAGCGTTACACCCAGGCCACGCTGACACCGCCGGTAGACGTCGTCGAAGATAGCAGCGGCATCACGCTGTACGCCGACCTGCCGGGTGTGCCCAAAGACAAGCTCAAGCTGCAGGTAGAGGCCGACACCCTGACCATCGAGGCTGAAGCAGCATTGAACCTGCCCGAGGGCCTGCAGTCCAGCCACACCGAGGTGGGCCTGGCGCGGTTTCACCGCGTCTTCACCCTGAGCAAAGAGCTGGACACCGAGAACGTGAGCGCCGAGCTGACCCAGGGCGTGCTGAAACTGCGCATCCCCAAGGCCGCCCACGCGCAGCCGCGCCGCATCAGCATCAGCGCGGGTTAAGCGGGCAGGGAAGTGCCCGGCAGGCAACAGCCGTCATCGGCGGCACCGCCGGGCCATACCCGCCTTGCAGCCCGAAGCGCTCCTGTTTTAATAGCTGCTTGCGCATTCTGTATAAGGGCTGGCGGCCGATTTGATGCTTAAACTTCAGGGGCAGTGGCTCGCAGCCGCGCCGGCGACAGCATCGCTTCCGTCAGGCCAAAGCCCGCCATACGTTCGGGCAGTGGCAGGCCGCGCGCCAGCGCCGCGCAGGCCTCGCCCATCGCGGCCGAGGTCTGAATGCCGTAGCCGCCCTGCGCCGCCAGCCAGAAGAAACCCGGCGCATCCCCATCAAAGCCGCCCACCAGATCACCGTCGGCCACAAACGAGCGCAGCCCCGCCCAAGTACGCGTGGGGCGGCGAATGGTCAAGGTCGTCATCTCTTCTATGCGGTGAATCGCCATGGCGATGTCCAGCTCCTCGGGCTGGATGTCTTGCGGCGCCACCGGGTCGGCATTGGCCGGTGAGCCCAGCAACATGCCGACGTCGGGCTTGAAGTACCAGCCCTCGTCAATGCTGGCCGTCAGCGGCCACGCCGCGCTGTTGATGCCGTCAGGCGGCGCAAAGATAAAGGCCGAGCGGCGTCGCGGCTCCAGCCCGATCAGCGCTGCGCCGGCCAGCGCCGCCACCACATCGGCCCACGCGCCGGCTGCGTTGATAACGACCGGCGCTGTGTATGTCTGGCCGCCCGCCTGCACTTGCCAGACGTCGCCCACACGCGCCAGCGCCGTGACCTCAGCGTTGCAAATCACCTGGCCACCCACGCGCCGCAAACCACGCAGAAAGCCCTGGTGAATCGCATCCACATCCATGTCGGCGGCATCGGGCTCCAGCACGGCGCCCAGCACTTTCTCAGGCCGCAGCACTGGCACCAGCGCGCAGGCCTGTTCACTGCTCAGCAGACGCGCATGCGGCGTGACGCTGCGAAAGACGTCCCACTGCTCGGCCAGCAGCGCCTCTTCGCCATGCATGGCGACCATCATCGCGCCGCGCGGCGAGATCAAGGGGTGTTCGCTAAATCCTTGCGGCGGGTTTTGAAAGAAGGCCCGGCTCGCCATGGTCAACGCCCGCACCTGGGCCGTGCCATAACTTTCCATAAACAGCGCGGCCGAGCGCCCGGTGGAGTGGTAACCCGGCTGCGACTCGCGCTCCAGCAAAATCACGCGCCCATGCGGCGCCAGCCAGTAGCCGACCGACGCGGCGGCGATGCCGCCGCCGATGATGATGAAGTCGGTTTGCTCAGGCATGGTGGTTTGCGTTCATGTTGGCAGTCGCCCCTGACATGCTCCGATTTTAGTAGCTGCGTGCGTACATTCCATATTGGCTAGCGGCCAATTTGATCGCAAAAAAAGTCCCCGCACCGGCTGGTGTTACTTCTTCGTGACTCTGGGGGCCTTACCCGCTTTGGGAGCCAGATAGTTCTGCCCAGACACCACCGACTTGCCGGTTTGACTCTCCAGTTGTTTGCGCGCCTGCTTGGCAATGCCGCCACCCGCTTTGGCTGCGGTGGTGTTTTCCGGCAAGCCGCTGGCGTTCATCGTCTCGGCGATCTGGCGGGTAGACAGCTCGGCCAGTGCGGTGAAGATGAGCTCTGCCTCGGTCATGTGGTCGCGCAGGTTGTGGCTGCTCAGGCCTTTGACGGCCTTGTGGTCCTTGACGCTGACGCCGCTCCACTCGGTGTGGATGATGTTGGTGAGGATGGCAAATTCCTGCCCGGCCTTGATGTCGTGTTCGCGCCAGTAGTCGGTGAGTTTGTTGCGGGTTTCCTGCCCGGTCATGCGCTGGGCAATCCACTTGTCGCTGCGGCCGTGCTGCTGCCAGGTCTGGCGGGCGCGGTTGAGCGAAAGGGCGGGGTCGGCCATTTCCTGCATGCGCTCGTAGCCGACCTTGGCAAGCCAGAGTTTGATGGGCTCGGCTTTGGGGCTGGGGATGGATTGGACTATGCGCAGCAGCGTGGCGGCTTTGGCGCAATCGGTTTCGCGCTGCTTGCCGTCTGTGGCGGTCAGTTTCAACTGTACGATTTCCTCGTACGGTTGCCCGGAGCCCGCCTCTTGCGCCAGCTTGCGCTTGAGGTCTGACCAGTAGCGCTTGGCGCTTTTGCTCTCTGTCAGCACTTGCACCACGTCAATCACCGAGAACCACCAGGTCTCAGTGGCTTCGTCAAACACACGACGAATGTACTGACCGTCAAAGCTGGCAGGCAAAACTTTCATGGCGACCCCCTGGTACGGCAGCAAGCGTGCTGCATGGTGAATACTGTATTTTTGCACAGTATTTTGGCGCCACTCACAAAACCTGATTTGCTCTGTTTTTTATAGCTGCTTGCGCCCGCTTCATAAGGGCTAAGGGCATTTTTTATACGCAAGTCAGACCGCTACTGCTGCGTATTCGCAGCATCATGTGCGGAGGATATGCCGCAAGTCGACTCAAGTAACATGCGCACAGCCCTTTCTACCCGCTTGCGGGTCCCCCACGGAGACAAAATCAATGTTCAGCCACATCATGGTCGGCGTTAACGACCTGGAAGCCTCCAACAAGTTTTACGACGCGGTGCTCGGCGCGCTGGGCATAGCGCCCGGCATTGCCAACAAGAACCGTTACTTCTACCGCAGCAAGACCGGTACCTTTGGCATCACCACGCCGATCAATGGCGAGCCTGCTTGCCGCGGCAATGGCAGCACCATAGGCTTCACGGCCGAATCGCCCGAACAGGTTGACGCCTGGCACGCGGCTGGTATTGCCAACGGCGGCACCAGCTGTGAAGACCCGCCGGGCTGGCGCGATGGCGCTGTGGGCAAGCTGTACCTGGCCTATCTGCGCGACGCCGATGGAAACAAGCTGTGCGCGCTGCACCGGCCTGCGGCCTGACCCGTCAAGCCGGGCGGGTGGCCCAGGCTGCCGCTGAATGACCTTGCCCCCAGCTTCAGCCCCTCACGTGTTCCCGCATGCGGTCAGCCGCCTGCGCGCCGCGCGCCTGGCGCGCAGCTCCAAACCTTTTCTGGCACGTGGCGGCCCGCGCGGTGAGCGCTGCGCTGGTTGCCGGCTGTTGCCCAGCCACTGCATCTGTGACTTGCGCCCCAACTTGCCCGTGCGCGCCGGTATGTGTCTGCTGATGGCCGACATTGAGCCGCTCAAGCCCAGCAACACCGGCTGGCTGGTGGCCGATGTGGTGGCCGACACCTTTGCGTTTGGTTGGGCGCGCACCGAGGTGGACCCTGCGCTGCTGGCCCTGCTGGCAGACCCGCAATGGCAGCCTTATCTGGTCTTCCCTGGCGAGTTTGTGGCGGCTGAGCGCGTGGCGACCGACGTGAAGGCTCTGGATGCCAGCAACAGCAAGCGCCCGCTGTTTGTGCTGCTGGACGCCACCTGGCCCGAGGCGCGCAAGATGTTTCGCAAAAGCCCTTACCTCGACAAGCTGCCGGTGCTGAGCCTGCAGAGCGATCAGCTCTCCAGCTACAAGCTGCGCCGCTCGCAGCGCGATGAACACTTCTGCACGTCTGAAGTGGCGGCGCTGTGCCTGGCGCTGGCCGGTGAGCTACATGCGGCGCAAACACTGGAGGCTTACCTGGATGTGTTCACCAGCCACTACCTGCGGGCCAAGCAGCAGTTGCCGGTGGATGGGGAAGACGCGCCGCACCAGCGGCTGCGGACACTGAGCAGGCGCTGAGTCCTGCGGCTGCATGCGGGACCATCGATGGCGGGTCGGGCCCGCAATGACACGCAGAATTCGCTACTGTTTTGATAGCTGTTTGCGCACACTGCGCAAGGGCTGAAGGCCGATTTGGCTACAAGTTTCTCCCCGGAGGGCCATGGGGCGACAATAAAGCCCCCAGCCGCCCACCCAAGAGCCCACCATGACCGACGACACCAAGCGCACGACCGAATCAAAAAAGGCGGCGCTGTGCGAATCCTGCGCCGGCATTCAGCAAAACTGGCGCAAGGCCCCCGGCCACCCCGAACTGGTGCAGGGCGGCAGCCGGCAAGAAACGCGGCGTGGCCATCTGGCCACCGTGACGCGTTACAGCTGCGCGCGCTGTGGCACCAACTGGGACTATGAAAACGACAAGTCCAACCTCAAGGCCGGCTGGTCAGTCGTAACCCGTTAGGCGACCCGCAGGCACCAGTTGCTCCTGTTTTTATAGCTGCTTGCGCTTGTCGATAAAGGGCTGCGGCCCGATTTGCCGTGCGGCTTTGACGCAGGCATAAAAAAAGACAGGTCAAAGCCTGTCTTTTTTATGTCGGCTTGCAGGCGGGCCTGCAAGCGCTGCGTGCAAGTTACTTGCTGCCGGCTGCTTTGACGTCGGCCTTGGCTTCTGCCTTGACTGCGTTGGTTTCAACTTTGGCAATGCCCTTGTCGGCAGCGGCTTTTGCCTTGACGGTTTCTACCTTGGCGTCTGCCTTGATGACGGTCTTGTCGGCTTTGGCATCGGCATTCGCGCTGGTTTTTTCAGCCTTGGCGGTAGCCTTGGTTTTGTCTTCCGCGTCGGCCTTGGCGGCTTTGGCTTGTGCCTTGGCCTTGGTCGTTTCGGACTTGGTCACGGCCTTTGTCTTCTTCTCAACGGCGGCGGCTTCTGCCTTTTCAACTTTGGTGTCGGCCTTGGCGTCTACCTTGGCTTCGCTTTTGACAGCGGCTGCCACGGCCTTGTCGGCCTTGGCTTCTGCCTTGACCGTAGCGGCGGTTGCCGGCACAGCAGGCACTGCTGGCGTAGCGGGGGCAGTGGCTTGTGCAAATGCAGAGCCGGCAACCAGGGTAGCGATCAGGGTAGCGAGTAATTTGTTCATGAGAGTCCTTTGGGTAATGGAGGGCAAGCGTTGTTGTGACCAGATGAAATCATGTGGATCAGGTGTTCAACGTGGTGCAGCGGCATGGTGATGACGCAATACACACTACGTTGCAATACAGCACCTGCGCTTTACATGGCGCCCGTCTTGAGCTTGCGCGTGAGGCTGAAAATGGGAACACAAGGCACCGGCCTACACCGCGCAACACCCAGACTGGTTAGCCTTGCTGGCTTGATGAACCTGTACACACCATGAAATTCGTGACCACATTGAGCATCACCGTCAACGACCACAAGCGTGGCCCGCCGCACTTGGGCCGCGTCTGTGCGCAGTCGATCAGCCCTGTGTGCCGCGTGGTGGGCGGCGGCAGGCCGCAGCCAGTTGCTGTGGCGGCAGACGTGGGCAAGGCGAGCTGATGCAGCGCCGGCAACTGCTGCATGCGGCGACGCGCCTGGCGCTGCTGGGCGGCGGCGCTTTCATGCTGCAACAGGCCCAGGCCCAGCCCAGCTACACCGTGACGGCCGAGCAGATGCGCGAGGCGCTGGCCAAAAAGTTTCCGCGTCGCTACAAGGCGGGCGGATTTCTGGCACTGGACATGCAGGCACCCGCGCTGCGCCTGCTGCCCAAAGAGAACCGGCTGGGCGCCGACATCCAGCTGGAGGCCAGCGGGCCCGCGCTGCCCGACCGCCATGCAGGCGTGTTTGATCTGGACTTTGCGCTGCGTTATGAGGCCAGCGACCAGTCGATTCGCGCACACCAGCTGAAAGTCAACACCTTGCGTTTTTCAGGCATGCCGCCGCGTCAGGCCGAGCTGCTGACGGCCTATGGCCCGGTGCTGGCCGAGCAGGCCCTGCGTGATGTAGTGCTGCACCAGCTGCGCCCGCAAGACCTGATGCTGGCCGACGGCCTGGGGCTGGAGCCCGGCACCATCACCGTGACGGCCAGGGGGCTGGTGGTGGGGTTTGTGAACAAGCCCGCGCGCTAGTTGCGCCCGACAAGCGCCATGTGTCGCCATGAGCGCCGCTATGTTATTGATAGCTGCTTGCGCACATATCACCTGGGCTACAGGCATATTTTTCTTCAAAGTCAAGCTCAAAGGCCTTTTTCCACCATGTCCAGCAGGCGCTGGCCGACCTGCTCCATCTGCGGTGCGATGACCGCCAGCGGGCCGTCGATGACCAGCATGGCCAGACCATGCACCGCCGACCAGGCCAGAAACTCGGCCCCGGGCCGGCGCTCGGTCGGCATGACGCCTGAGCTGACCAGCAAATCCAGCGCGGCGCCCAGCAGCTCAAACGGGTTGAGTCCGCTGGCGCCGGCGGTGGGGGCCTCGGGCGTGGCCTGGATCATCACCTCAGAGCGGGCAAACGCGGTGCGAAACAAACCGGTTTCGGCGCGCGCAAACCGCAGGTAGCCGGTGCCCACAGCGCGCACGCTGGCGCGGGCAAAGTCGGCGGGCGCGAGATCGGTTGAAACGGTGGCCAGCTCGGCCTCCATGGCGCCGGCCACCGCCGACAGCGCCGCCGCACGCACTGCCTGCAACAGCGCGTCGCGGCTGGCGAAGTGGCGGTAAGCCGCGTTGGGCGCTACGCCCGCGCGGCGTGTGGCTTCACGCAGCACCACCGCGTCGGGCCCGCCGGCGCGCGCCAAGTCCATCCCGGCCTCCAGCAGCACACGCCGCAGGTCGCCATGGCGGTAGGTGCTGCGGACTGCGAGGGGGTCAGGGGCCGATGTCATGGCTGCTTACATATTTATGTGGACAGCGTCCATTATGTTTGATACTCTCTTGTGGACGGTGTACACAAAAAGAGCTGCCGCCCGCTTTTGCGCGCCAGACCACTCACCCAACCAAACCCCCAAGGAGAAAACCCATGCCTTATATCGACGGATTTCTGGTGCCCGTTCCCCTCGACAAAAAAGAGGCCTACCTGGAAGTTGCCGCCAAGGCTGCTGCCATGTTCAAGGAGTTTGGCGCCACGCGCCTCGTGGAGTGCTGGGGCGACAACTTGCCCGACGGCAAGTTGACCGATTTCAAAATGTCAGTCAAAGCTGAAAAAACCGAGACCGTGGTGTTCTCGTGGATCGAGTGGCCATCAAAAGCCGACCGCGATGCGGGCCATGCAAAGTTCATGAGCGACCCGCGCATGAAAGAAATGGGCGATATGCCCTTCGACGGCAAGCGCATGGTTTTTGGCGGCTTTGAGACGCTGCTGGACGTGAAGTGAAGACCAGTATTTACAGCCCAACCCATTTGTCAAAAAGGAGACCCCCATGCAAGTTCAAGCCTACTTAAATTTCGCCGGCCGCTGCGAGGAAGCCCTTGAGTTCTACAAAAAGGCCGCAGGCGCCGAAGTCACCACCCTGATGCGCTGGAGCGACAGCCCCGACCCGGAGATGAAAGGGCCGCCGGGCTATGAGAAGAAGATCATGCATGCCGCCTTCAAGGTCGGTGAATCCACACTCATGGCCGACGACGGCATGGGGCAGCCAGGCAAGGCAGAGTTCAAGGGTGTGACGCTGGCCTTGTCGGCCGCGACCGACGCCGAAACGCAGCGGCTGTTTGAGGCGCTGGCCAGTGGCGGGTCGGTGCAGATGCCCCTGACTAAAACCTTCTGGACCTCTTCTTTCGGCATGCTGAGCGACAAGTTTGGCGTGCCGTGGATGGTCATGACGGCAAGCGCCTGACTCGGTCCGGAAGAGACGACTGCGGTGCGCCTGCGAAGCGCCGGAGCTTGATGAGCGCACGCCTGGGAAGCCCGACACTGGTCGGGGGGCGTTCACCGGCTGAAATGGGCCTGCCGGTCCCGGCCTGTGGACGCCCAGCGGCTTTCACACGATCCAGTTACAGTGGCGCTGGCCGGTGCAGCTTCATCGGCGCTTTCACTAAACAGGATTTCGATTTGCCAGACATTATTTCCATTGAAAAGCTCAGCAAGGTGTATGCCTCGGGCTTCCAGGCTCTCAAGTCGGTCGACCTCACTATCCGCCGCGGCGAGATTTTTGCGCTGCTCGGCCCCAACGGCGCGGGCAAAACCACACTGATCAACATCGTCTGCGGCATCGTCCGGCCCAGCTCTGGCCGCGTCATGGCGGACGGGCATGACATCGTGCGCGACTACCGCGCGGCGCGCGCCAAGATCGGCCTGGTGCCGCAGGAGCTGTCGACCGACGCTTTTGAAACTGTGTGGTCCACCGTGAGTTTCAGTCGTGGTCTGTTTGGCAAACCACCGAACCCCGCGCACATTGAAAAAGTGTTGCGCGACCTGTCGCTGTGGGACAAGAAAGACAGCAAGATCATGACGCTATCCGGCGGCATGAAGCGCCGGGTACTGATTGCCAAGGCGCTGTCGCACGAGCCGCAGATCCTGTTTCTCGACGAGCCCACCGCCGGCGTGGATGTCGAATTGCGCCAGGGCATGTGGGAGATGGTGCGCAAGCTGCGCGACAGCGGCGTCACCATCATCCTCACCACGCACTACATCGAAGAGGCCGAAGAAATGGCCGACCGCATTGGTGTCATCAACAAGGGCGAACTGATTGTGGTGGAGGACAAGGCGGTGCTGATGCGCAAACTTGGCAAGAAGCAGCTCACGCTGCAACTGCGCACGCCGCTGCAAACCGTGCCCGAGGCGCTGGCAGGGCTGCCGCTGGAGCTGGCCGAAGGCGGCCACACACTGGTCTACACCTTTGATACCCAGCGGGAAGAAACCGGCATCGGTGAACTGCTCAAACGGCTGGCCGACCTGGGCATCGACTTCAAGGACCTGCACTCGAGTGAAAGCTCGCTGGAAGACATCTTTGTCAGCCTGGTGCATGCCGGCAAACCGGCGCAAGCCCTGGAGGCCGCATGAACTGGCACGCCATCCGCGCGATTTACCGTTTTGAAATGGCGCGCACTTTCCGCACGCTGACGCAGTCCATCGCTTCGCCGGTGATTTCGACCTCTTTGTATTTTGTGGTGTTTGGCGCGGCGATTGGCTCACGCATGGGTGACATTGACGGCATCAGTTACGGAGCCTTCATCATCCCTGGCCTGATCATGCTGTCGCTGCTCAATGAAAGCATTTCCAATTCTGCCTTCGGCATCTACATGCCGAAATGGTCGGGCACGATTTACGAACTGCTGTCGGCGCCGGTCTCGTCCATTGAGGTGGTGATGGGTTATGTGGGTGCTGCAGCCAGCAAATCCGTTCTGCTGGGCCTGCTGATTCTGGCGACGGCACGGCTGTTTGTGCCCTACAGCATTGCGCATCCGTTCTGGATGTTGTGCTTTCTGCTGCTCACGGCCATCACCTTCAGTTTGTTCGGTTTCATCATCGGGCTGTGGGCAGACAACTTCCAGAAGTTGCAGATTGTGCCGCTGATGGTGGTGACGCCGCTGACCTTTCTGGGCGGCGCGTTTTACTCGATCAACATGCTGCCGCCGCTGTGGCAGAAGATTGCGCTGTTCAACCCGGTGGTCTACCTGATCAGTGGCTTTCGCTGGAGCTTTTACGGTGTGGCCGATGTGAATGTGGGTATCAGCGTGGCGGCCATTCTGGGTTTCCTGGCGCTTTGCCTGACAGCGGTGTGGTGGATTTTTCGCACCGGCTGGAAGCTCAAGGCCTGAAGACCCCGACTGTTCGACGAAGAAAAAGCGCCAGCCACAGATGTGGCTGGCGCTTTTTTTAGGGCTTGCCGCCAGCACCGGGTCACGGCGCTTGCAGACCTGAGCCGCGCTTACTTTTGCGGAACAAGGATCACGGTGTCGCCGGTGTTGCCTTTGGCGCCAGTAGCACCGGTAGAACCGGTCGAGCCAGTGGCACCGGTCGAGCCTGTAGCACCTGTGGCACCTGTAGCGCCAGTTGCGCCGCCGCTAGGGCCGGTTGCGCCCGTCGAGCCAGTGGAACCGGTAGCGCCTGTATAGCCGGTGGAGCCGGTAGAACCTGTGGAGCCGGTTGCGCCGGCAGGACCGGCAGGGCCGGGAACCGTCACAACAGCTGGAGTGGGTGTCACCACGGTGCGTTCGCAAGCGGTCAGGCCCAGGGTGGCCACCATAGCGGCCAGCAGTAGGGTGTATTTCATAGAAGTCCTTTAGAGTGTTCGGAAAATGCGCGCGGGTGTGTGCGCAGACAGTCTTCCCTGCCTCGGCCATGAACTGCCTAAAATTATTTCTGGGTAGATACAAAGGACGAACCTTGAACTTAGCCGCTGCCTTGAAGCTCTCCTGTAGGACGCCCGCACCAGTCCACGTCCCGAATTGGCGGGTGGGCATGGACCCTCCCGGCGTGCAAGCGCCCTTGAAACACCGGGCCGCAGCCTTCATGTCAGAGCCTTGATGGCCCCCGATCAGCCCTCTACGCTTCAAGCGAGAAAGACCCCCATGTCCACCGCCTCAAAAAGTCCTGTTCTCAAGATCAAGGCACTTGGGTTTCCCTGGGAGACCATGGACCCGTTTTTGTTTTGCGCCTACCACGACGACGCCTACCCGCGGGGCAATGCCGACATGGGGCCGGCGGCCTCGCTGGCAGGTCGCGCCATCGGCCAGGACTTCAGCCGCAAGGACGGCTGGAGCATGTACCACGGCGAGAAGGTGCCGGGCTTCCCGCCGCACCCGCACCGCGGTTTCGAGACTGTCACCATCGTGCGCAAAGGCCTGATTGACCACTCCGACTCGTTGGGGGCAACCGCGCGTTTTGGGCGCGGCGACGTGCAGTGGCTGACGGCCGGCAGGGGCATCGTGCACGCCGAGATGTTTCCGCTGCTCGATGAAAAAAACGACAACCCGCTTGAGCTGTTCCAGATCTGGCTGAACCTGCCGGCGCGCAGCAAAATGAGCGATCCGCACTTCACGATGTTCTGGTCGCAGGACATTCCACGGCTGACCGCCACGGATGCGCAAGGCCGCAGCACAGACATCGCGGTGATCGCCGGCCAACTGCGGGACGCCGGTGCGCCGCTGCCTCCGCCGCCCGACTCCTGGGCCGCGCAGGCGGATGCCGACGTGGCGATCTGGACGCTGCGCATGGCGCCGGGTGCACGCTGGATCTTGCCCGCTGCCACCGGCGAAGGCACGCGCCGCACGCTCTACTTCTTCAAGGGCCAGTCGGTGCATATCGGCGGCCAGGACATCACCGCTCCGGCAGCCATCGAGCTGCATACGGGGGTACCGGTGGAGCTGGCCAACGGCGACGTGGAAGCCGAGTTTTTGTTGCTGCAGGGCAAGCCGATTGCCGAGCCGGTGGCGCAATACGGCCCCTTCGTGATGAACACGCAAGCCGAGATTGCGCAGACCATGGCCGATTACCAGCGCACGCAATTTGGCGGCTGGTCATTTGACAGCGACACACCGGTGCACGGCCGCGACCCGACGCGGTTTGCGGTGCACCCGGACGGTCGCGAGGAAAGGCCGGCGCACAGCGAGACCCCATCGTCGGTGGTTTGACCGCCGCCTGCCGGATGCAGGGTCTGGCTCCAGCAGCGATACTGGTACATGACGGAAAAACTGCTTTATCTCTTGCAGCGTTTGCTACGCAAGACCTGGGTGCGTTGCGTGCTGTTTTCGCTGGTGGGCGTTCTTGCAGTGGGGTTGTCGATGCTGCTGGGTCCGTCGATCCCCGAAGACGTGGCGGTCAAGCTGGGCTCGGACGCCATAGGCAGCATCCTCAACATCATCGCCACCAGCATGCTGACGGTGACCATCTTCTCGGCCAGCACCATGGTGTCGTCGTTCACGGCGGTTGCCAGCAGCGCCACCCCGCGTGCATCGCAACTGATGATCGAGGACACGACCATCCAGAACACGCTGGCCACCTTCATAGGCGCTTTTCTCTACAGCGTGATTGCCCTGATCGGCCTGAACACCCGGATTTATGGCGGTGGTGGCAGGCTGGTGCTGTTTGGCTTCACCGTTGCGATCCTGCTGGTGGTGGTGATCGTGCTGCTCAGGTGGATCGACTACCTGTCGGTGCTGGGCAGGATGGGCGAGACGCTGCTGCGGGTCGAGAAAGCCATCATCAAGGCGATGGACCAGCGGCTGGCTCGCCCATGCCTGGGCGGCAAGCCGCCGCGACACGGGAGCCAGGGCCGCTACACCGTACTCGCCTCGGAAACCGGGTTTGTGCAACACGTGTCCATGGACATTCTTCAAAAGCTGGCTGAAGAAGAGGGCGGCGCGCTGCAGATTCATGTATTGCCCGGCGCCTTTGTCGAGCCCTCGGTCGTTATTGTCAGCAGCGACCGCCCCATGGATGAGGCCAGATGCCAGGCCGTGTGCAGTGCGGTGCTGATCGGCAATTCGCGGACCTTTGACCACGACCCGCGGTTTGGCCTGGTGGTGCTGGGTGAAATTGCCACGCGGGCCCTGTCGCCAGGCGTCAATGACCCCGGCACCGCGCTGGATGTGATGGCCACCAGTGTGCGGGTGCTGGCGCACTGGGCGCAGGGGCTGCGCCGTCAAGACGGGCCTGCCGAAGTGATGTTTGACCGCGTGAGTGCGCCACCGCTGGATGAGGCCGACATGCTGGACGATGTGTTTGTGCCCCTGGCCCGGTATGGCGCTACAGCTTCAGAGGTGGGCCTGGCACTGCAGCGGGCACTTGCGTCCATCGACCGCCTTGGCCACCCGGCGTTTGGGCAAGCCACCAAGCGCCTGTCGCGCTACGCCATTGAGCGCGCCGCGCACGCGGGTCTGTTCGAGGCGGACTTGCAGGGGCTGCGTGACGCCGCTGCAGAAGTGCGGCCCGCCAGACCCGTTTGAAGCCACCGATGCGGGTGCAAGTAAACTGGTAGTGCCTTCTGGCAGGGGCGGATGATTGTCACCCGCGCCGCATCTACACGAGGTTGTTTCATGGCGATTGGATGGCTGGCGGTATTGCAGATGGTTCCCTGGTCGGACGTGATCAAGAATGCGCCCAAGGTGGCCGACGGCGCCAAAAAACTCTGGAACGCAGTCGGCAAAAAGCCGCCCCAGGCCGACCCGCTGATGGACGCCGGCAACGCCGTGCCACTGTCACCGGAGGATCAAGCCGCCGCCGCCATGCAGGCGCGTGTGCTGGCACTGGAAAGCGCCGTACAGGACCTGCATGAACAGATGCTCGCATCGTCGGAGCTGATCAAGGACCTGGCCGAGCAGAACACCCAACTGATCCGGCGTGCGGAAACCCACCGGGTGCGCTTGCTGGCGCTGGCTGGTGTGACGGCGCTCGTCGCCGTTGTCGCGGTGATCGGCTTGACGCTGGCTTTGGCGCGCTGACCGGCTTAGCCCGAATTGTCCACGCAAAAAAAAGCGCCCTGAGGCGCTTTTTGGGGAGGGCCAGGTCGAATTACTTCGCGACGACCCGCACCATCTCCAGGCACTTGTTGGAGTAACCCCATTCGTTGTCGTACCAGGCCACCACCTTGATGAAGGTGCTGTCCAGTGCAATGCTGGCGTCGGCGTCAAACACGCTGGTGCAGGTTTCGCCGCGGAAGTCGGTGGCGACCACCTTGTCTTCGGTGTAGCCAAGGATGCCCTTGAGCGCGCCTTCGCTTTGCGCCTTCATTTCTGCGCAGATCTCTTTGAGCGTAGCTTCTTTGTTGAGCTCACAGGTCAGGTCCACCACCGACACGTCGGAGGTTGGCACGCGGAAGGACATACCGGTCAGCTTTTTGTTCAGCTCCGGGATCACCACGCCAACGGCCTTGGCCGCGCCCGTGCTCGAAGGAATGATGTTTTCCAGGATGCCGCGGCCGCCGCGCCAGTCCTTGTTGCTCGGGCCGTCCACGGTTTTCTGCGTGGCGGTCGCCGCGTGCACGGTGGTCATCAGGCCGCGCTTGATGCCCCATTTGTCATTGAGCACCTTGGCAATTGGGGCCAGGCAGTTGGTGGTGCAGCTCGCGTTGGAAATGATGGCCTGGCCGGCGTAGGTCTTGTCATTAACGCCGTAAACAAACATCGGTGTGTCGTCTTTCGACGGTGCCGAGAAGATGACTTTTTTCGCGCCGGCGGCCAGGTGTTTTTCGCCCGAGGCTTTGTCCAGGAAAAGGCCGGTGGCTTCGAGCACGATGTCGGCGCCGATTTCGTTCCACTTCAGGGCGGCGGGGTCACGCTCCTGAGTCAAACGGATTTTCTTGCCGTTGACGATCAGGGTGTTGCCCTCGACCGAAACATCGCCCTTGAAGCGGCCATGCACCGAGTCGTACTGCAGCATGTACTTGAGGTAGTCGGGCTCCAGCAGATCGTTGATACCAACGATTTCGATGTCGCTGAAATTCTGCACGGCGGCGCGCAAGACGTTGCGCCCGATGCGGCCGAAGCCGTTGATACCTAGTTTGATCGTCATCTGCTTTTGCTCCTGGAAGTTAACTCGGGGATGCCGTGACGGACCTGCTCCGCCACAACTGTCTTATTTCTTCAATACCTTGCGCACGGTGTCGGCCACGTTTTCGGGTGTGAAACCGAAGTGCTTGAACAGCACCGGTGCCGGCGCCGACTCACCATAGCTGTCGATGCCGACAACTGCGGCGCAGCCGTATTTCCACCAGCCGTCGGTGACGCCCATCTCGACCGCGATGCGGGGGATACCTTCTGGCAGCACCTGCGATTTGTAGGCGGTGGTCTGCTTGTCGAAGGTGGTGTTGCTGGGCATGGAGACCACACGCACGGCGATTTTGCGGGTGGCCAGCAGCTCCTGCGCCTTCAGCGCGAGCTGAACTTCAGAACCAGTGGCGATGATCACGGCTTGCGCCTTTTTGGCCAGGCCAACTTCCGCCGGCTCGGACAACACATAGGCGCCGCGGCTGATCTCGCCGAGGTCGTTCTTCGGGGCGTAGGGCAGGTTCTGGCGGCTCAGCAGCAGGGCGGTCGGCTTGTTCTTGTTCTGCAGCGCCACGGCCCAGGCCACGGCGGTTTCAGCGGTATCGCCCGGTCGCCAGACGTCGAGATTCGGGATCAGACGAAGGCTGGCGGCGTGTTCTATCGACTGGTGGGTCGGGCCGTCTTCACCGAGGCCAATGGAGTCGTGCGTGAACACGTGCACCACGCGGATTTTCATCAGCGCGGCCATGCGGATGGCGTTGCGGCTGTAGTCGCTGAAGGTCAGAAAGGTGCCGCCGTAAGGGATGTAGCCGCCATGCAGCGCAATGCCGTTCATGATGGCGGCCATGCCGAACTCGCGCACACCGTAATTGATGTGGCGGCCAATGACTTTGCCGCCTTCAGGCGTATCGTTCATCACCACATCGCCTGCCAGGTCGAAACGCAAGGCAGGCGTGCTTTTGGTGTTGGTCAGGTTGGAGCCGGTCAGGTCGGCCGACCCGCCCAGCATTTCGGGCAGACCAGCGGTGAACGCTTCCAGCGCGAGCTGCGAGGCTTTGCGAGAGGCCACGGTCTCGGCCTTGGTGTGGGCACCGACCACGGTGTCCACCGCGATCTGCGAAAACGCGCGCGGCAAGTCACCCTTCATGCGGCGGGTGAACTCTGCCGCCTGCTCGGGGTGCGCGACTTTGTAGGCCGCAAATTTGGCGTCCCAGTCGGCTTCGAGGGCCAGGCCTTTGGCCTTGGCGTCCCAGGCTTCGTAGGCTTCTTTGGGCATGTCGAAAGGCGGGTGGGTCCAGCCGAGTGCCTCGCGCGTAAGCCTGATTTCTTCGGCACCCAGTGGCTCGCCGTGGGCCTTGGCGGTGTTGGCGCGGTTCGGCGAACCTTTGCCGATATGGGTTTTGCAGACAATCAGCGTGGGTTTATCGGCGCTGTTTTTGGCATCTACCAGCGCGCGCGCGACCACATCCGCATCATGACCGTCGATCGGGCCGATCACATTCCAGCCGTAGGCCGCAAAACGCAGCGCAGTGTTGTCGATGAACCAGGGCGTGACCTGGCCGTCGATCGAAATACCGTTGTCGTCGTACAGCGCAATCAATTTGTTGAGCTTCCAGGCACCGGCCAGCGCGCAGGCCTCGTGGCTGATGCCCTCCATCAGGCAGCCGTCACCAAGGAAGACGTAGGTATGGTGGTCCACAATCGCGTGGTCGGGCTGGTTGAACTCTGTCGCCAGCAGCTTCTCGGCCAGTGCCATGCCGACCGCGTTGCTGACGCCCTGGCCCAGGGGGCCGGTGGTGGTTTCAATGCCGGGGGTGTAGCCGACCTCGGGGTGGCCCGGCGTTTTGCTGTGCAGCTGGCGGAAGTTTTTCAACTCACTCATTGGCAACGCGTAACCCGTCAGGTGCAGCAGCGCATAAATCAGCATGGAGCCGTGGCCGTTGGACAGCACAAAGCGGTCTCGGTTGAACCAGTTCGGGTTGTGCGGACTGTGC
Source organism: Polaromonas sp. (assembly GCF_030680935.1). Classification (GTDB taxonomy): domain Bacteria; phylum Pseudomonadota; class Gammaproteobacteria; order Burkholderiales; family Burkholderiaceae_C; genus Polaromonas. The sequence continues at coordinate 11,065 of NZ_JAUXUP010000050.1, read as the reverse complement.
TTGAGGTGCCGGCCCCACAGCGCCACCGCCATGTCGGCCATGCCCATGGGCGCGCCCGGGTGGCCGGAGTTGGCCTGTTGCACGGCATCCATGGCCAGCGCCCGAATCGAATTGGCCATGAGGGATGAGGTGTTGTCAGCCATTGCGTGGGGTCCAGGTGGGTGGTGAGGCGGGTCAGCCAGATCCCGCTCGGGCAGGCCATTGGCGAATTGCCGCGAACACGGGAAAACCCCAGATTTTACGGGATGCGCCCTGCCCGGCATGCGCGGCCACAGCGCGCCGTCGCACGCATGGCAATCGCTATGAATTTAATAGCTGGTTGCGCACATGGAATAAGGGCCAGAGGCCTATTTGATGCATAAAGCAGAGATAATCGGCGAACCATGACCACCCAAGCCCTGATTCTGGCCGCCGGCCGCGGCGACCGCATGCGGCCCCTGACGGACCAAACACCCAAGCCCTTGCTGCGTGTGCATGGCAAAGCACTGATCGTCTGGCATCTCGAAAGCCTGGCGCGCGCTGGCGTCACCGACGTGGTGATCAACACCGCGTGGCTGGAAGAGCAGTTTCCTGCGGCGCTGGGCGATGGCCGTGCCTTCGGCCTGCGGATTTCCTGGTCGCACGAAGGGGCGCGTTTTGGCGGCGCGCTGGAAACCGCTGGTGGCATTGCCACCGCCTTGCCGTTGCTGCGGGACGCACCTTTCTGGCTGGTGGCTGGTGATGTCTTTATGCCGGGTTTTGATTTTCCAGCCGCTGATGCGCAGTGTTTTGCAGCCTCTTCTGCGCTGGCGCATATTTATCTGGTACCCAATCCGCCGCACAACCCGAAAGGGGACTTTGGCATCAGCCCGCATGGCCTGGCTTTGCCGCGCGCTGATGAACAGTTCACCTACAGCACGCTGGGGCTGTACCGGCCCGGCTTGTTCCTAGACACGCCAGCTGGCAAAAAGGCCGCACTGGCGCCCGTGCTTAGGCACGCCATGGACAGCGAGCTGGTGACAGCGGCGCTATATTCAGGGCCATGGACCGACGTGGGCACGCCCGAACGTCTGGCCGAACTCAACACCACTCGCTGAGAAGGCGCTTTACACATGACCACGATTTACGAGAAGCGCCGCGCCGCACTGGCGCGCGCACTGAAAGCGGCCGGCGGCGGTATCGCCCTGTTGCCCACCGCGCCTGAAGCGCCACGCAACCGCGACAGCGACTTTGCCTACCGCCACGACAGCTACTTCTATTACCTGACCGGTTTCACTGAGCCCGGCGCCTGGCTGACGGTGGAGGCCAGCGGCCGCAGCACGCTGTTTTGCAGGCCCAAAGACCTGGAGCGGGAGATCTGGGACGGCATTCGCCTCGGCCCCAAGGCTGCGCCGGCGGCACTGGGCGTGGACGCTGCTTTCGGCGCAGACATGCTCGAGGAAAAAATGCCGGCATTGCTGACCAACCAGAATGCGGTTTGGTTTCCGTTTGCCACGCACCAGGGGCTGGAAACCCAGGTGGATGGCTGGCTGGGCAAAGTGCGCGCGCGCATTCGTTTTGGCGCCGAATGCCCGCAGAGTCAGCACGATCTGTGCAAGGTGCTTGATGAGATGCGTCTGATCAAAGACGCCCACGAAGCAGCCATTTTGCGGCGCGCCGGAAAAATTTCTGCCGGTGCGCATGTGCGCGCCATGCAGACCTCGGCGGCCATGCTGCGCGCCGGCGTGAAGGGCGGGCTGCGCGAGTACCACCTGGAGGCCGAGCTGCTGCACGAGTTTCGCCGCCACGGCTCGCAGTACCCGGCCTACACCAGCATCGTCGCCGCCGGTGCCAACGCCTGCGTGCTGCATTACCGCGCCGGTGATGCGGAGCTCAAGGCAGGCGAGTTGTGCCTGATTGACGCGGGCTGCGAGCTCGACGGCTACGCCAGCGACATTACCCGCACCTTTCCGGCTGATGGCAAGTTCACGCCGACGCAACGCACGCTGTACGACATCGTGCTGGCCGCACAGGACGCCGCCGTGAAGGTGACCAAACCCGGCAAACGCTTTATGGACCCGCATGACGCCGCCACGCGCGTCTTGGCCCAGGGCATGCTGGACACCGGCCTGCTCGACAAGAAGAAACACGGCAAGGTCGATGACGTGCTGGAGTCCGGCGCCTACCGCCAGTTCTACATGCACCGTACCGGCCACTGGATGGGCATGGACGTGCACGACTGCGGCGACTACACAGAGCCTGGCAGCAAGCCGCGCGAGGAGCGCGACGCGCTGGGTCAGACCGTGATGCGCAAGCCCTCACGCATACTGCGGCCCGGCATGGTGACCACCATAGAGCCCGGCATTTATGTGCGCCCAGCCAAGGGTGTACCCAAAGAGTTCTGGAACATCGGCATACGGATTGAAGACGACGCGCTGGTCACCGACAAAGGCTGCGAGCTGATGACGCGCGGTGTGCCGGTGAAGGCTGATGAGATTGAGGCGTTGATGCGGGGGTGAGGGGACGACAGGATTACTCAGGCGCCAGCATGGCCGCAGCCCAGGGTGGCAGCCTCTTGGCCAGAATTGTTGTGTGGCCTGCCTTGCAGACCGCCAAAAGGTTCGGGCCGCCCCGCTCAATCTCGCCACCATCGTAGACAAAGGCCAGGTCTGCGAGGCGAACCACTTTTTTGAGGTTGGCCATGGTGCGCGGGTAACGCTCCAGAATACGTCGGGCAGGAACATGATGGCCGCCCTCTTGCACGCGTTGCCTCACGCGCGCCAGCAAATGCTGCGGATTGTTCACGGACACAATGTAGAGAACGACTTGGTAACCCAGCGATTGGGCGTGGCTGACAAGGCTCAGCTTGGATTCATGTGAGAAGACGGTCTCGCTCACAAATCCAACTTTGTCTTCCAGCAATGCCTGGCGCCGGGCATCGGCCCAGTCGCGCGCCGCCTCGGACCGCTTCTGCAAGTCCGGGATGTTTTGCAAATGAGTTGTCTCGTACAGATCAGCGTTCACAAACTCCAGTTCGCGGCCTAGGGTGCCGCTGTCAACCAAGGCGCGGTAGAGGGTGGACTTGCCAGCTCCGTTGGGGCCTGCGAGTAGGTGAAAAGTCGGCTGGGTCAAGCAGCGGACCGCTGCGCCGCCAACTGCCGGTTTTCCTCAACAATCCGGCGCACGTGGGCTTGCAGCGTGCCATTGGTGCTGATCTCCAGCATGCGCGCGGTCAAAGCATCCAGCGTGTCCGTCGCATCCGGCGACTTGCCGGCTGCGGCATGGAGCGCTTTGGGCCGAGCTTTGCGTGCTGAAGCCTCATACACCTCAATGGCCGTCTGCGCCTCTTGAACCGTCAAGCCCGAATGCTCGACCACCCGGCCCAGGGTGGCCCAGTATTCGATCTGGCCGGCTGCTGATCGGCGCAGGGGCTGGGCCGCTTCGCGGGCCTGCTCAACCAGGCTCAGCGGGAGTTTGACGGATGCGAAGTTGTTGGGGGTGGCCATGATGTTTAGCTCCTTTATGGCGCATTTTGCGCCATAAAGGCTGCCACTGCAACCAGGCGCATGGGCCCGAGCCTTCGCCTCCCAGGGCAGATGGCTGATTTATTGCTTGTCCGGAGGATGCCCGCCCCACTGCCTTTCCCGATCAAATCCGCTGCTGCGCCCCAATGGCGCGCCCAGGAGCTGCTGCTCATGAGCGAGGTGATGCGTCTGGTGGGCAAAAGCCTGGCGCCCGAGATCGTCATGCGGGAAATGCTGCACCTGATGTCGGAGCTGCTGGGCCTGAACCGGGGCCGCATCGTGCTGGCTGATTTTGTCGGCGACATTGCCCTGGAAGGGCTGGCCGACCGCAAGCCCGGTACCCGGCCTGCCGGTGCGCCCGCGCCCAGCTCAGCCATCCGTTATGCCTACGGCCTGACCAAAACCGAGATGGCGCGCGGCCGCTACGGACCGGGCGAAGGCATCACCGGCCGCGTGCTGGCAACGGCGCAGCCGATCATCGTGCAGGACATCGACGCCGAGCCGCAGTTTCTGGTGCGCGCTGTGGCGCGCGCACAGCTGCCGCCAGACATCGTGGCTTTTATCGCGCTGCCCATCGAGCTAAACACCCCGGCAGGCCGGGAAGTCATAGGCGTGCTGGCCTGTCACCGCATCCGCAGCCGCGACCGGCAGCTGGCGGACGACGTGGCGGTGCTCAAAATCCTCGCCACGCTGGCAGGCCAGTTGCTGCAGCTGCAGGCGCTGGTGGCAGAAAAAACGCGGGTGTTGCAGGCCAAAAACCAGCTGCTCACGCGCGCACTTGAAACAGCGGCCGCACGTTACGGCATCATCGGCACCTCGCCGGCGCTGCTGCAGGCGCTTGGCGAACTCGAACGCGTCTCGGAGGCCACAGCCAGTGTGCTGCTACTGGGTGAATCGGGCACCGGCAAGGAGTTGTTTGCACGCGCCGTCCACCTGTCCAGCCAGCGCCGCGACCAGCCTTTCATCAAGGTCAACTGCGCGGCGATACCGGACACGCTGTTTGAGTCCGAGCTGTTTGGTTATGAACGCGGCGCCTTCACTGGCGCGCAGACCGCGCGTGCCGGCTGGTTTGAACAGGCCGACCGCGGCACGATTTTTCTCGACGAGATCGGCGAAATGCCGCTGGCCATGCAGACCAAGCTGCTGCGCACGCTGCAGGAGGGCACCATCGTGCGCCTGGGTGGCAAACGTGAAGTCAGGGTGGCGGTGCGTGTGGTCGCAGCGACCAACCGCGACCTGGCGCAGGATGTGCTGGCAGGGACTTTCCGACGCGACCTGTTTTACCGGCTCAATGTGATCCCGATCCGCCTGCCTTCCCTGCGCGAGCGTCCTCAGGACATACGCGCGCTGGCCATTCATTTTTTAAGCCGCGTCAACCAGGCCAACCAGCGCAATGTGAGCCTGTCTGCGGCGGCCCTGGCCAGCCTCGAACAGCACCCCTGGCCCGGCAACATCCGCGAACTGGGCAATGTGATCGAGCGCCTGGTGCTGTTGACCGACAGCGCCATGGTTTCCGCCGAAGAGCTGCAGCGGTTTTTGCCGCACGAGCAGGACAGCAACACACCAGACCGGCCAGCAGGCGTGACGACCGTCCAGAAACCGGTCACTCCTGCGCCCGTGGTCCGTGACTACCAGGCAGCGCAATCGCACCCGGCGGCGCAACTGCAGCAAGCCTTGCACGACCATGGTGGCAACCAGTCGCGCGCAGCGCAGGCGCTGGGCCTGACCGTGCGGCAATTCAGCTACCGGCTGCGCAAGCTGGGTCTGCACAATGTCGACAATGTGTAGACATTGTGTCGGCATCAACCTGCAACCAGGTTTGCCGGAAATCTGATTTGCTATTAAATCGATAGCTGTTTGTACTGATCCACAAAGGGCTGCGGGCATTTTTTGTCAAACTTTTCAACCAGAGAAAGACGTGGCACGGCGGTTGCAATAAGGTGACAACGGCATGTGCCGTGACCCCATCTGGAGATTGCCATGACGACCGACAGCGTTCTTGTTTCCCCCGAACAACTCTCAAGCATGATGGGCGCCGAGCCGGTGGTCATCATCGACACACGCGACGCCGAGACCTATGCCGCCGGCCATTTGCCTGGCGCGGTCAACATGCGTGAAATCTTCACCTTTCTGGCCACTTCCACGGCAGAAGGCCTGACGGCGCTGAAGTCCACCTTTGCTGAACACTTTGGCGCTGTTGGGCTGTCGGGCGCCGAAACTGCGGTGTTTTATGAAGATGCGCTCAACAGTGGCTACGGCCAGTCTTGCCGTGGCTACTACTTGTTGACCTGGCTGGGCTACCCGAAGATCAAGGTGCTCAACGGCGGCTTCTCTGCCTGGAAAGCCCAGGGCCTGCCGGTCAGCGTCGAGGGGGCAACGCCCAAAGTTGCGGCTTTTCCGACCGACCTGGCGATGAGCGACGTGATGCTGACCAAGGACGATGTGGCAGCAGCGCTGAACACCGGCATTGCCCTGCTGGACGTGCGCGACATCGACGAATGGACGGGCGAAAGTTCTTCACCTTACGGCAAGGATTTTGCGCCGCGCAAAGGGCGCCTGCCGGGTGCCAAATGGATTGAGTGGTACCGCTTCATGAAGCCTTCTGCCCAGGGCCCGGTCTTCAAATCGCCGCTGGAAGTGCAGGCCGAATGTGCCACCGCCGGCATCTCTACCTCCGACACGGTGTACCTGTATTGCTTCAAGGGTGCGCGCGCCTCCAACACGTTTCTGGCGCTCAAGCAGGCCGGCTTTTCCGATGTGCGCATGTACTTTGGCTCGTGGAACGAGTGGTCGCGCGACGACTCGCTGCCAATTGAAACCGAAGCGCCGGTGATCAAGCCCAGGGCGCCTGCGCTGGCCCTGGCCGCCTGACATCCCACATGTTTGCCGCTTGCCGTGATGGCCCATCGCGGCAAGCACTGATTCACACACTTTCTCACTCTATTTTCAGGAGACACCATGACTGTGGCCGACGCAATTGAAAACACCACCCCAACCACGGTAAAAGCCTACTTGAAGCCGATTGACGCCGAGGGGCTGGCTGCCTTCGCCGCCAAGGGCCGCGCCAACCCGACTTCGCGCGGTACGAACAAGGTCCGCACCGAGATGAAGGGCATGTACCGCTCGCTCAGTTATGTGGGAGATCACCAGCCCGTGGTGGTGGACGAACCGCTGCACCTGTTCGGCGAGAACACCGCGCCTGCACCCGGCGAGATAGTGCTGTCGGGCCTGGGCGGCTGCCTGGCGGTTGGCATCACGGCGGTAGCGACGTGGAAGCAGGTCAAGCTGTCGAAGCTGGAAATCTTCATGGAAGGCGACATCGGCAACCCGGCGGCCTGGGGTGCGGGCGGCGCACTCAAGGAAGCGAAGGACATGGGCTTTCAGGCGATTCGGGTGAAGGTGCTGGTTGAGGGCGACGCCAGCCGCGAGGTACTGGACGAGATCGTGCAGCACGCCAACTTCTACTCGCCTGTGGCCAACAGCATGCGCAACCCGATTGCCTTCGAGATTGCGCTGGGGTGACGTACCCCACGGTTACTCCCTTCGTGTAGATCCCTGCCTCCGACCACACTGGAATTTTTATGGAAGTCCTGGAACGCGCTACCGAAATCGCCGCCGCCGAGGGCAACGCGTCTGCGCTGCTGCAGGCCGTGCGCGCGCTGGCCGATGGTCCGCTGGCCGAACTGGCCGACGATATTGACCGGCGCGGGATTTACCCCAAATCCATCCTGCAGCGACTTGGTGAGCTTGGTGCGCTGAGTGCGCACATACAGCGCACTCGGGCACCGGCCGACTACGGACTGGCGATACGCCTGATGGCAGAGGTCTCACGCGTGTGCGGCGCCACCGGCTTCATGGTGTGGTGCCATGAAGTGTGCGGCGTGTACATGGAGCAATCCGGCAACCCGGCGCTGATGGGCGATCGTCTGGAGCAGCACAACCGGGGCCAGACACTGGGCGCTACGGGCATGTCCAACCCGATGAAAACCTTTGCCGGCATCGAGACGTTTCTGCTGCACGCCAGCAAGACCGACGGTGGCTACCTTGTCAATGGCACCTTGCCCTGGGTCAGCAATCTGGGCCCGGATCATTACTTCGGCGCGGTGGCCGATGTGGCGCAGCCAGACCCCGATGCCGCAAAAACAGAAATCATGTTCCTGGTGCGTTGTGATGCCCCCGGAGTGGAGCTGCGCAACTGCCCGTCGTTCTCGGCGATGGAAGGCACGAACACCTGGGCGGTTCGCCTGACCGATTATTTTGTCGGCGCGGACGCACTGATTGCCGATCCGGTGCGCCCCTTTATCGGTCGCATCCGCGCCGCCTTCATCCTGCTGCAGACCGGCATGGGCCTGGGAGTGGCGCAGGGCGCTATCGACTCGATGTGGCAGGTCGAGCGGCAGCTCGGGCATGTCAATGAATTTCTGGAAGACCGGCCGGACGATCTGCAAGCTGAGCTTGATGGGCTCAGCGCGCGCATCATGACGCTGGCGCAAACGCCTTTTGGCAGTGACAGGGAGTTTTTGATCGACGTACTGGACGCGCGCGCCCATGCATCAGAGCTCGCCCTGCGGGCTGCACAATCTGCCCTGTTGCATCAGGGTGCACGCGGTTACCTGATGACATCGGACGTGCAGCGGCGCGTGCGCGAGTCGCACTTTGTGGCGATTGTCACGCCGGCCATCAAACACCTGCGCAAGGAAATCGCCCGGCTGAGCGCCGAGGAGCAGCCGGCATGATCCTGCCTCCGCAAGCTGCGCCCGCCAGGAATACAGACGCCTCGGGGTTGCCCTGGCAACTGTTTATCTGCCGGGCTTGCGGTCTGATTTACGACGAAGGCAAAGGCGATGCCGACAGCGGGCTGGCGCCGGGTACCCGGTTTGCCGATATTCCTCAGGACTGGGCCTGCCCGCTATGCGGCGTGACAAAGTCAGACTTCGAGCCCTATGTCGCCGAGCAGCCTGCGCGTCAGGCCAAACCGACCGCCGAAAGACGTGCCACAAGCGCCGCCGCGCGGAACAAAGCGGGCACGGTCATCGTGGGGGCAGGGCGCGCCGGGTGGCAGATGGCGCAAGCCCTGCGAGAACGTGATGCCGACATACCCATCACCTTGGTGACCGCCTGCAACGGCGATGTGTACGACAAGCCCATGCTGTCGGTGGCCATTGCACGCGGCATGGCGGTGGACAAGCTGGCGCGCGAAAACGGCGCCCAGGCGGCACAACGGCTGGGGGTGCGGCTGTTGGCACACACGCAAGCCATCAGCATCACACCGGACAGCCGGCAGCTGCGCACCACCCGTGGCACGCTGCGCTACCGGCATCTGGTGCTGGCGCACGGCGCACGGGCCCGTTCGCTGCCACAGTTGCCCGACGCGCTGTGCTGGCGCGTCAATCATTTGCAGGTTTACAACCGGTTTCGCCGGGCCCTGGGCGAGCGCGCACAACGTATCGCCATCGTGGGCGCCGGGCTGATCGGATCGGAAATGGCCAATGACCTCGCGCTGGCTGGACATCAGGTCACGCTGCTGGACGTACAAACCCGGCCGATTGCAAGCAATCTGTCTGATGTTCAATCACAGCAATTGCTGGATGCCTGGTGCGACTTGCCTCTGCACTTTGTGGGTGGGGTGCAGGTGCGCGAAGTCCGGTCGGTGCCGCCTTCCGCGCAAGGCGACAAGCAAGTTTTCACTGAGAGGGGTCAGGTGTTCACAGTGCATCACATTCTGGTGGCCGCAGGTCTGCAAACGCCAAACCGCCTGGCGGCCAGTGCTGGTCTGGCATGGAACATGGGTATTGACGTCGGGCCCGATACGCTGGCCACCAGTGTCGAGGGCATTCACGCCCTGGGAGACTGCATTTCCATCGCGGGAAAGGTCAGCCGTTTTATCGAGCCGATTGGCCGTCAGGCGCAGGCGGCGGCGGCTGGAATACTGGGTCAGGCACTGCAGCCATTTCAGCAAACACCGGTGCCACTGCGGGTGAAAACCAGCTCTCTGCCCTTCACGCTCTGAGCGCCCTGGCGGGCGTCAGCCTGGACCGTCTGCCGGTCCAGCAGGCCAGTGCTCAACCACCACGCCACGCGTTGGCCCGCCGACCGGCGCCTCGGATATGGTCAGCACCAGTGAGCGGTCGCCAGCGCTTACCCGGATCTGCACCGGCAGCGCACCGGCTGGCGCGCCGGTGGCCACAAATGAACGGCTGCCGGGATCAAAGCGCAGCCAATCGGGTAGCGGAGCGCCCGTTGGCGTGGTGGCCTGAAGGGGCCCTCCACCGAGCAAATCCGCAGGCAGCGAGAACCGGAATCCGCTGCCCGAACCGTCCGGCGCACTGCTCACTGTGACAGAAGCGCTACCGGCCTGCTGCCCTGTCGGCTCACGCAACATCGTGAAGTCCGTCGCGCTGCCACCCGACGCAGTCGGGTTGCTCTCCAGCAGGGCGTTGGCACTCGCTACCGTCACGCCAGAAGCGGCAAAGGACTTGGGCAGCGCTGGCAAAGCCGTCGGCGCGGGAAACAGCCCACCAGTGAACGAGGACAAGTCCCGGATGCTGGCGGTTGTTCTGGCTGTGCTGTCCAGCAGCGTGTAATTGTCAGACGAGTCACCACCCAGGGAAATGCCGGTGATGAAGACCGTTTTGTTGCGGCCCACGGCGGAATTCTCAAAATTGCCGGTAGCCGTGCGCACATTCAGCCTATCGCCCAAAACCATGTTGGAAAAACCAGCCGCGCCAGAATTGAGCGTAGCGCTGGTGTTGCCATCGACCGTCTTGTCCGACGCCACAATACCCGTCACACCGGTGATGCCGCGGCGTTCAATGGTAAGCAGGCCATTGTTCAGCACCAGCGTGTAATTTTCATTGTTGGTGGCGGTCGGCGTAATCGCGATCCGGCCTGCGGCCACGGGCGTGTTGAACACCGCTGTTGTGCTGCGGGAAACGCCAACGCTGGCTGCCGTGTCGCCGTCAATCAAGCCGGTCGTCGAACCTGTGAACACGGGGTTGGCATCACCGTAGACACGGGTGGCATCATCGGTATTGATCGTCAGGGTGGGGGCAATCCGGTACAGGAACATGTTGGCGCTGCCACCGGGGGTGAAGCTGGAGGACGTGTTGTAGCGCTTGCTGTAGCCGGTCACACCTTCCGTCGTGGAGGCCGGATCACCGCTGTACACCAGGTAGCGACCCGACACCGCGCTGATGCCATTGGCGCCTGCGTTGTTGACCAGCTTTCCCCCCGTACTGGTTCCAGCCGCGTTGCTGCTGCCCGCCTTGAGCCCAATGGCGTCGCCCGTGCCGTTTGAAGTCACGGCATTGGCCAGTGTGAGATCCGACGCGGCGCCTGTGGTTTCAATTTTGGCGGCAACGGCGGTGGTGACGCCCACCACACCGGCCACAGTACCCACGGTCAGCGCGCCAGCCTGGCTGTAATCAATGCTGCCGGTGTTGGCCGCCAGCGTGGTTACCGCGTTGCTGGCGTGGCGCAGGTTGTGGTCGCCGCCGGTGCCGGTCAGCGCCAGCCCTGACGCACTGATCGCGCCCGACTGGGTCACGGCACCGCCCGCGGACAGGGTGGCATTGCCAGTGGTG
>NZ_JAUXUP010000044.1 GCF_030680935.1 Polaromonas sp. | reverse complement strand
ATGATGGGGGTCTTGTCGCCAGGGAAGTCGTACTTGTCGAGGAGTTCGCGAACTTCCATTTCGACCAGCTCCAACAGTTCAGCGTCGTCCACCATGTCGCACTTGTTCAGGAACACGATGATGTAAGGAACACCCACCTGGCGAGCCAGCAGGATGTGCTCACGGGTCTGAGGCATTGGGCCGTCAGCTGCGGAGCAAACCAGGATAGCGCCGTCCATCTGGGCTGCGCCGGTGATCATGTTTTTCACATAGTCGGCGTGGCCTGGGCAATCGACGTGGGCGTAGTGGCGATTCGCCGTCTCGTATTCAACGTGGGCGGTGTTGATGGTGATGCCGCGGGCTTTTTCTTCCGGAGCCGCGTCAATCTGGTCGTAGCCTTTGGCTTCGCCGCCGAATTTGGCTGCGAGCACGGTGGTGATCGCCGCCGTCAATGTGGTTTTGCCATGGTCAACGTGCCCGATGGTGCCTACGTTGACGTGCGGTTTGGTCCGCTCAAATTTGCCTTTTGCCATTTAAAACTCCAGTAAAGAACGTGCCCGTGTATGGTTTAACGTCTGCACTGTATTGCTGATTCCATCACCACGGGCAGTGAGGGGCACACAATCGCAGACAAGAAATTGGCGATGCCGGCCCTTGCGGATCCGGCATCTTTTTTACTTACTTGGCGCGTGCAGCCATGATGGCTTCGGACACATTGCGCGGAGCCTCGGAGTAATGCTTGAACTCCATGGTGTAGGTGGCACGGCCCTGCGACATCGAACGCAGTGTGGTCGAGTAACCGAACATTTCCGACAGCGGCACCTCGGCCTTGATGGCCTTGCCGCCACCAACCATGTCTTCCATGCCCTGCACCATGCCGCGGCGTGAGGACAGATCGCCCATCACGTTGCCGGCGTAGTCTTCAGGCGTTTCCACCTCGACCGCCATCATCGGCTCCAGAATCACCGGGTTGGCCTTGCGGCAGCCTTCCTTGAAACCAAAGATCGCAGCCATCTTGAAGGCCATTTCGTTCGAGTCCACATCGTGGTACGAGCCGAAATGCAGCGTCACCTTGACGTCCACCACCGGGTAACCGGCCAGCACGCCCGAGGTCACGGCCTCGTGGATGCCTTTTTCAACCGCAGGGATGTACTCGCGCGGAACCACGCCACCCTTGATGGCGTCGACAAACTCAACGCCCTTGCCCATTTCATTGGGTTCAATCTTGAGCACCACGTGGCCATACTGGCCTTTGCCGCCCGACTGACGCACAAACTTGCCTTCGGCATCTTCAATGGTCTTGCGAATGGTTTCGCGGTAAGCCACCTGCGGCTTGCCGACGTTGGCTTCAACGCCGAACTCGCGCTTCATGCGGTCCACAATGATTTCCAGATGCAGCTCGCCCATGCCGGCAATCAGGGTCTGGCCAGACTCTTCGTCGGTTTTGACGCGGAAAGACGGATCTTCCTGGGCCAGACGCTGCAAGGCGATGCCCATTTTTTCTTGGTCGACCTTGGTCTTGGGCTCCACCGCCTGGGTAATCACAGGCTCGGGGAACACCATGCGCTCGAGCATGATGATGGCGTCCGGATCGCACAGGGTTTCGCCGGTCGTCACGTCTTTCAGGCCCACACAGGCGGCAATGTCGCCGGCGCGGATTTCGCTGACTTCTTCGCGGTTGTTGGCGTGCATTTGCACGATACGGCCGATACGCTCTTTCTTGCCCTTGATCGGGTTGAAAACGCTGTCGCCTTTTTTCAGCACGCCGGAGTACACGCGCACAAACGTCAGCTGGCCCACAAACGGGTCAGTCATCAGTTTGAATGCCAGAGCAGAGAACTTCTCGCCATCGTCAGCCTTGCGGGTGACAGGCGCTTCGTCTTCGTCCATGCCCTTGACAGGTGGAATGTCGATGGGCGACGGCATGAATTCAATCACGGCGTCCAGCATGCGCTGCACACCCTTGTTCTTGAAGGCAGAGCCGCAGTACATGGGCTGGATTTCGCTGGCGATGGTACGCGTGCGGATGCCCAGCTTGATCTCGTCTTCGGTCAAGTCACCTTCTTCCAGGTACTTGTTCATGAACTCTTCCGAGGCTTCGGCCGCAGCTTCAACCATCTTCTCGCGCCATTCCTTGGCCAGCTCCAGCAGCTCGGCCGGGATTTCGCTGTAGGTGAACTTCATGCCCTGCGAAGCTTCGTCCCAGATGATGGCTTTCATCTTGATCAGGTCGACCACGCCGGTGAAGTGCTCTTCAGCACCGATAGGGATCACCATGGGCACAGGGCTGGCCTTCAGGCGCAGCTTCATCTGCTCCACGACTTTGAAGAAGTTGGCACCGGTACGGTCCATCTTGTTGACAAAGGCCAGACGCGGCACTTTGTACTTGTTGGCCTGGCGCCAGACCGTCTCGGACTGGGGCTGAACGCCGCCCACGGCGCAATAGACCATGCAGGCGCCGTCGAGCACACGCATGGAACGCTCGACTTCAATCGTGAAGTCCACGTGACCCGGGGTGTCAATGATGTTGATGCGGTGCTCAGGCAGGGACGTGTCCATGCCCTTCCAGAAGCAGGTGGTGGCGGCGGAAGTGATCGTGATGCCACGCTCCTGCTCCTGCTCCATCCAGTCCATGGTGGCCGCGCCGTCGTGCACTTCACCGATTTTGTGGTTCACGCCGGTGTAAAAGAGGATCCGCTCGGTGGTCGTGGTCTTGCCGGCGTCAATGTGCGCGGAAATGCCAATGTTGCGGTAGTTTTGAATGGGGGTAGCGCGGGACATAAATTACTTTCAGTTCGGGATTGCGAACAAAGAGAAAACGACTCGTTGAAAAACTGCCCACCCAGGCATCTCTCGTGTTTTTCTACGCGTCTGCCGTCAAGGCCTTGTGCGCCCAGCGGCAGAATTGGGGTTGAACCACCCGGAATCAAGGCGTTTGACACCTTGGGTCCGGCCGGCAACCCGTCAAATCAAGGGCAGCAAATACTGCCAGCGAAAATCAGAAACGGAAGTGGCTGAACGCCTTGTTGGCTTCGGCCATGCGGTGAACTTCGTCACGCTTTTTCATGGCGCCGCCACGGCCTTCGGTGGCTTCCATCAGCTCATTGGCCAGACGCAGGGACATGGACTTTTCGCCACGCTTTTTGGCGGCTTCTTTCAACCAGCGCATGGCCAGCGCCATGCGGCGCACCGGGCGCACTTCAACCGGCACCTGGTAGTTAGCACCGCCCACGCGGCGGGACTTCACTTCAACCATGGGCTTGATGTTGCCGATGGCCATGTGAAAAGCCTCCAGCGGATCTTTGCCCGGGTTCTTTTTCTCGATGAAGTCGAGCGCACCGTAAATGATGCGCTCTGCGACGGCCTTTTTGCCGCCTTGCATGATCACGTTCATGAACTTGGCAAGGTCAACATTGCCGTATTTCGGATCAGGAAGAATTTCACGTTTAGGGACTTCGCGACGACGTGGCATTTTTTCACCTCTTTGCTTCAGTTGGTGCTGCTTTTGGCGGCACCGCGAGGGTTATCAAAACCCTCACTTACTCGACCGGTACAAACAATTTGCACTTGGGTCACTTCGCTTGAAACACCTGCCAGGGTGATTCAAACACCTGTTTTTGAAGACGTCATGACAACATCCTCTGGCGCGGGCGATAAAACCCGAACCGGTTTGGCTTATTTGGCCTTTGGCTTCTTCGCACCGTACTTGGAGCGCGACTGCTTGCGGTCTTTCACGCCTTGCAGATCGAGCGAACCACGGACGATGTGGTAACGCACACCGGGCAAGTCCTTGACACGACCGCCGCGAACCAGCACAACGCTGTGTTCCTGCAGGTTGTGGCCTTCGCCGCCGATGTAGGAAATGATTTCAAACCCGTTGGTCAGGCGCACTTTGGCGACTTTACGCAGAGCGGAGTTTGGCTTCTTGGGCGTCGTGGTGTACACACGGGTGCACACACCGCGGCGCTGCGGAGAGTTTTCCATCGCGGGGCTCTTGGACTTGATCTTTTCGACCTCGCGCCCCTGACGGACTAGCTGATTGATGGTTGGCATGTAAAAACGTCCCTAAACGTCTGGTATCTGACTTGACTAAATACGTGAAATATTTATGCGAAAACGTGAATCTCCCCGGAAATTCCGGAAAAGCCTTCGAGTGTAGCAGTTTGGGTGCCTATTGGCAAACTTGGCCGGTACAGGGCCAGTTGCAGCCTGAACGCCCGTTGCACCGCTGCCCGCCCCGGCGGCTGCCTGGCCGGATTATTTGATCCAGAGCCGGATGGAGTCCCAGGCGCGGCCCAGAATGCCGCTTTCTTCCACCGCTTCCAGTGCCACCAGCGGGACTTCGAGCACGGCTTGTTCGCCGCCCAGGCTGACTTTGAGGGTGCCCACTTGCTGGCCTTTGACAAACGGGGCGACCAGCGGGTCCGGCCGGGCGATCTGGGTCTGGACTTTGGCGGAGCTGCCTGCGGCAATGGCCACTACGATGGCCTGCTGACGCCCCAGTTTGAGGGTTGCTGACTTGCCTTTCCAGACAGCCGGAGAGGCGACCGCCTGGCCGGCGTCGAACAACTTGACGGCCTCAAAGGCGGTATAGCCCCAGTTAAGCAGCTTTTGCGACTCATTGGCGCGGGCACTGTCGCTGGCGGCGCCCAGCACGATGGCCACCAGGCGCCGTCCGCCGGGGGCTCCAGCGACACCAAGATTGGGGAAATCGCGTTTGGCCGTGGCGATCATGCAGTAGCCGGCAGCGGCGGTGTGACCGGTTTTCAGGCCGTCCACCGTTGGGTCGCGGAACAGCAGGGTATTGCGGTTGGTGTCGTTCGCGGCCGGCGTCCCCGGGTAGCGGTACTTCTTGATGGCGGAAAAACCCATGTAATCGGGAAAATCCTGCATCAGGCGGGTCGACAGAATGCTCAGGTCACGCGCAGTGGTGGTGTGGCCCGGCTCGGTCAGCCCTTCCGGGTTTTTGTAACTGGTGTTTTTCATACCCAGCGCCTTGGCCTGCTCGTTCATGAGCTTGACAAAGTTTTCGGCGCTTCCGCCCACGCCCTCGGCCAGCGCCATGGTGGCGTCGTTGCCGGACTGGACGATCATGCCCTTGATCAGATCTTCAACCGGCACCTGCATCTTGGGGTCGATGAACATGCGCGAGCCGGGCATTTTCCACGCGCGCTCGCTGACCGGGAAGGTCTGCTTGAGGTCAATCTTTTTTGACTTGAGGGCGTCAAACACCAGGTACTCGGTCATCAGCTTTGTCAGCGACGCCGGCTCCACCGGGGAGTCAATGTCCTTGGCCGCCAGAATCTGGTTGGCGGTCACGTCGAGCAGCAGATAAGAGCGGGCAGCCACTTCGGGTGGCTGCGGTGCCTGGGCTTGCGCGGCAGGGGAAACGGCAAGGCAGGAAGCGATGGCGAACGAAGTGGCCAGGCCACGAAAGGCAGTGAGAAAACGGTGCATGGAGCAATAAAACCTGGAAAAAACCTGGGAATGAAGATGGCGGGCCTGTCAGCGCAGGTGGCGGGCCACCAGACTTTTCAGCAGCGGCAATTGTCCATGAAAGAAATGCCCGCCCCCGGGCACAACCGTAACAGGCAGTAGCTGCGGACGCGCCCAATCCAGCACCGCCTGCAGCGGCACCGTGTCGTCCAGCTCGCCATGCACCACCAGCGTCTGCTCGTGCGCCGCTTCGGCAATCGGCGCCACCGCAAAGCGGCTGGCGGCGGTGCCCACCAGCACCAGTTTGGCCACCGGACGCTTGGCCAGCAGACGGGCGAACACGTGCGAAGTCACAAAGGCGCCAAAAGAAAATCCGGCCAGCGCCAGCTCGCCGGTTGGCGCTGCATGCTGCACCACAGCCAGCATGTCTTCCACCTCGCCACGGCCTTCGTCATACACACCTTCACTGGCGCCTACGCCGCGAAAATTGAAACGCACGGCCGTCCAGCCAGCCTGGGTGAAGGCGCGCGCCATCGTTTGCACCACCTTGTTGTCCAGCGTGCCGCCAAACAGCGGGTGCGGGTGCGCAATGACCGCCACGCCGCGCGAAGTGCCAGTCGGCGCATCCAGCGCCACTTCCAGCGCACCGACAGGCCCGGCAATGCTGATTTTTTGGGTATGGACGTTCATTAAAGTGTGAAAGAATTTTAATTTGCTATAAAAACAGGAGCTGCTTACGCCCGCCACATAAGGGCCAAAGTCGCAAATCATGCATGGGGCGCAGGCAGGGAGTGCCTGAAGAGGTTCAGCGGCCCAGTTGCGGCGGTGTAAGCAGGCGCTCTACCACCTGACCATTTTTCAAGTGCGACTCGACAATCTCGTCAATGTCGTGCGCATCCACATAGGTGTACCAGACGGCCTCGGGGTACACCACCGCCACCGGACCGGCAGTACAGCGGTCCAGGCAACCGGCTTTGTTGACCCGCACCTTGCCGGGCCCGGCCAGACCGGCTGCCTTGACCTGGGCTTTGCAGCGGTCAAAGCCGTCCTGCGCCTTGTGCCTGGAACAGCTGTCTTCGCCGCCGTCGCGGTGATTCAGGCAAAAGAAGATGTGTCGCTCGTAATACGAATGGGCTGGCGCGGTGGGGGAAGTCATGCGCCGATTTTACTTTCGGCAGCTTCTGCGGCTTTGCGGCTGGACAAACGCACCAGCACATACATCAGCGCGGCATACGGCCAGAGCCAGCCCAGCCACTGCGCCAGACCGTTGAAGCGCACAAAACGCCCCTGTTCCCAGGTTTGCAGGGTCTCGGCAAAGTAGGGGCTGGCCGGCGCCTGGTTGAGCAGCGATAAGTGAATGCTCAGCCCCAGCAGCAGCAGCGCCGCACAGGCCCTGCGCGGCACCGGAAGCAGCATCAGGGCCAACACGCCGCCCATGACCAGACCCACCTGCACCGGCAGGTCCAGCCAGGCCCAGGCATGTTCGGGCCCATAACTGAGGGCAGCCGACAGGGCGGTCAGTGCGATGCCTGCCGCCAGCACGGCGACCAGCAGGACAACGCGCTGCGCAAGCGTGCGAATCACGCAGTAGCCCAGCAGACAGGGGATCAACGCGCCCAGCGCCACACAGATCACCTCGACACCCGGCACCAGCGGCTGCAGCTCAATGTCGCGCACCGGCAGCCACTCCAGAAAAGGCGTGTCGGCCAGCGCATCGGCCAGTGACAACTCCAGCCGCTCTATCACCTGCCCCAGGCCGAGCGGCACCGAAGCCGGAAACAGCAGCGCCACCGGCCACAAGGCCAGCAACACCAGCCCGCCCCGGGCATCACGCACAAACCAGCGCTGGCGCACGCGGCTCCAGCGGTCCAGCGCGCCGGCTTTCTCCAGAAGCCAGGCGCTGCAGGCACCCAGCCATGCGCCCAGCGCGTTCAGCACCAGATCGACATTCGAGGGCACGCGCGACGGCAGGTAACTTTGCAGAGTCTCCATCACCAGCGATAGCAGCGCTGCAATGAGCAGCGCCACACTGACCGCCCAGCGCGTGCGGCCGCTGCGCAGTGCCGCCAGGGCCAGCAAAAAACCAAGCGGCGCGTAACCGGCCAGGTTCACAGCCACGTCAAAACCGGTCCAGTAACGCGGCAGCGGTGCCGTCAGAAAGGTCAGCGGCGAGATGCCCTGGTTGCGCCAGTGGGCAAAGGGGTAGAGGCTGGCATAAACAATCAGGCACATGGTGGCCAGGGCCAGAGGGAGTGAAGCTGTTGGTTCACCCCTATCGTCCGCACTCCGCTTCGCTTCGTGTCGTTCCTTTTCCCCTTCCAGGGGACGACGCATCGCGCCCGGCAAAGCCGGTTCGCTCGCGTCTGCTGGTGAAGGCGGGGATGGCACGCTGGGGGCCTCGTGATGCCTAGAACGGCTTGACAACCACCAGCACAACGGCAGCCAGCAGCAGCAGTACCGGCACTTCGTTGAACCAGCGAAACCACTTGTGGCTGCGGGTGTTGCGCCTGGCGACGAATTTTTTCAGAAGAAGCCAGCAGGCGTGGTGATAACCCAGTGCCAGGGCCACCACCAGCAGCTTGGCGTGCATCCAGCCATTGCCCGGTCCGCGTCCAATGCCGTAGCCTAGCCACAGCCACAGTCCAAAACCCAGTGCGGGCACGGCCAGCAGTGTTGTGAAACGCAGCAGTTTGCGCGCCATCAGGATCAGCCGCTCATGCTCGGCCAGACTTTCGGGCGGCACCATGGCAAGGTTCACAAAAATACGCGGCAGGTAAAACAGGCCCGCAAACCAGCTGGCAACAAAAACAATGTGAAGTGATTTGACCCAGAGCATCCGCGTAGTTTAGTGCGCGCTATAACGTGGCTCGCGGCGTTTCCAGAAATTCGCTTGTCGGGATGAAGTGCAAGGCGCGCGGCGCACAGCAACCGGAATGTACTTGGGTACATGAGGATTGCGAGCACCGCGCAACGCCGCAATTCGCCCGAAAAGCGGATTTATGGAAATGCCGCACAAAAAAATGCCCGGATGACGCAAGGTCAGCCGGGCCTGGAAGCCTTTTCTGCTGTGACACTTCAAGGCACCCGCTCAGGGAGGAAAAGCGGGATGCTGCCACCAAAAGGTAACAACACACATTAATTCTAACCACGGCCAGCTGCCAGAACAAGCGCCGTTTGGCGGATGACACCAAGGGTTTGCCAGAGGCAGGCCAGCCCCGCGCCTGCCGATGCTGTCGGGCGGCAGCGGCAAATTGTTTCGTCACCGCCTGCAAAGCTTTGGCACAATTTGCCAATGACCGCATTTGCCCCCTTTCCGCTTGGCCGGCCCCGCCGCCTGCGCCGCGACAGCTTCACGCGCAACCTGGTGCGCGAAAACGCGCTCAGCGCCCATGACCTGATCTATCCGGTGTTTGTCACCGAAGGCCAGAACCGCCGTGAGGCCGTGGCCTCCATGCCCGGTGTCGAACGCCTGAGCCTGGACCTGCTGCTGCGGGTGGCCGAAGAATGTGTGCAACTCGGTATTCCGGTGATGGCGCTGTTCCCGGTGATCGATGCGTCGCTAAAAACTTACGACGGCAAGGAGGCGCTGAATCCCGACGGGCTGGTGCCACGTGTGGTGCGTGAGCTGAAAAAGCGCTTCCCCGAACTCGGTGTGATGACCGACGTGGCGCTGGACCCCTTCACCAGCCACGGCCAGGACGGTCTGCCGGACAAGGAAACCGGCTACATCCTGAACGACGAAACCATTGAGCTGCTGGTGGGTCAGGCACTGGTGCAGGCCGAAGCCGGTGTCGACATCGTCGCGCCCAGCGACATGATGGACGGGCGCATTGGCGCGATACGCCAGGCGCTGGAATCGCGCAAGCTGATCCACACCCGCATCATGGCCTACAGCGCCAAATACGCGAGCGCCTTTTACGGCCCCTTCCGCGATGCGGTGGGATCAAGCGGCAACCTGGGCAAGGCCGACAAAAAGGTCTACCAGATGGACCCGGGCAACAGCGACGAAGCATTGCGCGAAGTCGCAATGGACATCGCCGAAGGCGCCGACATGGTGATGGTCAAACCCGGCATGCCCTACCTGGACGTGGTGCGCCGCGTGAAGGACGAGTTCGGCGTGCCGACCTTTGCTTACCAGGTCAGCGGCGAATACGCGATGCTGAAAGCTGCGGCGCAGAACGGCTGGCTGGACCACGACGCGGTGATGATGGAAAGCCTGCTGGCTTTCAAGCGCGCCGGGGCCGACGGCGTGCTGACCTACTTTGCCATTGCAGCAGCCCGATTGCTACAAAAAGCATAGCTGTCTGCGCATGACTGCCAAGGGCTACAGGCCAATTTAGCTTCAAACCGGACAGACGCTGTGCAAATTGTTGAATTCACCGCCGACAGCCTGCGTTTCTCGGACGCACTGCCTGCGCAGTCGCCGACCGATGGTTTTGTCTGGCTATTTTTTGACCGCGACGAGTTTGAAACCCATTTGCCGCTTTTGCAGCAAGCCGCGCAACAAATCGGCGGCTCTGCCCTGCTCGATCTGCACTGCCAGGACCTGGGCAACGCCGTCCACCCGTCCCACTACGACTTCACCTCCATCTACGACCTGATCGTTTTCCGGCGGCTGGCAACCCAGGTTGAGACACGCGCCGAGGCCGAGCACGATGCAGCCATCGAGGCCTACCACGGCCAGGGCGGCCAGCCGCGCATCAAAGCGCGCGGTGGCTTGCCTGCCTTCAACCGCATCAGTTCGCGCGCCGTCGGGTTTGTGGTGTTCGACCGGCTGCTGATCAGTGTGCACCCGCGCGGCTGCTACACCGCCAAAAGTTTCATCGAGCGCTCGCTGACAGACGCCAAGCTCAGCGTCGATGCCGCCTCGGCGCGCAGCCGCATTCCTGCGAGCCCGGCCGACCTGGTGCTGCGCATGGTCAACACCATGGTGGACAGCTACCTCGATGTCCGCAAGGAGCTCACCACCCAGCTGGAGCACTGGCAGGCCGAGCTGCTCAAACCCAACTCGCGTTTCATCAACTGGGGCTCGCTGATGGGCGCACGCAGCCAGCTGCATGTGCTGGAAGACCTGTGCGACGAACAACACGACGCGATGCAGGAATGGCTGGACTCGCTGCGCGAGCAACCGATGTCGTCGTTTGCCGCCGATGCGCAGCTGGCGCAGACGCGCCGCGACCAGATGGTGGCCAGAGCGCGCGACGTGATTGAACACATCCAGCGCGTGGTGCACCACGCTCGCCGGCTGGAGCAGTCGGCCGAGACCGTGGTGCAGATCCACTTCAGCGCGCAAAGCAACCGCACCAACAGCATCATGCGCACATTGACCGCATTGACTGCCATTTTTCTGCCGCTGAACCTGATCACCGGATTTTTCGGCATGAACTTCGAGTTTCTGCCCCTGATCCACACCCGCAACGGCTTCTGGTGGATCTTTGGCTTCATGATTGTGCTGGTCGCAGGCGTGGGCACCGTGTTCTGGCGCAAGCAGTATCTGGCCAGGACGGCGCGTTAAGGCGGCGCCGCGAGCGGCGCTTCAGACAAACGGTGGCGCCAGTCCTTCGGCAGCCAACACCCGCTGCACCGCAGGCCTTGCCAGCATGCGTTGCAGATACGGCCCCAGCTGCGGCCGCGTGCGCGCGGCGGGGGAGCTGAAGTTGCGCGTCCAGCGACACAGGGTGAGCACATACGGGTCAAGCAGGCTGTAGGCTTGGCCACCAAACCAGGGGCCGTCGTGGCGTGCCAGTTCGGCATCGAGCTGGTCCAGCATGCCGCCAATTTTTGTCTCGGCCTGCGTCTTGACTTCGGCAGCGCCTGCTGTATTGCCCGGCAAGGCGAAGCGCTCAGGATAGAAATAAATGATCAGCGTGGCTTGCAGCGTGTTGGTCAGCCACATCAGCCATTTGTAGAGGTGCGCGCGTTCTTCCGTGCCCAGAGCCGGGGCCAGCGCTGCTTCGGGATGCGTGTCGCACAGGTGCAGGCAGATCGCAGCAGTTTCATACAGCGTCAACTCGGCGTCGATCAGTACCGGAATCAAACCGTTGGGATTTAGTTTCAGGTAGTCCGGCGTCTTGTGGGCGTTTTGCATGCGGTCCACCAGCACGCGCTGGTAAGGCACACCGATTTCTTCAAGGACGATGTGCGGCACCATGGAAGCGGTGCTGGGGTAGTAGTGAAGATCAATGGTCACAGGCAACTTTTCACGAAATATCAGCAGCGCAACGCGACACTACTTCACTCCAAACAAACCGGCCCCGTTGTCCCAGCCGATTTTTCGCGCCACATCGGGCGGCAGATCGCCGAGCCACACGCGGTAGCCCTTCATGAGTTCGTCGTAATACTGCCAGCGCTGGTTGACCCAGGTGTCCGAGCCAATCATGAACCGATCGGGGTACTTGAGCAGCAGCGCGCGCCAGTCAGCGCAAAGCTTGCCACCGTCGCAAGTCAGGCCGGGCCGGTAAGACAACTCGCCCATCAGCGTCGGGTAACGGGCAAACAGTGCGTCCACGCGCGAAGCGGGCGCGCCGCCTATGCCGGTGTGCGCCCAGATCAGCCGCACTTTGGGCGCATGCGCCATCAGCAGGTCGATCGCCACATCGTCCACATGCGACAGCACCGCCAGCTTGTTTTTCTCGGCAAACTGCATGAGCTTTTTGGCCACCGGCCCATTGGCGTTGGCGCTGTCGTACAAATGAAATTCGCCGATGCCTTTGTAGGGCCCGGCCTGGGCACCTGTCACGCCACGCGCAAACTCGGCCTGCACCATCTCGTAAATGGTCTCGTCGCGAAACCAGCTGTCGTAGTCGGCGCGGTTGCGGTACAGCCGGATGAAAGGCACGACCGTGACGCCGGCCGCACGGGTCTGCGGCGACGCTGCCAGGGCCTGGCTGCCATCGTTGGGCCGGCTGTTGGCAATGATGGCGCGGACGCCGTTGCGCTGCATGCGGGCCAGCACATCACTCAGCGGGTGCGGGCCGGTGTTGGCGGCCTGCGGCGGGCCAAACGCTTCTTCGTTGTAGTGCAGGTGCGCGTCGAACAGCGGGCCGCTGTAGTCAGCCGCCTGCGCAGACGCGGAAAATGCTACTAAAACAATAGCTGCTTGCGCATACCGCGCAAGGGCCAGAGGCCGAAATGACCACAAACGCTGAGGGCGTGCCATGTTCAACCGAGGTATTTGGCAAAAAACTCCAGCGTGCGCTGCTTCGCCAGCGTGGCCGCAGCTTCGTTGTACGAGCCACGCTGGTCACAGTTGAAGCCGTGATTGGCTTCATAGACATGGACCTCAAGGCCGGGCTGGGCCTTCTTGAAGGCCTCGACCGTGTCCATCGGAATCCAGTGGTCCTGGTTGCCGAAGTGCACCATCACCGGGCAGGCGGGCTGGCGGGCGGGCTCGTCACCCACCGTCATGCCACCACCGTAATAGGGCGCAGCGGCCGACAGACCGGACAAGGAGCAGGCCGCACGCCAGGTCAGCAGCCCGCCCCAGCAATACCCCACGACGCCCACCTTGCCGCCTGTCGTCTGCGCTGCGTGGTTGATGGCGGCCTGGAGGTCATGCAATACACCGGGCGCGGGCAAGGCCTCCACGGCGGTTTTCAGCGCAAAGCCGGCGTTCATGTCGGCCTCCGTGTAGCCCAGGTCCACGCCGGGCTGCACACGGTGAAAGGTGGCCGGTGCCACGGCAAGGTAGCCCGCTGCCGCGTAACCGTCTGCCACTGAGCGGATGTGCGAATTGACGCCAAAAATTTCCTGCAGCACCACCACGGCGGCTTTTGGCTTGCCCGACGGTTCAGCCACGTAAGCCGGAAAGACAAAACCGTCGGCTGCCTTGAGGTCGATGAATTTACCCATGTCAAAAATCTCCTTGGTTCAGGTTAACGATTCCGTTTATTTGGAGAGTTTTTTCTCAAGCAGGTCGAGCCGGTCCTGGCCCCAGAAAATCTCCCCGTCAATCACATAACTGGGGGCGCCAAACACGCCCGCATCGATGGCTTTCTGGGTGTGGGCTTCGTACAGTTGCTGCACATCGGGGCTGCTGGCCCGCGCAGCCAGTGCGCCATCCAGCGCGCATTCTTTCAGAATCTCTGCCAGCACCTGCTCATCGGCGATGTTGCGCTCTTGCGCCCAGACGGCCTGAAACACCGCGCCGGCCAGTTTCAGGGCCGCGTCACTGCCCAGCTGCTGGCTGGTTGCCGTGATCAGGCGTGCGGCCGGATCGCCCCCCACCGGGAAAAACTTCGGCTGCCGGTTCAAAGGCATCTTCAGGTGCTCGCTGAAGCGCTGCAGCTCCACCAGCCGGTAGGCCTGGCGTTGCGGCGCGCGCTGGCCCAAGGGCAGGCCGCCGGAGATCGGGAAGATTTTGCCGAAGTCCACCGGCAGAACCCGCACCGTCGCCCCCGCAGCGTGCGCTATCTGGACAAAACGCTGGTGGCCCAGGTAGGTCCACGGGCTTTGCGGGGTGAAGTAATAGTCGATGGTGGTGGTGCTCAAAGGTGTCTCCGTTCCGGCGCGCGGCCGATTGATGTAGATTCAGGTCACCCCGGGTTGTAACCGGGATTGCCACTTTTTGCTGGAGGCTGGTTTTGTCCCAAGTCATTTTGATCACCGGCGCATCGCGCGGCATAGGCGCCGCAACCGCTCTGCTGGCCGCACGCGCCGGTTACGCCGTGGCCGTCAACTACAGCGCCAATTCGCTGGCTGCTGATGAGGTGGTGCGGCAGATTCGGGAGAAAGGCGGTACTGCCATCACGGTGCAAGCCGATGTCGCCGAG
This sequence comes from Polaromonas sp., assembly GCF_030680935.1. Classification (GTDB taxonomy): domain Bacteria; phylum Pseudomonadota; class Gammaproteobacteria; order Burkholderiales; family Burkholderiaceae_C; genus Polaromonas. The sequence continues at coordinate 9,997 of NZ_JAUXUP010000044.1, read as the reverse complement.
GAAAGCCAGGTGCTGGCGATGTTTGAAAAAGTCGATGCCAAACTGGGCCGCCTGACCGCGCTGGTGAACAACGCCGGGGTGGTGGACCAGACCGCACGGGTGGACGGCATGAGTGTGGCGCGCCTCAAGCGCATGTTTGACATCAACGTGATTGGCACCATGGTTTGCGCACGCGAAGCCATCAAACGCATGAGCACACGGTACGGCGGCGCAGGCGGCGCAATCGTCAATGTCTCCAGCGTGGCCGCGCGGCTGGGCGCGCCGGGCCAGTATGTCGATTACGCGGCGTCCAAGGGCGCAGTTGATATCTTCACCCTGGGCCTGGCCAAGGAAGTGGCGGCCGAAGGCATACGCGTCAATGCGGTACGTCCCGGCATCATAGACACCGACATCCACGCCTCTGGCGGCCTGCCTGAGCGCGCGCGCCAGATCGCACCGCAGCTACCGATGTTACGCGCCGGCACCGCCGATGAAGTCGCGCACAGCATCATCTGGCTGTTGGGCAGCGAGTCGAGTTACACCACCGGCGCTTTGCTGGATATTGGCGGAGGCAGGTGATGGACTTCAAACCGCTGGTGGCGCTGCTGGCCATCGTCAACCCACTGGCCATCGTGCCGTTTTTCATTCACTACACACAGGGCTTCTCAAGCGCGCAACGCAGGCGCACCATACTCACCGCCTCGTTCAGCGCGTTTGTGGTGATCGCCACCAGCGCGCTGCTGGGGCTGCAGATTCTGGACTTTTTCAGCATCTCGCTGGCGAGTTTCCAGGTGGGCGGCGGCATGCTGCTGCTCATCAGTTCCATGAACATGCTCAATGCCCAGCCCGCCGAAGCCAAGGCGCAGACCAATGAGTTCGAGGACGGGGCAGAAAAAGCCGCCATGGGCGCCAGCATTGCAGTGGTGCCTTTGACAATTCCCCTGTTGACCGGGCCCGCCACCATGTCCACTGTGGTGATCTACGCAGAGAAGGCGCAGAATTTTCTTCAGCTCAGCATGCTGGTCGGCTACGGCGTGGTGATTGGCCTGGCCACGGCTGTCTGCTTTGCGCTGGCCGACCCGATTGCCCGCGTGCTCGGCAAAACCGGCATCAATGTGATGACCCGGCTGATGGGCCTGATCCTGGCCGCGCTGGCCATCGAAGTCATGGCCGGCGGACTCCACAAGCTGTTTCCGGTTCTGGGCCGAAGTTTGTAAGCAAATTGGCCGCCGGCCCTTGTCGAACAAGCGCAAGCAGCTACATTTTTAATAGCAAATATCAACGATGATCTCACCCGTGCCGATGCAGGTGATGCGCATCCGGCACATGCGGGTGCGCGTGGGCTTGCGCTTCGTGGTGATGCGGGTGGCTGTGTGACCCTTCGGGCGGGGGGCTGTGCGTGTGGTTGTGGTGGCCGTCGGCGTGGTTGTGCGCATGTTCGTGGTCCAGCGCCGCGTGTTCGTGCCTATGGCCGTGTGACTCCATCAGGTGCAGCAACACGCCGCCCAGCATGAGCAGGCCACCAGCGCCTACCCAGGCGCTGACCGAGCGGTCGCCCATGGCCAGTGCCAGCACAGCACCAATAAACGGTGCAAAAGCGAAGACCGAGCCGGTGCGTGCGGCGCCAAAGGCGCGTTGCGCCAGCAGGTAAAAGCGCAGGCTCAGACCGTAGCCAGTGGCGCCCACGGCCAGCAAGCCGGCTATAGCGCCCCAGCGCGGCGTGGGCTCTGAAAAAACCACCGCCAGCAGTGCAGTGACCGCTGCGCCCAGCGCCGCCTTGAGCATCACCACCTGCCCGGGATCACGCTCGGCCAGCGCGCGCGACAGGGTGTTGTCTATGCCCCAGGCGGCTGTGGCCACCAGCACGGCCAGCATGCCCGCCAGCTGGGGGCCGCCAAGCCGGCCCTGGCCCAGAATCAGCACCACACCGCCTGCCAGCAGCAGCGCCATGGCGGCCCAGACCCGGGCGTCCATGGTTTCGCGGTACAGCCGCCAGGCGAGCACGGCGGTGAACAGGGCCTCCAGCGTGAGCATCAGCGAAGCACTGGCGCCGCTGGTGCGCTGCAGACCCCAGGCCAGCGCGACCGGGCCAATCACTGCGCCAAACGCCACCACCGCCAACAGGCGCGGCAGATCGCTGCGGCGCAGCCCGGCCTCGCGCGCGGCGCCGCGCCTGAACAGGGCACCCGCCACCGCAGCGCCGGCATACAGCAGGGCCGCCGTGCTCAGCGCGCCCATACCCGCGCCAAAGTACTGAACCAGCGGCGTGCTGACGCCAAACAGCGTGGCTGCCAGCAAAGCCAGCAAGCCACCGCGCAGGGCGGGTGTGTTCATGACAACACTTTCATTGACCGGTGAAGTTTGCGGCTATGAAGTTACCCGGCACGGTAAAGAACAGATACAGCGTTTCCTTGCCTTTGTCTTTCGCGGCGGGGTTTGCAAAGGTCACTTTCCACTCTTTGCCTTTCTTGCCATCGACCTGCTCTACCTTGTCCTGTTTGACACTTTTCCAGGAGGCGTCAATTTTTCCACTGCTTGCCAGCGCGTCTTTTCGCTGCACCGCGCAGGCGAGCACGGTGGCCTCCACCGCGGGTTTGTTGCCGTGGAAGTGGCAACTGCCGCCCGCTGACGCGAACGCTGGTGAAGAAGCAACAGCAAATGCGGCTGCGCAGGCGAGTGTAGTGATGATGTGTTTCATGAAAATCTCCGGGTAATGAATAAAAAAGGGGTGAAAGTCAAAGTTTGTCCCGGCTGGGGTCGGCTGCCTTGTCGACATCCATGTCCTCATGCGCGTGTTTGTGTTCCTGGCGGGGAAAACCAAAACCATCGGGGTCCGCGCTGTGCTGATAACCATGCAGTTGCATCAGCAGCAGCAGGGCACCGGCCCAGACCAGCGCCAGATTGGCAGCGTAGCTGAAGCGTTTGAACGACGCCCGCCTGCGCCAGATCGCCAGCAATCCGACCATCACGACAAGCGCCAGAATCTGGCCAATTTCAACACCAAGGTTGAAGCTCAAAATGCGCCCCAGAATAGCCAGATTGTCATCGCCCAGAGGCAACTGCTGCAAGCGGGTGGACAGTCCGAAGCCATGCAGAAGGCCAAACCCGAAGACGGCAGCCAGCAGGTTGGGTGACTTCATGTCGAAGTACTTCTGGAAGCCGCCGTTGTTGTCGAAGCCTTTGTAGATCACGCTGATGGCAATGGCAGCGTCCACCAGATAAAAATTCCAGGTGATCTGCAAATAGGTCGCAAGAATCAGCGTGATGCAGTGGCCCAGCGTGAACACGGTCACGAACTTGGCGATGTCCTTGAACCCGGTGAGGAAGAAAACCACACCGAACAGGAACAGCAAGTGGTCATAACCGGTAATCATGTGGGTGGCTCCCAGCATGACGTACATGAGGTAACCGCCGTCCAGCATGCGTTGCTGGTCAGCTTCAGAAATACCGTGGGCCAGCGCCAGCAGCGGTGCAGCCAGAGCCAGCCCGGCCGCAAGGCCTCTCAACAAACGTTTATGCATAAAAAGAGCTTTCAATCAAACAGGTCGCGGGGTGCGTCGAGTGGCGTAACACCACTCAGAAGGAATCAACGATGGAGACAAGTCGCCGCAGCCAGCGGTCTCATCGCACCGGGGTTCAGGCAAATATCTGTGCCGCATCGCGGTTGCCGTCGCGCTCGTTGCGATAACCCGGCTCGCCGCCAAGCTTTACATCGAGGTGGTGACGAGGCAGTAACGGGCGCCGGCGCAGACAGGATCAGGCTGCTGTTTGGGGTGGCCTCAGGGGGCCTTGAAGGTCAGGTGCAATGTGAGCAAAGCCGGTCAGGGCGACGGGCGCCGATGGTTGCAGCACCAACAAGTCGCGCCAGCCCGCGGTCACCGGTCCGGCGGCGTTGGTCATGCTTTCTGCGTGCATGTGCTGCACGTTTCCAGCAACTTCATCCGCGTGTTGGCTACCGTCTTCGTGGTGGTGGTGATCTGCCTCCTGCCAATGCTGCAAGGCATGGCGGGACGCTTCAGCACTCTCCAGAGCCGCAGCAAAACCGGCGAGCGCCAGTGACTGCCAGCAGACAGACAGCAAAAGCAGGAGCCAGAGCGCTTTGCGGAACATGGACAAATTCTACAGTGGCGCGCCTGGCAGTCCAGCCACCCATTGTTACCTGACCCAGTTTGCATCGCTACCCACGCCCTAATTGAATCGGCCCGGAATCGTTACTTGTCATGCATCAATTGCTATTATTTTTGTAGCATTTTGACCAGGCGGTTGCTGGTGTTGCGCAGCCGCTGCGCCAGCAACTGGGTGATTTTGACGACCAGCTTGGCGCCCACGCCGGGGTGCTGGCGTATCAGCTGCCCGATGGCGGCGCGGCTCAACACAGCAGCCTCTACCGCGTCGATGGCGGTGCAGGTGGCGTAGCGCAAGTCGCGGTCAAACATGGACATCTCGCCGAGTGCCGCGCCTTCGGTGACCACACCCAGGCGCGACACATTGTCTGGTGCGGCGGGATCGTTTTCGTCGGGTGATGTGGACTTGGTGACGTCGACGGTGCCACTGAGCAGCAGCAGCATCCAGTCGCCCTGGTCACCCTCGCTGATCAACACCTGGCCGGGCTGGGCGCGTATCAGCAGCATGGCCTCGCCCAGGGTGTCGAGCTCCTGCGGTGTGAAGTCTTCGAGCAAGGCCGAATGCGTCAGCAACGTGGGGCCGCGCCCGGACATCTTCTGGCAGTTGCCGAGCAGCTCCAGCCCGGCTTGCCCAAGTTTGTCTTCCAGGGAGAGGGCCCCCGGCCCCGGTGGGTTCCGTTCGTCCTGAGCGGGTCGACGGATGCCCTCCAAGGGGGCTGTGCTTGCCCGGGGCGGCCCTTCGCTGCGCACGTCGCGCGCTGCGCCGGTTGCATCGGGATTCAGGGGGCCTGTTGCAGCCATGTCGAGATCTCCTCAATCGCGGCATCTGTCGCTGCGGTCAGCGCACGCACGCCGCCGGGCGCGTCAGCACTGGTGGCGGGGCGTTGCACCGTGAAGTTGCGCTGGGCCAGTAATTTCTCGCCGGTGGGGGTGGTTTCTACAAGCGTAGCGCGCAGCCGCACCAGGCCGACGCTGCTGGTCGGCGTATCAAAGAGGTGGCTGAACTCCTCCAGCTCCAGCTGCAGCACCCGGGGCAACACACCCTGGTTGGCGCCACGGTTCAAAGCCGGGCCTTCGCCGGCGTTGAGCACCGCGCGATTCCGGCTGAGTGTTTCGCGCAGGCGCTGCCGCACCAGTTGGGCCGGTGGCATGCTCCAGCGCGCCTTCGAATAGGGCCGCAGATTCTGCGCATCGGCATAAGCCAGGCGGTAGAGCACGGCCTGGTTGTCCAGCACGCCACCGGGGGTTGAAATGTCGGCCAGCGCCAGCGGCGGCAAGGGGGCCTGCCGCGTTGTCGGCTGCGCACTGAGCGGGCCGGGGCCAAAGTCGTACAGCGCGGCGCGGGTCGGTTTGTCGGGCAAGGCCGAGCAGGCGCCAAGCAGCAGTGCGGCCAAAAATATCAAGCCAAATCGGCCTCTAGCCCTTACCTGAAAAGCGTAATTAGCTACTTTATTGATAGCAGGTAGTTGGATCATGGTTTTCCTCCGGGAGCGGTGAAGCCAGGCTCGCCCGGCCCGGGTGTGGGCGGGCCGTTGCCAAAAATCAGCGATTGCGGGTTGTCGTCCACCGCGTTCACAGTGCGCCTGAGCTGGCGCATGGCGCGGGCGGTTTCTTCGGCCACTTCACCCAGGCGCGGGAGGGTGGCGGCGCTGAAGGTCTCCACTGTGGCCGCCAGTGCGGCGCCGCCTTCGGCCACCTTGTCGATGGGCCCGCCCTTGGCGTTCAGACGCTCAGAAGTGGCGGTGACGCTGGTGGCGGTTTTGGAGACATCGTCCGCCGCGGTTTTCAGCGACTTCATGGTGGCGCTGGCGTCCTGGCTGAGTTTGGGCAGCGACGCCACCACCGGGTCCAGCTTGAGTGCCAGCTTGTTGAAGCTGTCGGCAGCCGCGCCTATCTGCGTCACCGTGCCCATCAGAGCCTGCTGGTTCTCGGGGCCCAGCAGCTTGTTCAGTTTGGTGCTGGCCTGCTCCACCTGGTCCATGATCACTTCGCTCTTGTCGATCAGCTTGTCCAGCCAGCCGGGCTTGAGCGGAATTCGCGGCGGGTCGTCGTCATTGGGCACCAGCAGCACCGTCAAGGGGCCGTCGTCTTCAAGCTGGATAAACCCCAGCCCGGTCACGCCCTGCGAGCTGATGGTGGCAAAAGTTGATTGCGTCAGCGGCGTGCCGACGTCGACAGAGATACGGATCAGCACATTGCCCTTGGTCTTGTGGTCAAAACCGATGAACTCGACCTTTCCGACCGGCACACCGCGAAACCGCACCTGCGCCTGCGGCTGCAGGCCGGAGATGGTCTCGCGCGTGGACAGCTCGTACAGGTTGCGCTCGCCACTGTCGCGCGTCAGCCAGACAGCCAGCACTGCAAGAAGGGCGGAGACCACCAGCACAAAAGCGCCGGCGGCCAGGGCATGGGCTTTGTTTTCCATTTTGAAAACCTCTCTCTTGTCTTAATAGCTGCAGCGATGCATCAAACTGTAAAAGGGTATTCGCGCAGCAGCTCCATGGCGCGCTGCCCGCGCTCACCCAGGAAGAAGGTGCGGATAAAAGGATGCTGAAAAACAACCACGTCTTTGGGCGGTCCGCTGACGATGACCTTCTGGTCTGCCAGCACGGCGATGCGGGTGCTGAGTTCAAACAGGGTGTCCAGATCGTGGGTGACCATCACCACCGTGAGTTCCATATCGCGGTGCAGCGAGCGCAGCAGCGCGCAAAAACTGTCCGAGCTTTCAGGATCCAGCCCAGCAGTGGGCTCGTCCAGCAGCAGCAGCGGCGGGTCCATGATGAGTGCACGCGCCAGCGACACCCGTTTGACCATGCCGCCCGACAGGTCGGCCGGCATCTTGTCGGCCTGATCGGGCGACAGGCCGACCATCTGCAGCTTGACCATGGCCGCTTCATGAATCAGTGCGCTGGGCAGGGTCTTGAGCTCGCGCAGGGGAAATGCAATGTTCTCCAGCACGGTGAAGGCGGAAAACAGCGCGCCCTGCTGAAACAGCATGCCGACACGCAGGGCCGCGCCGCGTTTGCCAAGTTCTGCGGCGGGTTTGTCCAGCACGGTGATCTCGCCTTTTGTGGGCTGTTCCAGCCCCAGCATCTGCCGCAGCAACACGGTTTTTCCGGTGCCAGAGCCACCGACCAGCGACAGAAATTCACCACGCGCAATCGTCAGGTCCAGGTCCTTGTGGATCACCGACTCTTTGTCGCCGTTGTGGAAAACGGTCCACAGCTTGCGGATGTCAACGATATTGCTGTTCATGATCAGGTTCCGATGCTTTTGAACAGCACTGCAAACAGCGCATCGACCAGAATCACCACCGTGATGGAGGTCACGACCGAAGCCGTCGTGCCCTGCCCCAGGCTTTCGGTGTTGGGTTTGACGCGCAGGCCGAAGTGGCAGCCTATGAGCGCAATCAGCACCCCAAACACCACCGACTTGGCGGTGGCCAGCGTCAGATTGGCGGTGTCGACCGCCGCGGGCAAGGCGTTGATAAAAAATGATGGCGTGATGCCCATGGCCAGATCGGCGGCCAGCATGCCCCCCAGCAGGGCCGCGAGTGTGGTCCAGACACTGATCAGCGGCATCACGATGGCCAGCGCCATGGCGCGCGGCATCACCAGCCTGTAGCTGTGCGCAATACCCATCACACGCATGGCGTCCAGCTCTTCGGTCACGCGCATGACGCCGATCTGGGCGGTGATGGCCGAGCCGGATCGCCCGGCAATCAAAATCGCGGCCAGCACCGGGCCGAGCTCACGGATCAAGGAAATGCCGAGGATGTTGACGATGAAGGCATCGGCACCAAACTGCTTGAGCTGCTGCGAAATCAGGTAGGCCAGCACCACACCAATCAGAAAGCCGACCAGCGCGGTGATTGGCAAGGCCGTGGCACCAATGTGGTACAGGTGGCCCGACAGGTCACGCCAGGGGCCTTCTCTCGGGTTTCTGGCAAGCTTGACCAAGTTCAGAAACAGGCGCCCGACCAGTACCACCAGGCCGGTGAAGTGATCCGCAATTTCCAGCAGGCCTTCGCCAAGTTTCAAGAACGACTGCCTGAACCCGGGCGCCACTGGCACCGGTCGGTCCACGCTGAATTCGGCCACACGCTCCAGCAGCGCGCGCTGCGCCGGTTGAAGTTCAATTTTTTCGGGCCACTGGCGGCCCCAGTGATCCCACAACACCTGGGCACCCAGATGGTCGAGTTGCGCAATTTCACGCAAATCCCAAACCCCGGCCACCCCGGACGTGGAGGCGCTCAGCGCCTTCAATTGAGTCGCTAGCGCGTCCCACACCGGTTGCAGCGTCAGCTCGGCGGCCGTCCACGGACCCAGCACGCGACAACACCCGCCATCGGGCGTGTCTTGCTGGTCAATGTGCGGAGCGGACTCGCTCGCGGCGGGTTCGTCCGAAGAGGGCATTTTTTCGATAGGGCAAACCGCCAGTGATTGATACACGAAACAGGGCGCCGCGCAGGCAAAACCGCCCTGCACCATACCGCCACTTCAGCACATGTTAAGCCAGCGCAGGGTGGGCGCAGGAAGGCAATTGCCACCAACCGCTTGCCCACTGTGTCCTACACCGCGGCCTGCGCGTGTCAGGCCCAGACCGCGTCAAGCGCCTGCCAGGCGCTGGCCACCACCGGCGCTTCAAGCTGGGAGCCCAGGCTGACAAAACCCAGCACGCTTTGCAGGCTGACCTGGTCAGCGATCACCAGACCGTTGGCATGGGACTCGCGCATGGCAATCGAGTCGCGCACCAGGCTCAGCCCAACGCCGGACTTGACCAAGTCGAGCATGGAGGCCTCCTGGTCTACCAGTGCAACGCGGTGCGGCTCAACGCCCAGCGGGCCAAAGACGCCTGCCAGCAGGCGGTGGTGGGCGGAGGCCGGCGGCGTGGCAATCCAGGGCAGTGCAGCCAATGCTTTCCAGTCTTTGCCCTGCACCTGCGGGCCCCAGCCGGCAGGCGCCAGCACGCGGTAGCTGAAGTGCATCAAGGCCCGCATGGCAAACGGCGCCAAGCGCTCCGGCGCGGCAATTGCTATGGTATTGATAGCTGTTTGCGCAGATGCAGCAAGGGCTGACAGTTGATTTAACTCAACATTTGCGGGCACAAGCGCAAACTGGGCCGGCGTGCCAAGGTAAAACCCGACGTCCAGCTCACCGCGTTCAATCTGCGCCAGCACGTCGCCGCTCATGGCCTGGCGCAGCTCGGTCTCGACCTGCGGCGCGGTCTCGACCAGCACTTTCAAAAATGCACCGAGCCGGGTGAACTCGGGGTCCAGGATGGTGCCTATGCGCAACCTGCCCCGCACCTGGGTATGCAACCGGGCTGCGGCGTTTTTGAAATCCCCCTGTGCGGCCAGCACTTTTTCGGCCAGCGGCAGCAGGGCAGCGCCATCGCGCGTCAGGTTCATGCCTTGTGCGCCCCGCGTGAAGAGTGTCAGCCCCGTGGCAGCTTGCAGGCCTTTAATCTGCAGGCTGACAGCAGGCTGGGTCAGGGCCAGTTTGTCGGCCGCGCGCGACAAATTGCCCTCACGCGCGACGGCCACAAAAATACGAAGTGTCTGGATGTCCATTATTAGAATTATTTATAACACTTTTGAGAAATTCAAACTGGTGCCGAGAAGCAGAGTCCGCTAATCTCAAGGCTCACCCAAGGAGACAAACCCATGAATGATATGAGCCGTCCAAATATGAGCACTGCTACGCCCGACATTGGCCACGTGATCAACGGACAGGTTGTTGCCGGCCTGTCCGGCCGCAGCCAGCCCGTCTTCAACCCTGCCAGCGGAGCAGTGACAGGCCGCGTGGCCCTGGCCAACGCCGCTGAAGTCGATGCTGCAGTTGCCGCAGGGGTTGCCGCCTTCCCCGCCTGGGCCGACACCCCACCGATTCGCC
>NZ_JAUXUP010000043.1 GCF_030680935.1 Polaromonas sp. | reverse complement strand
CGCGAATCGTTTTTTCAGACGGCTGACTGGATGCGTAATTCACCAGCTTAAGCGCCTGGCCTGTCCTGAGCTTGACGATGGATCGAGGCTGCTGCCCCTGTTGCTATTAATTCAGGAGCTGTTCACGCACAGCGGATATGGGCTGGAGGCACTTTTCGCTTGTGCAGCCGATGCAAAAGCAGATGTCGGGCAGTGCGTGCTCAGGTTTTAGGAGTCGAATTGGCCTCCAGCCCATATGGAGTGTGCGCAAGCAGCTCCTGAATTGATAGCGACTGCTGGCTCAACTCTGCGCCAGCAGCACCACCAGCGCACCGGCACCGCCTTCTGCGGGCCGTGCCTGCACAAAGGCGATCACTTCGTTTTTCTGGATCAGCCAGCTTTGCACCCGGCCTTTGAGCACCGGGGTTTTGCCGGGCGAACCCAGGCCTTTGCCGTGCACCACGCGCACGCAGCGCATACCGGCCTTGTGCGCTTCGCGGATAAACACAGACAGCGCGTCGCGCGCGTCTTCGCGGCGCAGGCCGTGCAGGTCGAGCTGGCGCTGTATGCTCCAGCCGCCGCGGCGCAGCTTGCGCACCACATCCGGGCCCATGCCGGGCCGCCTGAAACTCAGCGCCTCGTCGGTGTCCAACAGGCTTTCCACATCGAAGCCGTCAGAGATGGCTTCGCGCATCACCGCCAGTTCGTCCAGCTGGTGTTGCACTGGAATCGGCGGGGGCTGAACAGCGGGCAGTTGCGCCTTGTGACCGGGCAGGTGTTTGGCACGCAAGGCTTTCACCGGCCCGATGGCGCGCGAAAACACATCTTTTTCAGCCCGTGCCTTCGCCGCCGCCGCTGCGCGAGCCGCTTTCAGCTCGGCGTCCCGCCGGGCGCGGGTTTCGATTTCCAGCTTGACGGCTTTGAGCCCTTTCAGGTCGCGGATGGGGGCGGGTTTGGTGGCCATCAGAGCAGCCCCAGCTCGGCCATCGACACGGCCTGCGTGCTGGTCACGATGAAATGGTCGAGTACCCGGACGTCCACCAACGCGAGTGCGGCCTTTAGCGTGTGTGTCAAGGCCTCATCGGCGCGGGAGGGACGGGCTTCACCGCTGGGGTGGTTATGCGCCAGCACCACACTGCCGGCCTGCAGCGCCAGCGCGCGCACCACCACCTCGCGCGGATAAACGGAGGTCTGCGTCAACGTGCCGCGAAACAGCTCTTCCAGCGCAATCAGCCGATGCTGGGCATCGAGAAACAGCACTGCAAAAATCTCGTGGGGTCGGCTGCCCAGCTGCAACTGCAGGTAGTCGCGTACTGCCTGCGGCGT
>NZ_JAUXUP010000029.1 GCF_030680935.1 Polaromonas sp. | reverse complement strand
TCGGTTGCCAGGGCATGGGCCTCTCCTTGCGTTGATCGCAAGCAAGAAGTGTTTCCTATGTCCTCGCACACCTGTTTCCCATGTCTCCTGTCCATACAGCGACGCAAAAGAAAGTTACTTGCCGCCGGGCAACCCCCGGCTTGTTGGCGATCCACAAACGCCGGATCGAAGAACGCTTCAACAAGCCCAACCTGAACAGCAGTTGCAAGCAGACTTTGCATGCCATCGCAGCCAAAGACGGAGCCCGGCTTCACGCGGCACGCTCCAGCACAGGCGCATGATGCCCCCCACCCATATGCGCGCCAAGGACATGCCGCTCGGCGTCCGCAGCGGAAGTTTCAAACACAATCTGCCCTTCACTCATCACCACGATGCGGTCGGCCAGCTCCAGCAGCTCATCCAGGTCCTCGCTGATCAGCAGCACCGCAGCGCCCTGGTCGCGCACGCCGCGCAGGCGGGTGTGGATTTCTTTCACGGCCGCAAAATCCAGACCGAACACCGGGTTCGCGGCGATCAGCACCTTGATCTCTCCGGCCAGTTCGCGCGCCAGCACCGCGCGCTGCACATTGCCTCCGGACAGGCTTCGAATCGGCGCGTTTTCACCCTGGGTCTTGATGCCGTAGCTGGCGATCCAATCGCGCGCGCGGCTGCGCCAGGCACTGAAGTGCAGACGCCCGCCACGACACAGCGGCGGGCGGTCAAAGTCGCGCAAGGCCATGTTTTCGGCCACAGACAGATCCCCCACACAGGCATTGCGCAGCGGTTCCTCGGGCAGGCTGCGCACCTGCAGGCGGTGGTTTTCTTCGCGCCGGGCGGCATAAGGCTGGCCCTGCACCGTCACCGTTCCGGCCGCCCGCGCGCGCTGTCCGACCAGGGCTTCCACGAGCTCGCGCTGGCCATTGCCAGAGACGCCAGCGATACCCAGGATCTCGCCGCGCGCGACTTGCAGGCTGAGCCCACGCACCGCCAGCGTTCCACGGTCTCCCATGACCGAAAGCTGCTGTACCTGCAAGGTCGGAGTCAAACCATCATTTGCTATGTTTTTAATAGCTGTTTGCGCAGGCAGCGAAAGGGCTGGGGCCGTATTTTCCTCTGAGGGTTTGGCCTCATGGCTGCCAGCGACAGCTGTAGCCTCACCCATCATGGCCCGGGCCAGCGGCGCCGGGCCGGTGACAGCCACCGCGGTGTGATGCACGGCCTTGCCCCGGCGCAACACGGTCACGTCGTCGGCATAGGCCATGACCTCACGGAACTTGTGCGTGATGATGAGCACCGTGCACAGGCCGCTGCGCGCGAACTCGCGCACATGGCCCAGCACCTCGTCGGCTTCCTGCGGCGTCAGCACCGACGTCGGCTCATCCAGAATCAGCAGGCGAGGCCGCAGGTAAAGCTGCTTGAGCAACTCCAGCTTCTGCTTCTCGCCCGCAGCCAACTCGGAGGGCCGAGCGTCCAGGTCCAGGCTGAAAGGGGTGTGGGCCAGAAAGGCCTTCAGTTCAGCGCGTTTGGCGCGCCAGTCGATCACAGCCGGTATCTGGCCACTGGCCAGCAGCAGGTTTTCGGCCACGGTCATGCCCGGGGCCAGGGTGAAGTGCTGATACACCATGCCAATACCCAGTGCCCGCGCCGCCACCGGATTGGCGATCTCGTGCTCGCGTCCGTCGGTGAGAATGCTGCCTTCCTCGGGGCGGTGAAAGCCCGCGATGCATTTGACCAGGGTGCTTTTGCCGGCCCCGTTTTCACCCAGCAACGCATGCACGGACCCGGGCGCGACTTTCATGGTCACATGGTCGAGCGCGGTGAAACTGCCAAAACGTTTGGTCAACTCGTAGGTTTCCAGCGCCATGGCACCCGTGGGCAGCGGCATGGGGTCGACGTGCATGGTCATGGCAATGCTTTCAAAGCAAGCCGTCCAGCACAGCCTGCGAGGTCGTGTGCGCGCCGAACACCCCGCCCTGCATGGTGATCATCTTCAGCGCAGCTTCGTGGTTGCCCCGGTCTGTGGCGGCGGTGCAGTCCGACAGCAGCAGGCACTCAAACCCCCGGTCGTTGGCGTCGCGCATGGTGGTGTGCACGCAGACGTCGGTGGTGATGCCGGCCAGGATCAGGTTGCTGATGCCGCGCGTGCGCAGCACCATCTCCAGATCGGTGGCGTAAAACGAGCCTTTGCCGGGTTTGTCGATCACCACCTCGCCGGTCAGCGGCGCCAGCTCGGGGATGATTTCCCAGCCCGGCTCGCCGCGCACCAGAATACGGCCACACGGGCCGTCGTCACCAATGCCGACACCACCGCTGCCAATTTGCTGCGAGCGCCAGCGCTTGTTGGCCGGCAGGTCGCTCAGGTCTGGCCGGTGGCCTTCACGTGTGTGCATCACGCTGTAACCTGCCGTGCGCATGGCGGCCATCACTATCTTCAAAGGTTCTATGGGCGCGCGTGTCAGCGAGATGTCGTAACCCATCTTGTCCACGTACCCGCCCACGCCGCAAAAGTCGGTCTGCATGTCGATCACCAGCAGCGCGGTGTTGGCTGGCCGCAAGTCCCCGTTGTAGGGCCAGGCATAAGGGTTGGCTTGAATGAAACGCTGCATGCTGCTTCGCCCTCAGGCGGCCTTCTTCAAAGGCATGGCCGGCGAATCAGGCTCCAGCGGATGCGCCTCAGGCCCCTTGTAGATACGTGTGGGTGCCTCAAAGCCGCAGGAGCTGCCGTCGGTCACCGCCACTTGCCACGGCAGCTTGTAAGTGCCGGCCGCCATGTCGTGCATATAGGTGTAGGGGCAGTCCTGGGCACCGCCCTTCACCGCCACATAACCCCGGTGGTACAGCTGGTACATATTGTTTTCCACACCCCAGCCGATACGCGCTTCGCGCACCAGATCGGGCCGGACTTCGCAGGTGATGATTTCATCGACCCGCCCGCTGCCCTCGACCAGCACCGTGCCGTCAAAGTTGCAGAACATGCCCTCGCCCATCGAGTCAAAGCTGCCGTCGCTGCCGCACATACACACGTTGGCGGTCACGGCCAGGTTGCAGAAGGCATTGGCCTGGTTGGTTATTTTCCAGCTGTGGCGAATCGGCGCGGTGTAGCCGGCGGTGCGGATGATGACTTCTGCGCCTTTGTAAGCGGCCTCGCGCGCCATTTCAGGAAACATGCCGTCATGGCAAATGATGAGTGCGATGCGGCTGCCGTTCGGCCCGTCGCAGACCGGAACACCGAGGTTGCCTGGCTCCCAGGGTTCGACCGGCACCCAGGGGTGCAGTTTGCGGTAATACAGCTTGATGGCACCCGTGTCGTCAATGATCAGGCCGCTGTTGTAGGGGTTGCCGCCGGGGTTGGCTTCCATGATGGAAAAGCAGCCCCAGATTTTGTGGTCCACGCAGGCTTGCTTGAAGGCGGCCACTTCCGGGCCGTCGAGTGAACACATGATGGCCGGGTTGATGTCCATCGACAGGCCATGCAGCGAGTACTCCGGAAACACCACCAGGTCCATGGTGGCCTGGTTGCGCCTCGCCTTGCCCACCATGTCGCAGATGCGCTGTGTTTGCGCGGCGAGCTGCGCAGGTGTTTCAACCACCGGCAGTTGCAGCTGCACCAGGCCCATGACCACGCCATGCGCCGATTTGTTGAGTCCGCCTAATCCTGTCACGTCTGGCTCCTGAAGCTTATTGCCGGGAAGAAAGCTCGCCCGGGCTGCCGCTGACCGCACTGCCCGGACGGCAGGTGATCACCAGAATCAGCAAGGTGAGTACATAGGGAACGATATTGAACAGGTGGTAGCCCCAGCCCACACCTATGGACTGCAGGGCCGGGCCAATTGCCCCGGCGCCGCCAAACAGCAAAGCGGCGCCTACACAGCGCAAGGGGCTCCAGCGCGCAAAAATCACCAGTGCCACCGCAATCAGCCCCTGGCCGCTGGAGATGCCTTCGTTCCAGCTGCCCGGGTAAAACAGCGTCAGGCAGGCGCCACCCAGGCCGGCGATCATGCCGCCACCGGCTGTTGCTGCAATCCGGATGGCCGACACCGAATAACCGAGCGCCCGGGTGGCATTGGCCGAGTCACCCGCCAAACGCACCAGCAGGCCGGCGCGGGTGTTGGCAAAGGCCCACCACAGCGCCAGCGCAATCGCCAGGCCAATCGGCAGCAGCGCGTTGACCTGCAAGGCCGAGCGCACAGCAGCCGAGTCGCTCCAGTTGCCCAGCGCAATAAAGGGCAGCTGCGGCGCCTGCGGCTGGATCAGCGGCTTGCCCAGATAAAACGCCAGCCCCATGCCCAGCAACATGAGGGCGATACCGGTGGCAACATCGTTGACACGCGGCAGCGAACAAAGCACACCGTGCAGCGTGGCCAGCAGCGCGCCCGTGGCGGCCGCAGCCAGCACACCTATCCAGGGCGAGCCACTGAGGTAAGAACCCCCAAAGGCCGCCATGGCCGACAGCACCAGCACACCTTCCAGGCCCAGGTTCACCCGCCCGGACTTTTCCGTCAGGCATTCGCCCAGGCTGACAAACAGAAAGGGCGCGCCCACGCGCAAGGCACCGCCGGCGATACCGGCGAGAAAAATGAGGAGCTGATCGGCGGTCATGGCGTGATCTCGTTGGCCTGGGCACGCGGCGGAACGGCAACGGCGATACGCGGTCCGGCGACACGCACCACCCGTGCCCACAGCGCTTTCCAGTCGGTGTCGCGCAAGGCTTCGCTGGCCAGAATCAGCACAAAGGCAATGCCCTGCAGCAGCAGCACTGAGGCATCGGGCAGACCCAACCGGCGCTGCAGCAGGCTGCCCGCTGCACCAAAACCGCCGAACACGATGGCGACCGGAATGACCGCAACCGGCTGGTGCCGCGCGATAAAGGAAACCAGAATGCCGGCATAGCCATAACCCGCGATCAGCGATGCGTTGGCGCTGTAATGCACGGCAGCCACTTCCACCGCACCTGCCAGACCGGCGCAGGCGCCACCGAGCGCACAGGCCAGCACAATCAGGCGCGAAGCCGGCAACCCCACCAGCTGGGCCGCACGCGGGTTGCCGCCAACCACACGCACCGCAAAACCAGACGGTGTAATACGCAGCCACAGACCTGCCACAAGGCACACCAGCACGCCAAGTACCAGGCCCCAGTGCACGTCGGACCCTGCAATGCCACTGATGCGCAAACCCTCGGCCAGCGAAAACGTCGAGGGCTTGTTCAAACTGGCCGGGTCGCGTAGCGGCCCTTCCACCAGGTGTTTGAACAAGCCGATGGCCACATAGGCCAGCAACAGGCTGCTGATGGTTTCATTGATGCCACGGTACTGGCGCAGCCAGCCGGCCAGCGCAATCCACACCGCCCCAGCCAGCGCACCCGCCAGACACACCATCACCGTGCCGACGCTGCTGGCCGGCAGGGGCACGGCGTGCGCCAGCGCCGCCGCGGCCAGCCCGCCCAGCACCAGCGCACCCTCGGCCCCTATCACCACCAGCCCGGCACGCGCCGGAATGGCCACACACAGGGCGGTGAGCATCAACGGCGCGGCGCGCTGCAGGGTGTTTTGCCACGAGTACCAATCGCCAAAAGCGCCCTTGAACAGCAGCAGCCAGACCTCGACCGGGTTGACACCGGCAAACCACACAAACACACCGAACAGCAGCAAGGCTGCGGCGATGGCGGCTATCGGCAGGAAGATGCTGGCGAGGGAATTGCGCATGGGGTTTTACCGTTCGGGCTGAGCTGGTCGAAGCCAATGGCCCTTAGCCAGGCTAAGGGCGAACGGAACTTCAGATGGAACCAATCACCCCTTCCACCAGGTAGTTCATTTTTTCCAGTTCCAGATCGGTCTGCTTGTACGACTTGCCGGCCGCAGCCACCACGCCGCCCTTGTTGTCCTTGAGCGGGCCCTTGAAGATGTCAAACTTGCCGGCCACCATCTGCGCCTTGATGCCGTCTGCCTGCTTCTTCGCAGCGTCGGTGACCATGGGGCCGTAGGCCGACATCTTGACGTAGCCTTCCTTCAAGCCGCCGCGGATGAAGTTGGGGTGCGGCTTGCCACTGCGTGCCGCTTCAATGAAGGTGGTGTAGGCGGTGAGCCAGTTCCACTCGGCACCCGTCAGGTAGGCATTGGGCGCCAGTTTGGCCTGGCTGGCGTGGTAACCACAGACCATCTTGCCGCGCTTGGAGGCGGTCTCGACCACCACCTTGGGGCCGTCCACATGCATGGTGAACACATCCACGCCCTGGTCGGCCAGGCTGTTCGTGGCTTCGGCTTCCTTGACGGGCATGGACCAGTCACCGGTAAAAATCACGCTGGTGGTGATGCCGGGTTTGACCGAACGCGCACCGAGGGTGAAGGCATTGATGTTGCGCAGCACCTGCGGAATCGGCTTGGCGGCGACAAACCCGATCTTTCCGCTTTTGCTCATGTGGCCGGCGATCACGCCGTTGAGGTATTGGCATTCGTCGATGTAGCCAAAATAACTGGCGGTGTTCTTCGGGTGTTTGCCGTCGGTCCACATGCCGCCGCAATGGGCAAACCGGGCCTCCGGAAACTTCGCGGCGACGGCCAGCATGTGCGGATCAAAATAACCAAACGAAGTCGGGAACACCAGCGACGCGCCGTCCTGCGCCACCATGCCGGTCATGGTTTTTTGCACCGCCGCGGTTTCGGGCACGTTTTCTTCTTCGACCACTTTCACGCCAGGCATTTTTTTCAGCGCCGCAGCGGCCTCGGCCTGGGCCTGGTTGTAGCCGTAGTCGTCACGCGGGCCGACATAAATCACGCCCACCGTGATGGGCTTTTGCGCAAAGGCCAGCGGGCTGAGCCCCGCAGCGCTCAGCGCAGCCAGAGACTTGAGGGTGTCGCGGCGATTGAAGTTAGGGGTGATCATAGGTTTCTCCGTGGGTAAAGTTGAGGAAGTGCTGAAGGGAACCGAAAAAGTCATTCATTCATGCGAGCAGGCTGACATGGGCGGCCACCACACGCCAGCCTTCTGCCGTACGCATCCAGGTCTGGCTTTGCCGGCCGGTCCTGCTGCTGCCTTCGCGCAGGAACTCGCAGTCGGCCGTGGCGAAATCACGACCGTAAGTCGTAATGGCTGTCTTCAGCAGCGTGCGCGCCAGACCTTGTGCAGGTCGACTGGCGCGGAACGCCTGGATCGCGTCAAAACCATACAGGTTCTCGCCAGCCCCATAGCGGCGCGTGTGCGGGCTGTTCCAGAACAGCTCGTCGAGCACCGGCACGTCGTTGCTGACCAGCGCTTGCTCATAACGCTCGAACACGGCCGTGACTTCGGCCAGCACCTCGGGCAGATTGACGTCCATCACAAGGGTGCCTTTCGCAAGTGGGCAACTCCAGCCCGTTGCAAGACTGCGGCTGCCCGCAGGCAAAGATCTTCGCGCCATGGTGCTGCGATCAGTTGCACACCAATCGGCATGCCGCCTGTACCGTCGGGCCACATCGGCGCCACAGCCACGGGGCAACCCGCAAAGGAAATTGGCTGTGTGAGCAAACCCACTGTGGGCCGGCAGGGCATTTGCGTGCCATTGATGTCCAGCCACTCGGTGCCGATCTCTGGCGCGCTGACCGGGGTGGCAGGCGCCAGCAGCACATCCCAGTCGCGCAGCAGGGCATTGACCTTGTCGCGGTAGATGCGGCGAAAGCGCTGTGCCTGCACATACCAGGCGCCTGGCTGCAGTGCACCGGCAATAAAGCGGTCCACCGACAGTGGCTCGAACTCGGTCACGCGGGTACGCAAGTCGTTCAGGTGCAGGGTGCCCCCCTCGCTGGCGCCAACGATGAATGCTGCCGCGCGCGCAAGCGCCGCATCGGGCCATTCGACCGAATCGTTCGCGCCGAGTATGGCCGCTGCGCTGGCCACTGCGGCACGCGCTGCGGGGGTCGCGTGATCGCTGAAATAGCCCCCCAGCACGCCGATGCGCAGGCCCTGTACGCCGGTGCCAAGGACAGAACTCACGGCTTGCACGTGCAGCGCGTGGCAGCCCGGGTCCAAAGCATCGGCGCCCTGCATGGCGTCGTAAGACAGCGCCAACGTCTCTACGCTGTCAGCCAGCGGGCCGAGGTGGTCCAGGCTGTGAACGAAGGGGTAAGTGCCACGGCGCGACAAGCGCCCGAAGGTCGGCTTGAGGCCCCACACACCACACAGGGATGCCGGCACACGGATCGAGCCATTGGTGTCCGAGCCAAGAGCCAGCGGCACCTGCCCTGCGGCCACCGCTGCGCCGGAGCCGCCCGACGACCCCCCCGCAATGCGGGTGCGGTCGTGCGGGTTGCGGCACGGGCCGTAATGCGTGTTTTCGGTGGTGAACCCGTAGGCGTATTCGTCCATGTTGAGCGAACCCACCAGCACCGCGCCGGCCGCCCGAAGGCGCTGAACCAGCACCGCATCCTCGGCAGCGGGTGCGTTGCTGCGGTTGATGGTGGAGCCAGCCAGCGTCACTCCCCCGGCAATGTCGAACAGGTTTTTTACTGCATAGGGCAGCCCGGCCAGCGGTGGCAGGGTCTCGCCGCGTGCGCGTCTGGTGTCCACGGCCGCGGCTTCAGCGCGGGCCCGGGCGAAACTCCGGCCAGTGAAAGCGTTGACCTGGCCGTCCGTGGCCTCGATGCGGTCGATGGCCTGCTGCAGCGCCTCGGCGGCGCTGAGCTCGCCCGCAGCGATGGCACGCACCACAGCCAGGCCCTCAAGCGCTCCTGTTTTCATAGCTGCTCGCGCAGGTTGTATGAGGCCTGGAACGGCAAAGGACTGTATATTTCGGCCGGCTCGTCGGCTACCGTGAGCCCAAACGCGGTCAGCTGCCCAGCCATCCCCGCCGTGCGGGCCAGATGCACCGCCACGCGTTGCTGCTGGGCTTCGTCCAGCGTGAGGCCCAGCGCCACAGACGCGGCCTTGACATAGCTCAGAACTTCTTGATCGGTCATGGACGGGTTCCTCAACGCCTGACTTCGCGCTGGAAAATCTCCAGGCTGCGTTTTTTCGTACTGACAAAGCCGGGCTCAGACAGCGTGTCCACGGTGCGCGGCCGGGGGTCGCCATAGGGCAGGATTTCGGCAACCCGCGTGGGCCGCTTTGTCAACAGCAGCACCTGATCGGCCAAATACACGGCTTCTTCAAGGTCGTGCGACACCAGCAGCATGGTGGTCCCGGTTTGCATGAAAACCTCCTGCAGCTTTTCGCGGATGAACAGCGTCATCTCGAAATCAAGTGCAGAAAACGGCTCGTCCAGAAACAGCACCTCGGGCTTGGGCGCCAACGCCCGCATGATGGACGCGGTTTGCTGCTGCCCGCCCGAGAGTTCATACGGGTAGCGCTTGAGGTCGAACTTCACGTCAAACGAGGCCACCAGCTCGGCCATGCGTCTGTCCACCTCGGCCTTGGATTTGCCCTCCAGCTTCAGGGGATAGGCGATGTTGTCGATGGTGCGCATCCAGGGGAACATCGCTTCGCGGTAGTTCTGGAAGACGTAGCCGATCTTGGTGTCTTTCAGGGACTTGCCGTCGAACAGGATTTCGCCGGCATCAATCGGCACCAGCCCGGCAATCATGTTGATCAGCGTGGACTTGCCGCATCCATTGGGGCCAAACACCGAGACAATCTTGTGCTTGGGAATGTCGAGGTTGAAGTCCTCATACAGCGGCCAGCCGGCAAAATATTTGGTCAGGCCTCGAATGGTGATGTGAGTGCCAGCCGGACCAGGCTGAAAGCTCGGCACAGGTACATCGGCAAACACTGGGGCGTTAAGAACTTCAGTCATGGCTACCTTCCACTCCAATGAACAATGCGGCGCTCGAGAAGCAGGAACAAGACGTTGAGCGCATAACCCAGCACACCCGCTGCCAGAATGGACGCATACATGTCTTTGACGTTCATGACCTGCTGCGAGTTGATGATGCGGTTGCCCAGGCCGCTATCTGCCCCGATGAACATTTCGGCCACAATCACGATCACCAGTGCCATCGAAACCGCCGATCGCAGACCGACAAAACTCGGCTGCAGGCTTTCCCAGATCAGCACGTCCTTGAACACCTGCCAGCGCGAGGCACCCATGACCTTGGCCGCCATCACGCGCTGCTTGCGCGCGTTGATCACACCGTAGGCGCTGTTGAAGATCACGATCAGCAGCGCACCGAAAGCGGCAATTGCCACCTTGTTGATGTCGGACACACCGAAAATCATCAGGAACAGCGGAATCAACGCCGATGAGGGTGTGGAACGGAAGAAGTCGATCAGGAACTCGACGCTGCGGTAGGCCTTCTCGTTGCTGCCCAGCAGCACGCCCAACGGCATGCCGACGGCCGCGGCAATCATGAAAGCCTGGACCGTGCGCCACACCGTGACGGCAAAGTCCTTGAGCAGCGGTCCGCCGGCCAGGCCATTGACCAGCGCGCCCAGCGCGTCCAGCGGCGGCGGTAGCAGGATGGCCTTGATGAAACCGAAACGCACCACGAGGTCCCAGATGATGAAAAGCACCACCGGGCCGACGAAGGGCAACGCCCTGTCCAGCGCTGGCTTGCGCTGCACAGTCCCCGCCGATACCGTTGCTGGCGGCGCCCAGGGTTTGGCGGGTGCAGCCGGCGCAGCCGTTCCAGAGGTGGTGGTCATCCTGTTCAGCCCTTGTAGAGCATGGTGTCCACCATGAGGCGCGAACTGAAGATGCCTTTTTCGGAAAACAGGTCGAAGAACTTCTGGAAGTGCGCCACGTCAGACGGCTTGAATTCGTTGTACATCATGTAGGCCGCCAGCGGTACCTCGCCCGTGAGCGCGCCTTCGATCGGGGTGTAGCCCTTGAGATACTGGCGCGCCTCGACCGATTTGGTGCGGACATAGGCCACGCCCTTGCCGTAGGCGGCAATGAATTTTTTGGCGGCGTCCGGATTTTTCTTGATGAAGTCCGAGGACAGCGAGGCCGAACCACCGAACCAGGGCGCCATGTTGTCACCGAGCACGTATTGGGAAATCACACCGGCTTCGAGTACACGCGTGGTGCCGTTCATGCGGCCGATGGTGCCGGTGGGCTCCAGCGTGTAGGCGCCGTCGATCTGGCCGGCGGCCAGCGCGGCCACATGCTGACCGATCGGCAGCTCGACCACCGTGGCTCCAGTGGCACCACCACGCTCAAGGATGGTCTTGGCCAAGGTCACGTTCTGGATGCCGGGGCCCGAGCCGATGCGCTTGCCCTTGAGGTCGGCCATCACCTTGGCCGGGCTGGCCACCGGGACGATGACTTCGTCGAGCACGTTTTTCACATTGCTTGGGTTGGCACAGAATATCTTGAAGGTGCCGGGCTGGGCCAGTTCGCCGATGGCGATGTTGGCCGACCCGGTGCCGTTGGCGGTGCCGTCCGAGCGGCCAGAGAGCACTGCTTCCATGACCTGCTGGGCACCTGCGAATTTAAGAGGCTCCACGTCCAGGCCCGCTTCCTTGAAGTAGCCCAGCTCGATGGCGGCGTAAAACGGCAGGCCGGCTGCGATGGGCCAGTAGCCGATGCGGATTTTTGGCGCGGCCTGGGCGCGCACGATGGCAGGCATTCCCATCACGCCCAGCACGGCAGCGCCGGTCTGCAATACTTTTCTGCGTGTGGCCGAAGGGGACTGTGGACGGTGGGGCGTGTTCATGGAAATCTCCTGGATAAAAAAGGGTTGAGAGACGGGGTTTTCAAAAAGCAGCTCAGGGTCGCGGGGCCGCCAGCGAGGCGATGTAGGCGCGCCATCCGCCCAGATGCGAGATGTCCTGCGCGCCAGCCGTTGCCAGGGCCTCGCAAAGAAAGCCCTGGACCTGGCTGCCATCAGCCAGTTCCAGCGTGCCTATGCCCAATGGCGCGGGGATCATCGCCACGAAAGAGCCGTAATGCTCAACCGGCATGTCCCACACTTCAACGGCGATGCGGCTGCCCGTGCCAGGCGCCACACGCAGCAGGCCCGGCTTGGGCGGCACGGTGCCGGGCAATGCAAAAAATTTGTAGTGCGGCGCGGTGTCTGCGCTCGCGGCAAGGGTAGCGCCGCGTTCGGTCAGCTGGCTGTTCAGCGGCATACCCGAGAGGTGCGCGCCCACAACCGCCACCTTCACTGCCGCCGGTTTGCGCAGGGCAGCTATCGGGCGCATGGGCGGCAAAGGCACGCCAGTGGCGCCCTGCGCCAGCCCGGTGGAGTGGTGGTAACGCTGGCCCAGATCGGCCAGCTGCCAGTCACTGCCGCAGGGCGCAATCAGGGTGACGCCGAAAGGCAGGCCGTCTTCGCGCAGCGCACTCGGCACCGACAGGGCGGCGTAGTCCAGCAGGTTGACGAAGTTGGTATAGGTACCAAGCTTGCGGTTCAGCGCCACCGGCTCCTGCTGCATCCGGGCCAGCGTGTAATGGGTGGGCGCAGTAGGTACCAGCAGCACATCAATACCGCTCCACATGGCATCGGCGCGCTGGCCCAGGCGTTTGACTTCGGTCTGCACCGCGTACAGATCAGCGGCGCTGTAATGGCGGCCTGCCGCAATGATGCCGCGTACCGGCTCGATCACCTCGGTTTCGTGCGTGTCGAAAAAGCCCCGTATGGCGGTGTAGCGCTCTGCCACCAGCGCGCTTTCGTACAGCAGCTCGGCCACTTCTGCCAGGGGCGTAAAGTCGATAGTGACCGCCGTGCCACCCATCGCTTCAAGCCGCGTCACCGCTTGCGCAAACGCGGCACGGGCGGATGCGTCGCCATCAAAGTCCAGGAGATCCGGCACGCCGAAGCGGAATGCGGCGGAGAACGGTTCAGTGGCCAGTGCGAGCTTGCGCGACCAGGGGTCCTGCGCGTCGTGCCCCATGGCAGATTGCAGCACCGCTGCCGCGGTGGCCACGGTGCGCGCAAAAATGGACACGCAATCCACACTCTGTGCCGCTGGTACCACGCCGCGCGCACTGATCAGGCCGCGCGAAGGTTTGAGGCCCACGATGTTGTTCAGGCCGGCCGGCACGCGGCCGGATCCGGCGGTGTCGGTGCCCAGCGAAAAGTCGGCCTGGCCGGTGGCCACCACATAGGCCGAGCCCGCGCTGGAGCCGCCCGATACATAAGCCGGGTTAAAGGCGTTGGGTACCGCCCCATAAGGCGAACGGCTGCCGTTCAGGCCGCAGGCGAACTGGTCCAGGTTGGTTTTGCCCAGCAAAGATGCACCAGCATCGAGCAGCTTCTGCACAACCGCCGCATGGGCGTCGGGCTGGTAGGCAAAGGCCGGGCAGGCAGCGGTGGTGGCCAGGCCGGCGGTATCGATGTTGTCCTTGACCGCAAACGTCAGCCCTGCCAGCGCCCCCGCCGGTGCGATGGCCGCAGCGTCCGGCGGCGGCGCGCGGCTGATCCAGGCCTGCGGCGCGAAAGCGCCGCCAACTGGAAGCACGGCGCCGCGCCCGCCCGGGGCCGCCGCCACTTCAGAATTTAAGGAAAGTTGCACCAATTTGAAGCATCCATACTTGTGTACAAGATGAGATGCAAGGTGCGTGCCAGCCGCATCGGGGACACGCAACCGCTGTGTCTGGGTGCCGAGAACCGGTAAAAATGCTATCGAATAGATAGCTGTCTGCGCATGTTCAACAAGGGCTGCAACCGAAATTTCCTGGAGGCCAGAACGACCCGACAGCCTCGGGTCGGCCCCGGGCACGGTCCGTGGTCGGCGCCCACAAAAGGAGCAGGGCCGGATTTTCAGGCAGCTTTGCCGCCCGGCGGGGGCCTTATGTTTCCAGTACCAGGCGCGTCACCACAGGCGGTGATTCGCCCAGGTGAAAAGCCAGCTTGCGGTCGCGCAGCGCGACGTCACCCGTGGTCACTCGGTCAAAGCGGCGCAGGTGCTCTGTCCACGACTCATCGGTGATCTGCTCGATATATCGGCCGGGCTCGGTGATGTCGCGCAGCAATTCCCAAGCCAGCGCGCCCTGGCGCAATCGGCTGCGGCGGCTCTCCTGCATCAGCGCGCGAAACTCGGCGGCGCGGGCCGGGTCGATGTGATATTCAATCGTGATGCGCACCTGCCCGGTCAGTGGCGGCGCCTCGGCGCTCGGCACCTTGAACTCGCGCGAGGGTGTCAAATCCTCTTCGATGCTGCGGTCGCGCAGCAGCAGCTGGGTGGCAAGGATCGCCACCACCCCCGTCAGGGCCGCGACCAGCATGCTGATCGGCACACTGCTCAGGGTGGCGACCTGGCCCCAGACAGCGGCGCCCAGCGCGCTGGCGCCCATGATGGCCATTTGAAAAATCGACATGCCGCGCGCACGTACCCAGTCGGGCAAGGCCAGCTGCGCAGAAACACTCAGGGTATTGGCCGTGGTGATCCAGGCGGCGCCGGCCAGAAACATCGCCGGCGCGGCGATGTACACATTCGGCGCAAAGGCCACGGTGGCCGTGGCAGCCGATTGCAGCAGCATGCCGCCCAGCACCAGCGCGTCGCGCGAGAAGCTGCGGCGCAGCCTGGGCAACAGAAATGCCACCACAAAAATGGCGCCAAAACCCATGGACGCCAGCAGCAGCGTGAAGGTGGCGGCATCGCCGCTGTGCAGACCACGCGCCACCAGCGGCAACAGCGCCAGCAAGGCGGTGGAGTGAAAGAAAAACAGCGCCACGCGCAGCAGCACTGCGCGCAGCCGCGTCGACTGGCGCACAAACTGCACACCCACGCGCATGGCGCTGATCAGGCGCTCGCGCCCCAGCGGGCTGGGTACATGTTCGCGGCGCCAGCGCATGATCACAAAACCAGAGGCCAGCGACAGCACCGCGTTGAGCACAAACACGTATTCGCTGCCTGCTCCGGCAATCAGCGCACCAGCCACCAGGGGCCCCACGATGCGCGAGGCATTCATCGCGATGCCATTGAGCGCAAGCGCAGCGGGCAACTGGGCGCGCGGCACCAGCTCGGGAACAATCGCAGAAAACACCGGCCAGCGCATCGCCAGGCCAATGCCATTGGCAAAGGTCAGCGCCAGCAACAGCGGCGCGGTCATGGCGCCCAGAACAATCGTCAGGCACAACACCAGCGCCACCGCGGCCACCCAGAACTGCGTGATGATGAAGTAGCGGCGCCGGTCCAGAATGTCGGCCAGCGCGCCGCTGGGCAGGCCCAGCAGGAAAACCGGCAGGGTTGATGCCGACTGCACCAGCGCCACCCAGATCGGCGAGGTCGTCAATGAAGTCATGAGCCAGGCGGCCGCCACGTCATTCATCCACATGCAGATGTTGGCCGCCATCCAGGTGCCCCACAACATGCGGAACACTGGCGCCCGCAAGGGCGCCCAGGCCGAGAGCGAAGCGGGGTCATGACCGGGCGACACAGGTGTGCCCTTCAGGTCTGGCGGTCGGGGATCGGGCATGGCCTATTGTCGCGGCAGCCGGCGCGGGCTGCTGGAACGCCGCCAGGAGCCTTGCGCTGCGCAAGGCTTCGGGCCACGAGGGCCGGCAGGATTTACTGCCCCTGCAATTCCCAGATGCGGCTGATCTGCGCCGACAATTCCATAGGGTCAAAGGGCTTGTGAATGACGTCAATGGCGCCCAGCTCACGGTATTGCGCCACTTCTGCCGCCTGGACCTTGGCCGTCATGAAGATCACCGGGGTGCTGGCGGTGGCCGGCAGCGCGCGCAAGGCCTTGAGTGTGCTGGGGCCGTCCATGCCCGGCATCATGACGTCGAGCAACAAGAGGTCGGCGCCGGCGCCGGGCGCGTTGGCCAGCGCTTCGCTGCCGGACGCACAGGCAATCACCGTGAAGCCGCCCACGGCCTCCAGCGCCATCTGGGCAATGGCCCGGATATCGGGTTCGTCTTCGACATAAAGAATACGGGCAAGTGGTTTGGACATTCAGGAATCCTTGGAGTCGGTGGCAGGGGTGATTTGTAACACGCGCTGGATGGTTGACAGCAACTCCTCGTTGCTGGTCTGGGCTTTCACAAGTATGGCCGCGGCGCCGCGATCATCGCCATCGGTCACATCGGTGGCAGAAAAAACCACCACTGGCGGCCGATGCGGCAAGGCGTTGATGTCGGGAAACAGGTCCCAGCCGGAACCACCCGGCAGGCTCAGGTCCAGCAGCACCAGGTCAAAACGCTGTGCCAGCAGTTGCGCCCTGGCCTGCGGCAGCGTTGCCGCAAATTCGAAGACTGCAAAATCCTGGGCCAGCGCAGCGGTGATGGTCTGAATATCCAGATCGTCCTCCACATGCAGGATGCGCGGCAAACCGGCGGCCATGCTGGCAATTGAGCTGCGCAGGCCGCATACCAGCAGGTTTTCGTCAATCGGTTTGTTCAACCAGTTGGAAACCGACAGCTGCTGGTTGTTGAAACGGATCTGGCTTTCACCGGCTGCGGCCGAAACCACCACAATAGGCAGGTTGCGCGTGCGGGCGTCGCTGCGCAATGCCAGAATCAACGCAACACCCGCATGGTCGGTCGGCTGCAGGTCCACCGTCATCGCCGCATAGGGCCGCGTTGCCAGACGGGCCAGTACCTGCTGGCAGCCATGGACCGCATCAACCTCGAAGCCGGCCTTCTCCAGCATCATGCTGATCAGCCGGGCGATATCCGGATCGGGCTCGCAGACAAGGATGCGCTGTGCCGACGCTGGCAGACCGATTGCGGCGGGAACCGGCGCAGCTTGCCATTCGGGCAGCTCAAAAAAGAAGCAGCTGCCCACGCCGACTGTCGAAGTGAAACCGATATTGCCGCCGAGCCGCTCGACAATTGCTTTCGAGATCGCCAGCCCAAGGCCGGTGCCGCCCTTCACACGCGTATCAGAGGCGTCAGCCTGCGAAAATTTCTGGAAGATGCGCGAACGGAACTCGTCGGGAATGCCCGGTCCGTGGTCAAGGACCTCAATGCGCACCCATGCATCCCGCCTTGACAGCGTGACCTCGACCGCAGCAGAACGAGGGGAAAACTTCACTGCATTGGAGACCAGGTTGGTCAGCACCTGGGTAATGCGGTCGTTGTCGATGTTGACCCACAGCGGCTCGGCGGGCGCATGCAGTTGCAGAGTCACGCCATGCTCGCTGGCAAACCCTTCATTGGCTGCCAGCCCCTGTTGCAACAGGGGCTGCAGCGCCACCACCTGAAGCGCCAGGCGCATCTGGCCTGACTCGATTTTTTCTGTGTCCAGAATGTCGTTGATCAGCCGGATCAGGCGTTCGGAGTTGTTCTTGGCGATATCGATCAGGTTGCGAGCCGCATCCGGCACGGCTCCCGCCACGCCGCCGGCCAGAAGCCCCAACGAGCCGCGAATCGAGGTCAGCGGCGTGCGCAGCTCGTGACTGACGGTGGAGACAAACTCGCTTTTCATGCGGTTCAGGCGCTTCATCTCGGTGATGTCGGTGCCCAGCACATAAAAGCCAATGGCCTGCTCTCGCTGCGCGCCCTCGCCATACCGGGGAAAGTAATTCATCGCGTATTCGCGCGCCTGCTGTCCGGCAACTGGCTGCAACCTTTCATAACGGACCGCCTCACCGGCCAGCGCTTTGTCAACGTGGCGGCACACGGTCTCATATAACTCCTCGCCCATCACCTCGCGCAAGGTTTTGCCCTGGATATCCTGCGCCGTCAACCCAAAAACCTCTTCGTAGGCACGGTTGTGAAAAACAAGGTGCTGCCCGGCATCGACGTAGGCAATCAAGGCCGGAACGGCATCGGTGATCTGCCGCAACCGGAGCTCATTTTCGCTGGAGGTGTGCAGCGCGATGCTCAGGTCCTTGTTGGCGATTTCTGCTGCCGCCACAGCCGCCAGATCGCGCAGCGCCGCACGGTCTTCCTCATCAAAGCGACGCGCAACCGGGTCGATCAGACAGAACGTCCCGACCTTGAAGCCATTCGGACCCCTCAGCGGCATGCCGGCGTAAAACCGGATGCAGGGCCCGCCTGTGACCAGCGGGTTGTCGGCAAAACGCGCGTCGCTGCTGGCATCTTCAATGACAAAAGGGCCATCGTTCAAAATCGCGTGACCACAAAAAGAGATATTGCGCGGCGTCTCAGGGGCATCCAGCCCCTGCCGCGATTTGAACCACTGGCGCTCATGGTCAATCAGCGACACCAGCGCCGTTTTAACGCCAAACAGTTTGAGGGCCAGGCGGGTCAACCGGTCAAAACGCTCCTCTGGCGGACTGTCGAGCAAGCGCAAGTCCAGCAACTCGGCCAGACGCGCCGTCTCGTCAAGGGGTTTTAAAGGTTCCAGCATGCTGCTTGTTTCAATGGAGCCGTACTGCGAGCGAGTGGTTTGGACATTCAGGAATCTCCGGATTCAGCGGCCAGTGTGGCCGGGGGGGGAGAGGGCGTTTTCAGCACGCGCTGGATGGTTGACAGCAACTCCTCGTTGCTGGTCTGCGCTTTGACAAGAATGGCGGCAGCGCCGCGATCATCTGCAGCGGTGACATCGGTGGCGGAGAAAACAACCACTGGCGGCCGGTGCGGCAAGGCGTCGATGTCCGGGAACAGATCCCAGCCAGAACCGCCTGGCAGGCTCAGGTCCAGCAGCACCAGGTCAAAGTGTTGCGCCCGCAGGGCTGTTCTGGCCTCCTGCACCGAGGTTGCAAATTCAAAGGTTGCAAACTCCTGGGTGATGGCTGCAGCAATGCGCTGAATGTCCAGATCGTCCTCCACATGCAAAATGCGCGGCCGCCCGCCAGGTACGCCCTGAATGGCGCCGCGAAGGCTGCGCACCATCAAATGTTCGTTGATCGGCTTTTCAATCCAGTCGGCAACGCCCAGGCCTTGATGATCCGGGCGCTGCCGCCCCTGCTCTGCGCTGACAGAAATCACCACGATGGGCAAATTGGCGGTATGCGCATCACGCCGCACGGCGGTGATCAGCGCCGCGCCGTCCTGGTCGGGCAGCAAGGTGAGGTCCACCGTCATCGCTGCAAATGGCTGCTCGGCCAACATGGCCAGCGCGCGGTCAGCGCTGTGCGCCACGTCGGCGTCAAATCCCGCTTTCTCCAGCATCAGGACAATCAGGCGCGCAACGTCGCGGTCGCCCTCGCAAACCAGAATACGCGGCCTGGTACCCTGGGCAACGGGTCTGGCCAATGTACTCGGGGCCAACGCTTGCGGCTCGTGGATACGCGGCAACTCGAAGAAAAAAATCGTACCGCCCCCCTGGGCCTTGTCGAACCCGATGCTTCCGCCCATTCTCTCGACAATCGCTTTGGAGATGTTCAGACCCAGGCCGGTGCCGCCCTTTTGCCGGGTGTCGGACGAGTCGGCCTGCGAGAACTTCTGGAAAATCCGTTGGCGGAATTCTTTCGGTATACCAGGCCCGTGGTCCCGCACCTCCACCCGCACGCGCTCCGCGCGGCCGGACAGCGTGATTTCCACCACACCGGATCTGGGCGAAAACTTCACCGCGTTCGACAGCAGATTGGTGAGCACCTGCGTGAGCCGGTCGGTGTCCACGCTGGCCAGCACCGCAGCATCGGGGGCCTGCAGGCGCAAGGTCACACCATGCTGCCCGGCAAAACCTTCATTGGCAGCGATCGCCTGTAGCAGCAGGGGCTGCAACGGTACGGTCTGCAAGGCCAGGCGCATCTGGCCTGACTCGATTTTTTCGATATCCAGAATGTCGTTGATCAACCGGATCAAACGCTCGCAATTGTTTTTGGCGATGTCCACCAGGCCCTGGGCAGCCGGTGGCAGCGGGCCGGCTATGCCGCCAGCGATCAGGCCGAGAGAGCCACGTATCGAGGTCAGCGGAGTCCGCAACTCGTGGCTGACGGTGGATACAAACTCGCTTTTCATCCGGTCCATGCGTTTCATGTCGGTGATGTCTGTCGCCATCGCAAAAAAGCCCGTCACCCGCCCCTGCTGATCTTCGGCCTCATACCTCGGCACATAGCTGACCGCGTAGTCCCGCTCGCCGAGCACCGCAGAGCGCTGGGTACGCTCGTAATTCACGGTCTGGCCGGCCAGTACCCGCTCTACGTTCGGGCGAATGTCCTGGTACAGCGCCTCGCCAAGCACTTCCTGAAGGGTTTTTCCGACGATGGCGCCGACGCGCGGCCCAATGACTTCGCCATAGGCCTTGTTGTGAAAAATATAACGACCATCGCGGTCCAGGTAAGCAATCAGTGCCGGCACCGAATCGGTGATCTGCCGGAGCTGGTATTCACTGGCCTGTAGGGCCTCTTCGCTGCGCACGCGCTCGGTGATGTCGTGCACGATGGCAGAAAACAGGCGTTTTCCCGCTACCACCACATCGCCAAAGGACACGATCACCGGAAATTCAGAGCCGTCTTTTCGCATGGCCATTACCTCGCGGCCGGCTTCGCTGAAGCCGCTCTTGCGCTCCCGCAAATCGTCGAGCAACATGTCAAACTGCCCCCGGTAACGCTCTGGCACCAGGTGGGTCACCTGGCGCCCCAGAATTTCATCGCGCGAGTAAGCAAACAGTTTCAGGGCGGCGGGGTTGGCTTCGGTGATCACCCCGTCCACGCCGGTGGTGACCACCCCCTCGGCCATGCTGCGCGTCACCGCCCGGCTCATGGCCTCGCTGTCGCGCAACTGGTCTTCGGCACGTTGCTGCGTGGCATGGTAATGGTTGACGGACCTCAGCGCTCCGATGATCAGCACCAGCGTCAGCAGCCCGCCGCCAGCGATCAGCAACTCTGTCTGCCGTGCGTCGCTCTGGCTGGCCGCCTGGGCGCGGGCCAGATCCTGCATCTTGCCCTCAGCCAGCAACTCGGACAGCGAGTCAATTTCTTCCTTGAGCTGGCGATTCAGATCGCTGTTGACCACCATGCTGGCAGCCGTCAAACCTTCTGCGCGCCGCGCCCGAACCGCCTCATCCAGCATGCCAAGACGCCGGTCAACAGAGCCAGCGAGTGCCGGCAATTTAGGGTCGGCCGCATTGACCGCATCAGCGGCTCGCAGCTGGCTCAAAACCACAACCACCCGGGAGCGCGCCTCCTCATAATCAAACAGGTGCTCATCACTTGCCTCGATCAAAAATCTGCGCTGCGTGGACTCTGCGTTGGCCAGACTGCGCCCCACGCGCTCCAGCAAGGTGGTTGACTGCTGCACCTTCAAAGATTGTTGCGCGTCACCGATCAGCTCGTCAATCGTGCTGTAGGCCGCAACCGCCACCAGTAGCACCATGGCCGCGCCCAGTCCCAGCGCGAGATTGATCCTGACAGGGGTAGAGGTTTTCACAGGCCCTCTTCTGCGGTGCCCGTCGCGTGTGGCGGTGTTTCTGCCGCCGCTGCATCGGTCACTGGCAGGCTGTCCTGCAAAGATCCGATGGCGCGTTCGATATCAGAGTGCAGTCCAGCGACGCCCGCGCCAGACTGCACCACCCGTTGCAGCAGCAGCTCGAGCGCCTTGGCGGCGTGACCTGTGGCCACAAAACCCAGGGTGCCTGCGGTGCCTGCCAGCGTATGCACCAGACGCTCAAGTTCGGCCAGCGACGCCACCCCAGAGTTCGCTACTGCAAGGCGCCAAATCGCCTCGATCTGACCCACCTTGCCCGGCAAGCTGCGCCCGTACGCCTGGCGCTGCTCATCGAGAAACTGCTGGAACTGTTGTTGCGGGGTGCTCATGCCTGGAAGCGCCGCAGCCGGTTGCATTGGCACAAGTGAAGACGGAGAATTTTTTGCAAGGTGCCCCTATTGGAGCACGGCTTCAGCTCTTGCGGGCGCGCTCGTACAGAGGGAGAACCCGGGGCAAGTTGCGCTGCATATCGGCTATGCGGGTGGCACCTGCCGGGTGCGTACTGAGCCATTGCGGCGGGGCGCCCTTGTTGGCAGCGGCCATTTTCTGCCACAGCGTGATGCCCGCACGCGGATCAAAACCGGCGCGTGCACCGAGCTCCATGCCAACAAGGTCGGCCTCGGACTCGTCTTCACGGCCAAAACGGAGGTTGATCAGATCTACCCCAAGGCTGGCGACGGTCTGCCCCAAATCACCAAGCCCGAGCAACTGCGACAACAAGCTGGCGCCTATGTTGGTGGCCGCCGATTTGCCCATGCGTTCGCGCGCGTGTTCACGCAGGGCGTGGGCCATTTCGTGGCCCATGATCATCGCCACCTCGTCGTCGGTCAGCTGCAACTGCTCAAGAATGCCGGTGTAGAAAGCGATCTTGCCGCCCGGCATGCAAAAGGCGTTGATCTGCTTGCTGCCGATCAGATTCACCTCCCACTGCCAGCTTTTAGCCCTCGGGTTCCATGCCACCGCGTGCGGGATGATGCGCTGCGCAATACCGCGCAGCCTCTGCAACTGCGGGTGGCCGGGCGGGGCCAGCGCCTTCTGCGCCGCCGCCTCCTGCATCATCTTGGCGTATTGTTGTCTGGAGGCCTGCTCGATATCCTCTGCGGGCACCAGTTTGGTAAAGCCGGAGTTGCGGCCCACCTGCACCCCTTCGTTCTGGGCGATGGCGGGCGGGGTGGTGATCAACAACACGGCAGCCAGTCCGGCCAGGGTCCAACTTGCAGCAAATTTCATCGCCATCTCCAGAGTACGGGGCTTGGGGTTTCAGACGCGGGGCGCCAGACTTCTCACGGCGTATTATTCCCGCATGAGAGAGACCTTATCCGACAAACCACAGCCGCTGCGTCAGCCAACACCGCATTTTGCTGCCGCTGCGTCCGACGGGGATGCTGCGGGGTCACCGCGCCCCGGCTGGGCGCAGACCCTGCTTGTTTACACCGAAGCGCCCACCTTGCGCATGTTGCTGCTGGGCTTTTCTGCCGGGCTGCCCCTGCTGCTGGTGTTTGGCACCCTGAGTTTCTGGCTGCGCGAAGCCGGCATTGACCGCACCACCATTGGTTACCTGAGCTGGGTGGGCCTGGCCTATGGCTTCAAGTGGGTCTGGGCGCCACTGGTGGACCGATTGCCCATCCCGCTGCTGACGCGGCTGCTCGGGCGCAGGCGCAGCTGGCTGCTGCTGTCGCAGGCGGTCATCATGGCGGCCCTGGTCGGCATGGCGCTGACCGACCCCAAACTCGCCTTGCTGCCGGTGGTGTGGTGCGCGCTGGCAGTGGCGTTTGCCTCGGCCACGCAGGACATTGCGCTCGACGCCTTTCGCATCGAGTCTGCCGAAGTGCAGCGCCAGGCGGCGCTGGCTGCAGCCTATCAAACCGGCTACCGCATGGCGATGATCTGGGCCGGCGCCGGGGTACTGTGGATCGCCGCACGCGCCGAGGTGGTCAATGCAGCGGGTGTGGCCACCTACCAGCACGGCGCCTGGCAAACCGCCTACCTGGTCATGGCCGCCTCCATGCTGCTGGGCGTGGTGACGGTGCTGTTTTCACCTGAACCGGCACGGCGCGAATTGCCGCCTGCCCGCAACGCTGCCGAATGGCTCCAAAGTGCGCTGGTCGAACCCTTTGCCG
Source organism: Polaromonas sp. (assembly GCF_030680935.1). GTDB lineage: Bacteria > Pseudomonadota > Gammaproteobacteria > Burkholderiales > Burkholderiaceae_C > Polaromonas. Next base: position 32,669 of record NZ_JAUXUP010000029.1, on the reverse strand, counting down.
ACTTTTTGCGGCGCTACGGAAAACACGCAGTGCTGATCCTGATGCTGATCGCGGTGTACCGCATCAGCGATGTGGTGATGGGCATCATGGCCAATCCGTTTTATGTTGATATGGGCTACACCAAGGACGAGGTGGCCACCGTGACCAAGATTTACGGCGTCATCATGACGCTGGTGGGCGCGTTTTTGGGCGGCGTGCTGGCCATGCGGCTTGGCGTGATGCGGGTGCTGATGCTGGGCGCGGTGCTGAGCGCCGCCAGCAACCTGCTGTTTGCGTGGCTGGGATCACGCGGGCACGATGTGCAGGCGCTGGTATTTGTCATTTCGGCCGACAACCTGTCCAGCGGCATTGCCTCAGCCGCGTTTATTGCCTATTTATCCAGCCTGACGAATATCAACTATTCGGCCACGCAGTACGCATTGTTCAGCTCCATGATGTTGCTGCTGCCGAAGTTTCTGGCGGGCTACTCCGGCGTGTTTGTGGACGCATTTGGTTACGCCAACTTTTTCACGGTGACGGCCTTGTTGGGGTTACCGGTGTTGCTGCTTGTGTGGCTGGCTTCACGCATGAAAATGCCCTCCGGCCCATGATTGACGTGCGCAAGCAGCTATTAATTTTATAGCACATCAACAGCCAATGGAAAAGACCCCCGGCAGGACGCGGCGGTTTACCTAACTTTACGGGTGCTTCAACCCGGCTTGTCGCCGGGCGCGCACCATGAATGGGTCCATCCCCCAAGGAACCCCCTCATGAGTGACCGCACCGCAAGCCCTTTCACCACGGATGTGCTGGCGCCCAGTGCCGCCCCGGCGCCCAATGGCTACACTGACCAGACCACCAACACCCGCCCAGTGAGTCAGCCCATGACACAACAACTTCTAATGATTGAAGACGACACCCGTCTGGCGACCATGGTGGGCGAATACCTGCGCCAGTCGGGCTACGGCTTCACCCACGCAGCCGACGGCGCCAAAGGCCTGGAAGCGCTGCAAAGCTGCAAACCAGATCTGGTGATTCTGGATTTGATGTTGCCCGACATGGACGGGCTGGAGGTCTGCCGCCGCATCAAGGGTTCGGGCACTGACAGCGCGCGCACAGCCGTGCTGATGCTGACCGCGAAGGGCGACCCGATGGACCGCATCGTAGGTCTTGAAATCGGCGCGGACGATTACCTGCCCAAACCGTTTGAGCCGCGCGAGTTGCTGGCCCGCATCCGCGCGGTATTGCGGCGCGGTGGCGAAAACGCCAGCGCAGCGGGCAGCCAGCCTGCCATGCGTTTCGGTTCTCTGGAAATTGATCGCGACGCGCGCACCGTGACGGTCTCAGGCAAGGCCTGCGAGCTGACCTCTTACCAGTTTGACCTGCTGGTGGCGCTGGCCGAGCGCGCTGGCCGCGTGCTCAGTCGTGATCAGATCATGGAGACCGTGCGCGGCCGTGAGCTGGAGGCCTTTGACCGCTCGATCGACGTGCACATGGGGCGCATTCGCAGCGCCATCGAACTCGACCCCAAAGATCCGAAACGCATTCTCACCGTGCGTGGTGTCGGCTACGTGTTTGCCAAGCAGCAGGATTGATGTCCGGGATGTGGTCACGTTTTACCTCGCACCTGTATGTACGCATCTGGCTGGCCGTGGTGGCCACCGTACTGGTGCTGGCCTTCGCGGTGGGGGCCGCATGGCGCCTCAGTGCAGATCCGCCCCAGCTGCCAATCCGCGAAGTCCTTGTACACAACCAGACGGGGGCCGTGATTGGCAAGGCGCAGACCAGACCCGACCGCAAACGCGGTGACGACCTGGAATTTGTAGTGCAGACCAGCGATGGCCAGACCCTGAACCTGATGTTGCCACGGCCCAAGCGCCCGCCCACCAGTTCCTGGAACCGCCCGCCCTTCGGTTTTGGCTGGATGCTGGGGCTGGTGGCACTGGCAGTCGCACTCGGAACCTACCCCATCGTCAGGCGGCTGACGCAGCGGCTTGAAGGCCTGCAACGCGGCGTAGAGCGCTGGGGCAGCGGGGACTTGTCGGCGCGGGTGACGGTACATGGCACCGATGAGGTGGCTTTTCTGGCAGAGCGCTTCAACCATGCGGCCGAACGAATTGAAACGCTGATGGAGACGCAAAAATCCCTGCTGGTCTCACACAAATCCCTGCTGGCCAACGCCTCCCATGAGTTGCGCTCGCCCCTGGCACGCATACGGATGGGACTGGAACTCATGGACAGTGGCACGAACTCTGCGCAACGTGCTGAAGTCTCGCGCAGTATCAACGAGCTGGACCAGCTGATCGACGAGATTTTGCTGGCCAGCCGGCTCGACGCCCGCCAGGCCGATGCCGAACCGTTTGAAATGCTGGACCTCACCGGCCTGGCCGCCGAGGAATGCGCACGTATGCAGGCTGAACTGGGCACCGCCATGCAAACACACAGCCTGATGCTTCAGGGCTCGGCGCGCCTGCTGCGCCGCCTGATCCGCAACCTGCTGGAAAACGCCCGGCGTTACGGGACCGGCGAAGTCAGCCTGGAGCTGACGCAAACCGGCACCGGTGCGCAGCGGCGCGCCGTGATTCGTGTCAACGACCGGGGGCCAGGTGTACCGGTCGGCCAGCGTGAGCGGATTTTTGAACCCTTTTACCGGTTGCCGGGCGCCAGCGAACGCGAGGGCGGCGTCGGCCTGGGACTGGCACTGGTCAAATCCATCACCGAACGCCACCGGGGCACCGTGCGCTGCGAAGACCGACCAGGCGGTGGTGCTTCCTTTGTGGTGGAGTTGCCGATGCAAACGTCGACATGAACAGGCGTACTGGGCGGCAGATTGGGCACTGCGATCATCAGGTGGTTTAAACGCCGTCGACAAACAGGGCCGGGTACGGAAGTTTTCATCTCAAAAGCGACATCTCTCCCTCATTTGGGGGATGCGGGCAAGGGCCTGTCGCCGCTACAGTCGGCAGGTTGCTGTGACAACATCCGAAAAGGCCAGACAGGCAAAATAAAAAGGCGAGGACAACAGGTCGGACAACAGACCGCAGCCCTCTCAAAAACGGGCCACACACAGTTCCACAAGCCGCCGCGAGGCGGCTTTTTTTTGCCGGTTGCGCCCGGTTGACGCGATAACATCGCCGGACCCAAAAGGAGTTTTACCGTGACCCCAAGCCATCCGGCTGCGCCTGTCAGCCAGGGATTTTCGCAAGCACCGCAGGAGCGCCTGCCGCTGCTGCCACCGACGCAGATGAATGCCGCACAACGCGCCGCCGCCGAAGCCCTGATCGCCGGCCCACGCAAGGCGGTGTTTGGCCCCTTCATTCCATTGATCCGCAGCCCTGAGTTGATGTCGCGCGTCGGCCAGGTCGGCGAATATCTGCGCTTCGACAGCATCCTGGAAGTGCGTATCCGCGAGCTGGCGATGTGCCTGGTGGCGCGCCACGTGTCCAACCAGTTCGAGTGGTTGATGCATGCGCCGCTGGCGCTCAAGGCCGGGGTGCCCCAAAGCAGCCTGGACGCCATCGCGGCCGGCCGCTACCCACACAGCAGCGCAGCCGATGAGGCCGCTGCGGTGGATCTGGTGACCGAGCTGTTGCAGCACCACGGCGTGAGCGACAACAGCTACGCCGCCGCCCTGGCGCTTTTCGGCGAGCAAGGTGTGGTTGAACTCACCACACTGGTCGGGTACTTCACCCTTGTGTGCTGGGTGATGAATGTGGCGCGCACGCCCGGCCAGCCTCAGGCCGGCTTCAGCGCGCTGGACGCGTTTCCCGCTTAAACCGGAAGGGCCGCCAGCACCCTCTCGGCGCTGATGTCATTCAGACAGCGCGTATGGCCCAGCGGGCACTCGCGTTCAAAACAAGGCGCGCAGTCCAGCGGTGGCTGGTAGGCTGCATCGGTTTTCAGCCACAACACGGTGGCGCGTTCGTTCAGTGGCGGTGTATGCAGGGGGCTGGACGATCCAAAAATTGCCACCTGCGGAACGCCAAAAGCGGCCGCCACATGCATCAGACCCGAGTCATTGCTGACCAGACTTCTGGCGGCAGAAATCGCACACAAGGCCTGCACCAGCGTGGTTTTCCCGGCGAAGTTCAGGCACTGGCCTGCACGAAGGGCGTTGACGGGCGCGGCGATCTCTTCGCACAACGCGGCCTCCTTGCCAGAGCCCAGCAGGACCACCGGCAGATTCAGCTTTTGCGCCAGTGCCGAAAAGTGTGCGGCCGGCCAGCGTTTCGCAGGCCCGTATTCAGCGCCCGGCGCAAACACCACGTAAGTACCGCGCTGCAAACCGAGTTCGGCCAGCGCCTGATCCACGTCGGCTGGCGGCAGCCGCAACTCTGGCTGGTCTGCGTCCAGCGCGGTGTCGCCGCTGAGCGCCGAGTAAAACGCCACCATGGGCGGGCGCTGGCCCTTGGCCGGGTTTTTCAGCCGGTGTGTGAGCAGGCCGATTCGCGCTTCGCCGAGGTAACCGACGCGTTTGGGAATGCCAGCCAGCAGAGGCAGCAAGGCACTTTTGAGCGAATTGGGCAACACATAGGCGGTGTCGAACTGGCCGGCGATGCGACCTGCCAGCAGGCGCCGGGCCCTTAGCTGCAGGCCACCGTGGGCGAATGGAAACTCAATGACATCGTGTACCTGCGGCATGGCGCGGTACACCGGCGCCACCCAGGGCAAGGCCCCAACGGTGATCTGCTCACCACGCGCGTACAGGCGCCGCAGCAGCGGCTCGGTCATCACCGCGTCGCCTATCCACTGCGGCGCAATGACTAACGATGCCCCCCCGAAGCGGCCTTCGGCCAGCTCCCCCCCAGGGGGGCGCCGCCTGCGGCCCGGCAAAGCCGGTTCCGCGGCGGCCGCTTGAAGGGGAACAGACACGTTAGAGACCCTCGGCATCACTCGCGCCGAGCGCGGCGTGGTTTTGCGGGATGAGCCGCGAGGCGCAAAACCCAAGGCAAGGCTTACCGCCTTGCCTGGTTTTGGAACGAAGTGGATCGCCCGCAAAACCACGCCCCTTCGGGTTCGGACCAAAACGGGCGCTTTGCCCACCAAACCCCTTGCGTGTGCCTCGGCACACGCTGCGTGGTGTTGGCGAGCAAATCATCCCGTTGTGGACCCGAACGCGCATGGCGGGAGTGATGCCGAGGGTCTCTAATGGCCAGAGCCGACGTGCTCGCCTGCCTTGAGTTTGTACACCGTACCGCAGTACGGGCACTTGGCCTGGCCGGTGCGCGCCACGTCGAGGTAGACCTTGGGGTGATTGCTCCAGACCGCCATCGCAGCCTTGGGGCTGGGGCAGAACACACCGCCCTGGGGGTTCAGGTCCTGGGCCAGCAACTCAACTACAGAAGAAGTCGTCATGATCAAACCTTGGCCAACCAGGAGGCGTATTTGGGGTTGCGCCCGTTCACGATGTCAAAAAACGCTGCCTGGATTTTCTCGGTGATGGGCCCGCGCGAGCCGCCATCGCCGCGGTTGCCGATCTCCACCCGATCCAACTCGCGTATGGGTGTGACTTCGGCGGCGGTGCCGCTGAAAAATGCTTCGTCGGCGATGTAGATTTCATCGCGCGTGATCGGCTTTTCACGGATGGATATGCCAAGGTCGGCGCAGATTGAAAAAATCGTGTTGCGCGTGATGCCGTTCAGGGCGCCGGCGCTGGAATCCGGCGTGTACACCACCCCCTTGCGCACCACAAACACGTTTTCACCCGCACCCTCGGAGACAAAACCCTGCGGGTCCAGCAACAGCGCTTCGTCGTAACCTTCGTCGGTGGCTTCCATGTTGGCCAGAATCGAGTTGGTGTAGTTGCTCACCGCCTTGGCATGGATCATGGTGATGTTGACGTGATGGCGCGTGAAGCTTGATGTCTTCACACGAATGCCGCGCCGCAAGCCCTCATCACCCAGATACGCACCCCAGGGCCAAGCCGCAACCATCAGGTGAATCTTGTTGCCTTTTGGCGAGACACCTAGTTTTTCGGAGCCGATCCAGGTCAGGGGGCGGATGTAGCAGCTTGGCAGCTTGTTGACCCGCACCACATCCAGCGTGGCCTGCATGACCTCGGCCGGGGTGAACGGAATTTTCATGCGCAGGATTTTGGCGCTGTTGAACAGGCGCTCGGTGTGTTCTTCCAGGCGGAAGATGCCGGTGCTGCCGTCCTGCAGCTGGTAAGCCCTCACGCCTTCAAACGCGCCACAGCCGTAATGCAGTGTGTGTGTCAGGACATGGATTTTGGCGTCGCGCCATTCGACCATCTGGCCGTCCATCCAGATTTTGCCGTCGCGGTCTTCCATGGAGGGGGCTACTGGGGACATGGTGCTGATCCTGTGATAAATGTCATGAAATAAGGGGCGAAGCCGGAACGGACTGTCCTCATTGCGGCAGGAGCCCCGGAGAAACCGGAAAGGCTGATTTTACGGGGCGTCGGACGACCCGTCTGTAGCCTGCACGGGATCAGGCAGCGCAGGCCTGAAAAGCACATGACTTGCCAGTTTGCCGCCGACAAAGGTACAGGTTACATGCGACTGGCTGCCGTCCGTCCAGCGAAAGACCTCGGGCTGCACATCTTTTTCAGATTGGCGTGCGCCCAGGCTCCTTGTCATGGCCAGCACGTGCAACAGCGTATGCCCCGCCCTGAGTTTGGCATTGAGCATGACCGCACTGTCCACGTAACCGACAGGCCGGTCGGCGGCGCGTTTGAGGACCTGCATCATGCGGGTGAAATGCAGCAGTACCCACATCACGACCACCGTGGCCACGACCGCAACACCGGCCCAGCCGTACACACGGTAGGCCATGGCCACCGCCGCCGCACCGGCAATCGGGACGAAAATTTTCTGGAAGTTCATGGCACCATTTTCGCAGGCCCCGGCAACCGGTCGGCTGCGGGGAGTGCGTAGTGACGCCAGGCGACGCACTGGGGGTATCGAAAGAGTCGCTAGCCCCTGCCAAACGGGCGTAATTCGCTATCATTTCAGGAGCACGCCAGGTCAAGCCGGCGATCAAGCCAGACTGCGCACCAACTCGATGGCCTGCTCGACCCGCTCCACCGCATGAATGGTCAGGCCCTCAATAGGCTTTTTGGGCGCGTTGGCCTTGGGCACCACGGCCACGCTGAAACCGAGTTTGGCCGCTTCCTTCAGGCGCTCCTGGCCGCGCGGTGCGGGGCGCACTTCGCCAGCCAGCCCCACCTCGCCGAAAGCGATAAAACCCTTGGGCAGCGGCTTGCCGCGCAGGCTGGAAGTGATCGCCAGCATCACCGACAGATCGGCTGCCGGCTCGCTGATGCGCACACCACCGACCGCGTTGACAAACACGTCCTGGTCCATGCAGGCGATGCCGGCGTGACGGTGCAGCACCGCCAGCAGCATGGCCAGGCGGTCACGGTCCAGGCCCACAGACAACCGGCGCGGGCTCGGACCGCCGCTGTCCACCAGCGCCTGAATTTCAACCAGCAGCGGGCGTGTTCCTTCCAGCGTGACCAGCACACAGCTACCGGGCACCGGCTCGCTGTGCTGGCTCAAAAAGATGGCACTGGGATTCGTCACGCCCTTCAGGCCTTTTTCAGTCATGGCAAACACGCCGATTTCGTTGACCGCGCCGAAGCGGTTCTTGATCGCGCGGACCAGCCGGAAGCTCGAATGTGTGTCACCTTCGAAGTAAAGCACCGTGTCCACCATGTGCTCCAGCACGCGCGGGCCGGCCAGCGCACCTTCCTTGGTCACGTGCCCGACCAGAATGATGCAGACGCCGCTGGACTTGGCCGCACGCGTCAGGTGGGCGGCGCATTCGCGGACCTGCGCGACCGAACCCGGCGCAGACGTGAGCTGGTCGGAGTAAACCGTCTGGATGGAGTCGATCACGGCCACCGCCGGTCGGGTCGCTTCCAGCGTAGCGAGGATTTTTTCAAGCTGAATCTCCGCCAGCACCTTGACTTGCGAGCCATCCAGCCCGAGCCGACGGGAACGCAAGGCGACCTGCGCGCCGCTTTCCTCACCGGTGACATACAGGGTGTCGAGACCGGCGCGCTGCAGGGAATCCAGCGCCTGCAGCAGCAGCGTCGATTTGCCGATGCCGGGATCGCCGCCAATCAGCACCACACCCCCTTCAACAATGCCGCCGCCCAGCACACGGTCCAGCTCCTCGTGGCCGGTGGGCGTGCGCGCCATGTCGGTGGCCTCGATGTCGGCCAGGGTGGCGACTTCCGAAGGTTTGGCCAGCGAGGCGAAACGGTTTTTGACAGGCGACTGGCTCTCAGCCAGCGACTCAATCAGGGTGTTCCAGGCGCCGCATTGCGGGCACTTGCCCAGCCACTTGGGGCTGCTGCCGCCGCATTCGGTACAGCTGAAAATTGTCTTGTCTTTGGCCATGCGGCGATATTACTGTAATTAATCACAGTGCGGGTAACTCTGGAGAGCAAGAGACTGGGCAGGAAAGCGTCAATTCATTTAACATGTTAAATAATTGACGGCCCCCGCATGACCACCCCTTTTACCCATCGCAATCTGCCCCGCCTGCTGCTGCAGGCACGCGAATCCGTGATGGCGCACACCCGGCCGCGCCTGCGCGAACATGCCTTGAGCGACCAGCAATGGCGGGTACTGCGCGTGCTGGGCGAACACGGCGTGGTCGAAACCGGCAAAGTGGCACGCGAAGCCTTCATCCTCGGCCCCAGCCTGACCGGCGTGCTGAGCCGCATGGAGCGCGACGGCCTGATCCGCCGCGCGCGCGACCCGGCCGACCAGCGCCGCACCGTGGTTGAAGCCACCGACAAGGGTGCGCGGCTGGTCCACACCCTGTCGCAAACCATTGAAGCGCATTACGCCTGGATGGAAAAAACACTGGGTAAACAGAACCTTGCCCAACTCTATGAACTGCTCGACCAATTGATTGAATTGGAGCAGCCATGAGCTGGATGCCTGAGGGAACGGTTTACGGCACGCTGCTGAACTTCCGCGCCGAGGTCGAGGCGCTGACACCACAAATGAACCAGCCGCCTTACAAGGCGCCACCGAAAGCACCGGTGCTGTATGTCAAAACCGCCAACACATGGAGTGCACACGGCGCGGCGATCGCCGTGCCTACCCGTGTGCCGGAAGTCGAAGTCGGCGCCACCATCGCGATGGTGATCGGTGATCACGGGCAGGTTGCCGGCTATGTGTTGATGAACGACCTGTCGGTGCCGCACACCAGTTTTTTCCGTCCACCCGTCAAGTTCAAATGCCTGGACGGCTTCCTGGGCATCGGCGAGCGCATGTTGCCGGTGGAACAGGCCGGCGATCCGTCAACCTTCTCGCTGGAAGTGCGCATCAACGGCGAGCTGAAGCAGTCCGTGGATTTTTCAAAGCTGGTTCGCCCCGTTGCGCAACTGCTGGCCGATGTGAACGACTTCATGACCCTGCAGCCTGGCGATGTGTTGATGCTCGGTTGTGAACTGGGCAGGCCGCGGGCCAAAGCCGGTGACCGCGTTGACATCGCGGCGCCAGGTTTCGGCACGCTGAGCAACCTACTCGTCGCGGAGGCCACATGAAACACGCCCGCGTCGTTTATCAAGGCCAGGTGCATGCGGCCACCGAGCGCGACGGCCAGCTCCTGCTGGACAACGGACAACTCGTCGCCGAAACAGTGGTGACCTGGTTGCCACCGCTGGCGCCGACGCCGCGCCCGCGCACCATCCTCGCGCTGGGCCTGAACTACGCCGACCATGCGAAAGAACTGGAATTCAAGGCGCCCGAGGAACCGCTGGTTTTTATCAAGGGCGAAAGCACGCTTATCGGCCACAGGCAACGGACACACCGGCCGCCCGACGTGCAGCTCATGCATTACGAATGTGAACTGACCATCGTGATCGGCAAGACTGCCAGAAACGTCAAGCGCGCTGATGCCCCTGACTTCATCGCCGGCTACACCATCGCCAACGACTACGCGATCCGCGACTACCTGGAAAACTGGTACCGCCCGAACCTGCGCGTGAAGAACCGCGATACCTGCACGCCGCTGGGCCCTTGGCTGGTGGATGCCGCCGACATCGCTGACCCCATGGCCTTGGCACTTCAAACCACTGTCAACGGCAAGCTCACCCAGTCGGGCAACACCAAGGACATGATCTTCGGCGTGGACTTCCTGATCGAGTACTTCAGCAGTTTCATGACCCTGCAACCGGGCGACCTGGTCCTGACCGGCACGCCCGACGGCGTGGTCGATTGCCGGGCCGGCGACGTCATCGTCACCAGCATCGAAGGCCTGGGCAACCTCATCAATACCATTGAATGACCATGCAAATTGATCACCTTATCAACGGCAAGAATGTCACCGCCCGGAGCTACTTCGAAACGGTCAACCCTGCCACGCAGGAAGTTCTTGCTGAAGTCGCATCCGGCGGCGAGGCCGAAGTCAACGCTGCCGTCGCCGCCGCCAAAGACGCCTTTCCAATGTGGGCCGGCATGGCCGCGCCGGCGCGCGCAAAAATCATCCGCAAGCTCGGCGACCTGATCGCCGCGCATGTGCCGGAGATTGCGCAGACCGAGACCAATGACTGCGGCCAGGTGATTGCGCAGACCGGCAAGCAGCTGATTCCGCGCGCGGCCGACAACTTCTATTACTTCGCCGAGATGTGTACCCGGGTCGATGGCCACAGCTACCCGACCGAAACGCACTTGAACTACACGCTGTACCACCCGACCGGCGTGTGTGCGCTGATCTCGCCGTGGAACGTGCCTTTCATGACGGCCACCTGGAAAGTGGCGCCTTGCCTGGCCTTCGGCAACACCGCTGTGCTCAAGATGAGCGAACTCTCGCCGATGACCGCGGCTCGCCTGGGCGAACTCGCACTTGAAGCCGGCATCCCACCGGGGGTGCTCAACATCGTGCACGGCTACGGCAAGGAAGCGGGCGAGCCCTTGTGCAGCCACCCGGATGTGCGCGCCATCTCGTTCACCGGATCGACGGCCACCGGCAACCGCATCGTGCAGGCCGCCGGCCTGAAAAAATTCAGCATGGAACTCGGCGGCAAATCACCGTTTGTGATTTTCGAGGATGCGAACCTGGAGCGCGCCCTCGATGCAGCGATCTTCATGATCTTCTCCAACAACGGCGAGCGTTGCACCGCAGGCTCACGCATTCTGGTGCAGCAATCCATTTATGCCGACTTCACTGCGAAGTTTGTCGAACGCGCCAAACGCATCAAGGTAGGCGACCCGCTGGATGAGGCCACCACCATCGGCCCGATGATCTCGCAGGCTCACCTGGCCAAGGTACGCAGCTACATTGAGCTGGGCCCAAAAGAAGGCGCCACCCTGCTGTGCGGCGGGCTCGGCACGCCGGACCTGCCGGACCGGGTGAAAATGGGCAACTATGTCTTGCCCACCGTGTTTGCCGATGTAGACAATCGCATGCGCATTGCGCAGGAAGAAATTTTCGGCCCCGTGGCCTGCCTGATTCCTTTCACGGACGAGGCCGAGGCCATTCGCCTGGCCAATGAAACGCAGTACGGCCTGTCCAGTTATGTCTGGACCGAAAATATTGGCAAGGCGCACCGCGTCGCCGCGGCCGTCGAAGCCGGCATGTGTTTCGTCAACAGCCAGAACGTGCGCGACCTGCGCCAGCCCTTTGGCGGCACCAAGGCATCGGGCACGGGCCGCGAAGGCGGTACCTGGAGTTATGAGGTATTTTGCGAGCCGAAAAACGTGGCGGTGTCGCTCGGTTCGCACCATATTCCGCATTGGGGGGTGTGAGATGTGGCCACATCTGCTTTGGTGGTTTGCCCCGGTCGGAAGGGCGGGGCACTCTGCTCCGCGCATGTCCTCCGGGCAGAGCTTCGCCCCGCCCTCCTCCTTGATTGCGCTGCGCAGAATACCCCGCCCTTCCGCCCTCTGCCTGTTGGAGGGAAACGCGGCTGCAAGATCATCGCGGAGCGTGCCAGCGGTGCCAGGTGCCCGCCGCAGCGAGGTCAAGGAGGAGAGCCGGGCGCAGCCCGGCACGGGGGACAGGAGCGGAGGCGGGCGCCTGGTGCCGCTGGCACGCGGGCCACGTGCGGGAATCGCACCGTCCAGCAGCGAAGCGCGAGCCGCACGCGCCAACCACGCAGGAGGATCAACATGGGCACGCTAGCACTCGCAGCAAAAATCACCCACGTCCCGTCGATGTACCTGTCGGAGTTTCCGGGGCCCAACTTCGGCTGCCGCGACGCCGCCATCGCGGGTCACAGGGAAATCGACCGCCGCTGCCGCGCGCTTGGCGTGGACACCATTGTGGTGTTCGACGTGCACTGGCAGGTCAACAGCGAGTACCACATCAACTGCGGGCCACGGTTCGACGGCAACTACACCAGCAACGAGCTGCCGCACTTCATCAAGAACATGCCCTATGCCTACCCCGGCAACCCGGAGCTCGGCCACCTGATGGCCGACATGGCCAATGCCATGGGGGTGAAAAGCCGCGCGCATTCGGACACCACGCTGGAGCTCGGCTACGGCACGCTGGTGCCGATGCGCTACATGAACAGCGACCAGCACTACAAGGTCATCAGCATCAGCGGCTGGTGTGACTGGCACGACCTGGCCGAGTCCGGGCGTTTCGGCCTGGCCGTGCGCAAGGCCATCGAGGACAGCTACGACGGCACGGTAGCGGTGTTTGCCAGCGGTTCGCTGTCGCACCACTTTGCCGACAACGGACGCGCGCCCGAGTTCATGCACAAGGTCTACAACCCTTTCCTCGAACAGGTGGACCAGCGCGTGGTCGAACTGTGGAAAGCCGGTGACTGGAAAACCTTCATCGGCATGCTGCCCATGTATGCCGAGAAATGCTGGGGCGAAGGCGACATGCACGACACCGCCATGCTGCTGGGCCTGCTCGGCTGGGACAGCTACAGCGCACCAGTGGAAGTCATCACGCCTTACTTCGGCAGTTCGGGCACTGGGCAGATCAATGCGATTTTCCCGGTCACGCCCTTGATTGAAACCACGCCAGAAATCACGCAAAAAAAGGCCGGACATGCCACACCTGAAAATTGAATACACCGACAACATCGAGGCACAGGCCGACATGGGCACCTTATGCCGGGGCTTGGCGCAGGTGCTGGGCAGCCTGAAGGATGAACAAGGCCTGCCGCTTTTCCCCTTGGGCGGCACGCGCGTACTGGCCTACCCGGCACCGCACCATGCGGTGGCCGACGGTGGCGACCATGCCTTTGTGTACCTGAATCTGCGGATCGCCATCGGGCGCAGCGACGCTATGAAAACGATAGCTGGTGACGCGCTTCTGGAAAGGGCCAAGGCCCATTTTTCTTCATTGTTTTCAGAGAGAACGCTGGGTATCACGCTGCAAATTGATGAGGGCGTGCAGGTCTATGACGGCAAACACAGCAACCTGCACACGTTGTTCAGCAAATAAGCCATGTTGCCCACCGATCTCATCCGTCAGCTTGCAGCTGAATTGCACCAGAGCGAAAAAACGCGCGTGCAGGTCGAGCATTTTTCCAAACGTTATCCGGACATGACGGTAGCGGACGGCTATGCCGTCTCGCGCGCCTGGGTGCAGATGAAAATCGCCGAAGGCCGGGTCGCGCGCGGCCACAAGATCGGCCTGACCTCGCGCGCCATGCAAATCTCCAGCCAGATTGACGAGCCCGACTACGGCACCTTGCTGGACGACATGTTTTTTGAGCCTGGCGATATGCCGGCGGCACGCTTTATCGCCCCACGCGTCGAGGTCGAGCTGGCCTTCATCCTGAAGAAGAAACTGGAAGGCACACAGATCAGCATCGAAGACGTGCTGGACGCCACCGAGTACGTGCAACCGGCCATCGAGATAATCGACGGCCGCATCGAGCAGTTCGACCGCCACACCAAAGCGCCGCGAAAGGTGTACGACACCATCAGCGACAACGCCGCCAATGCCGGCATCGTGCTGGGCGGGCGCAAGGTGTCGCCGCGCGAGGTGGACCTGCCCTGGGTCGGCGCCATCCTGCGGCAAAACGGCGTGGTGGAGGAAACCGGCCTGGCCGCCGGCGTGCAGGGCCATCCGGCTATCGGTGTCGCCTGGCTGGCGATGAAACTTGCACCCTGGGGCGAATGCCTGGAGGCCGGCGAGGTGGTGCTGGCCGGCTCCTTCACCCGCCCGGTCGTCGCCAAAACCGGCGACCGCTTCGACGCCGACTATGGCCCGCTGGGCCGCTTTGAATTTTCTTTCTACTGAGCACAAGATATGCAAACACCCATCAATACTTTCAAACTGGCACTGCAGAACAAACAGGCCCAGATTGGCCTCTGGCTCGGGCTGGCCAACCCCTACAGCACCGAGATCTGCGCTGGCGCCGGGTTCGACTGGCTGCTGCTGGATGGCGAACACGCACCCAACGACATCAACAGCATCCTGGCGCAGCTGCAGGTGATTGCGGCCTACCCGGGTTCGCACCCGATCGCAAGGGTCCCCATGGGCCACGGCTATGTGGGCGAGGCCTTGATCAAGCAGTACCTCGACATTGGCGTACAGACGCTGCTGGTGCCGATGGTGGACACGCCGCAGCAAGCTGCCGCGCTGGTGCGGGCCAGTCGCTACCCGCCGCAAGGCATTCGCGGTATGGGTGGTGCCCGCGCCTCTCGCTGGGGCCGCTATCCGCAGTACGCCCATGAAGCGAATGCGCAGGTCTGTCTGCTGGTGCAGGCAGAAACCCAGGCCGCACTCGACAACCTCGAAGCGATTGTTGCCACCGACGGCATCGACGGCGTTTTTATTGGCCCGGCTGATCTGTCTGCGTCCATGGGCCATGTGGCCAACCCCAACCATCCCGAGGTGCAGACGGCCATTGAAGCGGCGATCAACACCATCGTGAAGGCTGGCAAGGCCGCCGGCATCCTGACACCGGACGAAACCCTGGCGCGGCGTTACCTGGACCTGGGCGCCACTTTTGTGGCCGTCGGACTGGATACCAATCTGCTGGTGCGCCACACCAGCGCGCTGGCCGCGCGCTTCAAGGCCAGTGCACCGGTGCTGCCGGCCAGCAAAACCTATTGACGGGGAGACAGCCATGAACGCCATTCTTCCAAAACCCGGCATACACCCCGACGAATGGAAAGCCCGTGTCGAGCTCGCCGCCTGTTACCGCGTGTTCGCTATGCTCGGCTGGACCGAGATGATTTACAACCACATCACGGTGCGCCTGCCGGACAGTTCGACAAAGGGGCAAAAGCAGTTTTTGATCAACCCATTTGGCCTGCACTATTCAGAAGTCACCGCCAGCAATCTGCTCAAGATCGACCTGAAGGGCAACAAGCTGGACGACAACACCTGGCCGGTCAACCCGGCGGGCTTTACCGTACACGCGGCGCTTCATGACGGCCTGCCGGACGCGCATTGCGTGATGCACACGCACACCACCTCCGGCATTGCGGTGGCCTGTACCGAGGGCGGGCTGGCGCAGAACAATTTTTATTCGGCCCAGTTGCATGGGCTGGTGGCCTACCACGACTTTGAAGGCATCACCATCCATGCCGACGAAGCGCCACGCCTTCTGAAGAACATCGGCGACAAGCCGGTGGTGATCCTGCGCAACCACGGCCTGCTGGCCTGGGCCAAAACCCTGCCGCTGGCCTTCGTTAGGCTGTGGACCCTGCAACGCGCCTGCGACATACAGATGGCGCAGGCGGCAATGGGCCCAGCCATCAGGGTGCCCGAGGCTGTCGCCAGGAAAACCACCCACGACTCATTCCAGTTCGACGCGCAGTTCGGCGCGGGTCAGGACGTGTTCGATGCACTGGTCCGACAGGTCAACAAAATTGACATCAGCTATCAAAATTAGAGCTGCTCACGCAGCCTAGACAAGGGCTACAGGCCAAAATGACTTACAAAAATATTCAGAAAACATGCATCTACGGTGCTGGCGCGATTGGCGGCTGGATAGGCGCCGGGCTGGCGGCGGCGGGATGTAGCGTCAGCGTGGTTGCACGTGGCGCGACGCTCGATGCCTTGATCACGCAGGGCTTACGTGTGTCCAGCGGTCCCGACACCCGTTCTGCGGCTGTGCAGGCGAGCGCAAGCCCTGCCGCAATTGGCGTGCAGGACCTGGTGGTCATCGCCGTCAAGGCGCCGGCGCTGCTTGACGTGGCACGCGAGATTGCGCCACTCATCGGCCCCGACACCATCGTCCTGACCGCCATGAACGGTGTGCCGTGGTGGTTTTTTCAGGGGTTTGGTGGTCCCTACGCAGGCGCACCACTCAAGGCGGTGGACGCCACCGGCGAGATAGCCGCAGCTATCCCCGCCTCCAGCATCATCGGCTGCGTCGTGCATGCGAGCTGCTCGGTCGACGCGCCTGGCCTGATTCGCCACCACTTTGGCAACGGGCTGATCATCGGCGAGCCGTCGGGCCAAGTCAGCGAACGGGTGCAAGCGCTGGCCGAACTGCTGCAACGCGCGGGTTTCACTGCCAGCGTGTCCGCACAAATCCAGAAAGACACCTGGTACAAGCTTTGGGGCAACATGACGGTCAACCCCATCAGCGCCTTCACCGGCGCCACAACCGACCTGATTCTGGGCGATGACCTGGTGCGCGACTTCATCTCGAAAGTCATGCTCGAAGCCAAAGAGATAGGCGCACGTATCGGCATCCCGATCAACCAGCAACCCGAAGACCGCCATGCCGTCACGCTCAAGCTGGGCGCCTTCAAGACATCCATGCTGCAAGACGTGGAAGCCGGCAAGGCGGTCGAGATTGATGCGCTGGTGACTGTGGTGCGGGAACTGGGTCAGCTGACGCAGGTGCCGACGCCTTTCACGGATGCGCTGTTAGGCCTCTCCCGCCTGCATGCCCGCGTTCACCGACTCTATTCATGACCGGGGGCAAAGCCATCGGTGGCACCGCGTTTGCCACGCTGCTGATTGTCGCGCTGATGATGGGTGCCAACCATGTGGCGGCGCGTATTGCGTTCAACAACGGCGTGGATGTGGCTACGGCCGTGGTCTTTCGCAGCGCGGTCACCGCCGCCGTGATTGTGGCCATTCTGCTCATCCAGCGGGTGCGTATCCGTTTCAGCCCACGCCACAAATACATGTTGCCGGTGATTGGCCTGCTGATCGGCGTTCAAAGCCTGTGCCTGTATTCCGCCGTGGCGCGCCTGCCGGTGGCGCTGGCCTTGCTGGCTTTCAACACCTATCCGATCTGGACAGCGCTGTGGGCCTGGGTGGTTTACCGGCAAAGGCCGGAACGTGCCATGCTGATCGCCATGCCGGTGATCCTGCTCGGCCTGGCGCTCGCGCTTGACGTTCTGGGCGCCGCCTCGGGTCTGGGCGCGTCCGGCCAATGGAGCCGCATCGGCGTTGGTGTGGCCTTTGCACTGGCCGCAGCGGGCACCTTCGGCCTGGCGCTGGTGTTGACCCAACATGAGACCGGCGACGTAGACGGCCGGGTACGTACCGCCACCACCATGGCGATCGCCGGCTTCATGGCACTCGGCATGGTCGGCCTGCAGGGCGGCTTTCAGTTGCCGCAGGCCCCGGCCGGCTGGGGCGGCCTGGCGGCGCTGACGGTTCTGTACGGCACGGCATTCACCATCATGTTCACCGTGCTGCCCAGACTTGGTGTGGTTGGCAACTCGGCCATCATGAATGTAGAGCCGGTGTTCGCGCTGGTACTGGCCTGGCTGATTCTTGGCCAGGCGATTGCGCCGGTTCAGGTCGCCGGCGCCCTGCTGGTGGTGGGTGCAGTGATGGTGCTGGGTTTGCGCAAGCGTTGAGGCTCAGGCCAGCGGTACCCGCCTGTTCAGGCGCCTGCCCTGATCAGCTTGATCGCGTGGGGCAGGGAGTGCGCAGCCGGAACAAAATAATCCAGCATGGCACCGAGAAACACCGCACAAAAGAAGGCACCCAACAAGGGTTTCCAGGTCAGGCGCACGGCGGCCGACAACCAGCCTTCGCGCACCACACGCACCGCGGTGCGCGCCGAAACATAGGAGAACGCCAGCTCTACCGCTACCGTGAGCAGGACTTCCCAACCGAAGTAGAGCAGCAGCATCGACCCGGCCCCGAGGAAAACGGCACAACCGATCAGGAAAACGGCCACCACGGGGATCACAACAATGGCCCCTTCGTCGGCACTGCCGGCAGCTTCCAGCGCGCCGCTGGCGACGTCTCCCAGGCTCCCGGAGAGCTCGGTCCCTGCTGAAAAATCACCTGATGCGCCGCCACCGCCGAAATCACCACCACCGCCTGACTGGAAATCAGCGTCCCGGGCTGGCCCGGCGGGGTTCACTCGAGTTCCCGGATCTGGCAAAGGGACATCGGCATGCGAACCATCCAGAGGAGACCCACGCCCAATCAGCGCCGCTGCCCAAAGGCGCAGAACCACCAGGTAAGCCAGGTAGCCGACGCCCAGAGTAATGGCGTAACGCAAAGCCAGTGAATCCGGGCCCGACAACATCTGCAAATACGCCGACGCCCACATCACCCCCATCACGATGGAGCCGATGCAAGCCCCGTGCAGCCACAGCCGGTGCGTTTGACGCAACCGCCTCTCCACGCCGCTTTCCCACAGCCGAACCGATCGCCAGTTCGACAGGCTGATCATTCCGCAGCCACCACCGGTACCCGCTGCGCCAGTGCACACATCAGCTCATAGGCCACGGTACCGGCCGACTGGGCGATTTCATCAATCGGCAGCACTACACCGCTTGCACACCGTCCCCACAAGACCACGTCACTGCCCATACCGGCTTCGGACACGGGCGTGAGATCCACCGTGATCATGTCCATGCTGACGCGCCCCACCATGCGGCAACGCACGCCATTGACCAGTACCGGCGTGCCGGTGGTGCAGTGCCGCGGATAACCGTCGGCATACCCGCAGGCCACCACGCCGATGCGCAAAGGGCCCTCGGCGGTGAAGCTGGAACCGTAGCCCACCGTGTCGCCCGCTTGCAGCTGCTGGAGGCCAATGATTTTTGACGCCAGTGTCAGGGTCGGCTGCAGGCCCCAGTCTGCGGCACTGCGCTGGGGGTAATCGGGCGCGCTGCCGTACACCGCGATGCCCGGTCGCACCCAGTCCGACTTTTCTCCCATTTCCGCGACATGGCGCAAGGCGGCGGCGCTGTTGCTGAGCGTACGTTCTCCAGGCAGGTCATGCGTAACCGCTTCAAACGCCTGCACCTGTGCGGCGATGCCTTTGGGCCCATCGGCGTCGCTGAAATGGGTCATCAGCGAAATCTCTTCCACCTGCGGCAACGCATTCAGGCGCGTCCAGGCGGCTCGGTAGCGCCCGGGCGTGAAGCCGAGGCGGTTCATGCCCGAGTTCATTTTCAGGAAAACGCGGTGCGGCAGCTGGGTCTTGTGCGTGGCCAGCATGTCTATCTGTTCATCGCAGTGAACGGTATGCCAAAGGCCCAGGCGCGAGCACAGCTCCAGGTCGCGCAGCTCGAAGCAGCCTTCCAGCAACAGGATGGGACCACGCCAGTCCAGCGCGCGCAGGCGCTGGGCCTCAGCCAGATCCAGCAAGGCAAAACCATCGGCGCTGCGCAGCGCATCAAACACACGCTCGATGCCATGGCCATAGGCGTTGGCCTTGACAACCGCCCAGATGCGGGCGTCCGGCACGCTGCTGCGCACGCGCGACAAATTGTGCCCAAGGGCAGCAGCATGGACAGTGGCAAGAATGGGACGGGGCATGTCGGCCTGTGGCTGGTTGAAACAGAAAATCGGATCGCGTGGCTTTACGCCCTGCTTGTCAAGGGCTATTTGTCGATTCTGCCAGCTTGCCGCATGCTATAAACCTTCAACGTCAGGAGACATTCACAACTATCGTGCCGCATCAGGACTTCTGATGTATGCGCACAGTGATCAAAACGGTTCAATGAAGCTGAAGCCCGGTTTTTACACCATCATGGCAGCCCAGTTTTTCAGCTCGTTGGCTGATAACGCGCTGTTTGTGGCTGCCGTGGAGCTGCTGCGCAGCGGTGGGGCGCCCAAGTGGCAGCCGGCGGCGCTGGTGCCCATGTTTGCGCTGTTTTATGTGGTGCTGGCGCCTTTTGTAGGCGCTTTCGCCGACGCCCAGCCCAAGGGCAAGGTCATGTTCATCAGCAACGCCATCAAGGTGGTGGGCTGCCTGATGATGCTGTTCGGCACACATCCGCTGCTGGCCTACGCGATTGTCGGCCTCGGCGCCGCCGCCTATTCGCCCGCCAAGTACGGCATCCTCACCGAGCTGCTGCCGGCTTCACAACTGGTCAAGGCCAATGGGTGGATAGAGGGCCTGACAATCGCTTCCATCATTCTGGGCGTGTTGCTGGGCGGCCAGCTGGTCGGGCACTCGGTCTCGCATCTGCTGCTGTCGTTCGACTTCCCGGTCATCAGCACCGGCATCGACACCCCGCCCGAGGCGGCGATCTGTTCACTCATCGTTCTCTATGCGATTGCCGCCTGGTTCAACACCCGCATACCGTTGACCGGCGTCGAGATGCGGCCCATGCCGCGCAACAAGCTGGAGCTGTTGCCGGATTTCTGGAATTGCAATTCGGCGTTGTGGCGCGACAAGCTGGGGCAAATCTCGCTGGCCACCACCACCCTGTTCTGGGGTGTTTCTGGCAACCTGCGCTACATCGTGCTGGCATGGAGCGCCGCCGCGCTGGGCTACAGCACCACACAGGCGTCGTCGCTGGTGGGCGTGGTAGCGATTGGCACGGCCGCGGGGGCCATCCTGGCGTCCATGCGCATGCGGCTGGAACACGCCACCAGCGTGATGCCGCTGGGCATCGCCATGGGATTGCTGGTGATCCTGATGAACTTCATCTCCAACGTCTGGGTGGCTGCGCCGTTTTTGATTCTGCTGGGCGGACTCGGCGGGTTTCTGGTGGTACCCATGAACGCGCTGCTGCAGCACAGGGGCCACAACCTGATGGGTGCCGGCCGCTCGATTGCCGTGCAGAACTTCAACGAGCAGGCCTGCATTCTGGCACTCGGGGCAGGTTATAGCCTGTCCACCGGCATGGGCCTGTCGGCCTTCGGCGCGATCACCACCTTTGGCGTGGTGGTGGCGGGCTTCATGTGGCTGATTCAGCGCTGGCACAAAAGCAACTGCATCAAGCACAAAGAGCAGGTGGACCACTTGCTGAGCATCGCCCGCAGCGACAAGTCTCACTGATGCCGACCATTGCAGCCAAGTCGGCTCGCTGCGTACGCGGGCCCTTTCTTCCGTGCATCACGCTTTAGCTGCGCTGAACCGACCGCATGTTGCGCTGCCAGTCGCTGCGCTGATCATCAACGCCGCCGTCTGGGGCATGTCGTGGTGGCCATTTCGCGAGTTGCAGTCGCTGGGACTGCATCCGCTGTGGTCCACGGCGCTGATCTACTTTTTCTCGCTGGGCTGTATTGTCGTGTGGCGGCCAGGCGCCTGGCGCAGCTTTGTACAGCATCCGCAGCTGTGGCTGCTGGCCCTTGCGGCCGGCCTGACCAACGTGGGGTTCAACTGGGCGGTGACGGTGGGCGATGTGGTGCGTGTGGTGCTGCTGTTCTACCTCATGCCGGCCTGGTCGGTGCTGCTGGCCTGGGCCGTACTCGGGGAAACACCGACCCGCGCTTCACTGCTTCGACTGCTGCTGGCGATGACCGGCGTGTTGATTGTGCTCAAAGCGCCTGGCTCCCCCTGGCCGGTTCCGCAGGGCATCGCGGACTGGCTGGCGCTGATGGGCGGCCTGAGTTTTGCCGCTACCAACGTATTACTGCGCAAGCTTGAATACACGCCCAGCGCATCGCGCATGTTGGCCATGTTCGGCGGCGGCGGCGTCCTGGCCAGTGCTGCGGCGCTCTTGGGGCTGGCCGGCGGCATCGTCTCAGCGCCGGTCTGGACGACGGCGTGGCTGCCCGTGGCGCTCGGATTGGGGCTGGCCTTCCTGATCAGCAACATGGCGCTGCAATATGGCGCGGCGCGGCTGGCGGCCAGCACCACAGCGCTGGTGATGCTGACTGAAATTCTGTTTGCCAGTCTGTCCGCTGCAGCCCTGGGCGCGGCAGAGTTCAGCCCCCGCACCCTGGTGGGCGGCAGCCTGATTGTGCTGGCCGCCTTGCTGGCAGCCATGGCACCCGCTCAGACCGGAAAAGCGCAACATCCGTAAGCCACCAACCCTCACCTACAGGAGTGACCCATGAGCAGCATCTACGACTTTGAGGCCCAGCAGATCAACGGCAGGGACATTGCATTGTCCCAATTCAAGGGCAAGGTCATGCTGATAGTCAACACCGCCAGCAAGTGCGGCTTCACGCCGCAGTTCGGCGGCCTGGAAGAGTTGCACAAGGCCTACACCGGCAAGGGCCTGGTGGTGCTGGGCTTTCCCTGCAACCAGTTCGGCTCGCAGGACCCGGGCGCCGATGGCGAAATCGCCGAGTTCTGCCAGGTCAACTACGGCGTGAGTTTTCCGATGATGGGCAAGATCGACGTCAACGGCCCGGCCGCGCACCCACTGTACAAATGGTTGTCTTCCGAAGCACCAGGCCTGCTGGGCAGCCAGGCCATCAAATGGAATTTCACCAAATTTCTGGTCGGCAAGGACGGTCAGGTCATCCGGCGGTATGCGCCGACCGACAAGCCGGCTGATCTGTCGAAAGACGTGGAGGCCGCCCTGGCGGCCTGAGCTTCACGGCCGCCTCGCGGGGACCGAGCCCAAACAACGGCCGTAGCCAGGCCGAGCGGCGCACCAGCGCCGTGAGCGCCCAGCAGCCGAGCAACGTCCCAGCGATCAGCAGCAGCGGCTCGACCACCGGGCCGAGCCGCAGCGGTGCCAGCCACCAGGCGAGCACGATGATGAGCGTCTGGTGCAACACATACCAGGGGTAAACCGACGCGTTGGCCCACGGCAGCCAGCGCCACGGGCGGTTCAGCGTTACATGGGCCCAGCCGAGAATCGCCAGGATTGTCGTCCACATGTACAGGTCACCGATCAGGCGCAGAAACTGGCGTGCAGGGCCTGGTGTTTGTACCGGCAGCACCTCGCGCAGCATGGTAAAAACCACCAGTAATGCCAGCACGATACCCAGCGCGGGCCAGCGCAGCCGGGCCGCCTCGGCCCACCATTGTTCGTTCGTCCCTATCCACCAGCCGTAGAGGAACAGCGTGAAATACACCGCGTGCAGCCAGCCATCACCGACCAGATCGTGCGTCGGGGGAAAGTGCGGCCACAGCAGCAAGGACCAGACCATCAGCGGCAGGGCTGGTGCGAGCAGGAGGGCTGCGCCGCGCAAGCCGGTAAAAACCCGGCTCAAGCGCTGACCCACCGCCGACAAGAGCAGCGGCAGCAGCAGGACCAGCACGGAGGTGTAGAGCCACAGGTAGGGCAGGTACCACAGATGGTTCCAGGTCACGCCGAAGTCTGAGCCGTCAAATGCGCCTTTCGGCCAGGGCCCGCCTCCGGCATAACGCAGCAGGAAAGCGCCAAAGCCTGGCGCGATACTGCCATTGGCCACGCCCTGCGCATACGCCTGAAAGGGCACCACCACCGCCATTCCAAAAACCAGCGGCAGCAGCAGGCGCCCACTGCGTCCGCGCAGCAAGGCCCCAGCCCCCTGGCGACGCTGCAAAAAGCTGAGAGCCAGCCCTGAGATCAGGAAGACCAGGTCCATGCGCCATAAATTGAGCGCCCTCATCGGCATCTGCAGCCATTCGGCCGCGTGCGGACTCTTCAGATGCCAGGGCCAGCCGGCCACGTAGTACATGGCGACGTGATAGAGGATGACGAGGCCAAAAGCGAGGGCGCGCAAGGCGTCGATATCATGACGGCGGTTCATGCTGTTCTCCGGAATACGAGGCAATTGGCCGTGATCATGAAACGGCGCGGTGGCGGGAAGCAAACCCATGGGACAAGCCGAGGGCCTTTTGTGACAAGCGGTGGCGGTCGGGGACGAAAACCGGCGCAATTCTTCTAGACTCGAGCCATGTCCGACCAAGCAAGCACCTGGCTGGCGCGTTACCAGCCCTACCGGCGCCGGGCCGAAATCGGCTTCTGGGTGCTTGTGCTGCTGATCCAGATGCTGACCAACAGCATCACCACCTGGATCGACCTTCGCACCACGCCTTTTGCCCAGCCCCTGGTCTGGGAGCTGACGAGCAACCTGACCGTTGGCCTGCTGATACCTTTCCTGATCGCGTTCGAGCGGCGTTTCCCCCTGAGCTGGGACACGCTGGGCCGCAACCTGCCCTGGCACATGGCGGGCACGCTGATGTTCTGCGGCGCGCATGTGCTGGTGATGATGGCGCTGCGCAAGGCAGCCTATGCAGCCGCGGGCACCAGCTACACCACCGGCCCCTGGGCCAGCGTCTTCGCCTACGAGTACCTCAAGGACGTGCGCAGCTACGTGCTGATCCTGAGCGCCTTGCTTGGCTACCGGTTGCTGCTGCTGCGCGCGCAGGGAGAAGCCCGCGTGCTGGATGCGCCGGAACCTGCGAGCGACACCACGCCTGCCCCCGGCCCACTGCTGCGGCCCGAGCGTTTTCTGGTGCGCAAGCTGCGCAGCGAATTCCTGATTGCTGCGGCGGACATTGAATGGCTGCAGGCCCAGGGCAACTACGTCGGCATACACGTCAACGGGCACGACTACCTGCTGCGCTCGACCCTGTCGGACTTCCTCGTTCAGCTAGACCCGGCCCGTTTTGTCCAGGTGCATCGAAGCTTCGCCGTCAACCTGGACCGCGTGGCCGAAATTGAGCCGCTGGACAGCGGCGACGCCCGTCTGCGCATGAAAGGCGGTAGCCAGGTGCCCTGCAGTCGGCGTTACCGCGACGCGCTTGGCAGCTGAACGTCAATCAAATCGGCCTCCAGCCCTTTGGTCAGGTACGTAACCAGCTATTTTATTGATAGCAAAAGCGCGTCATCGACCACCTCGACCCAATGCCGCACCGGTGTGGCGGTGCCGCTTTGCAGGTGGGTGATGCAGCCGATGTTGGCCGACACAATCACGTCTGGCTGCATCTGGCCCAGATTCGACAGCTTGCGGTCACGCAGCTGGGTGGCGAGTCCGGGGTTCAGTACCGAGTAGGTGCCGGCCGAGCCGCAGCACAGGTGGGCCTCATTCGGAGTAGTGCTGACCTTGAAGCCAAGTTCACTCAGATATTTTTCCACCCCGCCGCGTAATTGCTGGCCGTGCTGCAAGGTGCAGGGCGGGTGGAAGGCGATGGCACTGGCCTGGGCCGACACTTTGCCCCGCAGAGCCGCCACCAGCTCAGGTAACAGCTCGCTCAAGTCGCGGGTCAGCTCACTGATGCGTGCCGCCTTGGCCGCATAGGCTGCGTCGTCCTTGAGGTGGTAGCCGTACTCCTTGACGGTCACGCCGCAGCCCGATGCGTTCATGACGATGGCCTCCACACCTGCCTGCACATGCGGCCACCACGCATCAATGTTGTTCTTCATTTCGGCCTTGCCGCCGTCCTGGTCGTTCAGGTGAAACTTGACGGCACCGCAGCAACCGGCTTTCGGTGCCAACAGCGCCTGGATACCGGCAGCATCGAGCACACGCGCGGTGGCGCTGTTGATGTTGGGCATCATCGCGGGCTGCACACAACCGGCCAGCATCAGCACCTTGCGCGGGTGTTCGCGCTGCGGCCACACACCAGACGGCTGGCGCGCGGGCACCTTGGTCTTCAGCGCCGCCGGCAGCAGGCCGCGCACGGCCTGGCCAAGTTTCATGGCCGGCGCAAACAGGGGCGAGGGCAAGCCTTCTTTCAGCGCCCAGCGCAACGCTTTTTCGCCGGCCGGGCGCGGCACCCGCTCATCGACGAGCTTTCGGCCAATATCGACCAGGTGGCCGTACTGCACGCCGCTGGGGCAGGTGGTTTCGCAGTTGCGGCAGGTCAGGCAGCGGTCCAGATGCATCTGGGTCTTGCGCGTCGGTACTTCGCCTTCGAGCACCTGCTTGATGAGGTAGATACGTCCGCGCGGGCCGTCGAGCTCGTCACCGAGCAACTGGTAGGTCGGGCAGGTCGCGGTACAAAAACCGCAGTGCACACACTTGCGCAAAATCGCCTCGGCGGCCTGGCCGTCGGCGGTGTTCTTGAATTCGGGGGCGAGGTGGGTTTGCATCAGAAGTCGGGTATCAAAGGTCTGGATAGAGTCGGCCACGATTGAAGATGCCCGCCGGATCGAATTCTTTCTTCAACTGACGGTGGATTCGGTTCAGCGGCGGTTTTAAGGCATCAAATCGGCCTCCAGCCCTTTGCTGATTTGTGCCGCCAGCTATAAAAAGCGTAGCAATTCCGCCCACAGCTGAGGCCGCAGCCCGCAGGCGGGGCGCGTCATCAGACGTGGCACGCACCCAGCGCAAACCGCCATGCCACTCCACCAGCGGCGGTTCTGGCAAATCCAATACCGGCGCAGTTTGCGGTACCGACAGGCGCCACAGGTCACGCTCACCGCGCTCCGCGAACCAGGGCAGTTGCTGGTCGCGGCACAGCGTCCAGTCGGGCGCGGTGGCGGCGTTGTCCTGGCGCTCGCCACCCAGTGTTTTGCACGCTGCTTCTACGGCGGCGACGGCACCGCGCAAGCGCAGGTATAGCGTCGCGGTACCTGCGTCATCGACCCAGCAACTGGCGTTGAGGGGCAGCGGCTGCCCGCCCCAGATGTTGAGCTGCGCCAGTGCTTCGGCCTGGCTCATCCCGAATTTCAACGTGGCCTCGGCAGGCGCCACCGGCAGCACCTTGAGGCTGATTTCTGTCAGCAGGCCCAGCGTGCCCATGGCACCCGTCATCAGGCGCGAGACATCGTACCCAGCCACGTTTTTCATGACCTGTCCGCCAAAAGTGAGCAGCTCCGCCTTGCCGTTGAGCAAGGTCAAGCCCAGCACATGATCGCGCACTGCCCCCACACTGGCGCGCGCCGGGCCGCTGAGCCCGGCGGCGACCATGCCACCTGCCGTTGTGCCTGGCCCAAAGCGTGGCGGCTCAAACGGCAGGCACTGGCCACGCTCAGCGAGCAGTTCCTCCAGCTCGGCCAGCTTGGTGCCGGCCCGCACGGTCACTACCAGCTCGGTCGGCTCGTAACTGGTGACGCCCGTCAAGGCGGCGGTGTCCAGCAGCTCGCCCACAGCGGGTTCGCCGTAAAAATCCTTGCTGCCGCCCCCGCGGATTTGCAGGGCGGTGCGGGAGGCTGCGGCCGCCCGCACCTGGTCGATGATCAATTGAAGTGCTGAATCCATGGCGGTGATGGTAAGGCTGGCTGCTGCGGGGCAGTTTGATTTTTTTGAACGGCGGGCGTTCGGTTTTTGATAGCTGCTGCCTCAGCCGGCAAAGAAGTTGACCGGCAGCCCCGGCACATCCACCCGCAGGGACAACACGGCACCCGACAAGGGCATGGCCTGCAGCTCGGCGGCCGGACGGCCATGGCGCGCGCTGGTCAGGTACAGGGTCTGCAGGTCGTCGCCACCGAAACACACCATGGTTGGGCATTGCACCGGGGTGGCGATCTCGGCCAGCAGTTCACCGGCAGGCGACAGCTTGAGCACGCGCGCGCCTTCAAACATGGCGACCCAGTAGTTGCCTTCGCTGTCCACCGCCGCGCCATCGGGGCGCCCGCCATAACCGGGCTTGCCGGGCTGCCAGCCCGCAGGTTTGAAGGGAAACTGCATGAACACGCGCGCTTTGGACAGGGTATTGCCGACGCTATCCCAGTCCCAGGCGCGGATCACATGGGCGGTGGTGTCGGACCAGTACAGGGTGCGGCTGTCGGCGGACCATGCCAGGCCGTTACCGACGGTGGCGTCACCGGCTATACGGGCCAGCGCGCCGCCCTGCAGGCAAAACAGTGCGGCGTGACGCGCATCGCGTGGCTCGTAAATCGTACTGGCCCAGAAGCGGCCCAGCGGATCGCACTTGCCGTCGTTGAAACGTGTGGTCGTGCTGTGGTGGCTGGCCGCTGCCAGCCGTTGCAGCGCCCCGCCCCAGCTTTTCGAGCGGTAGATGCCGTCGCGCAGCGCAATCACCAGCCCGCCACCAGCGGCGGGCGCGATGCAGCCGGGCTCCAGGTCATGCGGGGCGGTCATGGCCCAGCTTTCCACCGTACCCATGAATACATTGCAACGATGGATCTTCTTCGCCGCGATGTCGACCCAGTACAGCAGTTGCTCCTGCGGATGCCAGAACGGTGACTCGCCGACTTCGCAGGGCGTCTTTGAAACCACCTGCCAGTCAGAGCTCACGGCGCGCGCTCCACCTTGATGCTCATTTGTGCGCTCATCGATTCGCCCGGCGCCAGCACTTCCAGCCCCAGGTCCTCGGCGCTTGCGGCGCTGGCCTGCAACAGGTTGACCGCATTGTTGACATGGCTGACCGGTTCGATCGCCACAAAGTCGCGCGTGCTGTTGGTGAAGACCACCAGCCGGCTCAGGCTGGAAGCAATGCGTGTATTCAGCAGTTCGTCGCGCAGCAGGACGGTGCTGCCCCAGCCATCAAAACAATGATCCACATCAAGGCCCGCGCAGTCCGTGTCCAGGCCGCGCGACGGCTGGCGATGGGTGGGCAATTTCTCGCCGCTCATCTCCCATCGTCCCGCGGCCTCAAAGCTGATGTGGCTGCCGGGCCGTTTGACAAAGTAGGGGTGCCAACCGAGGCCGGCTGGCGCTGGCACGGCCGACTGGTTGGTCATGCTCAGCGTCAGCTCGAGCACATCGCCCCGGATGCAGAAGGTCTGCGAGGCGTCAAAAGCAAACGGCCAGGCCGCGTCGGCGCGGTGTTCGCAGGCCAGCATCAGCACTTGTCCGTCTTGCTCCAACACCTCCCAGGGCCGTTGCCAGCCGATGCCGTGGATGGCGTGCGGCTCGGGCCCATTGTTCTGCACCAGCGGATGGCTGGTGCCTTGCCACTTCAGTGTGGCGTGCCCGACGCGATTCGAAAAAGGCACCAGCGGGTAGCTGCCCGCGAGTCGCACGGTGGCGAGCTCGGCGGCCGGCGTGGAGCGCAGCACCGGAACATCATCGAACCAAAGGCCAGCAATACACCCACCCAGCGCGGGCTTGACCTCACAGCGCAGGCCGCTTCCTGACAGGGTGATGAAATCGTTGGTCATGTGGCGTCTCCTGCCGCCATTGTGCAGTGCAAATCAGTGCCCCCACGTTCGTACGCGGATTCCCGTTCGTCCTGAGCCTGTCGAAGGAGGCCCCGACGGCGGCGCTGCGCCTGCGGGCCGCCAGGGCCGGACCCGCGGCCCCTGCTTGAAAAGAAATACCTGGGCGCGCGGGCAAAAAAAAGTGGCCCGCAGGAACCGAAGTTCTTGCGGGCCAAACATCCAAAGGAGACTCTCGCTATTTCAAAATCCTGCCACGGCTGCTGGCAGCCGTGGCGTGTGCCGTTTAACGGTTGTAGGCAGTTTCGCCGTGGGAGGTGATGTCGAGACCTTCGCGCTCGTCTTCCTCGCTGACACGCAGACCGAGGGTCACGTCGGCGATCTTGAAGGCAATGAAGGCAACCACGCCGGACCAGACGATGGTGAACAACACGCTCTTGAGCTGGATCCAGACTTGCGGGCCCATGGCGAAGGTGTCGGGCGTCAGGCCGCCGGTTCCACCCAGGCTTTGCGAAGCGAAAACACCGGTCAGGATGGCGCCCAGAATGCCGCCCACACCGTGCACGCCGAACACGTCGAACGCGTCGTCTGCGCCGAGCATCTTCTTCAGGCCGCTCACACCCCAGAGGCAGACGAGGCCGGCCAGCAGGCCGATAACGATGGAGCCCATGGGGCCGACAAAACCTGCAGCCGGCGTCACAGCGACGAGGCCAGCAACGGCACCGGAAGCAGCGCCCAGCATCGACGACTTGCCCTTGAGCAGACTTTCACCAGCGATCCAGGACAACGTTGCCGCTGCGGTGGCGAGGATGGTGTTGATGAAGGCCAGACCTGCACCGCCGTTGGCAGCACCGGCAGAACCCGCATTGAAGCCAAACCAGCCCACCCACAGCAGGGAAGCACCCACCATCGTCAGGGTCAGGCTGTGAGGCGCCATGGCCTCCTTGCCGTAACCAATACGCTTGCCCACCATGTAGGCGCCCACCAGGCCAGCGATACCGGCATTGATGTGCACCACGGTGCCCCCGGCGAAGTCGAGCGCGCCTTCCTTGCCCAGGTAGCCGCCACCCCAGACGATGTGCGCCATGGGGATGTAGCTGAAAGTGAACCACAACACAGCGAACAGCAGCACGGCGGAGAACCTGGCGCGCTCTGCGAAGGCACCCACGATCAGCGCCACGGTGATGGCGGCAAACGTGCCCTGGAACGCCACGAAGACGTATTCGGGAATGGTGATCAGCGCGCCGAAGGTCTCGGTGGTGACGCCTTTGAGGAACAGTTTGTCCATGCCGCCGAAGAAGTTGCCGTCACCGGAGAAGGTCAGGCTGTAGCCGTAGACGGCCCACAGGATGCTAATCAGGGAGAAGATCACAAAGACCTGCATCAGGACCGACAGCATGTTCTTGGAGCGGCCGAGGCCACCGTAGAACAACGCCAGGCCGGGGATGGTCATCAGGATGACCAGCATGGTGGAGGTCAGCATCCAGGCGGTGTCGCCGGAATCAAGCTTGGGCACTGGAGCGGCAGCGGGCGCGGCTTCAGCAGCTGCAGCCGGAGCGGCTGCAGCGGGTGCTGGTGCGGCTTCGGCAGCGGCAGCGGGTGCCACGGCTTCGGACGCGGCGGGAGCGGCAGCAGGGGCTTGGGCCAGCACAGCGGCGGTGCCGGTGAACAGGCTCAAACCCAAAGCCAGGGAGGCAAGTAGTTTTTTCATATGGGTGTTCTCTTGATGGATGGAGGGCTTACAGCGCCTCTTTGCCGGTCTCGCCGGTACGGATGCGCACGACCTGCTCCAGGTTGTAGACGAAAATCTTGCCGTCGCCGATCTTGCCGGTGCGGGCTGCGCCCTCGACCGCTTCGATCACGCGGTCAACGAGTTCGTCGGACACAGCCGCTTCTATCTTGACCTTGGGCAGAAAGTCGACGACGTATTCAGCGCCGCGATACAGCTCGGTGTGGCCCTTCTGGCGACCGAAGCCCTTGACTTCGGTCACGGTGATGCCCTGCACGCCAATACCGGACAGCGCTTCACGCACTTCGTCCAGCTTGAACGGTTTGATGATGGCCGTTACGAGTTTCATGAGTTCTCCTTTACCTCAGCTAAATGCGTGTTATTTCAGAAATTTTTCTTGATCGAGAACACCAGGCCATCCTTGGCCATGTCGCGGGTGCCCGTGCGTGCAAAGGTGATTGGGCCGAGGCCGCTGGTGCCGACGGCAGCCAAGCTGAAGATCAGGCCATCGATGTCCTTGTTCACGGCGACCGAATAGTCGGTGTATGAGTTGCCGTTCTTGACTTTCTGCGCGCCAATGTGCGGAACAATCGACCAGCCAGAGCCGAGATCGAAGTTGGCGCTCAAGTCCAGGTAGCTGCTGTTTTTACTGTTGGCAGCACCAAACAGATTGGTCGTGGCATGGGAGTACTTGGCGGTCACCACCCCGAAGGTCAGGGCGCCGTACAGCTCGAAGGTGTTGGGGCTGATCTGCCCGGCCGTCTTTTTCATGTTGTTGCCGGCATACCAGTAGTACAGGCCACCCACGTCGTAACCGACGCCTTCGGCGAGAGAGCCCTTGTAGCCGCCGTAGAAATCGATTTCAACCGGACCCTTGGTGGTGTTGGGGTTGGCGGTGGTGTCTTTCAGCCAGGTGATGGTCGAAGCCCAGGTACCGAGGTAAAAGCCGCTGCTGTGCGCATAGTCGATGCCGCCATTGATTGCCGGCTTCTTGCCGGACTGCGAAATGCCGCGATAGCGGTAGTCGGTGGTGGCACCGATGTTGTAGGACACTGTAGATTCGGGCGCCGGCGCTGCGGCCTGGGCGAACACGCTGCCCGCGGCAAGCAAAGCTGCGGCGACGGCAATGTGGGTGGCTTTGAATTTCATCGATGGCTCCAGAATAAAGAGTTGGTGGAAAAGACGTGTTTGTCGAATACGGGTTTCCTTTAGCACAGAGCGTGCCAAATTTTGTAGGCTTGTAGCTTGTTGTCGTCGCCTGCAAAGGCTGCCACGTTGAAGAGAACGGAAATAAATACAAGATTTGCACTTCTTTGGTGCGCACCAGAATGCGC
This sequence comes from Polaromonas sp., assembly GCF_030680935.1. Classification (GTDB taxonomy): domain Bacteria; phylum Pseudomonadota; class Gammaproteobacteria; order Burkholderiales; family Burkholderiaceae_C; genus Polaromonas. The sequence continues at coordinate 609 of NZ_JAUXUP010000029.1, read as the reverse complement.
ATTTGTGGTGCATAACAGGGAGGAATCAGCCATGAGCCTGTCTTTAGTGCAAAGCCGTGCCCTGCTGGGCATGCAGGCGCATCCCGTGTGTGTGGAGGTGCACCTGGCCAACGGACTGCCGAGCTTCACCCTGGTGGGGCTGGCAGAAACCGAAGTCAAGGAGGCCCGGGAGCGGGTGCGCTCCGCCATCCAGAATACCGGCCTGGAGTTTCCGGCCAACAAACGCATCACGGTCAACCTGGCGCCCGCCGATCTGCCCAAGGATTCGGGCCGCTTCGACCTGCCGATCGCGCTGGGTATCCTGGCGGCCAGCGGGCAGCTCGACGCCCGCAAGCTGGAAGGCTACGAATTCGCCGGCGAGCTGTCGCTGGGCGGCGAGTTGCGACCGATCCGCGGGGCACTGGCCATGAGCCTGGCCCTGCCGGGGCTGGATGCCACCGCGGCCAAGCCCCGGCTCGTGCTGCCGGAAGGCAGCGCCGAGGAAGCCGCACTGGTGCCTGGTACCGAGGTCTACCGCGTCCGGCACCTGCTTGACGTGGTCCGCCAGTTCCTGCCCGGCGACACACCGCCCGAACCGGTGGCAGGCTGGCAGCGTTTGCAGGCCAGTGC
>NZ_JAUXUP010000026.1 GCF_030680935.1 Polaromonas sp. | reverse complement strand
ATACAGAAGGGTAGTGAAGATGGAGTCGGGATCGGGTCCGGACTCGGGTCAGCAATCGGGTTCCGGCGAGGACGCGCAAAGCGCGTCCTCGCCTCCCCGCATCCGCTCTCGTATTCATTCCCCCCACCCGTCGGGCTGGGCCGAGGAGCACAGCCGAAAGTGGATCAGGGCGAGCGATTGTCTGAGCGCAGCGAGTTCGAGCTCGACCCCACTTTCGGCGAGCACCGCAGGTTGCCCCGTAGCGCAGCGCAGGGGACCCGGACCATCGGGTCGCCTTTTCTTTGGTGACTTTCTTTTGGCGACGCAAAAGAAAGTTACTTGCCGCCGGGCAACCCCCGGCTTGCAGGCACACCAAAGGGCGAGTTAACAAACGTGGATCCCGGATCAAGTCCGCAATGACAAGCAACCGGCCATGCGGGTTCATACAGAACCCTTCCGCCCAAACCTCTGCCCCATCCTGTCAAACGCCAAATAAATAACCGGCGTCGTGAACAGCGTGAGCACCTGGCTGACAATCAGGCCGCCAAAAATGGACAAGCCCAGTGGCCGGCGCAGCTCGGCGCCTTCACCCCAGCCCAGCATCAGCGGCACTGCCGCAAAAAGTGCGGCCAGTGTGGTCATCAGGATGGGTCTGAAGCGCAGCAGCGCGGCCTGGTGAATGGCTTCCTGCGGTGACTTGCCTTCGTTACGCTCTGCGTCAATCGCAAAGTCGATCATCATGATCGCGTTCTTCTTGACGATGCCGATCAGCAAAATGATGCCTATGATTCCGATCACGCCGAGGTCGGATCCGCTGATCATCAGCATCAGCAGCGCGCCCACACCGGCAGACGGCAGCGTCGAGAGAATTGTCAGCGGATGGATATAACTTTCATACAACACGCCGAGCACGATGTACACACAGATCACCGCCGCCAGAATCAGCCAGAGCTGGCTGGCCAGTGAGGTTTGGTAGGCCCCGGCCGCACCCAGAAAGGTCAGGGTCACGCTACCGGGCAGGGCGATGTCTTTGGCTGCGCCCTTGATCTCCTTGACCGCCTGGCCCAGCGATGCACCGGGTGCGGCATCAAAACCCAGTGTGGTGGCCGGGTACTGGGCCACGCGGGTGATTTGCAGCGGCGCCGGCTGCTCGGTGATGCTGGCCAGGCTGGCCAGTGGTGTGGTCGTGCCCGAGCCTGTCCGCAGTGGCAGGGTACCCAGTGCTGCTGGGGTGCCCAGCTGGTCCGGCATGGCCTCCAGAATCACGCGGTACTGGTTGGTCTCGGTAAAAATCGTCGAAACAATACGCTGGCCAAAAGCGCTGTACAAGGCATCGTCAATGGCAGAGGTGCTGACGCCCAGGCGCGAGGCCGTGTCGCGGTCCACCTTGATGTAGGCTGATGTGCCCTGTGCGCCCGCATCGGACGCAATGTTGCGCAGGGCAGGTAGCTGCTGCATGCGCTGCGCCAGTTTGTTGGCCCACAGCGTTACCACCGCGTTGTCAGCGCCTTCCAGCGACACCCTGAACTGGGTCGGCCCGGTCTCTGCATCAATCGTCAAATCCTGCGTGGGCTGCAGGTACATGGTGACACCCGCCACCGTGGCAGCGCGGCGCTGCAGCCGGTCCATGGTTTCTTGCTGGTTGGTGCTGCGTTCGCTTTTCAGGTTGATCAGCATGCGGCCGGTGTGCAGCATGGTGTTGTTGGCGGCATCCACCCCGATGAACGAGCTCAGCGTGGCCACATCCGGGTCTTCCAGAATGGCTTTGGCCGCCGCCTGCTGCAGCTCGGCCATGCGCGCATACGAAACAGACTGCGAGGTCTCGATGCGGGCCTGCAACTGGCCAGTGTCCTGCGTGGGAAACAGGCCCTTGGGAATCAGCATATACAGCAACACCGTCAGCACCAGCGTGGCCAGCGCCACCAGCAAGGTGGCGCCCTGGTGGCGCAGCACCCATGTCAGCCACTGGTCGTAGCGCGTGATCACGCCATCAAAAAATTTCTGCAGCCTCGCGCTGGTGGGGCTACCGCCGGTTTCGGGCTCGTGCTTGAGCCATCGCGCCGACATCATCGGTACGAGGGTAAGCGAGACCACCGCCGAGATCAAAATCGTGATCGCCAGCGTGACCGCAAATTCGCGGAAGAGCCGCCCCACCACATCCCCCATGAACAGCAACGGGATCAACACCGCAATCAGCGAGACCGTCAACGAAATGATGGTGAAGCCGATTTGCTGCGCGCCCTTGAGGGCTGCGGCCATGGGGGCTTCGCCTTTTTCGATGTAGCGCGAGATGTTTTCTATCATCACAATCGCGTCGTCCACCACAAAACCGGTGGCAATGGTCAGCGCCATCAGGCTCAGGTTGTTCAGGCTGTAGCCCAGCAAGTACATGGCGCCGCAGGTACCGATCAGCGAGATCGGCACCGCCAGGCTGGCGATCACGGTGGCGCGGATGTTGCGCAAAAACGCAAATATCACCAGCACCACCATGACCACGGCCAGCAGCAGCTCGATCTCTACATGCAAGACCGAGGCGCGTATGCCAGTGGTGCGGTCGCTCAGCACATCCACCTGCAGGGACGCCGGCAGGCCAGCCTGCAACTCAGGCAACCGGGCCTTGATGGCATCCACCGTGGCAATCACGTTGGCGCCGGGCTGGCGCTGCACGTTCAGGATGATGGCGGGTTTCAGTCCTGACCAGGCGCCCAACTTGATGTTCTCTGCGCTGTCCACCACCTGCGCCACGTCTTTGACCCGCACCGCGGCCCCGTTGCGAAAGGCAATGATCAGGTTCTGGTAGTCGGCAGCGGCCAGCAACTGGTCGTTGGAGTTGATCGAGTAGGAGCGCGTTGGCCCGTCAATGCTGCCCTTGGCGGCGTTGGCGTTGGCCGCGCTGATGGCGCTGCGCAGCGAGTCCAGCCCGAGACCGTAAGAGGCCAGGGCCCGTGTGTCGGCCTGAATACGCACGGCAGGCCGCTGGCCACCACTGAGCGACACCAGGCCTACACCGCTGACCTGGCTGATCTTCAGCGCGAGCCGGGTGTTGACGATATTCTGCACCTCGGTCAGCGGCATGCTGTCAGAGGTGATGGCCAGCGTCAGCACCGGCGCATCGGCGGGGTTGACCTTGGCATACACCGGCGGCGCCGGCAGGTCGGCTGGCAGCAGCGAGCCACTGGCGTTGATGGCTGCCTGCACCTGCTGCTCGGCCACATCAAGTGCCAGGCCCAGGCCAAATTGCAGCGTGACGATGGACACACCGGCGGCGCTGGTTGAGCTCAGGCGCTGCAAGCCCGCCATCTGGCCAAGCTGGCGCTCCAGCGGCGCGGTCACGGTTTGCGCCATCACCTCCGGGCTGGCGCCGGGGTACAGCGTTTGCACCTGGATGGTCGGGTAATCCACCTGCGGCAGGGCCGACAGCGGCAAAAATTTAAAGCCGACCAGACCGGCCAGCACAATCGCCACCATCAGCAGGGCCGTGGCAACTGGCCGCAAGATGAAAGGACTGGACGGGCTCATGTAGGCAGGCGCGTGGGTGCCGTCACTGGGCCGGCGCCTGGCTGGCCTGGCGGCGCCGTTCCATGATTTGCTGCCAGCGCGCCAGTGCAGTGGCATCACCCCGGTCTATCGCCGCCAGCAGTCCGGTGCGCCGCGCCAGCGCCTCCGGGTCGTCCTTGACCTGTTCCAGAAAACGTTTGCGCTGCTCAGCAGTGGGCGGTGTGCCAGCGCTGGGGGCCGGCGGTGCTGGGGGGGCCAGGGCCACCGGCGGGTTGGCCGGCGCCGGGCCAGCCGCCGCCGGTGCAGCAGAAGCAGACCCTGCAGGCCGGGGTGCGGGCGCGGGTGTGGCGCCTGGCACCGGGTTGTCAGTACGTGGGCCCGATGCCGCGCCCTGCGGCCTGCGCCCGCCAGCGGCTCCAGCGCCGCGTGCATCGCCGGGCAGCACCACACGTGCGCCGTCTTTCAGGCGGTCGGCGCCTTCGGTGATGACACGTTCACCCGCCTGCAGGCCAGAGGCAATCACAATTTTGTCCACCGTTGCCGGGCCGCGCTTGACGGGCCGCAGGCTGACGGTGCGCTCTGCGGCATTGAGCACATACACATAATCGCCGGTGCTGCCCAGGCGCACCGCCGTGACCGGCACTACCACGGCGTTTTCAATCGTGCGCACCAGTACCTGCACATTGACAAACTGGTTGGGAAACAGCGCCTGCTTGTTGTTGGTAAAACGCGCTTTGGCCTTGACCGTGCCGGTGGTGGTGTCCACCTGGTTGTCCAGCGATGCAAACACGCCGGTGTCCAGCGTGGCCGCGCGGGTGCGGTCCAGCGCGGTGACTTTCATGGCAGCGCCGCTGGCAGCGGCTTGTTGCACCTCACTCACCTGGTCTTGCGGGATGGCGAAGACCACATCAATCGGTGTGACCTGGGTGATCAGTGCAATGCCGTTGGCATCGCTGGTGTTGACCACATTGCCCACATCGACCGTGCGCAGGCCCACCCGGCCACTGACCGGCGCCACCACGCGGGTGTAACCCAGATTCAGTCGGGCAGTGCCTTCATTGGCCTTGTCGATCACCACTGTGCCTTCCAGCTGCTTGACCAGCGCGGCCTGCGAGTCCACCTCTTGCCGCGCAATCGAGTCCTGGCTCAAGAGCGTGCGAAAGCGCTGCAGCGTCACGCGCGCCGCTTCAAGTTGCGCTTCGTCGCGCTGGCGCTGGCCACTGGCCTGCTGCAGCGCCAGCTCAAACTGGCGCGGGTCAATGGTGGCCAGCAACTCACCGGCCTTGACCATCTGGCCTTCCTTGAACAACACCTTCTGCATCACGCCGGATACCTGCGGCTTGACCCGCACCGTGGCTTGTGATGTGACGGTGCCCAGCGCGTCCAGCAGGATGGGAATGCTGGTTTGTTCGGCAGTGGCCACACCCACCGTGGTGGCCGGGGGGCCGCGCCGTGCCCCGCCGCCAGGGCCAGCAGGCCCGCCGGGGCCGCTGGGCGTTTCAGTCGCGGGGCGCGTCAGGTGCCAGGCCAGCCAGCCGGTACCGGCCAGTGCCAGCACGGCAATCAAGCCGCCGACTATCTTGGCGCGGCGGCTCAGGCGTTTGCGGGGCGGTGTCTGGGGGCCGGAAGGCGGCGTCTCAATGGTCGGGTCCATCCGATGTCCTGGTTGCCTGCCGCATGCAAAAGCGCAGCATTTTTTTTGTACGGAATAGTCGCATCACTGGTCTGCGATGCCGCTTGGGCAGAGCGGTCCATCAGTGATGATGAATTATCACTTCAAGCCCTGAGAGGCAGTTGTAGCGTCTGAAAGAGCCCGGTAAACCTGCTGTAAAGAGTCGGCCTGCTGTCAACCGGACGCCTCCAGCGTGTCATCGGGTTTGCCGCCCACTTTCAAACGCTATATATTTGATAGCTGATTGCGCATGTTGCGCAAGGGCTGAGGGCCGATTTGATGCATCAAAGCAGAGCCGGAGGCACTAAAATTCCTCCTTTCTCTCTTTCTCTCTTTCTCTCTTCCCCCTTTTTTTTCTCGCAAGGGCCTTGTCCAGTGACCGTCTCCTCGACTTCTACTGCTTCCGGCCTGCACGTCTGCCGCGCCGACTACCACCACCCGGCCCATGCGCAGGCGCTGGTTGGTCTGCTCGACGCCTATGCCCGCGATGTAGCCGGTGGCGGCAAGCCGCTGGGCGATTTTGTCAAACAACATGTGGTGGCAGAACTGGCCGCAAGGCCCCAGGCCTTCAGCGTGCTGGCGTTTGACGGCACGCAACCCGTCGGGCTGGTCAACTGCATCGAAGGCTTTTCAACCTTCGCCTGTCGCCCGCTGGTCAATGTGCACGACGTGGTGGTGCTGGCCAGCCACCGTGGCCAGCGTGTCGGCGAGCAGATGCTGGTGCTGGTGGAGCAGCTGGCGCGCGAGCGCGGCGCCTGCAAACTGACGCTGGAGGTACTGCAGGGCAACCGCAGCGCCATCACCTTGTATGGAAGGGTGGGTTTTGCCGGCTACCAGCTCGACCCGGCGATGGGCCAGGCGCAGTTTCTGCAAAAGTGGCTGAGCTGAGCTGAGCTGATCTGATCAGACCAGCCCACGGCCCCCACGTCCGGTAGCCCGCCAGACGCAACCAGGCGGTCCCGCCACTGCGGCCCGGGGGCTCGCGGCGTTTTATGCCATGCCCTGAGCGCAGGCGCATGTTCCGGTCAGAGTCTTGTCCGGATTGACGGCGCAGGCGCCGGCAGGAGCTTGCGGTGCGCACCTGTTTTTCCGGCTGCGCCTGAACCTGACTCCCGCCATGACCAGGCTGGCGGCGATCAGGGCGGCGCCTGCCAGCAACAGGCCCGGGCCCGGGCTCGATGCCAGCGTTTCCCAACCCAGCCACCCCAAGCCAGCGAACGACAAGCCGCCCAGCAGGGGAATGGCCAGCGGTATGGCACAACATGCCGCGCATGCGCCGGCCACTCCGAGTGCGGCCAGGACAGGTTTTTTCATGCTTTTCTTTCAATACAAAGTGCGGGTCAATCCCCGTACACTCAATATAAAACCTCAAGTTACTTGAGATGCAAGAGGAAAATGATGAATGATATGTACCCGTCAGGGCTATTGCCCATAGGTGCACTGGCTGAGCGTTGCGGCTTGAGTGTTTCTGCCATTCGCTACTATGAAGAAGTCGGGCTGATCCCCGCAGCCATGCGAAAAGCCAGCGGCCACCGCGTGTACGGCAGTGATGCCCAGGAAGTGCTGACGCTGATCCGCCATTGCCGTGATTTCGGTTTCTCGATTGAAGACACGCGTGCACTGGTTTCCCTTGCCGCCAGTGAAGAAAGAGGCTGCGCCGAAGCACGGGACATCGCGCAAGTGCATCTTGATGCGGTGCGCGCCAAACTTGCCGAACTGCAGGCGCTGCAGACAAGCCTGGCCAGGTTTGTGAAATCGTGTGGTGAGCAATGCATCGGTGGCCCGGCCCCGAAATGCAGCATCCTCAAAGACATCAGCCTCGCCGACCCGGCGCCTGCAGTGCGCGGCGGATGCTGCACCTGACACAGCCGGGATGGAGGGCGATCAGGCCCCGGGCTGGATTTGCCCCGGCTTAATGGCCACGGTCCGGACCGGGCGGCCCGCGCAGCAGCAGCAGCGCCACCAGACCCAGCCCGCCCAGCGCGGCTGAAAACCATAAGGCCCCCGCGCCAAAGCGGTCAATCGCCAGCCCAAACAGCCAGGGCGACAGGGCTTGCGCAAAACGCGCCGGCACCATCAGCAGGCCCTGGCGCGCGCCATAGTCTTTGACGCCAAACAACACCAGCGGCAAGGTGCCCTTGGCAATCGTCAGCACACCATTGCCGGCGCCGTGTAACACGGTGAACAGCGCGCCCGCAGGTACGCCAGCCAGCATAAACACCACCGCGCCCAGCGTGTGCATGCCGCCCGCCACCCTCGCCGAGACCAGGGGGTGGATGTTGCGCAGCAGACCGTATTCCAGTAGCCGCCCGGCCACCTGCGCGGGGCCCACCAGGCCGGCAAACAGCAGCGCGGTGGCCAGCGGTACGCCGTGTACCTGCAGCAGGCGCGGCAGGTGCGCGGCCATGGCGGTGCTGATGAACCAGGTGATGGCAAACAACACGGCCAGCAGCACGGCGGTGCGGGTAGAACTTGCTGACGGTGAATCTTCAGCGGCTTTGGGCGTGGCCGTGGGCGCAGTCGGCTCGGCGTGCGCGCCTGGCAGCGCCGCGCGTGGCAACAGCAGATTCAGCGGCAGGGCCAGTACCAGGTGCAGTGTGGCCCAGACCATGCAGGCTGTGCGCCAGCCCCACTCCAGCTCCAGCCAGGCGGTCAGCGGCCAGCCCACGGTGCTGGCAAAACCGGCCAGCAAGGTGATGCCGGTGATGGCGCTGCGCGCGTTCTTGCCGTACAGGTGGACCAGCGTGGCAAAAGCGGCTTCATACAGGCCGGCGGCCATGGCCACACCCAGAATCGCCCAGGCCACAAACATACCCACAGGCCCCTGCGCAAAAGCCAAGCCCGCCAGCCCCGCTGCAAACACAAAACTGTTGGCAGCCAGCACCGGCTGACCGCCATGCCGGTCTATCAGCTGACCGGCCAGTGGCCCCAGCAAGGCAGACACCACCAGCGCCAGAGAAAAACCAAGAAAGACGGTGGGTGTGCTGATGCCCAGATCGCGCGCCATGGCCGTGGCCAGCATCGCCGGCAGGTAGTAGCTTGACGCCCAGGCCAGCGTTTGCGCCATGCCCAGGCTGGCCACAGTGGCGCTGCGGCGCTGGCCCCCGGTCAGCGCGCCTCGCAGCATCAGGCCTGGCCTGTGTGCCTGCTGCCTTCAAGCCAGCGGCTCAGCAACAGCCCTGCTGCAGCGCCCACGGCTTCGGCGATCACAAACCCCGGCGCACTGGCCGGCGCAATCCCGGCAAAACTGTCCGACAACATGCGGCCCAGCACGGCGGCCGGGTTGGCAAACGAGGTGCTGGCTGTGAACCAGTAGGCCGCGCCTATATAACAGGCCACCAGCGGCGCTGCCTTGCCGGCCGGTGCGCGCAGAATCACCAGAATCAGTCCGGCGGTGGCCACCGCTTCGGCCAGCCACTGGCCCCAGCCACCGCGCAGCTTGCTGCTGAGCTGGAGCACGCTCATGTCGAACATCGCGTTGGCCAGCCAGGCCCCAGCCACTGCGCCCGCGAGCTGGGCTGCTATAAAAAAAAGAGCTGTCTGCGTACGGCCAGCGTGGGTTGAAGGCGTTTTTGACCACAAAACCAGCGTCACCGTCGGGTTCAGGTGCGCACCGCTGACCGGGCCCAGCGTTTCAATCAGCACGTACAGCGCAAACACCGTGGCCAGCGTGTTGGCCAGCAGTGCGATGGCGGTGTTGCCGCCAGCCAGGCGCTCGGCCATGATGCCCGAGCCGATGACGGCGCAGAGCAGGCCGGCGGTGCCCAGAAACTCGGCGAACAGGCGCTGCGCCAGTGGCGGCGTGGGGGCCGGGCTCATGCCTTGCAGCACGCCGGGCTGAGCATCGACAGCACCTGCGCCCAGTAAGACCGATGCGCGGGGTAGTCGCTGGCGGCGTAAAGGCCAATTGTTTTGGGGCCAGCCACCCCACGCGGGTAATGAAAAGTGCCAAACACCTGATCCCACAGCATGATCGCGCTGCCGTAATTGCTGTTGCCTTCCTCCGGCCGGTTCGAGTGGTGCCAGCGGTGCAGTTCATTGGTGCTGAAAACATGGTTCAGCCAGCCGTGGCGCAGCGGCAGGTTGACGTGTTGCAGCATCTGCACCGGCTGGGTCAACGCGATGTAGCCAAGCAACACGTCTGCCGACACACCCAGAAGCATCAGAGGCAAGAGGCTCAAGCCATGTTTCAGTGCGTACTCCAGCGGATGGACGCGGAAGTTGTTGATCGAATAAAGGCGCTCGCTGCCATGGTGCAGCGCATGCAGCCACCACAGTGCCGGCTGTGTGTGATGCCAGCGATGCGCCCAGTATTTGCCAAGCTCTGCCAGCAAGGTGGCCAGCAGCACCTGCAGCACAAAGGGCGCTTCGACGGGAAACAACCCGTTCGCCGGCTGCACCAGGCCGTACACGCCGACGACCAGCAGGGGCGACAGCCATTTCAGCAAGGGCTGCACCGCACCGGCAAGCAGGCCGAAACTGATCCAGTCGGTCAGGCGGTCGCCGCGTGGCCTGTTCCATTCGGCTTGATGCGGCATGGTGCGCTCCAGCAGCATGGCGAGGCCGAGAGCGCCCAGGCTGCTCAGCAGGATGGCGAGTTCCATGTTGCCGCCAGTGTGCCGGGCATAAAGAAAAGTGCCAACACTGACCAGTACCGCAGCGGGCAACAGCCCCCAGGAGATGATGTTTTTCATAGGAACAGGAAGAAAAAATAGAAAAAGAAGCGACAGAAAATCAGGGTCGTCCCGCCAGCTCGCGCGCGGTCTGCTGCACCATGGCACGCGCCAGCTTGTCGGCCGGCAAATTGATCAACAACTCGAGCCGTCTGTGGATGGCGTGCAGGGTCTGGCGAAAGGCTTCGAGCTTGTTCGCCTCATCGCCGTCGCCCTCGGACGGGTCGGCATAACCCCAGTGCGCGGTGGCGGGCTGGCCGGGCCAGTAGGGGCAGACTTCGCCGGCCGCGTTGTTGCACACCGTGATCACCAGATCCATGTGCGGCGCCTCCGAAACGGCAAACTCGTCCCAGCTTTTGCTGCGCAAACCCTCGGTGGAAATGCCCGCGTTTTGTAGAACCTGCAGGCCCAGCGGATTGGGTTGCTGGTTGTCGCGCGGGCTGCTGCCGGCCGAATAAGCCTTGAAGCGGCCCTTGCCGATGTGGTTCAGCACTGCTTCAGCCAGAATGCTCCGGGCGGAATTGTGGGTGCACAAAAACAGGACGTTGAGGGGGCGCTCGGCCATGAAAGTTCTCCGGGGCGATGGGTTGAGGTTTTGATGAAACGGATCTAAGGGCAATGCTGTTCGTTTAAGCGCTACAACTGCGTTCGGGCTGAGCCCTTCGACGGGCTCAGGACAGGCCCTGTCGAAGCCCCTTGGCATGGAGACGACCCTTCGACAAGCTCAGGGCGAACGGTTAAACGAGCCTTATCAGGACCAACGGGCAGCACCACCACCGGCGAAAAGCCGCCCCCCGCTGTGCGGAAGTTGGTGGTCTGACCGGTGTAGGTGCGTGCGGCCAGCAGTTGCACCTGGCCGCGGTAGGTGTAGGCGCGTATGTCCAGCTTCAGGCGCGTTGCCACGCCATCCACATCAACCAGCCTTTCGCTGGGTGGCACCAGCGCCTGGGCAATAAAACCGCCCGCCGTGATGTGCGCCCAGACGGTTTTGGTGAGTTTTTCGCCCCGGTACGCGGCCTTGCCGCCGTAACCTGCCACCGGTTTGAAGAACAATTGCCGCCGCCTGGCCCACAGCGCATCGGCATCTTCGGCCTTGACCAGCTCGGTGCGCGGCACCACCGCCTGCAGCAAGCGCCGGTCTTCAGCAGAGACGCCCCATGAGGCCAGAAGGGCATCGTCACCCAACGTGATCAGGTTGCGCTTGTCTGCAAACAGCGCATGGGCGCGCGGGTGCGGCGTGACCACTGCCGCGCCTGCCACATAGGCGGCGCGCAGGGCAGCGTGCGTGGGCTCAGACAGGCTGAAGTCGGTCAGGCGGTTGTAGACCAGATCCACCGCCTGGTCTGGCAGGGCCGGGTGCCACAAGGCGCCGTCTTTCCACTCAAAATCGCGCGCATCACCCACCGCAGCGCTGATGCCGTGCGCCAGAAACAGCTGGCGCGCCAGCGCAAACTCTGGTGCCAGGTACTGGTCGTCGGGCGCGTCGTCCACAATCAGCACGCTGCGCAGCGGTGCCGTGCCGCGCTGGGCCTGCCACTCGCTGCGAAACATCGCTACAAAGGTGTCGTCCAGCCCCGTCAGATCGCTGTTGGCATCCATCAGCCCCTGCATGGGCGCGCAGCAGTCGCGGTGCGCGCGCGCCAGTGCGGCGTTCAGCAATGCGCCACCAGCGTTGGTGTTGATCTCAATCAGGCGCGGGCCGTCTTCACCCAGGTGAAAGTCATAACCCATGAAGACACTGGCAGGGCCAAAATCAAGCCTGGCAATGTCCGGCGCGGCAGATAACGCGTGCTGCTGGTAGGCGGGCAGGGCGATCGCGCGCTCTATCGCCGCAATCGCCTGGGCCAGTGTGGTGTTGATGGCCGGGTCCAGAAACACCGCGCTTTCAGAAAACAGATGCGGGTGGCTGGCCGCCAGAGAGGCGGCCATGCCTTTGAGGGTGGCGTCCGTCTCAAGCTGCTGGCGCAGCCGCTCCGGGCTCAGGGTGCGGCACAGGCAGCCCAGGTTCAGTTTGTCAGCAAGGGTCATGGTCGGCGGCTGGCTCAACATTTCACACCGCAGCTTTCGCCCTGGCAGCAATGTTCGGTCAGGTAGCCCAGCAGGGCGGTCATCTGCGCAAAATTGGCGCGGTAAATCAGGTTGCGGCCACGCGGCTCGCTGCTGACCAGGCCAGAATGCGCCAGCTCTTTCAGATGAAACGACAAGGCGCTGGGCGCCACTTCCAGCTGTTCGGCAATGGTGCCCGGCGTCAGGCCATCGGGCCCGGCCACCACCAGCGCGCGGAAGGTGCGCAGGCGCTGAGCCTGCGCGAGGGCGGCCAATGCCTTGACGGCAACGGCTTCATCGATCAGTGGCAGAAGAGTAGTTTCCATAGTTCAAATATAATTGAATTATTGAAACGAAGCAATTGCAGACAGGAAAAACCGATGGCCGACATCACGATTTATCACAACCCGCAGTGCGCTACCTCGCGCAACACCCTGGCGCTGATACGCAACAGCGGCGCTGAGCCTGAAGTGATTGAGTACATAAAAACACCACCCCGCCGCGAGACGCTGGTACGACTGATCGCCGCCATGCGCCTGCCGGTGCGCGATGTGATGCGGCAAAAGGGCACGCCGTATGCGGAACTGAAGCTGGACGACCCGGCGCTGAGCGACGGGCAATTGCTGGATGCCATGCTGGCCCACCCCATCCTGATCAATCGCCCCATCGTGGTGACGCTGCTGGGCACACGCCTGTGCCGGCCGTCTGAAGCGGTGCTGGACATCCTGCCTGCGCCGCAGCAGGGCGCTTTCACCAAGGAAGATGGCGAACTGGTGATTGATGAGAAGGGTGAACGTGTTGCAAGCGCTTGACGATCTTCCCAACCTCGACGCCGCGCTGTTTGCGCCGCCGACAGCCAGCGCGCTGCAGGCCTTTCGCCCCTCGGCCCATGCACCGCGCATTTTGCTGCTCTACGGCTCGGTGCGCGAGCGCTCTTACAGCCGCCTGCTCAGCGAAGAAGCCGCGCGCCTGTTGCAGGCCATGGGCGCGGAAACAAAAACGTTCGACCCGCGCGGCCTGCCGTTGCCCGACGATGCACCCGACAGCCACCCCAAGGTGCAAGAGCTGCGGCAACTGGCGCAGTGGGCCGAAGGCATGGTCTGGACATCGCCCGAGCGCCACGGCGCCATGACCGGCATCATGAAGTCGCAGATCGACTGGATCCCGCTGGCCGACGGCGCGGTGCGCCCCACCCAGGGCAAAACACTGGCCGTCATGCAGGTCAGCGGCGGCTCGCAATCGTTCAACGCCGTGAATCAGCTGCGCGTGCTGGGCCGCTGGATGCGCATGTTGACGATCCCGAACCAGTCATCGGTGGCCAAGGCGTTTCTGGAGTTTGACGAAGCAGGGCGCATGAAACCCTCGGCGTTTTACGACCGGGTGGTCGATGTGATGGAAGAGCTGGTCAAGTTCACACTGCTGACGCGTGATGTGTCGCCGTATCTGGTGGACAGGTACAGCGAGCGCAGGGAGAGTGCTGAGGCGCTGTCAAAGCGGGTGAATCAGCGGGGCTTGTGAAAGTTTATGCGCCAAATCGGGCTCTGGCCCTTTGGGCATGTGCGCTGGCAGCTATTGAATTGATAGTAATTCGTTCGTGAAAATGGCGCTGACTATCAACAAGTAAATATTGTCGCTGGTTAGCTGGTAGCTTCTTTTTCTCTCAGGCGGGCTTTCGATTCTTTGCTCTGAACGACTGCAAGGGAGTGGGAGCGGGTATTCACAGAAATCTGGCGAATGGCTGGGTTTGGGCCAGTAGCGGACATAACAAGCAAGGCCCATCCAGGCGGCTGCGGCGCCTAAACTCTTGCGGCCGAATCGGTATGGCAGAGGCGCCTGACCTCAAGCCGCGGCAACCGCGCCACCTCCTGGCAGCGACAACCGCAGGATTTTCATCACCGTCGTCCCGAACTGCCGCGTCAACGACCCGGTGTTGTACGGAATGCCGTAGCGCGATGCCAGCGCGCGCACGCGCACGGCCAGACCTGGGTACCGGTTGCTGGGCAGATCCGGGAACAGGTGGTGTTCGATCTGATGCGACAGGTTGCCCGACAGGACATGGAAAAGCCGGCCGCCGCCGATGTTGCAGGAGCCGAGCATCTGGCGCACGTACCAGCGTGCGCGGGTTTCGTTCTCCACCTGCGCCTTGGTGAACACATGCACGTCTTCCGGAAAGTGGCCGCAGAAGATGATGATGTAAGTCCACAGGCTGCGAAGCAGGCAGGCCACGGCGCCGGCACTGAAGACGGCGAGGAAGACCGTCAGCAGGGACGGGCCGACGCCGGCGAGTGCAAACGGAATCGCCAGGGCGACGCCCAGCAGCGGCCAGGCGATGTAGTCCTTGGTCACCTGGGCCGCAATCTTCCTGCCGGTGCGACGCAGCTGCGGGCCGACGGTTTCCAGGTGCTTCTTCCGCGTGAAGAACTTGCCCAGCTCCAGTTCCTGGACGGCGACGCCCCATTCGAACAGCAGCGCGAGCAGCAGTGCGTAAATCGGCTGACCCAGGTGGAAGGGTTTCCAGCGCTGCGCAGCGGACATGCGCAGCAAGCCATAGCCGATGTCCGGATCCTTGCCCAACACATTGGTCCACGTGTGGTGCCGGATGTTGTGGGAGTGCATCCACTGATCCGAAGGGCAGACGTGGTCCCATTCCCAGGTCCCCGACTGGATGGTGGGATCGTTCATCCAGTCCCACTGCGCATGAAGCACGTTGTGGCCGATCTCCATGTTCTCGATGATCTTGGCCAGCGCCAAGCTCAGGGTGCCCAGGGCGATCAGCAGCCAGAAGCCCGTCGTCGAAGCGAGAGCGTGCTCCCAAGCCGGCAGCAGAAGGATGCTTGCCAGGATGAGGATGCGCCCGGCCAACGCCATGCTGCGCTGGATCCGGATCAGCGTGACGATGTACTGCCTGTCGGTTTCGCCACGGGAGTCGATCACTTCTTCGCGCATCGTGTCGAGCTCGCGGCCGAACTCCTCGATCTGGGCGTCGGTCAGGTTCACGGGGAGGGCGGTGGAGTTCATGGGGGCTCTCAGGGGTTTCGGTCAAAGGTCGAGTTCGCAGTCGCCCGCGGTCGCGCAGACACAGGGCTGGATCACGCTGCCTGCTTCGCTGTGGACTTTGCCGGTTCGCAGATCGCGGACGCAGCCGGAGACAAGCCGCGTATCGCAGGCGTGGCAAATTCCCATGCGGCAACCATGGGGCGGGTTCATGCCCGCTTGCTCGGCCACCCGCAGCAAGTTGGTAGTTGCATCGGCATCCGCCTGCACGCCGGCCTTGGCGAACCACACGCGGCCGCCGGTGGCTTGCGCGGGAATTTCGGCGAACGCGGCTCGGAAGCGCTCGATGTGCAGATGCCGAGCCCTGCCGGCGTTCCCGAAATGAAGTTCCAGCGCCACCAGCAACGACTGTGGGCCGCACGCGTAGACCTCGCGGTCCCGCCAGTCCGGGCAGAGTCGATCCAACTGCCCGGCGCTGAAATGTCCCTCGGATGGGATGGATTTGCCAAACGGGTGGGTATAGACCGGGTGGTAGACATAACGCGTGTGCTCCTGCGCCAACTGATGGAAGTCCTTGCCGAAGATCACGTCGAACTCGTGGGGCGCGTAGTGAATGTGCACGGTGTCCACCAGACGCTCTTGCGCGATCATGCTGCGCACCATGCTCATTGCGGGCGTCGCGCCGCTGCCCGCCGTGATAAACAGCGGCGACACGGGTTGCGCATCCGGCAGGTGGAAGTCGCCTTGCGGCAAACCGATGGGCAGGTAGTCGCCCACCCGGATGCTGCGCACCAGGTGGTGGGAAATGGTGCCGCCCTCGATCGCCTTGACGGTGATTGTGAAGCGGCCATCCTCTCGCTCCGGCGGCGATGAGATCGTGTACGTGCGGGTGAAGTGCTTCCCATCGACCGGAATTCCGACGCGAACATGCTGGCCGGCCCGAAAACCCCGCCAGTTCAGACCCGGCTTCAGCGTGAGGGTGCGTGCGTTCTTCGTTTCGTCCCAAACCTTCTCGACCCGCGCCTGCATCGCGTGGGTGGCCCAGAGAGGATTGACCAGCTCGACATAGTGCGAAAGGCTCAGGGGGTATGAAAAGCTGTCGGTCAACCGGGTCACTGCATTCAGCGCCTTGCGGGCCAAACCGGGTTCTGGAGCAGGTTTCTTTTGCATCATGCCGCTATTGTGTACAGTTGTACACCAATTGTCGATAGTGGCGAGAAATATTAGAGTGATTGACCAACTTCACCAGTAGAAATCAGCTGATCTACAACAAGAAATGAGGTACATTTGTCCACACAAACATGGCAGGCACACCAAACCCGATGAGCAGGGAGAACCTGTCTCGCACCGAGCGCAAGGACTTGACGCGAGGCAGCCTCGTGCGCGCGGCGTTGAAACTGATCGGCGAAGGCCGCAGCTTCACCAGCCTGGGCATCCGCGAGATCGCGCGGGAGGCCGGAGTGGTCCCCAATTCGTTTTATCGCCACTTCAATAACACTGACGAATTGGGCCTGGCTCTGGTCGCCGAGGTGGGGCTGACGTTGCGGCGCCTGCTGCGCGAGGCCCGCCAAGTGGAGGGAGAGCAGGACGTGGACTTGCTCAGGCGCTCAGTGCAGGCCTACCAGGCGTACGTGAAGCAGAATCGCCGGCTGTTTCTCTTCATCTCGAGCGAGCGGTCGGGCGGCAGCCGGACGCTGCGGGCGGCCATCCGTAACGAAGTCAGCCACTTCACGAGCGAGATGGTGCAGGATTTTCGCCGCATGGGCGACTACTCAGGTCTGTCCACGGGCGATCTGCAAATGATTTGCGGACTGGTCGTCACCACCATGTTGGCCGCCGCGCCGGAGATGCTCGATCTACAGGCCGATCAACCCCTGCTGGAGGCCGAGATGACCGAGACTTTCGTGCAGCAACTCAGGATCGTATTGCTGGGTGCGGCGAGTTGGAAGCCAAAGTCCAATCGAGTCAGCAGCGCCCTGTGACCAGATCTGGTTCGTGCACGCCCTCGGGGCGAGGCAATGGCTGCTTTGTCGTCGATTGCTGCTTTCGGGCCAGAAGCGGAACCATGCAGATGACTGCTTCCCGTCAGGTCGCTTGACAACTCTGACGCTCTCTGCGAATTTCTGGGGTGTGGCGCCTTCAGGCCCATTGGAGTCATTGCGGTGGTCGATTTGCTCGCCACAAAGAAGTCGATCGGATTCTTTCAATCCGAGCGATCACACATATTCCCGGCGCGTGGCGCGCCGCAAGGGGGTCGAATCGAACCTGCGACCGGCAACACACTTGCCCACATGCGCTTGAATTCCCTACCCGCCGTATGTCATGGAGTAGCTAGGAATAAACGCCTACCCCAGGGCGCAAAAGTGGTACCTTGGCCTCGATGTGGTTTAACACCAGGGGCCAAATTTTTGCTTCCGCCACGCGCTGGAACACGCCAAAATGCCCGACCGCTTTGCGTCCTACCGCGCGTGGGTGCAGGTGCAAACGCTCGACTTGGCCTGCGCTCTGGCCAAAGCACGCCGCTAGTGCATCCACCGCATCGACTGGACCAAATGTTTTGTCGTCGTCAATGCTCCACAGTTGCATGTGCCCCTGAAATTGGTCGGGCTGATACCAGCCCTCGCAGGCCGGGTCATCGCGAAAGTATCCGGGCGACATGCCCCATCGAGCCCAGTCCATGGCGGCAGCCCCGGGCAGCGTCTCGCCACCACCCAACGCCCAGCCGGGCAGCTTGCCGGTCAGACGCACCAACAGCGGGACCCAGCGCCCAAAAAACACACGGGTAACCTGGCGGTGCCATCCACGTGGCCACAGTTTCCAGTACCCGAATTGGGAACCGAGGGTAATGACCGCGTTGATGTGCTCAAGCCCCTGTACCAGCGGCAATCCATTGCCTCCTAACGAGTGCCCGACCCACAGCAGGGGCAAGTGCTGGTCGCTTTGGGTGCTACGCGCCTTCGCACAGGCCAGCGCACCCGAGAGGTCGTGGCGCACCCACTCGCGCATGCCGGTGCGCCCACTGGCACTGGCATTGGCACCGTTGCGCTTACCCATTCCGCGGTAGTCAAAGCACAACACGGCATAGCCACGAGCGGCAAGCCAGCGGGCAAAGGCGTGATAGTAGCGCTGCGGAACACCGGTGGCGGGCGCCATGACCGCCACCGCATGGGCACCTTGGTGCTGCGGCACAAACCAGTGCCCGTGCAGAGGGTGACCATCCGTGGCGGCAAATTGCACCGCGTCCATGTCTACCTGCGCGTCCTGCGGGTCTGGTTCATCCTGGAACGGCAGATGGGCGTGCAGGTGTGCCTGGTCGGGGGATTCCAAGGTAGCCCTTGCATACGTGGCAGGGGCGGCGGCGGACAAGGCAAAGGACATAGCAACTCCAAACAGTTGGTTCATGAAGCTGCATGGTAGATTTGTACTAATCTGTTGAATAGACTCTATTTTTGAGTCACACTGTTTACATGAGCTCACCAAAAGACGCAGTTGCCTTGTCAGCAACCCGACTACACCGCCATCGCGAGGCCTCGGCCTTGGATGCCAACGCACTGGAGCTATTTGCCCACGTGGTCGCGGCCGGCAGCTTTTCACGGGCAGCGCGCCAGCTGGGGCTGACCCGTGCTGCCGTCAGCCGCCGCGTGGCCGCCATGGAGCAGATAGTCGGCCAGACACTGCTGGCACGCACCACTCGCTCGCTGGGGTTGACCGAGGCCGGGCGCGCGCTGGCATCGAGGGCCCAGGTCGTGCACGAAGCCGCTAACGCGGCACGCATGGCGTTGCGCAAGGAGGGCGATGCCCTGCAGGGGCGGTTGCGCATCACAAGCATGCGCGCCTTCGGCTACAGCGTGTTGTTGCCTTTACTGGCCGAGTTTGGCCGCACGCATCCTGGCGTGGCCATGGAGTTGATGTTCACCGAGCGGCGGGTCGACCTGGTGCGCGAGGGTGTGGATGTGGCCTTTCGCATCACCCGCAAGCCGCCGGAGGACTGCGTGGCCCAGCCGGTGCTGCGCTTTTTGATTGGTGCATACGGCACCACACCAATGCCCTTGGCGGGTCCGGCGGCGTTGCAGCAATGGCCTTTGCTCATGCTCGAAGGCGGCGCGCAAATTTGGCCGCTGCAATGGCACCGCCGCAGCGGCAAGATGAGCGAAACCGTGGAGCTGCAGCCGCACATCAGCGCCGACAGCCTCGAAGCCCTGGTAACGTTGGCGCGGCTCGGCCAAGGGGTCGTGTTGGCACCCGACTTTTGCGTGCAAGAGGACGTCGCGGCCGGGCGCTTGCACAACCTGCTGCCGGACTGGCATTTGCCCATTGCGGAGGGCGACTGCGTTCAGGCCCTGACCTTGCCCGTACATACCGCGGGTGCCAACGCACGCGCCCTGGTGCGTCTGGTGGCGCAGCGGCTTGAGCTTACCCATCAGACCTGATTCTGACTCCGAATGTGCTGGCCGACGAGCTCACCGCTGGTTGGGCTGCTGCATTACCGGCTGTAGCCGATTGTGATTTGCCTCCTCCAAAGGATTCAATCGAATTCGGTCAACCCGAGCCGACCGGCCCACGGTCTGGTATCTGAACAAGTCACGGGGACGACGGGCGCTGGCTATCGAAAGCGGGACTTTGTGGCCACACAACAATACATACCAATTTAGGCCCCCAGCCCTTTTCCCACCTGCGCAAGCAGCTATTTATTCAATAGCAAGCCACCACCCCAACCCCCTGTCATCAAACTGCCATCAAACTGACATGATCACGTAACCGCTGCCTTCCAGAATCCTCGCATCAGTCAAAAAACGCGATGGAGAGTGATTCATGGGTCAAGGTTTTGCAGGGGATTCTGAGCAGTACGGCGTCAACAACACGCCCAACCCCTCTATCCACGAAATAGACGGCGAGCGGCGCCATGTGTTGCGTTGCACCACAGCGGCTGTGGCTTTGCTGATGGGCTCGCACACCCTGACTGCTAATGCCGCCACGGCAGCCAAGGGCAAGGCGCTGGGCTTCACCGGTGTGCCGGTGTCCAGTGCCGACGCGCTGGTGGTGCCGCCTGAATACGATGCCCAGGTGCTGTACCGCTGGGGTGATGCGACCGGTATTGCCGGTTCTGCGGCGACGGCTTTTAATGCCGATGCATCGAACAGCTGGCAAGAGCAATTGCTGCAGTCGGGCATGCACCACGACGGCATGGAGTATTTTCCGCTGGACAAAAATCCGCGCCATGGCCTGCTGGCCATCAACCACGAGTACACCGACGACGGTCTGCTGCACAGCGATGGCATGTTGACCTGGACGGCTGAAAAAGTGCGCAAGTCCCAAGCGGCCCACGGCGTCAGCGTGATTGAGGTGGTAGAGCGTGCCGGTGTCTGGCGCGTCATGCCCAACTCGCGTTATGCGCGCCGCATCACTGCCAGCACACCCATGCAGTTCAGCGGCCCGGCCGCCGGCCATGCCTTGCTGAAAACGGCAGCCGACCCTGAAGGCATGCGTCCTTTGGGCACTCTGAACAATTGCGCAGCCGGTCAAACCCCCTGGGGCACGTTTTTGACCTGTGAAGAAAACTGGAACGGCTACTTTGCCACGGGCGACAAGCCTGGCCCGGACGAGGCGCGTTATGGCATGACAGCCAAGGGTTTTGGTTACCGCTGGCATGAGTTTGATGAGCGTTTCAATGCGGTGAAACACCCCAACGAGGCCAACCGTTTTGGCTGGGTGGTCGAGATCGACCCACAAGACCCGACACAAACCCCGATCAAGCGCACGGCGCTGGGCCGCTTCAAACACGAAGGCGCCACCACCACGCTGTCGCGCGATGGCCGCGCTGTGGTGTACATGGGTGACGACGAGCGTTTTGAGTACATCTACAAATTTGTCAGCCGCGACAAGGTCAAGCCCGGCGGATACCGCGCCAACAAAGAGCTGCTGGACCATGGCACGCTGTACGTGGCCCGTTTTGACGAGCAGGGTTATGGCCGCTGGTTGCCGCTGGTGCAGGGGCAAGACAAGCTGACCGCCGCCAACGGCTTTGCCAGCCAGGCCGACGTGGTGGTCAAGTGCCGCCAGGCCGCTGATGTGGCCGGTGCCACCAAGATGGACCGGCCGGAGTGGGTGGCTGTGCACCCCAACACCGGTGAGGTGTTTGTGACGCTGACCAACAACAGCAACCGGGGGCAGGGCAGCCAGCCGGCGCGTATGGCCAATGCGGCCAACCCGCGCAACGACAACATCATGGGCCACATCATTCGCTGGCGTGAAGGCAAGGGCAGCCCGGGCGGCAGCGCCAGCCGGCTGGACGGCGACGCCAGCGCCACCGAGTTCCGCTGGATGCACTTTGCATTGGCCGGTGACCCGAATGCTGAAAAAGCCGAGTACCGGGGCACGATCAAGGGCGACATGTATGGCAGCCCCGATGGCCTGCAGTTTGACGCTGGCGGCATGTTGTGGATACAGACCGACATTTCCACCTCGGCCATGCACAAAGGTGGCTACAAGAACATAGGCAACAACATGATGTTGTGCGCCGATCCGGCCACTGGCGAGACCAAGCGCTTTCTGACCGGCCCGGCCGGTTGCGAGATCACCGGCGTGACCTTTACGCCGGACCGCCGCGCAGTGTTTATCAATATCCAGCACCCGGGAGAAACCGCCAGTGAGCGCGGTGACCCGGCCCAGCCCAAGGCGGTCAGTCACTGGCCGGACGGGCCCACCGGTGGCCGACCGCGTTCGGCCACCGTGGTCATCCGTCGCAAAGACGGCGGCATTGTCGGCACCTAGTCAGTCATCACAAAGCCCCTGCAACGGGGCTTTTTTACAGCGTTTGCACTTGATTATTCAAAGACAACAAGGAGTCATCATGAAAGAACTGCCGAATCCCACGTTTGCTTTGTCGCCAGTCGCCCCCGGGCACTTTTCACGGGGGTTACTTCATCAAAGCTCTCATGCAACCGTTCCAGCCGCTGTTCAAAGGCCTGCCATGGGCAAAATCCAGGTCAGCTGGGCCAGGCACCAGGATGAAGTCCGGCAGGCGCAGCGTCTGAGGTACCAGGTCTTCGCGCTCGAGATGGGCGCCACCCTGCCCAACACAGTGCCGGGCCACGACATCGACCTGTTTGATGATTTCTGCGAACACCTGCTGGTGCGCGACCAAGCCAGCCAGGAGGTCATAGGCACTTACCGCGTGCTCACGCCCACCCAGGCCAAACGCGCCGGCAGCACCTACAGCGACACCGAGTTTGACCTGACGCGGCTGCGTTTTTTGCGCGAACGTATGGTTGAACTCGGCCGCAGCTGCGTGCATGCCGAGCACCGGCACGGCGGCGTGATTCTGGCGCTCTGGGGCGCGCTGGCCGAGTTCATGGCGCGCAACCAGCTGGACACCATGATTGGCTGCGCCAGCATCCCCATGCAGCACACCGGGGCCTCCAGCGGGCAGGCGGCCGCCAGCATCTGGCGCCAGGTGCGGCAAACACATCTGGCACCGATTGAGTTTCATGTGACGCCGCGCCTGCCGCTGCCGGTGGAGCGCATGGACGACTCGCTCGATGTAGAGCCACCAGCGCTGATCCGGGGCTACCTGCGCCTGGGTGCCAAGGTGCTGGGCGCGCCAGCCTGGGACCCTGATTTCAACTCTGCCGATCTGCCGATGATGATGCGTATTGCCGATTTGCCGCCGCGTTATCGCAAACACTTTTCTGCCGGGGCGGCCTGATGCGCACGATGTTCGACAAGCTGGGCCCGCTCAACAACGGCGGTGCGCCAGAGCCTGATGACGACCATGACGAGGATGCGCTGCGCAAGCGTTACCGCACCATCTTTATCTCGGATCTGCACCTGGGCACGCCCGGCTGCCAGGCCACTGCGCTGCTGGACTTTTTGAAGGCGCACCCCAGCGACTACCTGTACCTGGTCGGCGACATTGTGGATGGCTGGCAGTTGCGGCGCAAATGGTACTGGCCGCAAACCCACAACGATGTGGTGCAAAAGCTGCTGCGTCGAGCGCGCAAGGGTTGCCGCGTGGTGTATGTGCCCGGCAACCATGATGAGTTTGCGCGTGAATTTATTGGCCACCAGTTCGGCGGCATCGAGGTCATGGAAGAGGCGGTGCACACCACCGCCGACGGCCGCAATCTGTGGGTGATCCACGGAGACTATTTCGATGCAGTGGTGCAATGCGCCAGGTGGCTCGCCATTGTGGGCGACAACCTCTATGAATTCACACTCAAACTCAATCGCTACCTGAACAGCCTGCGTGCCCGCATGGGCCTGCCGTACTGGTCGCTGTCGGCTTACCTCAAGCAAAAGGTCAAAAGCGCGTTGAACTATGTGACCGATTTTGAGGTGGCCGTGGCCAACGAGGCGCGGCGCAAGGGCCATCAGGGTGTGGTCTGCGGCCACATTCACCGCGCAGAGATGCGCGACATCAACGGTGTGCTGTATTGCAACGACGGTGACTGGGTGGAAAGCCGCACCGCGCTGGTAGAGCACTTCGACGGCAGGCTGGAGCTGCTGCACTGGGCGCCTGCGCACGAAACCCGTGGTCTCGGCCATGTCAGCAGCACGGTGGCCGCATGAAGATCGCTTTGATTACCGATGCCTGGCAGCCACAGGTCAACGGCGTTGTCACCACCCTGGTAGAGCTGGTGCGCGAGCTGGAAGACCTTGGCCACCGGGTCGAGGTCATTCACCCGGGCCTGTTCAAAACGCGGCCTTGCCCGGGGTACGCGGGCATTGACCTGGCGATTCGCCCCAAGGCTTTGCTTAGCGCGAAGATGGATGCCTTGCAGCCGGACGCGATTCATATTGCCACCGAAGGTCCGCTGGGCTGGGCGGCGCGCGGGTATTGTCTGAAGCGGGGCTTGCAGTTCACGACCGCGTTTCACACCAAATTTCCGGAAATCCTCAACGCTGCGCTGAAAATACCGCTGTCCTGGGGGTATGCGCTGTTTCGCCATTTTCACAAGCCGTCATCAGGTGTGATGGTGCCCACCAACGGCGTGTTGAACATGCTGGAAAAGCGTGGCTTTCGCAATCTGCGCAGCTGGACGCATGGTGTGGACACTGAGCTGTTTGCTTTTTATCCCGAGGCGCGGCTCTACCCTCCCATGGGTACGTTGGTGCGGCCGGTCTCGCTGTTTGTGGGGCGCGTGTCCTATGAAAAAAACATCGATACCTTTTTGGCACTGGACATTCCGGGGACCAAGGTGGTGTGTGGTGTAGGCCCACTGGAAGCGTCGCTCAAAGAGCGGTATCCGCAGGTGCGCTGGCTGGGCGTGTTGCCGCGCGACGAGCTGGCCCGGGTGTACGCGGCGGCCGATGTATTCGTGTTTCCCAGTCGGTCAGAAACCTTTGGTCTGGTGATGCTGGAGGCCATGGCCTGCGGCACACCGGTGGCGGCTTATCCGGTGGACGGCCCTCTGGAGGTGCTGGGAAAACCTGACGGCAGTTGTCATGGGGGTGTGATGGACCAGGACCTGAAGCAGGCCAGCTACCAGGCCATGCAGGTGCCGCGTCACGCGGCGCGTGCCCGTGCGCTGGACTTCAGCTGGGAGCATGCCGCGCAGCTGTTTGAGCGGCATCTTGTGCCGGCCCATGCGCAGGCTGAAGTCAAGACCACTGCGGTGCAGGCGCTGACCTGATCGACTTGTCATTGATTTGCAACAAGGCTGTCACACAACTGTCACCAATTGCGACCACACTGATGAGTCAGAATGATGACAAAAGAACAAGAGGCCAACGCCTCGCCTGAAATTTGTATGCGCCAAACACCTTCCACGCCTGTTGTGACTACCCCGCCAACTTCACCTGCCGTGCGGTTTCTGGACAGGGACCAGAGCATTCTGGCCTTCAATGAGCGGGTGCTGGACTGGGCCAAACGCCCTGAGGTCCCGCTGCTGGAGCGCCTGCGCTTTCTGTGTATTGTTTCTTCCAACCTGGACGAGTTTTTTGAAGTGCGCGCAGCGCTGCACCTGACGGCAGCCGTGCAGCAGGAGGCCAAGGCCGGCTACTCGGAACAGTCATTTCAGACCTTGTCGGCTTCTGTGCACGACATGGTGGAGCGGCAGTACGCGCTGTACAACGACGCCTTGATGCCCGAATTTGCACGCCATGGCATACGCGTTGTGTCGCACGGTGACCGCAATGCTGCGCAGCGCCGCTGGGTCAAAAATTACTTTGATACCGAGGTCAGACCGCTGCTGATCCCGGTGGGCTTGGACCCGTCTCACCCTTTTCCGCAGGTGGCCAACAAGTCGCTGAACTTCATTGTGCGTCTTGGCGGCCGCGATGCTTTTGGCCGCGAAAACGACATTGCGATTGTCAAGGTGCCCAGGGTGCTGCCGCGGCTGATTCACATGCCCGACAAGGGCTCGCATAAAAAATCGCTGTTTGTGTCGCTGTCCAGCGTGATACGCGCGCACCTCACCGACCTGTTTCCGGGGCGGGAGGTAGGCGAGTTCTCGCAGTTCCGGGTCACCCGGCACTCGGACCTGGCGGTGGACGAAGACGATGTGAGAAACCTGCGTACCGCCCTGCGCCTGGGCCTGGAGCAGCGCCACTATGGTCAGGCGGTGCGGCTGGAGGTTTCATCCGGCTGCTCGGAATACCTCTCTGCCTTTTTGCTGCGGCAGTTCAATCTGCCGGCGCAGTCGCTGTACCGCGTGCATGGCCCGGTGAACCTGGTACGCCTGACGCAGCTGGTGGATCTGGTGAACGACCCGAAACTTCTTTTTCCGCCCTACAAGGCCTGTTACCCGGTGCAACTGGTACCGGGTCAGTCTTTTTTTGAACGGCTCAAACACGGGGATGTGTCCATCCACCAGCCTTTTGAGAGTTTTGGCGGTGTGCTTGATTTTCTGCGCGAAGCGGTCAACGACCCGCAGGTGCTGGCCATCCGGCAGACCATTTACCGCACCGGGCCGGACTCCGAACTGATGGTGCTTTTGCGCGAGGCGGTGCGCCGTGGCAAGGAAGTCACGGTGGTGCTGGAATTGAAAGCCCGCTTTGATGAAGAAGCCAACATCAACTGGGCCGAGATGCTGGAATCAATTGGTGCGCAGGTGGTGTATGGGGTGGTAGGCCTGAAGACGCACGCCAAGATGCTGCTGGTGACGCGACGCGAGGGCAAACATCTCAAACGTTATGCCCATTTGTCCACCGGCAACTACAACCCCAACACCGCCCGGCTGTACACCGATGTGAGTTACCTCACCGCAGATGCGGACCTCACAGCAGATATTGACAATGTTTTTGTGCACATGGCCAGCCAGAGCAAGTTGCCCCGGCTGAACCGGCTGCTGGTGGCGCCGTTTCAGCTGCACCGCAAGTTGATTGAAAAAATGGATGCACTGGGCGAAGCTGCCAAACTGGGCAAGGACACACGTATCGTGGCCAAGATGAACGCGCTGACCGACGAAGCCTTGATGCACGCGCTGGTCAGGGCAGGGCGGTGCGGCGTGAAGATTGATCTGGTGGTGCGCGGTGCCTGCATGCTGCCGGCCGGCGTGCCAGGCGTGACGGACAACATCCGGGTGCGTTCGGTGGTCGGGCGGTTTCTGGAGCATTCGCGGGTGTTCTACTTCCGTTGCGCGGGTGTGGAGACGCTGTACCTGTCGAGTGCCGACTGGATGAACCGCAACATGCTCAGGCGGGTGGAGCTGGCCTGGTCGGTCACAGACCCGATGATCCGTCAGCGCATCATCGATGAATGCCTGGTCGCTTACCTGCACGACAGCCAGGACGCCTGGGACCTGCAGCCTGACGGCAGTTACAAGCATGTGGGGGCACCCGAAAAAGGCAGACGGCACGGCGCACAAGCCGCACTGATGGCGCGTTATTCGGCCACCGGCGGCAAGCCGCACAGGTAAACCCGGTGGACCTGATTCTTTGGCGCCACGCAGAGGCTGAAGAGCTACCCGGGGATGCCGAGGGCGGCAGCGACCTGGATCGCTCGCTGACACCACGCGGCGAAAAGCAGGCGGCCCGCATGGCGGTCTGGCTGGACCGTCAGTTGCCGGAGCGCGCGCGCATTCTGGTCAGCCCGGCCAGGCGCTGCGAGCAGACCGCCCTGGCGCTGGGCCGCAAATACAAGGTCCGGGCCGAGCTGGGCCCCGATGCGCTGCCCGGGCAGCTGCTGGAGCTGGTTCAATGGCCGGTCAACAAGCTGCCGATTCTGGTGATTGGCCACCAGCCCGTTCTGGGGCAGACCATTGCCCATCTGCTGGGCTTGCAGGAGAACGATTGCGCGGTGAAAAAAGGCGCGGTGTGGTGGTTACGCACGCGCGAGCGTGAGGGTGCACCGCAGACCGTGGTGGTGACGGTGCAGTCGCCAGAAGTGCTCTGAGCCCGCTGGCTCCGCGCCGCAGAAAATTCTACAGCCCGGTCAGGGCCAGCGTCCAGGGGGTTTTTTGCCAGGCCAGCACTTCTTCGCGCAGCAGGTGGGCCGATTGCGGAAAGCTGTCCGACCAGCCGTCGCGGCAGGCCAGTGCAAACACATGGTCACCCGCCGCTTCGATGCGCATGTCCCGGATGTCGGGGTCGCGGCGCGCATGGCACAGGATGACGGCCAGGCGCAGGCAGAGCAACTGCTGTACAAAAAGTATGTCTTCGAAATCGGCTTCGAGTTTGCGCAGCTTGCCGCGGTGCCCCAGCACCAGCAGGCTCAGCCGGTGCAGCTCGGGCAGGGCAAAACCGGGCGCGTCGGCATTGTCCAGAATGTAGGCGCCGTGTTTGTGATACTCGCTGTGCGAGATATGGCTGCCAATTTCGTGCAGTTGCGCGGCCCAGTCTAGTTTGCGCTGGAGGCGATCAAGGTCCGGCTCGGGCAAACCGGTACCAACTTGCAGAAAAAGTGTTCTGGCGACCTTGCTGACCCGTACGGCCTGGGCCTGGTCCGCCTCAAACTTGCGCACCAGCCGCTGCACGGTGACAGAGCGCAGGTCGGTCACCTCCTGCTCCCGATCCAGCAGGTCGTACAACACGCCGTGGCGCAGCGCACCCTGGGCTGCATGCATCTGGTCAATGCCGAGCAGCTCAAACACGGCGCGCAGCACACTGACGCCGCCACCTATGACGGCACGCCTGTCGTCCTTCATGCCGTCAAGTCGCAGGCGGTCGGAGCTTTGGGCCTTGAGCAGCCGGTCCAGCAGCCAGTCCAGCCCGTCCTGTGAGACCAGGCCCTGCGGCCAGCCGGCGGCCACCAGCACATCGCTGACGGCCCCAATGGTGCCCGATGAGCCGTAGGCAATGTCCCAGCCTGCGCGGTAGGTGTTGATGGCTTCCTCAAGAACCGCCTTGGCGGCCACCTCGGCGCTCTGAAAGGCGCGTGTCGTGAACAGGCCTTCTGCAAAATACTTCATGGACCAGGCCACACTGCCTACGCGGTAAGACTCCATGGTTTGGGCCGTCAGGCCTTTGCCGAGAATCAATTCGGTAGAGCGGCCACCGATATCGACCACCAGGCGGCGGTCGTCCGACTGCGGCAGCATGTGGGCCACGCCCTGGTAGATCAGCCGCGCTTCTTCGCGGCCAGGAATGACATCAATCGGGAAGCCCAGCACGCGGTGCGCCCGCTCCAGAAAGACATCGCGGTTTCGTGCCTCGCGCAGCGTCTGCGTGGCCACAGCGCGCACCTGGCTTTTTTTGAAGCCGGCCAGCCGCTCGCCGAAACGCGCCAGGCAGTCCCAGCCACGCTGCATGGCCTCAGGCGTGAGGTTGCGGTCGGCGTCCAGGCCATTGCCCTGGCGGACGGTTTCCTTGAGGTATTCAGTGCGGTTGATCTGGCCGTGTTCAAGGCGGCCAATTTCGAGGCGAAAGCTGTTGGATCCCAGATCAACAGCGGCCAGGCGGGTTCCGTTTTGCATGTATGAGCGTTTTGTTGGAATCCCAGCATAGCATCCGCACGGGGCCCGCCCGCGCTTTTTGCAGCTCTATCCGATCACCCGTCCGTCGGCAGTGGTCATGCTTTGGGTGACGTAGGTCGCGCTGCGCCGCTGGGCGTCGAAAGCGACGCGGAAGCCGCCCACATCGACACTGGCCCGGCGCTGGAATTCACCCAGGGTGTGTTGCCTGGTCAGCGGGCCTTCGATATCGCGCAGAACTTCATAGGTATAGCGGGCCGCGATAAAGCCGGCCAGACTGAGGGGTACCGGCGGTTCGTCAAAAAGGCGGGCCAGGGTCTCGCGGTAGGCTCGCACGACGGGAATGCTGGATTTGATCAGGGGAACAGGCTGCGTGGCGATGATGGGCGTGCTTCGCGTGCCGCCCATCTGCACCATGGTCTGGAGGTTGACATCGGCCAGCGCAACCACGTAACGTTGCCTTGCCTGCTTGTCCAGGCCCTGTGTGAACTGTGCAAGCTCGGGCGTCCCGCCCAGGAACAGCAGCACCGCCGGGGTGGCTGGCGTGAGCTTCTGGCCCAGTACCGCCAGATCGCCGCCGCTGCGAAAAGAAAGCAGCTTGAGCCCCATGCCACTGGCGATGCGCTCGACGTCGCTGCGGTAGATCGCCTGGTCCGCGTCCGAGGCGTACACCGCTCCCAACTCCTTCAGGCCCATCACCGAGAGGGTTTTGAGCGCATGGCTGATCTGTTGCTGGCGTGCCGCAAAAATCGGGAAGGTCTGCTGGTCAATGTCCAGGCTGGAGTTCTGCAGCCAGGGGGCCGTGTGCGCAATTTCTGTTCTGCTTTGCTGCAACTGGGAAATGACATGCCCTGCCACCTGGTCCCCCACGCTCCCGGACAGAACGACGCAGGAAGGGTCGTCCTTGATCTTGTCCAGGGCGGCGCGGATGCTGGCTGGGGTGCCGTCGGTTTCCAGTGTCAGATGCTGGACCGGCTTGCCGCGCAGGCCCCCTTTGGCATTGATGTCCTGCCAGGCGGCGCGTGAGCCAATCAGGAAATCCTTGGACACGTCTTGCTGCGCCAACGAAAAATCGACCACCTGGGCCACGGTGATGCCGCGCGAGTTGCCGACCGTTTTTCCGGGCTGGGCCCACAGGGGGGCGGTTGCACCGGCGGCAAGCAGGGCGGCCCCTTGCAGGAATTGGCGACGTTTTTTGTTTTTTGGCTGTTTGTACACGGTCTTCCCCCATGGCGCGGCCCGGAGGGCCTCACCGTCTTGTTGAAAATGCTACTGAATGAATAGCAGCTGATGCCCGCTGAACTGGGGCATCAGCTGAAAATCCGAGGTAGGCGCGTAAAAACCGGCGAATGGGGCCGGACGCTCATCCTCAGTTCTTTTTGGGTGGGATCATCACGCGGTCTACGGTGTGCACCACGCCATTGGTCGCCACGATGTTGGCTGTCTGAACCATGGAATCTTCAACGGTGACGAAATCACCGGCTTTGGCAACGGCGACATTTGCGCCGTTGACTGTTTTGACGGGGCCGTTTTTCACATCAGCGCTCATGACCTTGGCGGAGATGACGTGGTAGGTCAGGACATCCTTGAGCATTGCCGGATTTTTGGCCAGATCGTCCATGGTTTTGGCCGGCACGGCCTTGAAGGCGTCGTTGGTCGGGGCAAACACGGTGAAAGGGCCTGCGCCTTTCAGGGTGGGGGTCAGGCCGGCTTTCACGATCAGGCCGTTGAGCGTGCTCAGGGATGGGTTGGCAGCAATGGTGTCTGCGACCGACACGGGTGAAGACATGGTGGCGCAACCGGACACGATGGCGGCAGCAGCCGCGACAAGCAAAACACGACGACGAAACATAAGGTCACTCCTGGTTGATAAACAGGGGTGAGCTTATGGACGTTTCGTGACAATTGAATGACGATCAAGGCGGTTTACGCGCCCATCGGCCAGTGACAGCCTCCTTGACCGGGGCAGGGGGCACTGTCATGCCTTTGTCACACAAGCTTCTTAGAGTTAGGCCATCTTTCTTCAACTAAAGAGGTTTGCGAATGAAGCTGATATTCAAAGCGACGGTTGCCACCACACTGGCCTTGGCTGGTCTTTCCCTTTCGTCCATGGCCAACGCACAGGATGTGACCGGTGCAGGCGCATCGTTTCCGGCGCCAATTTACGCCAAATGGGCAGATGCCTACAACAAGGCCACCGGTGTCCGTATCAACTACCAGTCGGTCGGCTCGGGCGCGGGCATGCGCCAGATTCGCGGCAAGACGGTGGATTTCGGCGCCTCTGACGCCCCTTTGACAGACGCAGAACTTGCCAAAGACGGGCTGCTGCAGTTTCCCACCGTGATTGGCGGTGTCGTTCCGGTTGTCAATATCAAGGGTATTGCCGCTGGCCAGATCAAAATGACCGGCGCGGTGCTGGGTGACATCTATCTGGGCAAGATTACCAAATGGAATGACGCAGCAATTGCCGCCCTGAACCCCGGTGTGCCGCTGCCGGACGCAGCGATTGCGGTGGTGCGCCGCGCAGATGGCTCTGGCACCACCTTTTTGTTCACCAACTACCTGTCCAAGGTCAATCCCGAGTGGAAAACCAAGGTGGGTGAAGGCACGGCGGTGAACTGGCCAACCGGTGCGGGTGGCAAGGGCAACGAGGGCGTGTCGGCCTTTGTGCAGCGCCTGCCCAATTCGATTGGTTATGTGGAATACGCCTACGCCAAGCAGAACAAGCAGACCCATGTGTCCATGCGCAATGCTTCTGGCGCCTACGTACAGCCCAGCGACACCGCTTTCAAGGCCGCTGCAGCAGGTGCTGAGTGGGCCAAGTCCTTCTACCAGGTCCTGACCGAGCAGCCGGGCAAGGATTCCTGGCCCATCACCGGCGCCACCTTTATCATGATGCACGCCAAGCAGGACAAGCCAGGCCAGGCTACCCAGTCGCTGAAGTTCTTTGACTGGGCCTATGGCAACGGCGACAAGATGGCCGACGAGCTGGACTATGTGCCGATGCCCGATTCGGTGAAAACAGTGATCCGCCAATCGTGGAGCAAGATCACTGACGGCGCTGGCAAAGCAGTCGCGGTCAAATAACCCCGCCCCAGCGAGGCGAAGCAACTTGGGTTGCTTCGCCTTTTCTTTTCTCTGGATAGGAGCCTGTCGTGGCAGCTACACTTCCTGCAAATTCCTACCGCAGCAGCGATACAACCATGTCTGTCCCCCCCGGTCCTTCCACGCGCAGATCCAGCCGTACTGCGGACATTGCTTTTGAGTGGGCGGCCCGGCTGGCTGCCATTGCCACCTTGCTGCTGCTGGCGGCCATTATTCTGTCCCTGGTCATGGGTGCATGGCCCGCCATCAAGGAATACGGCCTGAGCTTTTTATGGACCTCCGAGTGGGACCCGGTCCAGAACAAGTACGGTGGCCTGGTGATGATTTACGGCACGCTGATGACCTCGCTGGTTGCGCTGGTCATTGCCGTGCCGGTGAGTTTCGGCATTGCCTTGTTTCTCACCGAGTTGTCGCCGCGCTGGCTCAGGCGCCCCCTCGGTGTGGCGATTGAACTGCTGGCTGCCGTGCCGTCCATCGTGTATGGCATGTGGGGCTTGCTGGTGTTCGGGCCCATCCTCGCCAAGTATGTCCAGGCGCCTTTGCAGGCGGCTTTCGGCGATGTGCCGTATCTGGGTGCGCTGTTTTCCGGCCCGCCTGTGGGCATTGGCATTCTGGCGGCCGGCATCATCCTGGCGATCATGATCATTCCTTTCATCGCATCTGTGATGCGTGATGTGTTTGAGGTCACGCCGCCCATGCTCAAGGAGTCGGCTTATGCCCTGGGTGCCACGACCTGGGAAGTGGTCTTCAAGATTGTTCTGCCCTACACCAAGGCCGGTGTGATTGGCGGCATCATGCTGGGCCTGGGCCGCGCCCTGGGTGAAACCATGGCGGTCACTTTTGTGATCGGCAACTTCAACCAGCTTGACTCGCTGTCGCTGTTTCAGGCGGCCAACAGCATCACCTCGGCACTGGCCAATGAGTTTGCCGAGGCCAGTGAGGGCCTGCACCAGGCGGCGCTGATTTACCTCGGTCTGGTGCTGTTTTTCATCACTTTCGTGGTGCTGACGCTGTCCAAGGTGCTGCTGTCGCGCCTGCAAAAAGGCGAAGGGGCGCGCACATGAGTACCCTCAATACCGCGCAGCAAGCCCGGCTGGCAAAATTTCGCGCCCGCAAAACCGTCAATGCGGTGGCCATTGCCCTGTCCCTGGGCGCCATGGCTTTCGGCCTGTTCTGGCTGATGTGGATACTGATTGAAACCTTTCGACTGGGTCTGGGCGGGTTGAGCCTGGCGCTGTTCACCGAGATGACGCCACCGCCCAATGCCGAGATCGGCGGCTTGGCCAACGCCATCTTTGGCTCCCTGACCATGGTCTTGTTGGCCACCGTGCTTGGCACACCGATTGGTGTTTTGGCTGGTATCTACCTTGCAGAGTACGGCGCACACACCCGGTTGGGCAAGCTCACTGGTTTTATCAATGACATTCTGTTGTCGGCGCCTTCCATCGTGATTGGCCTTTTCGTCTATGCCATGATCGTGGCGCAGGTCAAAAGCTTTTCCGGTTGGGCCGGTGTGGTGGCTTTGGCATTGCTGATCATTCCGGTGGTGATCCGCACCACCGACAACATGTTGCGGCTGGTACCGAATGCCCTGCGCGAAGCGGCCTACGCGCTGGGCAGCCCGAAGTGGAAAGTGATCATGGGCATCACGTTGCGTGCGGCCCAGGCGGGTGTGGTGACCGGGGTGCTGCTGGCTGTGGCCCGTGTGGCCGGCGAGACCGCGCCGCTGCTGTTCACCGCACTGTCCAACCAGTTCTGGACCAGTGACCTGAGCCAGCCGATGGCCAGCTTGCCGGTGACCATTTTCAAGTTCGCCATGAGTCCTTTCGAAAATTGGCAAAAACTGGCCTGGGCCGGGGTGCTGCTGATTACCCTCGGGGTGCTGGCCCTGAATATTCTGGCCCGTGTGCTGTTCAGAAATAAAAATTGAGGAATCCCAAAATGCAAACATCCTCCATGGTTGCCAACGACCCGATCAAGATGGCGGTACGCGACCTGAACTTTTACTACGGCAAGTTCCATGCGATCAAAAACGTCAGTCTGGATATTCCCGAGAAAAAGGTGACCGCCTTCATTGGTCCATCGGGCTGCGGCAAGTCGACCCTGTTGCGTACCTTCAACCGCATGTACGAGTTGTACCCCGACCAGCGGGCTGAAGGCCAGGTCATGATGGGCGGTGAAAACATGATCACTTCCAAGGAAGACGTGTCATTGATCCGCGCCCGCATTGGCATGGTGTTTCAGAAACCCACGCCGTTTCCCATGTCGATTTACGACAACATTGCCTACGGTGTGAAGCTTTTTGAAAGTCTCAGTGCCAGTGACATGGACGAACGCGTTGAGTGGGCGCTGGGCAAAGCGGCGCTCTGGAACGAAGTCAAGGACAAACTCAACCAGAACGGCGCCAGTCTTTCCGGGGGGCAGCAGCAGCGCCTGTGTATCGCCCGCGGTATTGCGATCAAGCCCGAGGTATTGCTGCTGGATGAGCCGTGCTCGGCACTGGACCCGCTGTCCACTGCAAAGATTGAAGAGCTGATTGCCGAGCTCAAGGCGGACTACACCGTGGTCATCGTGACGCACAACATGCAGCAGGCTGCCCGTTGCAGCGACTACACGGCCTACATGTATCTTGGCGACCTGATTGAATTTGGCGCGACCGAAGACCTGTTCTTCAAGCCCAAACGCAAAGAGACCGAAGACTACATCACCGGCCGTTTCGGCTGAGACATGAATCAGGGGAGGGTGTGTCTACATTGTCCCCACTGAATACAAGGATTGCTCCATGCCAGATAAACATCTATCGACGCAGTTTGACAGCGAACTGAACACCGTGTCCTCGCGCGTGATGGAACTCGGCGGGCTGGTTGAATCCCAGATCCGTCTGGCGATTTACGCCCTGTCCCAGTTCAGCGCCGAAACTGCCAATCAGGTGATCGAAACCGAGGCCCGGGTCAATGCAATGGAAGTCGACATTGACCGCGATTTGTCATCCATCATTGCTCGGCGTCAGCCGACGGCACGCGATCTGAGGCTGCTGATCGCCATTTCAAAAACCACGGCGAACCTGGAGCGTGCAGGCGACGAGGCCGAGAAGATCGCCCGCATGGTCAAGTCCATCATCGAAAGCGGGTCGGCGCGTTCTCTGCCTGCTTCGGAGTTGAACGTAGCCGCAGAACTGGCCTCGGGCCTGCTGCGCAAGGCGCTCGACGCATTTGCCCGGCTGGACACGGCGGTGGCGGTTTCCATCCTGAAGGAGGACGACCTGATTGACCAGGAGTTTGACGGGTTTGTGCGCAAACTCATCACCTACATGATGGAAGACCCGAGAACCATTTCTCCCAGCCTGGACCTGCTGTTTGTGGCCAAGGCGATTGAACGTGTGGGTGACCATGCCAAGAACATTGCCGAGTTCATCATCTACATCGTCAAGGGTGCCGATGTGCGGCACACGCCGATGGAACAGATTGAGTCCGCGGTTAGGTAATTCATGAAACATCAACCGCGCATATTGATTGTTGAAGATGAGCCGGCGATTGCCGAGCTGATTGCCGTCAATCTCTCGCACGGCGGTTTTTCGCCAGTGATCGCCGGTGACAGCGTGGCTGCGCAGCGTGAGCTCGATGCTGTGCTGCCCGATGCGATTTTGCTCGACTGGATGCTTCCGGGGCAAAGCGGGCTGGCGCTGGCGCGGCATTTACGCAAGCAGCCCCGCACCAAAGGCATTCCCATCCTGATGCTCACTGCCAAGGGCGATGAACCTGACAAGGTGGCGGGCCTGGACGCGGGTGCCGATGACTACATCACCAAGCCTTTTTCAACCCAGGAGCTGCTGGCCCGCATCCGCGCGGTGTTGCGCCGGCGCGCACCCGAGTCTGTCAATGACAGTGTGACGGTGGGCGAGTTGCTGCTGGATGCGGCGACCCACCGCATCTCCTACCAGGGGCAGGAACTCAAGCTGGGGCCTACCGAGTTCAAACTGCTGCATTACCTGATGAAACATGCCGAGCGTGTGCACAGCCGCAGCACGCTGCTTGACAAGGTCTGGGGCGACCACGTGTTCATTGAAGAGCGCACGGTGGATGTGCATGTCAAACGTCTGCGTGAAGCCCTGGGCTCTGCCGGTGCGATGGTTGAAACCGTTCGCGGCGCCGGCTACCGGCTGACGGCGCTTGTGTCGGCGGGCCAGTCTGCTGCGTCACAATCCGGGGCATGATCAATCGCTGGCTAACGTTTTCAGTCTGTTTGCTGCTTGGGTCTGGTGTGGGCTGGTGGCTGGCGGGAAAAGACGGCCTGGAGCCGGGCTTGCTGGTCGCCGGGTTTGCCTGGTTGCTGCTTGACAGCCTGTACATTGCCAAATTGCTGCGGTGGTTGCGGTCCGAGCAGAATGCGCAGGAGCCGGGCGTACTTTCAAGCACGGCGCCGGTCATAGGCGGTGTGTGGGGCGAGTTGGCTGACCGCACTCGCAGGTTGCTCAGAAGCCGTGATCGCCAGCACCTTGAAAGTCAGGCGCGCCTGAATGAATTTCTGTCGGCGATGCAAGCGTCGCCCAATGGGGTGGTGCTACTGGATCCCGATGGCCGGATTGAGTGGTGCAACCAGACCGCAGCTCAGCACTTCGGGTTTGATGCGCACCGCGATGTGATGCAGCATATCGCCAATCTGGTACGCGACCCCTTGTTCACGGCCTACCTGGCGTCAGGCAATTTTTCGAGGGACGTGACCATTCCAGGAGGGCGTTCCTCTCCGGCTCGGCCCGTCCGGCTGTCGGTGCATCTGCATGCCTATGGCAACCGCCGCAAGCTGCTTTTGTCCAGGGACATCACGTCGCTGGAACTGGCAGAAGCCATGCGCCGCGATTTTGTTGCCAACGTGTCGCATGAGATACGCACGCCGCTGACGGTGTTGTCCGGTTTCATTGAAACCCTGCAAACACTGCCACTCAAGGAGGCCGAACGCACGCGTTACCTGGGTCTGATGGCGCAGCAGTCGCAACGCATGCAGACGCTGGTCAATGATCTGCTGACTTTGTCCCGACTGGAAGGAAGTCCTTTTCCAGACACCAGCGAGTGGGTCGCCACCAGCGCGCTGCTGGCGCATTGCGAGCAGGAGGGCAGGGCGCTTTCTGTGGTCCTGGCACCTGCCGGGCACCGGCTGGAGTTCGACACCGGGCCACCGTGTGAGTTGGCCGGCGTACAAAATGAGCTGCTCAGCGCGATGTCCAACCTGGTCACCAACGCAGTGCGTTATACGCCACAGGGGGGTCTGATCAAGGTCAGCTGGAGCGTGCTGGACGATGGCCGTGGGGAGTTTCGGGTGGTGGACAGCGGCCCCGGCATCGCTGCCGAGCACATTCCGCGTCTGACCGAAAGGTTTTACCGGATTGACCGCAGCCGCTCACGCGAAACAGGTGGCACCGGGCTGGGGCTGGCGATTGTCAAACATGTGACCCAGCGCCACGGCGCCGAGTTGCGTATTGAAAGTCAGCCGGGTCAGGGATCGCGATTTTCAATCGTCTTCCCGGCTGCGCGGGTGCGTCAGCTCCAGCGGGCCTGATTCCCCGGGCGCCTGATGCCTTGACCGGCTGGGTCAGATCGTCGAGACGATCTCCACATCGTTGTCGTAGACGTCGACCCGCTTGTCATAAAGCGGAATGGTGGTGCCATTGACGCGGTTCATGACCAGCTTGCCGAGGTCCACATCCGCAATCACGATCTGCTCCATATTGGGCACACCTTCGGCGGCGATGCCATCGCGTGCAAAAGGAAAGTCCGACGGCGTGATGATGGCCGCCTGGCCATAATGCAGGCCCAAACCCTCGACCGGCAGGTTGCCCACGGTACCGGTGACAGCGACGTAAACCTGATTTTCGATGGCCCTGGCGTGACAGCAATAACGCACGCGCAGAAAACCCTGGCGATCGTCGGTGCACGATGGCACAAAGATGATGTCGGCGCCCATCTCGCAGACCTTGCGGCTCAGCTCGGGGAACTCGATGTCGTAACAGATAAGGATTGAAATGCGGCCATGCGGCGTGTCGAATACCCGCAGGTGGTGTCCGGGGTCGCCCTTCCATTTTTCCTTTTCCCAGCGGGTCAGGTGAATCTTGTCCTGGGTGAACACCTTGCCTTCCGGGGTGAAAAGGTAGGCGGTGTTGAGCAGCTGGCCGTCTCGTATGGTCGGGTGACTGCCGCCTATCACGTGGACTTTCCACTGTGCGGCGAGTTCCTTGAACAGGTCGACATAACGCGTGGTGTAGTCGTTCATGTTGCGCACCGCCTGGTGCAGGTCGCTGGTGTCCATGAACGAGAGCAGCTGGGTCGTGAAGATTTCGGGCAGCAGCACAAATTGGGGTTTGTAGTCGCCAGCGGCTTTCATCACGAAGCGCACCTGGTTCTCGAAACCGTTCCAGTCGTGGATGGAGCGCAGCAGGTATTGCACGGCTGCGATACGTACGGTGATCGGCTTGGGTTCGTGTACGCCGGCCTGGGGTTTGTTGGTCATTGCTGGACATCCTTTGCGGCGTCGCGCGCCAGTTGAAGCCCGGAGGGCCTGGAAGGGTCGAAGTCCGGATTGATCCAGACAATCAAGGACGCGTAGCCGCAGGATTCGCGGTCGTCGGCGATGTAGTTTTTCATGATGCCACAGTACCGGAATCCCTCGCGCAGCTGAAAACTCAAGACCGGGTCGGTGATGTCGCCCCACAGCACCTTGCGGGCATAGAGGTCCACGGGCATCTGGTCGGCAACCTTGTGGTACCCCGGCAACCTGCCGCAGGCGATGACGCGACGCAGGTTCAACGCCTTGCAGACCTTTCGCCTGGCCTCGTACAGGGCGTGACCAAGGCGCTTGCCGCGCAGCAGCGGCGCGACAAACACCTCGGCGCCATACAGCGTCAAGCCGGCGACGTCGTGGGTGTCGAAGGTGCCCTTGGCGGTGATCTCATCCCAGGTGTGGGGCTCCGACCATTCATCCCACTGGATCACCAGCGAACTGGCGCAGCCGACGAGTCGGCCATCGTAGAAGGCAACAAACTGCCCCTGCGGAAAGAGTTCAATCTGGTGAGCTACACGGTCGTGCTGCCAGGAGGCAATATGGGGGTAGACCTCACGTTGCAGGCGCACCAGCGCATCGATGTCATCGCGGGTTGTATTTCTGACGATGAGTTTGGGCATGTCGGTCGCGGAGTGTGAAAAAAAGTGGCAGTTGCGTTGGCGGTGCAACGTTGAAGAGGCGCCGCTGGCGTCTGTTCCCTTTGGGTTGGGGGGGGAGGAGGAACGGCTCCAGGAGCGAGACAGGAAACAGTGTTTGAGAATCGCCAGGGTCAGGGACGGCTGACACGTTTGAACAGCAGGACATTCTCGTTCCTGTCGGTCGGACGGCGCAAAGTGGCGAGGAATGCCCACTCAGGCATGTCAATAGTCCCGCTGAGCGTACCCTGCGCATCGGCATTGACCACCAGGTACGGACAGACTGCTTTGGCTCCGGCCCTGCGCAGTTCCATGTGGCCGTGGTACTGAAAGGCCGCTACCATCGCGCTGTTCAAACCGTACACCTCCACACAGGCCGACGGGTCGACGCGAGCGGCCACCTGCCGCGACAGGGGCGCATAACTGCGCGCATAGTCCAGCAGCGGCAGCCACAAAGTCATCAACAGCAGCCAGCACAGCGTGGCACCGCCTGCGGGCAACACCATGGATTTCCAGATGGCCGCGCGCTGGCGGCCCGCCCGCCACCGGACCAGCCAGGCCCATGCCAGCGTGGCCAGCATCGCGGCAAGAAAGGCCAGCCAGGAAAAACTGGGCTCGAAACCGGGAGCCAGTTTGGCCACGTTGGCTGCAGGCTGCTTAGGCATGCCGGTTTGCATGGCAATCCAGATTACCCAGATGACGAAGGCGCAGCCGGTGAAAAACAGCAGGGTGAACCAGTCGATCAGCGAGGCCACACTGCGCTTCAGGGTGGGCAGGGCAAACGCGGCCAGCGCGGCCAGCGGCGGCAGGCTCAGCAGCAGGCTGCGGTCCGAGGCGCTGGTAGTGACGGTGGCGGCCAGCGCCACCAGTGCAAACCACAGCGGCAGGGCCACGTGCCGGCTGGTCAATTGCCTGCGCCAGCGGTACAAGGTCCAGGCGGCCAGCGGCCAGGTGGGCCAGGTGAACCAGATCAGCAGGCGTGCCAGGCTGCGCCATTCCTTGCGGTCGGCAGGGGTCTCCAGGCCGGGAATCTCGATATGCCAGCGCCAGAGGTCCAACGCATGGGCGAGTGCGGCCACGGCCAGGGTCAGTGTGCTCGTCAGCAGCACCCAGCGCCAGGGGTGTGGCTGGTTTTTCTCGGACACCGCACCCAGCGCAATCAGGGTGCTGCCCAGGCCCAGAAGTGTGGCCACGGCCGGGGCCCCGCTCAGGGCCAACCCCGTGAGGCCAATGGCCAGCCCCAGCGCCGGACCGAGGATCTTGTAGGCGCTGCGGTAGGCGCTGGCCGCCATGGCATAAAAAACCAGCGCGGTGAAAGCCAGTTGCGTCAGGGCTGGTGTGGTTTCATGCGACAGCTGCGCCAGCCCCAGACTGGCGATCAGGGCCAGCAGGCCTGCGTCGGCGATGGCGCGGGCGTAATCCACCGGGCTGGCCTCGCCGCCAAAGGCAAAGGCCACTGGCTGGGCCTGCGGGCTGCGCGCCAGGTAATACACGGCGTACCAGGTGCACAGCAGGGTCAGCGCCAGCAGCAGGCCGAAGGGAATACGCACCGCCAGCGCCGGGTCCAGAAAAGGCAGGACCTTGATGGCCAGTGCGCCCAGCCAGTAAGGCGCCAGGGCTTCAAACTCGCCTGCCTGACCCAGCAACTGCGGGTTCAGCCACGAAGTCTGACCCGACGCCAGCGCACGCATGGTGCCAAAGGCGGCGATATCGGCGTTTTTCCAGGGGCCGCGGCCCAAAAAGCCCGGCAATACATAGGCCAGACAAAACAGCAGCAGCGCGAGCCGCGGCAAACGGCGAACCGCAGCTTGGGCAATAAGGGCGGGCGAGGGCTTGTTCAAGGGGCGAGGCGGGGTGGATGGGTCAGGGAATGCCCGATTTTGGGGCAAAAAAAAGCAGCCTGGGTGCCAGGCTGCTTTTTTTGGTTGGACTTGAGAAAGTGTCGCAGCTTATTCGGCAGCAGCAGCGGGTGCTGCGTCTTTGGCGGGAGTCTTGCCAAAGCGGTTGCGGAATTTCTCGACGCGGCCACCCATGTTGTCCACGGATTTTTGTGTGCCGGTGTAGAAGGGGTGCGACTCGCTGGAGGTGTCGAGCTTGTACAGGGGCAGTTCGCGACCGTCGTCCATCTTCACCATTTCCTTGGTGTTCACGCAGGAGCGGGTGACGAATTTGAAGTTGTTGGACAAGTCCACAAAACAAACTTCGCGGTAATTGGGGTGAATGCCTTCTTTCATGATCTTTCCTTGTTCGTTTCGGCAGCCACTCAAACCAGTTTTGAGCACTTTCCGTGAAGCCTCGCATTATAGCGTGCTTTGGAGTCTGTGAGGGCGAATTTGTCAGCCGGGGCCGCGGAACCGGCTTTGCCGGGCCGCAGGCGCAACGGCCCCCTCGGGGGGCAGGGCGCTACACGCAGTGAGCGACCGTGGGGGCTAGTTAGCCGCCACGCCGCATCATGTCAAAGAACTCGTGGTTGTTCTTGGTGGCTTTCATGTTCTTGAGCATCAGCTCCATGGACTCGATTTCGTCCATGTTGTACATGAACTGGCGCAAAATCCGCGACTTTTGCAGGATTTCCGGGGCCAGCAGCAGCTCTTCCTTGCGGGTGCCGCTGCGGTTCAGGTGAATCGCCGGGAACACGCGTTTTTCGTACAGGCGGCGGTCCAGGTGAATCTCGCAATTGCCGGTGCCCTTGAATTCCTCAAAGATCACCTCGTCCATGCGGCTGCCGGTATCGACCAGTGCGGTGCCTATGATGGTCAGGCTGCCGCCTTCTTCAATCTTGCGGGCGGCGCCAAAGAAACGCTTGGGGCGCTGCAGCGCGTTGGCATCCACACCACCGGTCAGCACCTTGCCCGACGAAGGCAACACGTTGTTGTAGGCGCGGGCCAGGCGGGTGATCGAGTCCAGCAAAATCACGACGTCCTTGCCGAGCTCGACCAGGCGCTTGGCGCGCTCGATCACCATCTCGGCCACGTGCACGTGGCGGGCGGCGGGTTCGTCAAAGGTGGAGGAGATCACTTCGCCGCGCACGCTGCGCTGCATCTCGGTGACCTCTTCAGGGCGCTCATCGACGAGCAGCACCATCATGACCACTTCGGGGTAATTGGCGGTGATCGCGTGGGCGATGTTCTGCATCATCACGGTTTTGCCGGACTTGGGCGGTGCAACCAGCAGGGCTCGCTGGCCCTTGCCGATGGGGGCCACGATGTCGATGATGCGGCTGGTCAGGTTTTCTTCACCCTTGATGTCGCGCTCGAGCTTGAACTGCTCGCGCGGGAACAGCGGCGTCAGGTTCTCGAACATCACCTTGTGCTTGTTCGCTTCCGGAGCGCCGTCGTTGACCTTGTCGAGCTTGTTCAGGGCAAAGTAGCGCTCGCCGTCTTTCGGGGTGCGCACTTCGCCTTCGATCATGTCGCCGGTGTGCAGGTTGAAGCGGCGGATCTGGCTCGGGCTGATGTAGATGTCGTCGGTGGACGCGGTGTAGCTGGAGTCCGGCGCGCGCAGGAAGCCGAAACCGTCGGGCAGCACTTCGAGCACGCCGTCGGCAACGATGGTTTCACCGGTTTTGGAGCGCTTTTTGATGATTGCAAACATCAGCTCCTGCTTGCGCATACGGCCAACGTTTTCAATCTCAAGCTCTTCGGCCTGCTTGAGGACTTCAGACACGTGCAGTGCCTTGAGTTCGTTTAAGTGCATGGAATTACTCCTTGCGGAGTTCATTGATGGAAACGGGGGAGGTTTGAAAAGAAGCCGCTTCAGAGGGAAGGCTTACAAACCGGGAACTCGAACCAACCGGCAGCGGCCGGTCAGCGAACAAGGTCATTATGACAGGAAATCAGAGGTGCCCGTCAGATCCAAAGCGGGGCTGCGCCAGTGCCCCAGTGCACAAGATGGGCAGGCGCAGGGCTGGTGCCCTGACATGCGAAGAATCCGCGGGCGGGATCGTTCGCATGGCGGGCCGGAAGGTCAGGCCAGTTGCTGGTCGATGAACGCGGTCAGCTGCGCCTTGCTCATGGCGCCCACCTTGGTGGCGGCAAGCTGGCCGTCCTTGAACAGCATCAGGGTCGGAATGCCGCGAATGCCGAACTTGGCCGGGATGTCGCGGTTTTCATCAACATTCATCTTGGCGATCTGCAGGCGGCCGTCGTAGCCGGTAGCGACTTCGTCCAGAATCGGGGCAATCATCTTGCAGGGACCGCACCATTCAGCCCAGTAGTCCACCAGCACTGGTTTTGTGGCCTGCAGTACATCGGCCTCGAAGGTGGCATCGGTGGTATGTTTGATCAGTTCGCTGGCCATGGCATGTCCTTTGGAAGAGGGGTCGGAAATTTTGAAGTCAGGTCTAAAGTTGCAGGCATTGTGGCAGAAAGCAAGTTTCCTTGTGAGACACCGCATGAGGCGCCGCCTATGGCCGCGATAGTCGGAGCCGGTGCCTACGGGCCGGGCGAGGCATGCTGGCAAAAGGTCTGCTTGCGACTTGCTGCGTTGTTGGCAGAGCGCCAGATCCACCCCGCCCGGACGGTGGTTTTGCTGCCTTACGCCCAGCTCATGCAGCAGGCCAGGGATGCCTGGGCGGCTACGGCGGGTGATACCCATTTTGTGCCCCGCTTTGAAACCACCATGAACTGGGTCGGCAGCCTCGGCGGCTGGGAGCCCGCCGCAGGCGACATCCGGCTCGACGCCGCCCACGATTTGCTGACGGCAGCGCTGTTGCTGGAAAGCGCCGGGCTGGGCCGGCAGCAAGAAGCTCTCGCACCACGCCTTGTGGAGGCAGCTGCTCCTTTGGCCCGGCTGGCGGCGGCTGTGCCTCCCGCACAG
Organism: Polaromonas sp.; assembly: GCF_030680935.1. Lineage (GTDB taxonomy): Bacteria > Pseudomonadota > Gammaproteobacteria > Burkholderiales > Burkholderiaceae_C > Polaromonas. The sequence goes on along the minus strand of NZ_JAUXUP010000026.1, from coordinate 91,756 downwards.
CGAACCGCCTGGGGTGTACGCATGGCTGTCGAGCTGGGTGCTGGTCTGGACTCGCCTTTGCTGCAACTGGAGGCAGCGCTGGGCCGGATTGCGCTGGCCTGGGTGGCCGCATCTGCTTATCCGTCGGATGTACTTTTTGCTGACCACGCGCCGGTGGACCTGCTGGTGCTGGTAGAGGGCTTTCAGAGCGAGCCGCTACATGCCGCGCTGCAGGCGCATTTCGGTGAGCGCGCCGTGTTGCTGGAACTCGATGCCCCGGGGGATGCCGTCTTGCCTGCCATACATGCGGCGCAGGATGCCGACGACGAAGCGCAGCGCACAGCCGCCTGTGTGCTGGCGCACCTGGCGCAGGGGCGCAGCCCGGTGGCGCTGATCGCCCAGGACCGCGAGCTGACGCGCCGCGTGCGCGCCATGCTCGGCGAGCGCGGGGTGGCGATACGCGACGAAACCGGCTGGAAGCTGTCCACTACCCGGGCTGCGGCCACGCTGGTGGGCTTGCTGCGCGCCTTGAGTTGGCAAGCCAGTTGCGACACGGTGCTGGACTGGCTGAAAAATGCCCCGGCTTTTGAGGCGGAGGCGGTGGCTGCGGCTGAAAAAGAATTGCGCCAGGCCGGTGTGCGTGACTGGCGCACGGTCACGGCTTCGCTGCCCGCCTGCCACGCGATGGCAGGGCAGATGCAGGCCCTGCGTGATGGGCTGCAGCGTGCCAGACCGCTGCCTGCGTGGCTGCGCGACCTGCGTGTCGCCCTGCAAAGCGCAGGCCAGTGGGACGGCCTGGCGGGCGATGTGGCCGGGCAGGCGGTGCTGGATGCCTTGCGGCTGCACGAAGGTGCCGAGGCAGAGTTCGCCGATGCCGGGCGTATGAACTTGAGCGACTTCAGCAACTGGGTTAACCATGCGCTGGAGGACGCTGACTTCAGGCCGGCGCATCCGCCGCAAGAGCAGGTCATCATCCTGCCGCTGAGCCAGCTGCTGGGCCGCATACCGCAGGCGGTGGTTCTGGCTGGTTGCGACGAGTTGCACCTGGCGGTGTCGCCCGAACCCGGCGGCCTGTGGACACCCGCCCAGCGCGCCTTGCTGGGTCTGCCATCGCGCGAAGCCCTGAGCGAAGCCCAGAGCGCGGCCTGGCGCTACGCCCTGCGGTTTTCGCACCTGGATGTGTTGTGGCGTGAAAGCGAAGGCGGTGAACGTTTGATGCCCAGCGGCTTTGTGCAAGAGTTGCTGTTACTTCATGCACCGCCAGTGGCGCTCGACCCGCGCCAGCCCCGGCTTGTCAACGCCCAGCCAACGGCGCGCCCATTGCCGACGGGAGAGGCCTTGCCGGTGCGACGCCTGTCGGCCAGCGCGTATGACGACTTGCGCCGCTGCCCCTATCGCTTTTTTGCGCTGCGCCAGCTGCGTCTGCAAGAGGCCGATGAGCTGGACAGTGAACTTGGCAAGCGCGATTTTGGCAACTGGCTGCACACCCTGCTCAAGCTCTTTCACGATGCACTGAAACAGGCGCCAGCCCAGACTCCACCTGCACGGATAGCTATGATAAACATAGCGGCTGAGCAGGCCGCACGCGATCTGGCCTTGAGTGACAGCGAGTTTTTGCCTTTTGCCGCCAGTTGGCCCAGGGTGCGTGACGGCTACCTGGCCTGGCTGGCGGACCACGAAGCCGCCGGGGCGGTGTTTGAGGCGGGCGAAGTCTCGCGCGAAGTCCCGCTGGGCGCCTTGAGCTTGATCGGCAAGATAGACCGCATCGACAAATTCGCCGATGGCAGCACGCTGGTGATGGACTACAAAACCGAAGCCCGCGCCACCACCGCCGAGCGCCTGAAGCAGCCCCAGGAAGACACACAACTGGCGTTTTACGCGGGCCTGCTCGAGGACGACACGCTGGCAGCGGCCTACATCAACCTTGGCGAGAAGGAAGCCACACGCACGTATGAACAGCCAGACATCGTGGCGCTGCGTGATGAATTGCTGGACAGCATCGTCACCGACATGGCGCGGGTGGCACGCGGCACGCCACTGCCCGCGCTGGGTGAAGGCAAGGCCTGCGAATACTGCGCTGCACGCGGCCTATGTAGAAAAGACTTCTGGTCATGAACGCCGCCTACGAACACAACGGCCAACCGGTCTCTGCCGAGGCGTTTTACGCCATCGCCTGCGACCCGCGCCGCAGCGTCGCGGTCGAGGCCTGCGCCGGTGCCGGCAAGACCTGGATGCTGGTGTCGCGCATTGTGCGGGCCTTGCTGGCCGGGGCCGAGCCGCAGGAAATCCTGGCCATCACGTTTACCAAACGGGCCGCCGGCGAGATGCGCGAGCGTCTGTATGAATGGCTGCAGCAGTTTGCCCATGCGGACGATGCCACCTTGCTGCGTGAGCTCGCCATGCGTGGATTTACAAGCGAAAATGGCCCGCAGCCCACGGCGGATGGGCGTGAGCAGCTATCAAATTTGTACCAGCGCATTCTCGACACCGGCCGCGCCGTGCAGATACGCACCTTTCACAGCTGGTTTGCCGCCTTGCTGCGCAGCGCGCCGCTGGTGGTGCTGCAGCAGCAGGGTCTGCCGCTGAACTACGAGCTGCTGGAAGACGATGCGCCGGCCCGCGCGTTGGTCTGGCGGCGCTTTTATGCGGCGCTGCTGGCACAGCCCGACCTCAAGGCCGACTTTGAAGCGGTGGTCCTGGTGCATGGCCGCTTTCAGACCGACAAGGCGCTGCAGGCCGCGCTCGACAAACGCACCGAATTTGCGCTGGCCGACGCTGCCGGTGTGGTGGACGCCTCGGTGCAGCACTTCACTTTGCAGTTCACCGAATTCGGCGGGCTCGACGAACCCGAAGAGTTGCTAAGCACCAACCGCTTTCACCGCCAGACCCTGCGTGATGCCGCCGTGGCCCTGGGCCGCGCCAGTGCGCCCACCTTTTCGGCCAAGGGGGTGGAGCTGGAGCAGGCCTTGACGTCTGGCGACATGCCGGCGGCTTTTTCCGCCTTGCTGACCGAGAAAGGCACACCGCGAAAGTTTGGCGAAAAAATTACCGGCATCGAGCAGGTGCGCATTGCGCAAGACCTGGTGCTGCTCGTGCTGGCCGCACGCCAGCAGCACGATGCGTGGCTGTACCAACAGCGCATGGCCCGTTTGAGCCGCCTGCTGATCGCCGAGTTCACCGCGCTCAAGCGCGAGCGCGGCTGGGTCGACATGAACGACATTGAACGCGTGGCGGGTGTGTTGCTGGGCGACGAGGTGTTGTCCGGCTGGGTGCAGGAGCGCCTGGACGCGCGCATCCGGCACCTGCTGATCGACGAGTTCCAGGATACCAACCCCTTGCAGTGGCAGGCGCTGTGGTCCTGGCTCAGCGCTTATGGCGGTGCCGGCAACGCACCCAGCGTGTTTATCGTCGGCGACCCCAAGCAGAGCATCTATCGCTTCCGGCGCGCCGAGCCGCAGGTTTTCAAGGCGGCGCAGCAGTTTGTGCGCGAAGGCCTGGGCGGTGATCTGCTCAGTTGTGACCACACCCGGCGCAACGCCCTGGGGGTGATCCACACCGTCAATACCGTGATGGCTGCAGCGCGCGAGAACGACGGCTACGACGGTTTTCGCGAACACACCACCGCTTCCCTTGAGGCCGGCATAGTGGGCCGACTGCCACCAATTCCGCGCCGCGAAGCCGAGGACGGCGGCGACGGGGCAGGCGGCTGGCGCGACAGCCTGACGACTCCGCGCGAGATCCCTGAAGAAACATTGCGCACGCTCGAAGCCCGGCAGGCCGTAGCGTGGATCGCCGGGCAGGTGGCGCAAGGTCTGCAGCCGTCTGACATCATGGTGCTGTCGCGCAAACGCGCCGGCCTGTTGCCTTTGCAGGACGAACTGCGGGCCATACACATCCCGGCGCTGATCGGCGAGAAAACCGCCTTGATCGACTGCTGCGAGGTGCTGGACATCGTCGCGCTGCTCGACGTGCTGGTGTCGCCGCAACACGACCTGTCGCTGGCTAGAGCCCTGCGCTCGCCGCTGTTCGGTTTGAGCGACGACGCATTGGTGCAGATCGCCGTGGCAAAAGGCGGTTCACACCTGTCGTGGTTCGAGGTGCTACAAAAATCAGAGCTGCTTGCGCCTGCCACCAAAGGCCTGGCGCCTGTTTTGATACTCTATCAAGGATGGCTGGGCAGTTTGCCGCCGCACGACGCTTTGCAGGCGATTTACCACCACGGCGATGTGCTGGCGCGGTTTGCCGCTGCCGCGCCCGCTGCGCAGCGCGCCAGCGTGCTGGCCAACCTGGGCGCGGTGCTGACGGCGGCGCTGCAACTTGACGGCGGTCGTTACGCCACGCCCTATGCCTTTGTGCGCGCGCTCAAGGCGGGGGGTCTGCAGGCGCCCGCCACGGTGAACAGCCAGGCCGTGCGCCTGTTGACCATCCACGGTGCCAAGGGCCTGGAGGCTGAGGCCGTGCTGCTGCTGGATACCGACACCGCCGAGCGCAACGCCGACAGCATGGGGGTGCTGGTCGATTGGCCGGGCGCGGCGAGTGTCCCCCAGAAGTTTGTCTTTCTGGTCAGCGAAACCCGGCCACCTGCCTGCGCGCTGGAGACCCTGCGCATCGAGCAGGAAGCCCGGCGGCGCGAAGAGCTCAACGCGCTCTATGTCGCCCTGACCCGTGCCAAACACACATTGACGCTGTCGTCGATCACGCCTTACCGCCCGGCGCCGGACAGCTGGTGGCAAAGGCTGGCCGGTTGCGTGGACGAATGCGCGGCGCCGTCACCTGCAAACCCCAGCCCGGCCCAGGGCGATACGGCCACCCCTTTTGTATTGCTGGAGCTGCCCGCAGCCCCTGCCCTGCTTGCGCCAGCCGCTGCGGCAAGCCCCGACCAAGACTCCCTGCTGGCCCGCATCGGCAATGCCATGCACCGGCTGCTGGAGTGGGGCGGCGTGTCGGACGCGCGGCTGCGTGCGGTGCAACGCGAGTTTCGGCTTGACGCAGCGCAGGCGCGTGAAGCCGCTGACAAGGCGCAGCGCATCCTGGCGGGCGAGGGCGCTTGGGCCTGGGACCCGGCCGTGATGGCCTGGCAGGGCAACGAGGTGGAGCTGGTTCACCAGGGCCAGACCCTGAGGCTGGACCGCCTGGTGCAGCGCCGCGATGCGGGGCACGAAGGCCACTGGTGGGTGCTGGACTACAAGTCAGGCAGTGCGCCGCAACAGCAGCCCGACTTGCTGGCGAAAATGCAGCTCTACCGCACGGGCGTGCAGTCCGTCTACCCCGGCGTGATGGTCAAGGCCGCGTTTTTGACGCCGCAGGGCAAGGTGATCGAAGTGGACTGAGTCCGGTGCCGGGCGGGTGGCGCCCTGCAATAATGGGTGCATGGCCCGCGAGAACCGCCTGGACGCAGTTTTCAAGCTTTTTGACCTTGCAGCCCTTTCTGGCTGTGCGCGGGCAGCTATCAAAAACAGAGCGTATGCGGGCTCAGCTGGCCCCCGGCTCTTGTGCTTTACCCATTGCCACCTTGTGCAGACGGACTTTTCTTGAACGACTTACCTTCTTCCTCCGCTTCCCCGTTGCGCGTGGCCATCATTGGCGGCGGCCCCGCCGGCCTGATGGCTGCGGAGGTGCTGGCCAGTGCTGGCGTGCCTGGCTTGCAGGTGCAGGTGTACGACGCCATGCCTTCGGTGGGCCGCAAGTTTTTGCTGGCCGGCAAGGGCGGGCTGAACCTCACACATTCCGAGGCCGCCGCGCCTTTTCTCAGTCGTTATGGTGAACGCAGTGCGCAGCTGGAGCCACTGCTGGCAGCTTTCGGACCGGCCGAGCTGCGTGCCTGGGCGCAAGACCTGGGCGTGGAGACTTTTGTCGGCAGCTCGGGCCGGGTCTTTCCCAAAGACATGAAAGCGGCCCCGCTGCTGCGCTCCTGGTTGCAGCGCCTGCGCGCTGCGGGTGTGAAGTTCTCGATGCGGCACCGTTGGTTGGGCTGGGCTGAAGACGGCGCCCTGAAATTCTCCAGTCCGGCAGGTGAGGTCACGGCGCAGGCCGACGCGGTGGTGCTGGCGCTGGGCGGTGGCAGCTGGGCGCGGCTCGGCTCGGACGGTGCCTGGGTGTCGCTGCTGGCTGCGCGCGGCGTGGCTGTGGCGCCCTTGCTGCCGTCGAACTGTGGCTTCGACGTCGGCCCAGAGCCCCACGCCCTGGCCACTGCGGAGCAGGGCGAAACCCGCCGCGAGTTTTTCAAGGAGTTGATCGGCACAGGGCCGTCGCAGCAGCCGGGCTGGACCGAACATTTCGCCAGCCGCTTTGCCGGTCAGCCCTTCAAGTCGGTGGCTATCAGCTTCACGGATTCACAGGGTCGGGTTTTTAGCCGCAAGGGCGAGTTTGTGGCGACCGCCACCGGCGTGGAAGGCAGCCTGATCTACGCCGCCTCCAGCCTGCTGCGCGATGAAATCGCAGCCCACGGCAGCGCCACCTTCATGCTGGATTTGCTGCCGGACAAATCACCCGAGCAGGTGTTGGTCGAAGTGCGCCATCCGCGCGGTTCACGCTCGCTGTCCAGCCACCTCAAAAGCCGCCTGACCATTGAAGGCATCAAGGCCGCGATGCTGCACGAGCTGCTCGGCAAGGAAGCGATGAACGCCCCGGTGCAACTGGCCCACGCCATCAAGGGCCTGCCGGTGCGTGTGACGGCGGCCCGGCCCATTGACGAGGCCATCAGCAGCGCCGGGGGTGTGCGCTTTGAGGCCCTGGACGCCAACTTGAAAATTGTGCTGCCGCCCGGCATCACCCCGCCCGTGTTCTGCGCCGGTGAAATGCTCGACTGGGAGGCGCCCACCGGCGGCTACCTGCTGACGGCGTGTTTTGCCAGCGGCCGTGTGGCGGGGCAAGGTGTTATAAGACATTTCGGGCTGTAGCCCTTATATGATGGGCGTAAGCAGCTATTTATTTGATAGCGTATCAGGACTTCGTTACCTGCAAGGAGCCAAGCATGATTGTGCGTTTTCACATTGACCCGGACGGGCAGGACCGCTACGACTACCGCGTGACTTACGAGGGTGAAGCGCTTTATGCCGATGCGGGGTTGCACAGCATCGAAGCCTGTATCGTCGCCGCCACCGAAGGCCTGGGGCAGGACGCCGTGGCCGCAGAGGTGGCTTACAAGGGCGTGATCAGCGGCACCTATGCGCTGGCTTCACTGGCATTGGCGTCGGCACAAATCGCAGACCATGCGTTGCAGACAACCACGGCGATTGAAGAGGTTTGCGGGTAAGTAGCCTGCGCGCGCCTTGTCGGGGGCTTGTTCCCTTGTCGGGGTGGGCAATTGGGACTACTATTTCTGAACAAGAAAGCAGGTTGGAATTTTTTGACATCAAAGTCGGCTCAGTCGATACGTTCCAGTCTGGCCGGGCTGGTGGCGGCCTGTCTGATTCCGGCCGTGTTGCTGGTTGCCGTACTTGTGTATTACGACTACCAACGCGAGCGGGCACGCCTGATACAGGACTCGCAGGAAACCGCGCAGGCGCTGATGCTGGCAGTAGACCGGGAGTTCCAGGGTGTTGAAAGGTCTTTGTACGCGTTGTCCACCTCGCCCTCGCTCGCGCAACAAGATCTGAGGGCCTTTCATGCTCAGGCCACCGAGGTGCTGGCAAGCAGTGACGTGAACAATTTTGTGTTGATTGACGCGGGTGGCCAGCAGCGCCTCAATACAGCCAGGGCTTTTGGCCAGCCTTTGCCCAAAGCCAACAACCTGGCCCAGCTCGCGCGTGTCTTTTCGACAGGCCGGACTGACGTCTCCAATCTGTTTCTCTCGCCCGTGCTGGACCGACTGGTGATCCATGTGGCGCTTGCTGTCCGTGTCGGTGCTGCTGCTGGCCCCACGCACTCCCTGGTTGGTGAGTTGCTTCCGGGGTATTTTCAAAAGATGTTGCAGGCCCAGCAGTTTCCGCCAGGCCGGATTGTGGTGATCGCCGATGCCGCGTCAAAGGTGGTGGCGCGTACTCATGAGATTGAGCGCTTCATCGGAAAAGGTCTGACGCCGGACCTGGCCCAGCGCCTGAAAGAAGAAAGTAACCAGGGCGCGTTTGAACTCGTCACGCTGGAAGGCATACCTGCTTTAGTCGTTTATGTGCGTTCGGCGAGGTCGGGCTGGACCGTGGCCATTGGCACGCCGATTGACAGCCTGACGGCCGACTTGCGGCGATCGTTCTGGTTGCTCACCGGTTTTTCCGCGCTGCTGCTGGCTGGCAGCCTGGGCCTGGCCTGGGCGCTGGGCGGGCGTATCGCACGCGCTGTCCGCGCGCTGGGGCCTGCGGCTGAACAGCTGGGCCACGGGCAGGCGGTGGTGGTGCCAGCACTGCCTATCCGGGAAGCGGACGAAGTCGCCCGAGCCATGACAAGGGCATCTTCGGTTCTGGCCCAGACGCACGAGGCGCTGGAGCGCAGCAATCTGGACCTGCAGCAGTTTGCCTACATCGCCTCGCACGACCTCAAAACACCGCTGCGCTCGATTGGCGGCTTTGTGCAGATTCTCGAAAAGAATTACGCAGACAATCTCGATGAAAAGGCGTTGATGCTGATTCACCGCACCGCTGCTGCGGTCAAAAGGCTGGAGCAACTGACCGAGGACCTGCTGTCTTATGCCCGGGTGAATTCTGAAGTCAGGCCCTTTGCGTCTGTGCATTGCACTGAGGTGCTCGATGAAGTGGTTCACCTGCTGGATGCCGCCATTGTGGGCAGCGGGGCCAAGGTGAGCTTTGGCGATTTGCCCGAAGTTACCGGCGACCGCACGCAACTGGTGCAGCTGTTTCTCAACCTGATTGGCAACGGTATCAAGTACCGTGCCGACAGGGCGCCAGTGGTGCATGTTTCAGCGCGCAGAACCGGGCGCGAATGGGTGTTTTCTGTCGAGGACAACGGCATTGGTATCGCTGCCAAACACCACGAAAAAGTGTTTGAAGTCTTCAAGCGCCTGCATACCCAGAACGAATACCCCGGCACCGGCATCGGTCTGGCCGTCTGCCGGCGGGTGGTGGAGGGTCATGGCGGGAAAATATGGGTCACGTCGGAGAGCGGCGTCGGAAGCACTTTCAGCTTTACACTGCCGGTGTATTCACCTGAGGCAACCTATGAAGCTTGAACCCCTCGCCAACAGCCGCATTGCAGAAATCCTGCTGGTTGATGACAACGAAGACGATGTTTTCCTGACCCGCGAGGCCTTTGATGCGGCCAGCCTGCGGGTCAACCTTCAGCATGTCGACAATGGCGAAAAATGTCTGCAGTATCTGCGCAAGCAGGGGCCTTATGCGGGTGCTTCCACGCCAGACCTGATCCTGCTCGACATGCACATGCCGGTGATGGACGGATATGAGGTCCTGTCAGAAATTGTCAAGGACGTCAAGCTGCATCACCTGCCTGTGGTTGTGCTGTCAACCTCTTATGAGGCGGCTGATATTCACAAAATGTATGGCCTGCGCTGCAGCTCCTACATCACCAAGCCGGTTGATTTTGAAAGCTTCGTCAAGGCCATCAGCCAACTGGCGGGTTACTGGCTGACGGTGGTGGTGGTGCCTGGGGCAGGTGGCAGCCATGGGTCCTGATCCGGGTGGCAAGGGCGATGACTTCGAACTGCCGGCGCAGGCTCCGCTGATTCTGGTGATTGAAGACGATCCGACGCAGCGGCTGCTGAGCAGCTCTGTGCTGCGCAGCGCCGGCTACGAAGTCCTTGAGGCAGAAGACGGGCCAACCGGCCTGGAGCTGGCACGCCAAGCCAAGCCGGCCCTGATTGTGTGCGATGTCATGATGCCGGGGCTGAACGGTTACCAGTTGGTCGCCGCGCTCAAGCTGGAGGCCGCGCTGTCCACCATACCGGTCATTTTGTTGACGGCCATGACCGAACGTGCGCATGTGCGCACCGGCATGACGGCGGGTGCCGACGACTATCTGTCCAAACCCTTCCGGGCGGCTGAGTTGCGGCGGGCCGTCGCAGCCCTGTTGGCCAAGCGCGAAGTGCAGCGTGCACAGTACGACCGTGACTTTGAGAAGAAAATGAGCACCGCCCTGCAGGCGCAACAAGATGCCCTGTCTCTGCGTTATGAAAAGCGCTTGATGCAGGAGCTCAATGAGCGTTGGAGCGCACAGGACGATACCAATCTGGAGGTACGCTACGACAATGCGACGGTGCTGCTGGTGGACCTCTTCAGCAGCATCAACCACCGCTTTCCGCTCGCTCAGCGCTTCAGCGCCACCCGGCGCGTCTACCAGGCTGCCAGCGATACCTTGTACCTGTTTGGCGCCAGCCGGCTGGTGCCCGCTGGCAACGACCTGCTGGCAATTTTTCCGGATACGGGCGAGGCAGGGGCAGCCCACACCGGTTTGCTGGCGGTGCGCGCAGCGCTGGGCCTGCAAAAAATTGTCAACGCTGCTTTTCATTCCGTCGCGCCTGAGTCGGCGCGCGGCGATGTTGCCTATCCGCCCGTCACGATTGCCTTGTACGGCGGCACGGTCACGCTGGTGCATATCAAAGACCCGCTGCATGGCGGCGAAGGGTTGACTTTTGCCAGCGGTGAGGCGTTGGATGCCGTCAGGGCGCTGGGCGCGCATGCGCGGACCGAATCCTGGCAGATCTGCTGTGCCAAAGAGGTGATCAGCGGATTTTCAGAATGGGTGGTGACTGGCGGCGCAGCCCTGGTCTCGCGCGGGGACGCCATGGAACTTGTCCCGGTTATCGAGCTGCATGCGCTTGAGCAAGAATGACCAATCTACCGGCATCGGGTCATCCTTCAGACCCTGAGGGGGAGAAGCGCCGTCTGGCGCGCCTTCGCTTGCTGGCGGTGATGGACAGCGGGCCCGAGCCCATCTTTGAATTGCTGGCGCGCTTGGCCAGCACGATTTGCGGCACACCGATTTCACTGGTCAGCCTGCTCGATGACAGGCGCCAGTGGTTCAAGGCCAATGTCGGGCTGGACGGTGTCAGCGAGACGGCGCGGGATTTGGCCTTTTGTGCCCATGCGATCGAGGGCGCAGAAGTGATGGAAGTCCCGGACGCGCTGCTCGATGGCCGCTTCCAGGCGAATCCGCTGGTCACCGGCGAGCCTGGCATACGTTTTTACGCCGGTGCGCCGATTATCATGCCGGGCGGTGAGCGTCTGGGCACTTTGTGTGTGATCGACCGCGAGCCGCGCCACTTGTCATCGGAGCAACTGCATGCCCTGAGCGATCTGGCCGATGTGGTGGCCCAGGCCTTGCTGCTGCGTGAACGGTTTCACTACTTTGAGGTTGCCGGTCATGAAGACCGATTCAAGGTGATTGCCGAAGCCTCGCCTCTTGGTATCTTCCACGCTGATTTACAGGGCAACTGTACCTATACCAACCCGAGGTGGCGTGAAATTTACGGCATTCCACTGAACCAGAGCATGGGGACCGCCTGGCGGGAGGTGATTCACCCCGAGGACCGTGAGGCGCTGTTCAGTGAGTTGAGACACTCTGCACAACGCGGCGGGTCGCTGCGCATGGAATACCGTTTGCGTCGCAGCAATGGTGACGTGACCCATGTCCGGGCCCAAGCCCGCTCGGTGACCTGGGGTGACCCGCCCCAGCGCGGCTTTGTCGGCGCGGTGGAAGACATCTCCAGCTACAAGCTGGTTGAAGAAGAGTTGCGCGCCAGCAACCGTTTTCTGGATCGTGCCGAACGTATTGCCGGTGTAGGCGGCTGGGAGGTGGACCTGCGCCAGCGTAGCGTCAAATGGACGGACCAGTGCAAGCGCATTTACGAGCTACCAGCCGACTTTCAGCCTGACTTTGCGACGCACAACGCGCATTTTGACCCCGAGGCGCGCGCCATCATTGAAAAAACGGCAGAAGACGCCATGCGCACCGGCAAGCCCTGGGACCTGGAGCTGCCCATGGTCACGGCAAAAGGGCGCCGGGTCTGGACACGTTCGGTAGGGCTTGCAGAATTTGAAGGCGGGCAACCCGTGCGCCTGGTCGGCGCCCTGCAAGACATCACTGCCAAAAAAGCCGTCGAGGAAGAGCTGCGCCATGCCAACAAGGTGTTGCAGGCGGTGCTGGACAACCTGCCCTGCGGCATGAGTGTGTTTGACGGTGATCTGCAACTGGTGGCCCACAACGCACAATTTCGCCAGCTGCTGGAGTTGCCCGACAGCCTGTTTGATGTGCCGGTGGTGACCTTCGAAAGCATCATCGGCTTCAACGCCGCACGCGGCGAATACGAAGGTGGTCCGATCCAGGCCGTGATTGATCGGCTGGTGGGACATGCGCGCAGTTCGGTCGCACATCATTTTCAGCGTACCCGGCCCAACGGCATCACGCTGGACATACGCGGTTCCCCGATGCCGGTCGGTGGTTTCGTGACCACCTATGTGGACGTCAGCGCCGCAAGAGATGCCGAGGAAGCCCTGCGCCTGAGTGAGGAAAGGCAGCATCGTGCGTTTGTGGCCTCCGGCGTGGTACTTTGGGACTTCGACCTGGAAACCGGCCAGATCTATCTGTCCGAAAACTGGGCCGATCTGGTAGGCGGCAGCGGCGGTACCACCGTGACCACCTTGCAGGCGCTGGTTGACCTGGTCCCACATGAAGACCGGCTCGCCATTTGGGATGCCTTTGTGCCCGTACTCAAGGGCACCCAGGAAAGTTATTCGGTGGAGCACCGCGTCCGCAAAGCGGACGGAACAAGCGCGTGGGTGTTGAGCGTCGGGCAGGTCACCCGGCGCGATGCCAAGGGCCGCGCCTTGCGTGCCAGCGGGACCAATCAGGATGTCACCGCACGCAAGGTGGCGCAGATCGAGCAGCAAAGCGCCGCAGCTCTTACCAGCGCCACGCTGGACGCCACCGAGGACGGCATTCTCGTGATCAACGCGCAACGGGAAATGGTGCTTTTCAATCAGCGGTTTCTGGACATGTGGCGATTCCCGGAAAAAGTGGTTGAGTCCGGCAACAAGGAGATGACACGATTTGCGATGACACAGTTAAATGACCCTGCCGGATTTTTGGCAAAAGTTGAAGAGCTGTACCGCACGCAGGCTGCAGATAGTCTTGATGTCCTGGAGTTCACGGACGGGCGCGTTTTTGAGCGGTATTCCAAACTGCACAGGTTGGGCGCGCAGAGCTTTGGCCGCGTCTGGAGTTTTCGCGACGTGACCGCCCGCAGGGCGGCCGAAGCCGAGCTCAAGCAGGCCAAAGACGCAGCGGAAGCTGCCAATCGGGCCAAAAGCACTTTTCTGGCGACCATGAGCCATGAGATTCGCACGCCGCTCAACGGTATTCTGGGCATCACCCAGTTGTTGCTGGATGAGCCCTTGAGCCCTCAGCAAGCCCAGTTTGCGCAGCTGATTGACGGCAGTGCGCAGTCTTTGCTGGTGCTGGCCAACGACTTCCTGGACCTGGCCAAAATTGATGCCGGTCAGACTGTGCTGGAAGATGTGCCCTTCAACCTGCAGCGTTTGCTGGCCGATGTAGGCGACCTGTTTGCCTACCGGGCCAGTGCGAAAAGCCTGATGTTCCAGCGCAGGGTGGACCCTGCGCTGCCGGAGTGGATTTGGGGCGACCCATCACGCTTGCGGCAAATTCTTGTCAACCTGCTGGGCAATGCGCTGAAGTTCACAGAAACCGGCGAACTGGGCCTGCTGGTGGAGGCGGGAGACCGTGTCGCAGACCGGTTGAGCTTGAGGTTTTCAATCACCGACTCCGGCATAGGCATTGCGCCGGAGGTGCAGGCGCGGATATTCAACAACTTTGTGCAGGCTGACACGTCCACCACCCGCAAATACGGCGGCACCGGGCTGGGGCTGGCCATTGTCAGGCAGCTCAGTGAGCTCATGGGCGGGCGGGTTGAGCTGGACAGTGTTCCCGGCAAGGGGTCCACTTTTACGCTGGTGCTCGAAAACGTGCGGCTGGCGTCGGGTGCGGTGACCGGCAGCATGTCGGCGCGGCGTGAGCCCGAGGCTCACAGACGTTCGGGCCGGATTTTGCTGGCCGAAGACAATCCAACCAACCAGATTGTCGCCGTGGGCCTGCTCAACAAACTGGGTTATGACGACGTCATCGTGGTGGGCAATGGGCGTGATGCGGTAGACCAGTGTGGCCGCAGTGAGTTTGCCGTCATTTTGATGGACTGCCAGATGCCCGTGATGGACGGGTACGAGGCGACCCGCACGCTTCGGAAAAATGGCGTGTTGACGCCCATCATTGCGATGACCGCGAATGCCAGTGAGGGCGACGCGCAAAGATGCCTGCAGGCCGGCATGAACGACTACATGGCCAAACCCGTGGCCCGGGTGACTTTGCGGGACACCCTGAACCGCTGGGTGGCCAGCAGCGACGCACCGTCGGCCGGTGATTCGCCGGTGCCAGGGGCTGGTGCTCCGGCGGGCGTGGCTGTGTTCGAGCGCGAGGCGGCGCTGGAGCGACTGGGGGGCGATCAGGCGCTTCTGGACGCAGTGGTGCAGTCGTTCGTGGAACGACTGCCCAAGGTGATGGCCGAGCTGGAGCGCGCCTTGCAGGACGGTGATGCCTCGCCGGTTGCGCGCCATCTGCATTCCCTGCTGGGCGCGTCATCGGCCATTGCCGCCACCGAGGTACATATGGCGCTGGCTTCGCTGCACCACAGCGCCAGCGAAGGCAAGCTGGCAAGTGTGCAGCGCAATTTGCCCGGCTTGCGGGAGGCGCTTGCGCGGTTTGTGGCTGCGGCCGGGAAAAACCGGTCACAGCCATGAAAAAGGTGACGGACCTTGACCCCGGCACTGGCTCTGCAGTTAGGGCTGCTTGGTTCCCCATCTGACCCGGTTGGCCGCTTCACCATGCGGGAAGGCCCGTCGCTTTGTATTGTAAGGGCGGTGCGCCGGACTTAAAGGGCTATGCGGAGAAAAACCCCTGGCCTCGCGCTTTAGAATCGTCTCATGTCCTACCTCGTGCTTGCCCGCAAATACCGCCCCCGGAATTTTTCTGAAATGGTCGGGCAGGCGCATGTGGTGCAGGCCCTGGGCAACGCGCTGACGACACAGCGCCTTCACCATGCCTACCTTTTCACCGGCACGCGTGGCGTTGGCAAAACCACGATCTCGCGCATCCTGGCCAAGTCGCTCAACTGCCTGGGCGCGGACGGGCAGGGCGGCATCACGGCGACGCCCTGTGGCGTGTGCCAGGCCTGCACCGACATCGACAGCGGCCGTTTTGTGGATTACACCGAGCTCGACGCGGCCTCCAACCGCGGCGTTGACGAGATCGCGCAGTTGCTGGAGCAGGCGGTCTACAAACCCGTCGTTGGGCGCTTCAAGGTCTTCATGATCGACGAGGTGCACATGCTGACGAACACGGCCTTCAACGCCATGCTCAAGACGCTGGAAGAACCGCCCGAATACCTCAAATTTGTGCTGGCCACGACCGATCCGCAAAAAGTGCCGGCCACCGTGCTGTCGCGTTGCCTGCAGTTCAACCTGCGGCCCATGGCGCCCGAAACCATTCTTGAGCATCTGGGCCAGGTGCTGCAGGCGGAAGCGGTGGCTTCCGAGCCGCAGGCCCTGCGCCTGCTGGCGCGCGCCGCGCGCGGCTCCATGCGCGATGCACTGTCGCTGACCGACCAGGCGATTGCCTTCGGTTCCGGCCAGCTGCAGGAAGCCAGTGTGCGCCAGATGTTGGGCAGCGTGGACCGCAGTTATGTGTTCCAGCTGCTTGATGCGCTGGCGCATGGCGACGGCAAAAGTGTGGTTGAAACTTCCGAGGTGCTGCGTCTCAATGGCCTGAGCGCTGCATCCACTCTGGAGGAAATGGCCACCGTCCTGCAGCGCATGGCGGTGCTGCAGGCGGTTCCAGGTATCGGTGAGGGCGATGACGCCTCTGACCCCGACACCGCTGCGACGGCGCGGCTGGCGCAAACCATGCCGGCCGACGAGACGCAATTGCTGTACAGCCTGTGCCTGCATGGCCGCGCAGAGCTGGGGCTGGCGCCTGACGACTATGCGGCCCTCACCATGGTGCTGCTGCGCTTGCTGGCCTTCAAGCCTGCGGGAGGCGCCGTCGAGCCCGCAAAAAAGCCGTCGCCTGAGCGTGCCGCCAGCGCCACGGCCTTCCCTGAAAATGTAGAACGAAATAAGCCGCCAGCCCTTGGGGGACATGCGCAAGCAGCTCCTGAATTGATAGCAAAAAAGCGGCCTGATCAGCCAGCCGCAAGGGTGCCCGCTCCGTGGGAAGAGGCTCCGCCAAGCGCTGCCCCGATACCAGCGCCGGCCATCACCGCTGCGCCGCCGTCAGCCCTCGGCGTCAACCCGTTGGGTGACACCTGGGCCGAGCTGGTCAACCGCATGGTGGCGGCTGACATGGTGGCAGCGCTGGCGCGAGAGCTGGCCTTGCAGTCCGAATTGCGCTCGCAGGCCGGCGGCACCTGGACCTTGCGGGTCGAGCGCGAGTCATTGAACCAGGTCGCGGCGCGGGAAAAACTCCAGCTTGCCCTGCAAGCCGCCCTGCCGGACCAAGCTGCGCCGCAACTGGTGGTGGAGCTCGGCCCGGTGCTTGATACGCCCGCACGGCGCAATGCCGCCGCGCAGATTGAGCGCCAGCGCCAGGCCGAAGCAACGATTGAAAATGACCCGTTTGTGCAGGACATGGTGCGCCAGTGGGGCGCCCGTGTGGTACCAGGCAGCATCAAACCGCTGGCCCCCCTGGTCAGCAAGCCGATATGATTAATCACAAGTTTTTAAAGGAATACAGACATGTTCAACAAAGGACAACTTGCAGGCCTGATGAAGCAGGCGCAGGCCATGCAGGACAACCTCAAAAAGGCGCAGGACGAGCTGGCCTTTATCGAAGTCACCGCTGAGTCCGGCGCGGGCCTGGTCAAGGTCACCATGACCTGCAAACACGATGTCAAACGTGTCGAGATCGACCCCAGCCTGCTGGCGGAAGACAAAGACATGCTGGAAGACCTGGTGGCAGCGGCTTTCAACGCGGCAGTGCGAAAGGCGGAAGACCTGAGCCAGGAAAAAATGGGCAAGCTCACGGCGGGCATGCCAGGCCTGCCCGGCGGCATGAAACTCCCCTTCTGACTTTGGTATCTGCATTTACCAGCCGGGGCCGCGGGACTGGCTTTGCCTGAGCGCATGAGCAGCGCCCCTTTTTCAGTGCAAGGGGCAGAGAGCTGCCGAAGGCTCGCAGTGAGCGAACGTGGGGGCTCACAATAGATGGCTGACTCCAACGCTCTCGAAGGCCTGACCCAGGCGCTGCGGCGCCTGCCGGGGGTGGGCGCCAAGTCGGCCGCGCGCATGGCTTTTCATTTGTTGCAGCACGACAAACCGGGCGCCTTGCAGATTGCCCGCGCGTTGATACACGCGGTTGAAAGTGTCAAACACTGCGCCCTGTGCAACACCCTGACCGAGCACGAGGTTTGCAGCACCTGCGCCAACCCGGGCAGGGACCGCAGCAAACTCTGCGTGGTGGAGACCCCGGCCGACCAGGCGGCGCTGGAGCGTACGCTGGCTTATCGCGGCCTTTACTTTGTGTTGATGGGCAAGCTCAGTCCGCTGGACGGCATTGGCCCGCATGACATCGGGCTGCAGAAACTCTTTGACCGCGTCCTGCCCCGGGATGCGCAGGGTGAACCGGTCGCTGCCGTAGAGCGCGAGGTGCAGGAGGTCATCCTGGCCACCAACTTCACAGCCGAAGGCGAGGCCACCGCGCACGTGATTGCGCAGGCGCTGAAAAGCCGCAACGTGCAGGTCACCCGGCTGGCGCGCGGCGTGCCGGTGGGCAGCGAGCTGGAGTACGTTGACCTTGGCACCATCGCCCACGCACTGGTGGACCGGCGCTGATGCGTGGCCGCACCGTGTTTCAAACTGCTGTTGCTTTTATAGCTGCTCCCGCCCGTCTCCCGAAGTCCCAACGCCAGAAAGGCTCAAAAAATGACTTACGCCCGTTTCACCGTAGCCTACTGGTGCCTGCTGGTCGCGGCCTTGCTGCCTTTTGCCTGCGCTGCGCTGGCCAAATGGGGCATGTTTGGTGTGTCTGCACGTCTGGGCGGTTATGACAACCACAACCCGCGCGCCTGGCTGGCGCGTCAGACCGACTGGCGCGCGCGTGCCAACAGCGCGCAGGCCAACACCTTCGAGGCGCTGCCCTTCTTTTTTGCCGCCGTGATCATTGCGCACCAATTGCAGGCCTCGCAGGTGCGGCTTGATGTGTTTGCGTTTGTGTTTGTGGTGTTGCGCATGGCCTATGTGATCATGTATGTTGCCGACATGGCCAAAAGCCGTAGCGTCTTGTGGTTCCTGGCCTTGCTGGTCAACGTAGGCATACTTTTTCTGGGCTACCGGTAACGTCTGGTAACCGGGGGGAGTCCCCGTTCCGTACAAACCCGCACGGGATGATACCGATGCGGTTGATGGGGTGGCTGGCTATTCTCTTCTGAACACATAAAAACAGAGAGAGGATTGTTCATGAAGCCTGATTTCAGCCCGACGCGCCGAGGTTTTTCTGGGGTGGTGGCGCTTGCTGCCGCAACGCTGGCTTTCCCTGCGCTGCGCGCCCAGAGCAAGCTGGAGAAAACAAAAATCGCGCTGGCCGTGGGTGGCAAGGCCGCATTTTATTACCTGCCTTTGACCATTTCCGAGCAGCTTGGTTATTTCAAAGCCGAGGGCCTGGAGCTGGAGATCAGTGACTTTGCCGGCGGCGCGCGCGCCCTGCAGGCGGTGGTGGGTGGCTCGGCCGACGTGGTGTCGGGTGCTTACGAGCACACCATCAACCTGCAATCGAAAAACCAGATGTTCCAGGCCTTTGTGTTGCAGGGCAGGGCGCCGCAGATTGCCTTTGGTGTGTCCACCAAAAACATGCCCAACTACAAGTCGGTGGCAGACCTTCGGGGTAAAAAAATTGGTGTGTCGGCACCGGGGTCATCCACCAACATGATGGCCAACCTGGTGCTGTCGCGCGCAGGCATCAAGCCCGCTGATGTGAGTTTTATCGGCGTCGGCACGGCTGCCGGCGCACTGGCCGCGTTGCGTTCCGGGCAGATCGATGCGATGAGCAACACCGATCCCGTCATGACCATGCTGGAGCAAAAAGGCGAGGTCAAGATCATCTCTGACACCCGCACGCTCAAAGGCACGGTCGATGTGTTTGGCGGTCCCATGCCCGCCGCCTGCCTGTACGCGCCGCTGGAGTTCATCCAGAAAAATCCCAACACCTGCCAGGCGATGGCCAATGCCATCGTGCACGGGCTGAAGTGGCTGCAGACCGCCGGCCCGGGCGACATCATCAAGACCGTGCCCGAGAACTACCTGCTCGGTGACAGGGGCCTCTACCTGGCGTCCTTTGCCAAGGTGCGCGATGCGATTGCGCTCGACGGCATCCTGCCCGAAGAAGGCGCCAAAACAGCACTGAAGGCGCTGGCCAGTTTTGACCCCAGCATCAAGGTCGACAAGATTGACCTGAGCAAGACCTACACCAACGAATTTGCCCGCCGGGCCAAGGAAAAGTTCAAGGCCTGAATAGGGCCCCCACGGTCGTTGCCTTCGAGCCTGCGGCGGCTCCCTGCCCCTTGCACTGAAAAAGGGGCCGCTGCCCTTGCAGGGCGCCGCGCTGCCAGAGGCAGCGCATCTGGAGGCTGTCCAAGCCCGCTCAAGCGGGCTTGGACAGCCTCCAGCCTGCGGCCCGGCGGAGCCGGTTCCGCGGCCCCGGCTGGTTTGAACTCACACAGCCACGGCGCCGGTCCGTTCGCAGCGACAATTCAACCATGCCGGACCCGACCCAAAATCACACCGCTGACTGCGCGCTCGAACTGCTGGACATCACTTGTACCTTCAGATCACGGGACGATGCCGGGCCGGGCTACACCGCCGTCGGCCAGACCTCGCTGCGCATACGCGCCGGCGAGTTTGTCTCCGTGGTTGGCCCGACCGGTTGCGGCAAGTCCACCCTGCTCAATATCAGCGCCGGCCTGTTGCCGCCGACCTCCGGTACCGTCAAGGTCTTCGGCCAGACTTTACAGGGCATCAACACCCGCGCTGGCTACATGTTTCAGACCGAGGCGCTGATGCCCTGGCGCAGCGCCATCGACAACGTCATGGTGGGCTTGCAGTACCGGGGTGTGCCTGACACCGAGGCGCGTGAGCAGGCGCAGTCCTGGCTGGAGCGCGTGGGCCTGAGTGACTTTGGCGACCGTTACCCGCACCAGTTGTCTGGCGGCATGCGCAAGCGTACCGCGCTGGCCCAGGTGCTGGCGCTGGACCCCGACATCATCCTGATGGACGAGCCGTTTTCAGCACTGGACATCCAGACCCGCCAGCTCATGGAAAACGAAGTGCTGGATTTGTGGGCCGCCAAAAAGAAGGCGGTGCTGTTCATCACACACGACCTGGACGAAGCCATTGCCATGAGCGACCGCGTGGTGGTGCTGTCGGCCGGACCGGCGACCCGGCCCCTGGGGGAGTTCGAGATTGACTTGCCGCGCCCACGCAATGTCGCCGAGGTTCGCACCCAGCCGCGTTTCATCGAGCTGCACACGCAGATATGGAATGTGCTGCGCGACGAAGTGCTCAAGGGTTATGCGCAACAACTGAAGAGGGCCTGAACATGTGGTCCTCTCTCAAACCGTCTGCATCCAACCTGCGCGCATGGCAAGTCGGCATGCTGCTGGCTTTTCTGGCGCTGTGGCAGCTGGCTTCGCGGGATCAGCAACTGGCTTTCTTTCTGGGTGAGCCAGTCAAGGTGGCAGGGCGTGTCTGGTCCTGGTTCATGCCTTTTGGTTTTGGTCCCAGCCTCCTGTTCCCCGATGGCTTGCCGGGCAATGCCGACATTTACATCCATCTCGGCACCACCTTGCTGGAAACCGTGCTGGCCTTTGGCATCGGAACCATGCTGGGCCTGGCATGCGGCCTTTGGCTGGCGCTGGCGCCCACGGCCAGCGCCATCCTGGACCCGTATATCAAGGCCGCCAATTCAATGCCACGCGTGATTCTTGCGCCGATTTTCGCCATGTGGTTTGGACTGGGTATCTGGAGCAAGGTGGCGCTGGCGGTCACGCTGGTATTTTTCATTGTTTTCTTCAACGTGTACCAGGGTGTGAAAGAGGTCAGCCCGGTGGTGCTCAACAATGCGCGCATGCTCGGTGCCAACCAGCGGCAGTTGCTGCGCACCGTGTACCTGCCAAGTGCCACCAGCTGGGTTTTCTCCAGCCTGCATACCTCGGTGGGCCTGGCTTTTGTCGGTGCGGTGGTCGGTGAGTACCTGGGTTCTGCACGCGGTGTTGGTTACCTGATCCTGCAGGCGGAGGGCACGTTTGATGTGAACACCGTGTTTGCCGGGATTGTGGTGCTGACCGCGTTTGCGCTGGTGCTCGACGGCATCGTCGGGCGGGTCGAGAAAAAGCTCATGAAGTGGCAGCCGCGCACCGGCGATACGGAGAAACTGTGATGGGCTGTGTATTTCTGACGGTTGCGCAGGCCGGGGTACGGTAGCTGCTCCGTCCTACAGACGACCGGCAGGCCCGAAGCTACATTGAACGTTCACCGCCCAACACCGTGCGCTGTCGCTATCGGTGCTGACTCCATGCAAGGCAAGGGCGGTCTCATGACAAGGAACCCCCATGAATCTCTCGCTCCACCTCGGCCCCATCGTGTCTTTGATTGCCGGCATCCTGATTTTGATCATGCCCCGGCTTCTAAATTACATCGTTGCGATTTACCTCATTGTCATTGGTCTGATTGGCCTGTTTGGCAGCGGCTCACTGCGACTGTAATAACCCGCAGGCCAGTCAGCGCCTCGCAAGAGCAATGGCCAGCAGCTGCTGCTGCTGAGCAGGTGTGCGCGTGGCAATCAGCTTGAGCAGGCCGAAGCGGTCCAGCGCGTTGATGCCGTTGTTTTTCGCAAACTCGCTGGCGTTCTCGGTGAAGCTTGATCCGGTGGCGTAGGTGGCGCGCTTGAGGCCCCGCGCAGCCATCAAGGTAAGCAGGGGGTGGATATCGCGAACCAACAGCGGCTGCCCTGGCCATAACTTGCAAAGGGCAACTGCCACCGGGCTGTCCTTGCCCTGTTGGGCGTTGCGTGAATGAAGCCAGATGGTCACGCCGCCGGCGGCGCCATGGGACTGGGCGCGGGTTTCCAGACCACTTTGCGCAAACAGTGTTGCACACACAGCGTCAAACTGCTGCGGCGTCATGAAGTCAAATATCTCCGTCGTCCAGCCGGATCGCACCGGCGGCGGGCTTACAACGGGCCTGTTGACGGGCGCGACCGGTCGGCGGGGCGCATCAGCCACGGGAAAGTCGATCAGTTTGTCCATCTCAAAAGGCTTGTCCTCGGGGGCAGCCGGCTTGCCGGGCGCTGGCAATCGGGGCGGGCCATCGCCCCTGCCCAGCTTGGCCCACGGCGGTTCATAGGCAAGGGGATCGACATAAATCCCGGAAATGATCCGGTTGGTCAGGTAGCCGCCCGCCAGGACGACGCCGATCAGCAGCAGTGCGCCACCGACGGGACGCAGAGCCCGATTTTTGAAGGAAAGTAGCAGCAGGACGACGCCGGCAGCCAGAGCCAGCAGCCCGATGACGAAAAGAAAGCTAAACGGTGACTGGGCGGGTGCCTTGGCCTGGACTGGTTTGCGAGGAGTGCTGGCGACCATGTGAAATGCAGTCTGATTAGCTATTATGTTGATAGCTGATTACGCAGACTGGACAAGGGCGTCAAGGGATAACAACCGTGTACTTCAGGCTCTTGCCCGGCTAGCGTTTCTTGCTCTTGACCACGGCTTTGCCGGTGCTGCGCGGGACCGCCTTCACGGCGCCGCGTGTTTGCGCCCGCGCCGGCCGCGCCGCGCGCACCGGCAGGAAAAGCACTACCTGCTGCCCCAGCTTGAAGCTGGCTGTGGCGCTGACGCTGTTCCATTCGGCCACGCTGGCGACGCTTTGGCCGTAACGTCTGGCAATGCTGGCCACGGTTTCGCCCTTGCGCGCCTTGACAGTACTGCGGCGTGTGACGATCTCTGGTGCCAGCGTCATCTGCGCGTTGTCGGCCACATGGCTGGCCACGTCATCGTCCATTTTTGCGGTGCGCGACACCAGCAGGGTAGAGCCGGCCTTGATCAGCATGCGTGGCGGGATGTTGTTGACGCCGCGCAGGGCGTCTTCGCTCATGCCGACACGTCTGGCCGCATCGCCGACGCTGAGTGTGGCCGGCGCCGTCCAGGCGGTCCAGCTGGCGTATTGGCCCTGGGTGTAGGCCTCGAAGTTGCGCTGGAACACCTTGGCGTTGTCCCAGGGCAGCAGGATGTGCGGCGTGCCGGCGGCCAGAATGACCGGGCGGTGCGCCGACGGATTGAGCGCCTTGAAGTTGGCCAGCTCCACGTCGGCCAGTCTGGCGGCCAGCGCGACGTCGATGTCGCGGGTGATCTGCACCTGCTGGAAGTAGGGATGGTTCTCGATCACTGGCAGCTCGGCCCGAAAGGCCTGGGGGTTGGCCACAATGTTCTTGACGGCCTGCAGCTTGGGCACGTACAGCCGGGTTTCATCGGGCATGCGCAGATCGGTGTAGCTGGTGCCCAGCCCGTCTTTTTTATTCCTGGCGATGGCCCTGCCCACACTGCCCTCGCCCCAGTTGTACGCGGCCAGCGCCAGATGCCAGTCGCCAAACATGCGGTGCAGTTTTTGCAGGTAGTCCAGCGCGGCGCGTGTGGAGGCCAGTACATCGCGGCGGTCATCACGAAAGGCGTTTTGCTTCAAATCAAAATACCTGCCGGTGGCCGGCATGAACTGCCACATGCCAGCGGCCTTGGCGCTGGACACCGCCTGCGGGTTGAAGGCACTTTCAATGTAGGGCAGCAAGGCCAGCTCGGTCGGCATGTTGCGGCGTTCAAGCTCTTCAACAATGTGAAACAGGTATTTGCTGGAGCGCTCGGTCATGCGCTGGATGTAGTCGGGCCGACTGGCATACCACTGCTCGCGGTCGGTCACCAGTTCGCCTTCCAGGTTGGGCATGGCGAAGCCACGGCGCATGCGGTCCCACAAATCAGCGGGCGTCTGGGTAGCGGTCACCGCGCTGGACGTTGCCTGGGCCCGGTCAATCGGTGTCAGCGGACCGCTGGGGTAAACCGGTTTGGCAGCCGATGCGGGAACCGATGAGGTACTCAGTACCGGGTCGCCGGGCATGCCGGTCGGGCTGGTGCTGGCACAGCCGGCGAGCACCGCGACTGCGAGCAAGGCAACAAGGGAAGGAAGTCGGGTGATACGGCTGGCAGCACGGCCATGAAAGATGAGTGAAGGTGAAGAGGGCGGGGCGTACGGCTCGGTCATTTGAATTGGTTCTTCCATTGCCGGATGGCGGCAAATTGGGTGTTCTCGTCATGGGCCGCCGGGTCAAAACGTCTGGCCGCGGCCACCACCGTGGGATGTCGGGTACGCAAAAACGGGTTGATCAGCAGTTCCTGGTCAATCGACGTGGGCAAGGTCGGCTCTCCGTTGTTCCGCAAAGCAGTACAGCGTGCATGGTAACCAATCAAGTCCTTGTTGTCAGGTTCTACCGCCAGGGCAAAACGCAGATTACCCATGGTGTATTCATGGGTACAGCAGACAACCGTGTTGCCAGGCAGCGCGGCCAGGCGATCCAGCGATGCCAGCATCTGCGCCGGGGTGCCTTCAAACAGGCGCCCGCAGCCACCTGAAAACAGCGTGTCGCCGCAGAACAGCAAAGGGCTGCCGTCCCTTTCGGGTGCGAAAAATGCAATATGCCCGGCGGTGTGCCCTGGCACGTCGATGACCTGGAAGTTCAGCCCGAGTGCCTGCACCGTGTCGCCATCGGCCAGCGGCGTAAACGGCCCGGGTATGCGCTCACGTGCCGGGCCAAACACTTTGGCGCCCGTGGCGCGCCGCAACGCTTCCACGCCGCCGGTGTGGTCCGCGTGATGGTGCGTGACTAGAATCGACTCTAATTGAAGCTGCCGGTCTTGCAGCGCCTGAAACACGGGCGCCGCATCGCCTGGATCGACAATCAGCGCGCGGCGGCCGTCGTCGAGCATCCACAGGTAGTTGTCGTCAAATGCGGGGATGGGTGTCAGGAACATGCAGCAGTCTTCATGGGCTCACAAATTATAGGATTCACAGACTGGATCAAAACCCCGCCCGGCGAGTATTTGCTGGCGTGGGAGCGCGAGCGATTTGACCAGGCCGTCGCCGACATGTTTGGCTACCACGCCCTGCAGCTCGGCCTGCCCGAACTCGACGCGCTGGGCAGCAACCGCATGCCGCACAAATGGCTGGCGGCGCAGGGCTCCGAATCCGCATCATCCGCCAACGCGGGTCAGAGCGCCAGGCCGGCAGCGAGTTCCCCGCGCATCGCCTTGTTGAGCGATTCAGCCGCCTTGCCTTTTCCTGCCAACAGCCTGGACCTGGTGCTGTTGCCACATACGCTGGAACTCAGCATTGACCCGCATGCGACCCTGCGCGAAGTCGAGCGTGTGCTGGTGCC
This sequence comes from Polaromonas sp., assembly GCF_030680935.1. Taxonomy (GTDB): domain Bacteria; phylum Pseudomonadota; class Gammaproteobacteria; order Burkholderiales; family Burkholderiaceae_C; genus Polaromonas. The sequence goes on along the minus strand of NZ_JAUXUP010000026.1, from coordinate 66,337 downwards.
GGAAGGCCGCGTGGTCATCACCGGCCTGAACCCTGCCAGCCTCTGGGGCTTGCGCCAGCGCCGGGCGCATTTTTACCGGCGCCTGGGTTATGGCGAGTTGTTTCTGCCTGAAGCCGGCGAATTTATTGGTTACTGGCGGCTGCGCGACTGGCTGCGCCTGCTCAGCTTTGAGGTCGAATCCGGCCAGTTCGGCTGTTACCGGCCTGCAGTCAGCCGCGCAGCGTCGCTGGAGCGGTTTTCCTGGATGGACAAGGTGGGCCAGCGCTGGTGGCCTATTTTTGGAGCCCTGTATTTTCTGGTGGCAGTCAAGCGCGTGCGAGGCATGCGCCTGCTGGAGCCTAACTGGAAAACACAAAAGGCAGGCGCCGCCGCGCCGGCCGTGATTGCCAATCAGGTGCGGCGCCCCGGCACATTTTCACTTCATCCCAATCACCACAAAAAACTGGATACCCCGGATTCATGACAGACGATTTACAGACAGCGGCCCAACAGGTGGTGATCTACACCGACGGCGCCTGCAAGGGCAACCCCGGCCCGGGTGGTTGGGGCGCGATGTTGACCAGCGGCGACACGCTCAAGGAGCTGTTCGGGGGCGAACTGGGCACCACCAACAACCGCATGGAGATGACGGCGGTGATTGAAGCCCTGGCCGCGCTCAAGCGGCCCTGCCGCGTTACGCTTTATCTGGACAGCGAATATGTGCGCAAGGGCATCACCGAATGGATCAGCGGCTGGAAGGCCAGGGGTTGGCGCACCGCAGCCAAACAGCCGGTAAAAAACGTGGATCTCTGGCAAAAACTCGACACACTGGTCAGCAGCGGCGGCCACACCATTGATTGGCGTTGGGTCAAGGGCCATGCCGGCGACCCCGGCAACGAGCGCGCCGATGCGCTGGCCAACATGGGTGTGGAGCGAGCGCTGGGTCGCCGCTGAACAGGGCGCCTGTGCCCACCCGCGAGCGCGAAAAGTGGGCAAAACAAGCATACACATTATCGCAGCCGACAAGGCAGCCCCAACTCGACTGGCGTGGGTAAAGCCCTTGTAAAGCCGCCAGGAAAAAGAGCGTCGGAGAAGCCCGCAGCCTGTACAGCCCGAAGCGTCCTGATACATTGGAAGTTCGTTTCCTTTTATAACAAGTCTTCATGGCTAAAAAAGCAACTTACATGGTGATCGCGGTGGCCGGCATTGCCGCAGCGTCGGGTGCAGCCTGGTGGTACCAGAAGCCTGCCTCCGGCGATACGGTAGCGCAGCCTGCGCTTGCTGCGCCTGGCTCGGTCGCCAGTGCGGCCGGTACCCGCGCAAGGCCGCCCTCGGTGGAAGCGGCCCGGGTGGAGCTGGCGCGGCTCAGCGACGACACCTCGGCGGTGGGCAGCCTGCGCTCACGCCGTGGGGTGGTGTTGCGGCCCGAGGTCAGCGGCCGTATCACCGCGCTCAATTTCACGGATGGGCAGCGCGTGCGCATGGGGCAGGTGCTGGTTCAGTTTGACGACCAGCTGCCGCTGGCACAAGTCCAGCAAAGCCAGGCCGAGCTGTCGATAGCCCAGGCCAACCAGAAACGCAACCAGGAACTGGTGGCGCAAAATTTCATCAGCCAGCGCTCGCTGGATGAAAGCGCGGCCAATCTGCAGGTCGCGCAAGCCAAGCTGGCGCTGGCCAAAGCCACGGCCGCACGGCTGAAAATCGTCGCGCCGTTTGACGGCATTGCCGGTATCCGGCTGGTCAACGTGGGCGACTACCTGAAAGACGGCGCAGACATTGTCAACATCGAAGACATCGAAGCGATTTTTGTGGATTTCAGGTTGCCTGAGCGCTTTCAGAGCAAGGTCAAACGGGGTCAGACGGCCCTGCTCGACATTGATGCGTTGCCAGGGCGCAAATACAGCGCGCAGATTCAGGCGATTGACCCGCTGATCGATGCCAATGGGCGCTCTGTGGGCATCCGGGCTTGTATTGACAACCGCCAGTTGCAGCTCAGGCCTGGCATGTTTGCGCGGGTCAATACTGTTTTTGGTGTGCGTGAAGGCGCACGCGTGATCCCCGAGGAAGCCATTGTTCCCCAGGGCGGCCGACAGTTTGTCATCAAGCTGCTGGGCGGGCCGGACGAAAAAACCCGCACAACCCAGCGCGTGGAAGTCAAGCTCGGTCTGCGCAGCCCCGGCAAGGTGGAAATTCTGGAAGGGCTTGAAGCCGGTGACAGCGTGGTGACGGCGGGCCAGCAGCGGGTGCAACGCGACGGGACGGTGGTCACTGTGGTCGATCTGGCCAGTGCGCGTGCGGGGGGGCCAGGCCCTTCCGCCGCAGCGTCTTCGGCCGGCGCTTCTGCAACGGGGCCAGCGCCACCGCCTTCGTCTGCTGCTGCGCCAGCCGCCTCGTCCCCGGTTGGGCCGCGCGGAGACAAGGCGCTTGCTGCTGCGCCCGCAGCGCGGATGTCGACTTCCGGGCCAAACCCCTGCGGATCCGTTGTTGCCGAGTTGCCGACCGCCTCGAAAGCGGGGCGCAATGCGGCCACCCCGGATCGCCGTCCGGCGGCAGCGGCGCGTGATCCGGCCTGAATACTGACCCGGTGACCGAAGAGGCAGCCCTTTATGCAACTAGCTGAAATTTCCATACGACGGCCCGTCTTTGCCACCGTGCTCTCGCTGTTGATCGTACTGGTGGGAGCGGTCAGTTTCAGCCGCCTGGCGGTGCGCGAGTACCCGAAAATCGATGAGCCGGTAGTCACCGTGAGCGTGCGTTATGCCGGCGCGTCGGCCGAGGTGATTGAGTCACAGGTCACCAAGCCGCTGGAAGACTCGATCGCTGGCATTGATGCGGTCGATGTCATCACTTCCATCAGCCGGGCAGAGCAGGCGCAGATCTCGGTGCGCTTCCGGCTTGAAAAAGATGCAGACGCCGCCGCCGCCGAGGTACGTGACCGCACGTCGCGTGTACGCAACCGCTTGCCGCAGGCGATCGAGGAACCGGTGATCGCCAAGGTAGAGGCCGATGCCTTCCCGGTTATTTTTCTGGCTTTCAGCAGCGAAACGCTGTCTCGTTTGCAGATCAATGACCTGATCAACCGGGTCGTCAAATCGCGCCTGCAGACGGTGAGCGGTGTGGCGGATGTGCGCATTTTTGGTGAGCGCAAATATGCCATGCGTGTCTGGCTGGATGCCGACAAGCTGGCCGGTTACAAGCTCACGACCCAGGATGTGGAAGACGCCCTCAGGCGCAGCAACCTGGAACTGCCGGCCGGACGCATTGAATCCCAACAACGTGAGTTCAGCGTCACCTCCCAGACCGACCTGGTGCGCCCGGCGCAGTTTTCAGAGATTGTCATCAAAAGCGTCAACGGTTTTCCCGTCAAGATCCGGGATGTGGCCCGGGTGGAAGAGGCCGCCGCCGACGAGCGCAGCGCCGTGCGGCTCAATGGCCGCTCGGCGGTGGCTGTCGGCGTGATACGGCAGGCGACAGCCAACCCGCTGGTGCTCTCCAAGGGGGTGCGCGAGATGATCCCGCGCCTGCAGGCAGACCTGCCCGGCGGCATGTTGATTGACGTGGCCAACGACAACTCGATCTTCATCGACCGCTCCGTCAAAAACGTCTACAGGACCATTGCCGAGGCGGTGGCTCTGGTGGCGCTGGTGATTTTTGTGTTTCTGCGCACTTTCCGTGCCTCCATCATTCCCATCGTCACCATTCCTGTGAGTCTGGTGGGTACCTTTGCGCTGATGGCGCTGGCCGGGTTCACGATCAACACCCTGACTTTGCTGGCTTTGGTGCTGGCCATTGGGCTCGTCGTTGACGATGCAATTGTGATGCTGGAGAATATTTTCCGGCACATCGAGGAGGGACTGGACCCTTTCTCTGCAGCGATCAAGGGCGCGCGTGAAATTGGCTTTGCAGTCGTCACCATGACGGCCACGCTGGTGGCGGTGTATGCGCCACTGGCTTTTACCCCCGGGCGAACCGGGCGGCTGTTTGTCGAGTTTGCGTTGGCGCTGGCCGGTGCGGTGGTGGTGTCGGGCCTGGTCGCCCTGACCCTGACGCCGATGATGTGTTCGCTCTTGCTCAAGCACAACCCCAAGCCCAACTGGTTTGACCGCTCCATGGAGCGTTGGCTGACGACGCTCTCGGATCGCTACGGAACGGCTTTGCGCTGGGTCGTCTCGCGCCGCTACCGCGCTGCACCGGGCGAGAAAGGTGTGGCCAGCAAAATCAAGGGGGTGGTGTTGCAGGCGCGTTGGATGGTGGTGGCGGTCATGCTGGTTTGTGCAGCTGCCATTGCACTGGTGTTCCCGTCCATGAAGCAGGAGTTATCACCGCTGGAAGACCGGGGCACGATACTGGCCACCGTGACTGCGCCGGACGGTGCCACGCTGGACTACACCAACCGGTATGCGCTGGCGCTGGAAAAAATTGGTCAGCCCTACAAAGAATTCGACCGCATTTTTGCCAATGTGGGCAACCCCACGGTGTCACAGGCCAGCGTGGTCTACCGCACCGTGGACTGGGAAAACCGCAAGCGCAGTACGCTGGAACTGGCGCGCGAAATGCAACCCAAATTTGCCAGCCTGCCGGGCGTGACGGCGTTTCCGATCACACCTCCTTCGCTGGGCCAGGGCTTTCGCGAGCGGCCCGTCAACTTTGTGATCCAGACATCGGACAGCTACCAGAACCTCAACCTGGTGGCTCGCCAGATGATGGACGAAATTGCCAAAAACCCCGGCATCCAGTCGCCCGATGTGGACCTGCGCCTGAACAAACCCGAGTTGCGTATTGAAGTCAATCGCGACAAGGCGGCAGATCTGGGCGTCAGTGTGGAGGTGGTCGCCAAGGCGCTGGAGACCATGCTGGGCGGGCGCAATGTGACGCGCTACAAACGCGACGCTGAGCAATACGACGTGATTGTCCAGACCCAGGCCAGTGGCCGCAGTACGCCAGAAGACATTGACGGCATTTATGTACGCGGCCGCAACGAGGCCATGATTCCGCTGTCGGCGCTGGTCAAGGTGCGCGAAAGCGTGTCGCCGCGCGAGCTCAACCACTTTGGCCAGCGCCGCTCAGCCACCATCACTGCCAATCTGTCGCCTGATTATTCCCTTGGACAGGCCCTGAGCTTCATGGACCAGACAGCGGCCAAGGTGCTCAAAGCGGGCTACACCACGGACTTGAACGGCACCTCACGCGAATTCAAAAGTTCGCAGGGCGCGCTGGCGATTGTGTTTGTGCTTGCGCTGCTGTTCATCTTTCTGGTGCTGGCCGCGCAGTTCGAGAGTTTTGTCGATCCGCTGGTGATCATGTTGTCGGTGCCGCTGTCCATGATTGGCGCGCTGCTGGCACTGAAATGGTCGGGCGGCTCGCTCAATGTCTATTCACAAATTGGCCTGATCACCCTGGTCGGCCTGATCACCAAACATGGCATATTGATTGTCGAGTTCACGAACCAGTTGCGCGGGCAGGGCATGGACATGATCGAGGCCCTGATCAAGGCCTCGTCGCAGCGCCTGCGCCCCATCCTGATGACCACTGGCGCCATGGTGCTGGGTGCCCTGCCGCTGGCGTTGGCCACCGGTGCCGGTGCGGAAAGCCGCGTCCAGATCGGCTGGGTGATTGTGGGTGGCATGTCGCTGGGTACCTTGCTGACCGTGTTTGTGGTGCCCACCATGTATTCGCTGTTTGCGCGCAAGAAGATACCGGGTGCCAATACGGCCGAAGCCAAAGAGTTGCCCGGTTTGCCGCGTGAAGGTGAACTGGTCGCCAAATAGGATTTCCGCCGCCGACTGCTTTTGCGTACGGACAGCCCCGACGGTTTAACAAGGAGTTGCAATGCGTCGTGGATTGTTTCTTCGTCTCCTGCTGGTGCTCAGTGCCATCGGTCCGGTGCATGCCCAGCGCACTTCATTCTCGACAGGCGATGACAACTTCACCGCAGAGGGCCTCGTGCGCGGTGTTGTCGCCAGCGAGGCGCAATGCGCCGCCGTGCCCAACGCGGTGTGGGCCCGCGCCCCAGGCGGCTCGGCCGAGTGTCTTCGGTACTGGGCATCGGGCCTGCCCGCAGGTGGGCCGGTGGCGCGCGTGCTGATTTACATTCCCAGCGATCAAATGGCTTTTGACCAGGCCGATGCGGGGTATGCGGGCCGCAACCCGAAGATCATGCAAGGCCTGACCGATGGCATGTCTGCCCGCGCCGGTGCGCCCTTGATCCTGCTGTCGCGTCCGGGCATCTTTGGCTCATCGGGTGAACACAAGCAGCGCCGGCGCGAGCTGGAGCCGCGCCTGATGTCGGCGGCGCTGGACCTGATCAAGGCCAGGCATGGCATCAGCGAGCTGGTGCTGGTGGGACTCAGCGGCGGTGGACACACGGTGGCGTCGCTGCTGGGGTGGCGTTCCGACATCGTCTGCGCCGTGCCCACTTCATCGGTGTCCTCGCCCAAAATGCGCTGGCAGGGTATGGGACGAACTGCCGACCTGACGGGGCATGCGGATTCATACGAACCGGTGGATCAGCTCAGGCGCGAGGTCTTCCATCCTCAGCTGCGTGTGTTTGTTCTTGGCGATCCCAGGGACAGCAATGTGCCCTGGCCCACGCAGTTGCCCCTGGCAACACGCCTGAAAGAACTGGGCGCAACGGTAGAGCTGATCCCGGGCGAAGGCAACGACCCGCAAAGGCATGCGCTGGGCGCTTCGGGGCGCCTGATTGGATCCTTGTGCCTTCAGGGTAAATCCACGCCGGAAATCCTGGAAGTGGCAGCACGCGGCCTCAAGGGCTAGTTTTTCACCCCCGCGAAAGGGAAAGCTTCAGTAGTCGTCCAGCACCGCACCCTTGCTGGCACTCGACGCATTGAATGCAAATTTGGCCTGCACACCCCGCAGGTAGCGTGGCAGGGGTGCTTTCCAGCCTTCTTTACGTTTGGCCAACTCGGCGTCGTCGATGTTCAATTGCAGCAGCAGCTGTTTGGCGTCGATGGTGATGGAGTCGCCTTCCTTGATGAAGGCGATGTTGCCACCTGCCGCGGCCTCAGGCGCCACATGGCCAACGACCATGCCCCAGGTGCCGCCTGAGAAGCGGCCATCGGTGATCAGGCCCACACTTTCGCCCAGCCCCGCGCCTATCAGTGCGCCTGTAGGTGCCAGCATCTCGGGCATGCCGGGCCCGCCTTTGGGGCCCAGGTAACGCAGCACCATCACATCACCCGCCACAATTTTGCCGGCCAGGATGGCCTTGAGCGCTGACTGCTCGTCGTCGAATACACGCGCCGGTCCGGTCATCACCGGGTTTTTCAGGCCGGTGATCTTGGCCACACAGCCTTCGGGCGACAGGTTGCCCTTGAGGATCGCCAGGTGACCTTGCGCGTACATCGGGTTGTTGATCGGACGGATAACGTCCTGGTCGGCACGCGGCACATCGGGCACGTCTTTGAGCACTTCAGCGATGGTCTGGCCGCTAATGGTCAGGCAGTCGCCATGCAGCAGGCCGGCCACCAGCAGGGTCTTCATGACCTGCGGAATACCGCCGGCCTTGTGCAGGTCCACCGCCAGGTATTGACCGCTGGGTTTGAGGTTGCACAGCACGGGGGTTCTTTGACGAATGCGCTCGAAGTCTTCAATCGCCCAGTCCACACCCGCCGTATGCGCAATGGCCAGGTAGTGCAGCACGGCATTGGTCGAGCCGCCAGTTGCCATGATCACGGCCACTGCGTTTTCAATCGCCTTTTTGGTCACGATATCGCGTGGCTTGATGTTCTTTTTGATCGCTTCGACCAGTACCCTGGCCGACTCTTTGGCCGAGTTTTTGGTTTCATCGTGCGGATTGGCCATGGTCGAGGAGTAGGGCAGGGAGATGCCCAGGGCCTCGAATGAGCTCGACATGGTGTTGGCGGTGTACATGCCGCCGCAACTTCCGGTTCCAGGGATGGCGCGGCGCTCGATCTGCAGCAGGTCTTCGTCGCTCATGCGACCGGCGGAATGTTCGCCCACGGCCTCGAACACGCTGACGATGTTCAGGTCCTTGCCCTTGTAGCTGCCCGGCAGGATGGTGCCGCCGTACACATAGATGGCAGGCACATTGGCGCGGAGCATGCCCATCAGGCCGCCCGGCATGTTTTTGTCGCAACCACCGACCACCAGCACGCCGTCCATCCACTGGCCCTGCACGCAGGTTTCGATGCAGTCGGAGATGACCTCGCGGCTGATCAGTGAATACTTCATGCCCTCGGTGCCCATGGCCATACCGTCAGAGATGGTGGGTGTGCCAAAAACCTGCGCGTTGCCGCCAGCTTCCTCGATACCGGCAATCGCTGCGTCGGCAAGCTTTTGCAGGCCGCTGTTGCAGGGGGTGATGGTGCTATGGCCATTGGCCACACCGACCATCGGTTTCTTGAAGTCACCCGCCTCGTAACCCATGGCGTAGTACATCGAGCGATTTGGCGCACGGGCTGTGCCTTCGGTGATGTTTCTGCTGCGGCGGTTGATGGCGTCGCCTGCGCTGTCTTTGTCTTGCTGATTCATGGTGGGGTTTTCGGTGGGGTGGCAAAAGTCAGAGTATGCAACGTCATCTACAACGGCTCCAATATATTTATGGCAATCAATTAATATGTTGGACATATGAGCAGTCCCCACATAGACCTGCGGCTCTGGCGCCAGTTTGCGGCGCTGGCCGACGAACTGCATTTTGGCCGGGCGGCTACACGCCTGCACATGACGCAGCCGCCGCTGACGCAGGCGATTGCCCACCTGGAAAAGTTGCTGGACGTGCGCCTGTTTGAGCGCACCAAACGCAGCGTGCACATGACGGAAGCGGCGCTGGCGCTGCTGCCGCAGGTGCTGGACTTGCTGGCGCGGGCCGAGGCGCTGCCCGGGCAGGCGCGGGCAGCGGCTGCCGGTCAGGTGGGGCGTTTGCGCCTGGCGTTTGTCTCTACCGCCGGATTTTCCTTGCTGCCGCCGTGGGTGCGGGCTTTTCGTGAGCAGGAGCCCGGGGTTCAGCTCGAACTGCTGGAAGCTACTGGCGATATGCAACTGCAGGCATTTGAACGGCATGACATCGATGCCGGTGTGATGCTGCACTCGCCGGGCATGGTGTTGCCCGGTCTGGCGCACCGGCTGGTGGCCAGGGAGCCGCTGGTGCTGGCGCTGGCCGATCAGCACCCGCTGGCCGCGCAAAAACAGCTGACGCTGGCTCAGGTGCTGGGCGAGCCGCTGGTGATTTTTCCGCGCCGCATTCTGCCATCGCTGCATGACGCCATTTTTGCCATGTACCACGCGGCTGGCCTGTCACCCCAGATCGCCCAGGAAGCGATCCAGATGCAGACCATCGTGAACCTTGTTTCGGCGGGGCTGGGCGTGGCATGGGTGCCCGACAGCGTGCGGCAGTTTCAGCGGGCGGGCGTGACCTATCGCGGCGTGGCCGGCACCCGGGGGCAGCGCGTCCCGGTGTGTGAGACCAGCCTGGTCTGGCCCGCCGGCATGGTCAATCCCTGTGTGCAGCGTTTTGTGGCTTATGCCCCGGCACCGGCTGGTCTGGCAGCGCGCGGCACGCTGGCACAATAAGCCGCATGTTGATTCACCCCACCATTGATCCCGTCGCCCTGCAATTGGGACCCCTGGCCATCCACTGGTACGGCCTGACTTACCTGGCGGCTTTTGGCCTTTTTCTGTTTCTGGGCCTGCGCCGCCTCAGGCATGAGCCGTATGCCTCGATGACCGGCGCGGCCGCCTGGAGCCGGAAAGACATCGAAGACATTTTGTTCCTGGGTGTGATGGGTGTCGTGCTGGGCGGACGCATTGGCTACTGCCTGTTTTACAAACCCGGTTATTACCTGACCCATCCGCTGGAAATTTTTTACGTCTGGCAGGGGGGCATGAGTTTCCACGGCGGCATGCTGGGTGTGCTGGTGTCGCAGATCTGGTTTGCGCGCACCCGGAAAAAGCCCTGGTTGCAGGTGATGGATTTGATCGCTCCGTGTGTGCCCACCGGGCTGGCAGCCGGGCGGGTTGGCAACTTCATCAACGGTGAACTCTGGGGCCGCTTCAGCAGCCCGGACCTGCCCTGGGGCATGGTTTTCAGGAACAGCGGCTCCCTGATGCCGCGCCACCCGTCGCAGGTGTATCAATTCCTGCTCGAAGGGCTGTTGCTTTTTGTGCTGCTCTGGCTGTATGCACGCAAGCCGCGCAAAACCGGACAGGTGTCAGCCGCCTTTCTGGTCGGATATGGCGTGTTCCGTTTTATTGCCGAGTTCTTCCGCGAGCCGGACGACTTCCTTGGCGTGCTGGCCCTGGGCATGAGCATGGGGCAGTGGTTGTGCCTGCCAATGATTGCGGCCGGAGTCTGGCTCTGGTTGTGGGCTGAAAAACGCGGCTGAAAAACGCCTTTCGCCCAGCTACCGTTTCTTCAGCAGGGTCTCTACTGCGGCGCCCAGCGCCAGCAGGTCCCGGTCTCGTCCGCGCCGGCCCACCAGCATGAGGCCGACCGCGAGTCCGCTGCCACGCGCCAGCGGCAGGGACAGCGCGGGGAGATCAAAAAAATTGAAGACTGATGGGTTGCGCAGCAGCAGGGCGTTGGTGCGTAAAAACGCGTCCTCATCCTGCACCGTGCTGATCAGTGGCGCCAGCAGCGGCACGGTGGGCAATACCAGCGCATCCAGCCCGACCATGCGGGCATCCAGCGAAGGCAACAGCGCGGCCCGCGCCTGCTGAATGCCGACATAACTGGCAGCGTCCAGCGTCTGACCACGGCGTATGCGGCCCAGCACGATGGGGTCATACGCCCCTGGCTGGCTGTCCACCCACTCGCGGTGTATCCAGGCCGCTTCAGCAGCCACCAGGGTGCCACGCTCCTGCAGGCGGGAAGGCTGGACCAGCAGATCATCCAGGCTTTCGTCGCTGAGCTGTGCACCCGCGCTGGCGAGTTGTGCCAGGGCTTGTTCCACCGCTGCGAGCACCGCGTCTTCGGCCTGGCTGAACAGCAGGCCGCGGGGCACGCCCAGACGCAGGCCGCGTATTTCGCACTGCTGCAGCGCTTCGTCGACACTGCCAGCCAGCACGCTGTCCGTTGCGGCGGCATCGGCCACGCTGCGACACAGCGGACCCAGCGTATCCAGCGTGTAGGACAGCGGAAAAGCGCCGTCGCGCGGGACCCGCGCCTGCGTCGGCTTGAAACCCACCAGCCCGTTCAGCGCCGAAGGAATACGCACGGAGCCGCCGGTGTCCGAGCCGATGGCAATTTCACACAGGCCGCGCGCCACCGCCACACCCGCGCCCGAGGACGAGCCACCCGGAATGCGGCTGCTGTCCAGCGCGTTACCGGGTGTGCCGTAGTGCGGGTTGATGCCCACGCCGGAAAAAGCGAACTCGGTCATGTTGGTTTTGCCGATGATGACCGCGCCTGCCGCGCGCAGGCGGCTGACAACCACCGCATCGCGCTGGGCCGGCGCGGCATCGCGCAGCAGGGCCGAGCCAGCGGTGGTGGCCTCGCCTGCCACATCGAACAAATCCTTGATCGAGACGATGCGGCCATCCAGCGGACCGAGGCTGGCGCCGGCCTGGGCGCGCTGGTCGGCTGCCTGGGCGGAGGCGCGTGCCGGTTCTGCATACAGGCGCGTAAAAATACGGCGCCCTTCGTCACCCGCGTCGCCGATCAGGGTAAGGGCGGCTTCAAGTTTTTCGGTCACAGAATTTTGGCGCACGGATTTGAAGTACTCCATAGATCTTCTTCTGAGAGGTGGGTGAAAGTTGCTCCTGAAATCATAGCTGCTTACGCATACAGATAAAGGGCTGATGGCCCATTTTTCTCATGAATTCAGGCTGACGGCCTGGTCTGACGCTGCGCTCATGTTTTCATGTCGGCGGCTGCATTGAACAGGGCGTGCAGCTCTGGCTGCCAGGCGCCTTCATGGTCGACACCGGTTTGTACCACCACCGTCTGTGTTGGCAAGTCCACCAGCACACGTTGCCCGTGGTGACCGGCGAAGACTGGCTGCGAGCCATCAGCCTTGGCGTGCCACATGAAGGCCTTGTATCCCGCCAGCAGGGCAGGGCGCTGACGCGCAGAGCCATAGCTGACCTGTTTGTCGCTGTCGCTCCAGCGGGTGCATTCGTCGATCCAGGCCGTGCTGACTACCTGCGTGCCATTCATGTTGCCGCGCTGGGCCACCAGCTGGCCCAGCCGGGCCCAGTCACGCAGCCGCGCACCCACGCCAATGCAATTGAACTCGTTGAGGCGCGAGTCGGTCAGCCAGGTGGCAGCGGCTTCGGCGCCCATGGGCTGCCACAGCGCTGTTTGCGCAAACTCCGACAGGCTTTGTCCGGTGACGCGGCGTATCACCATACCGATAGTGAGCGGACAGAGCTCGTTGTAGTTGAAGCTGCGCCCGGCGTCCTCGCGCCGCTGGTTCCAGCCGGCCACGGTGCGCGCGATGTCGGTGTCGGCGCCCAGAAAAGCAGCGGGATAAATCACCGCGTTGTCGCGGTCATGCAGCACCTCTGCGCCGCTGGACATGTTGGACAGGTGCCTGAGCGTCACACCGCCATGGAGAGTGCCCTGCAGCTCGGGCAGGTAGCGCTGCGCCGGGTCGTCGTAGGAGGCGATCAGGCGCCGGTCCAGGCAGATGCCCAGCAACAGCGACGTCACACTTTTGGCCATGGACCAGCTGGTCAGCCGCATGGCTGCCGTGCGCTGGTGGCGATAACTCTCGTGCCAGATATTGCCCTTGCGCGCGATCAGCAGGCCGGTGACTGGCCACTGGTCCAGATAATCCTGCGGGCTGCGCTGGAACAGGCCCCAGCGGTATTTGAAATCAGGGCGCAAGGCTTCGGTCAAAGGGCTGACAAGGGCGCCGGCGGCGATGCTGCGGTGCTTGAACATCTGCTCATAACCGCCCGAATAGTTGCCCACGCGGAAGGTCCGGCCCTTTTCAAAACCGCCGCCCCAGCCGGTCGGGTAGCCCGCACTGGCGCCCCAGGCGTCTGCGGTTTGCCCCAGCGTCGGCAGGGCAGCAAGGGCGGCGGCTCCGGCCGCGCCTGCCAGGAGATGTCTGCGGTGCATGGGTTTTATTCCTTGTTTTTGGCTTGGCCTGAGGTTGTCTGCCTAATGTACAAGCAGCCTGCGTCCTATCATCGCCCGATGACCATGAACACCCCCACCGACCTTCGCCCCCTGTTTGATGCCCAGCACCGCGCCAGCCGTGCGCAGATCGACGTGCCGCTGGCCTTGCGGCGCGAACGCCTGCTGCGCGTGCGGGCACTGCTGGATGCGCATGGCTCCGCGCTTGCGGCGGCGGTGCAGGCTGACTTTGGTGTGCGTTCGCCGCAGCTGACCGAAATTGCCGACTTGTTTGTGCTGCGCACCCTGCTGTCGCACACGCTCAAGCATCTCCCGGGCTGGATGAAGGCCCAGAAGGTGTCCACGCCGATTTACCTGCTGCCATCGCATGCCTACCTGCAGCGTCAGCCACTGGGCGTGGTCGGCGTGATCTCGCCCTGGAATTACCCGGTGCAACTCGCCCTGGCACCGGCCATTACCGCGCTGGCAGCGGGCAACCGCGTGATGCTCAAACCGAGCGAGCTGACGCCGCGCACCGCAGCGCTGCTGGCCGAGTTGATTGCGCAAAATTTTGCACCCGACGAGTTTTGTCTGGTGCAGGGCGACGGCGCACTGGCGGCAGCTTTCACCGCCTTGCCGTTTGACCACCTGGTGTTCACCGGCTCCACCGCCACTGGCCGCAAGGTGGCAGAGGCCGCCGCCGCCAACCTCACCCCCACCACGCTGGAGCTGGGCGGCAAGTCGCCGTGTATTGTGGACGCCTCATGCGACCTGGCCGGCGCTGCGCTGAAAATTGCACATGGCAAGTTGCTCAACGCCGGTCAGACCTGTATTGCCCCTGACTACGTGCTGGTGCCCGAGGGTAGTGAAACCGCGTTTGGCGAGGCGTATGCGCTGGCGGTGGCCCAACTCTTCCCGACGATTGCGGGCAACCCCGACTACGCAGCCATCATCAGTGTGCGGCACCACGAGCGCCTGCAGGCTTTGCTGGCGCAGGCAGAAGGTGCAGGGGCGCGCCTGCAGGTACTGAACCCGGGTGGCAACAGTGCCGACAGCGCGCGGCAGATGGCGCCGGTGCTGGTGTTTGACACCACACCGGCCATGAAGCTGATGGAGGAAGAAGTTTTCGGCCCTATCCTGCCGGTGCTGACTTATACCTCGCTGGACGCAGCCATTCAATACATCAACGACCGGCCACGGCCCCTGGCGCTGTACTGGTTTGGCAGCGACAACGCCGCCCGCGACGCGGTGCTGGCACGCACCGTCAGCGGCGGCGTGACCGTCAACGACACGTTGATGCACATTGCGCACGAAAACCTGCCTTTTGGCGGTGTCGGTGACAGTGGCTGGGGCGCCTACCACGGTGAGGCTGGCTTCCTGCGCTTCACCCAGCAAAAGCCGGTGCTGGTGTCGTCCAAATGGGCGCGTGGTGATTTGTTCTACCCGCCTTACGGCAAACGTTTTGACCAGATCATGGGGTTGCTCAAGCGCTGGTTGTGAATGTGATCAGCCCATGAGCAGCCCGTCCGTCTTTCAGTTGCTCGCCAATCTTGTGTTGGCCTTGCACCTGGCGGTGGTGGGTTTTGTGGTGGGCGGTCTGCTGCTGGTGGTGGCGGGCAATCTGCGGCGCTGGCACTGGGTCAATGCCCTGTGGTTCAGGCTGGCCCATCTGGCTGCGATTGTGTTTGTGGTGCTGCAGTCCTGGCTGGGGCAGGTCTGCCCCCTGACCACGCTGGAGATGTGGCTGCGCGCCCGCGCCGGCACCGGCAACTACGGCGGTGGTTTTATCGAACACTGGATGCAGCGGCTGCTGTATTACGACGCGCCCAGCTGGGTGTTTGTGCTGGTCTATTCGCTGTTTGGGTTGCTGGTGATTGCCAGCTGGTTTTACTTTCCGCCTGCTCCGCGGCGGCGCCGGCCACCCGAATAGCTCCTGTTTTGATAGCTGCTTACGCAGGTGGGGTAAGGGCTACAGGCCGTTTTTACCTGTAAGCCCAGTGCAGGCGGCTAACGTGGCGTACCAAACACCTGTACCCAGTAAA
Organism: Polaromonas sp.; assembly: GCF_030680935.1. GTDB lineage: Bacteria > Pseudomonadota > Gammaproteobacteria > Burkholderiales > Burkholderiaceae_C > Polaromonas. Next base: position 51,277 of record NZ_JAUXUP010000026.1, on the reverse strand, counting down.
TGCCGTTGCTGGCGGTGGTGCTGCTGCTCAGCGCAAACGCGACCCCCGTCTCCTGAAAATTCGGCGACATGATGGTGGCGCAGTGGCTGGGGCTGTTCAGCCAGCCCAGAACCGCCGTGTCGGCCTGCATCAACCCGGTGGCAATGTTTTCGCCGATGGCGCGCCAGCGGTAGCCCAGCCGGTTGGCGCGCAAGTCGGCGGTGCTGCCGTCGCGGCCGGTGTGGCTGAAGTAGCCGTGGGTTGCCATGTCGATGGCATGGACCGCGGCGACTTGCTGCAAGGTGCTGTTCAGCAGCAGGGGCTGCACAGGCGCAAAGGCGTCGTTGCCGCAGCGGCGCGGCCTGGCGCGTGCCTCGTTCACCAGCGCCAGTATGCGGGCCTGCATCTCGTCGGCCTGCTCCGCCAGCGGCGGCATAAAACGTGCCGCCACAAGCAGCCAGGTGAGCTTGCCGCGCTGGTGGAAGCCGGCCTCCGCCAGTTCCGGCTGCGTGACAACACTGCACGATTTGTCCAGCGTCTTGCGCGCCAGCGCAGCTTCACCCGATGCGCCGCTGACATTGATTTGCGCAGCCCGTACCGCGCGGTACCCAACGGCGCCCAGCGCATCGTTCATGTTGCCGCCGTTGGCGATCAGCATCGCTGCACGCGAAAGCGTGGAGTTTTCACGCAGCGGGGCGGCGGGTTTTGCACCCGTTTCGCAGCCCTGCTGGCGCACGTTGTTCAGCGCGTTGAGCAGGCCAGGGTGCTCTGCGACCGTCTGGCCATGGCTGCCCGCCGACAGCAGTGCCAGCGCCAGGCCGTAGAAGGCGTGGCGAACAGGACAGGGTCTTGGCGTGTGCATCCGTCCATGATAGCCAGGCGCTTGCTCCCCCGGGATCGCACTGCCGGAAACCCCATGAACCAGGGATGGGCCGCCGCGCCTCATCCGGATAACATTTTTGCTTCGCATCCACACGTGGCGTTTTCATGAGACATCCAAAGTTTCTGCTGGCATTCCTGCTTCTGGGCAGCCTGGGCCTGCCCGCGCTGGCCGATACCTGTGAGGGGTGGACGCACAAGGCTTACCCGGTCAGCATGAAGGCCTGCTCATACACCTCGGGCGGTTCCGGGTACGCAGAAGTCACCAACGATGGCAAGCGCACGGCACGGCTGTGCTACACGATTGTCACCAACAACGGGCGTGAGCAGGAAGGCTGCGCCACCCTGGCGCCAGGTGCCAGCACGACGCCGTCGTGTTCTTCCTGTGGTGCCAAAAATGGTGGCGCCCGCCATGTGCTGCTGCGCAGTTACCGCGAGGCCAACTGACGAGGGGTGTCCGCGTCAAGCCGCGCTCTGGGCAGCGGTTACCGATTCAACGCTTTGGGAGTGCGCCGCCAGTGATCAGGCGCCGGACTTCCTGCAGTTTGGCATTCAGGCGCCTGTGGTTGACGGGCCCGCTGCGCAGCAGCATCTTCTGGCCGGCTGACAGTTTCTGCAGCGCCGGGTCGGTGAACTCATAACGCACCCAGGGCCGCACCGACGGCACCGGGCCCTTGACCTCGACCAGCGCCACCTCCAGCGGGCCGGACTGCACCGGGGTCGACAGCAGCAGGTCAATCACCGCGACCAGTCGGTCGTTGAAGTAGCGGCCAGGAAAGCCCAGCTCTTCATACGCCTGCTGAAACAGCGGGTACAGGCGCGCATACAGGCGGACTGCGGCGGCGTTGTCCACCGACTCTACAAACAGCACGAAGGGGGTGTAGCGCAAGCTGTTGTCGGGGCTGATGGGGGTGACTGCCGCGCTGGGGTTGCCTGCCTGGCCGCCGTTGGCCAGCGTGGTGAAGCGGCCAGGGGTGGGAACGACGGGCCACAACACCGGCGGCGCATGTTCGCGCGCCAGGTTGTCGGTGGTGGCCACCACGCGGCGGGCAAAACCTTCAAGATTCAGAAAGCGCTGAACCTTGTCGCGGCCCAGCAGCTCGACCAGCGCCTGGCTCACATAGGTGTCGGACCCGGCCAGCGCGGGCAGGGGCGATGTAGTCTCTTCCGTGCCTTCGGGGCTGATCGGGTACAGCACCGCCGGAAGGGCCGGCGCAGATGCGGCCGGTGAGGGCGCAGGTGCTACCGCAGCGGTGGCGGCAGGGGCACTAGAGGGGGCTGGCCGGTTGTGCTGCCACCAGAACCAGGCGCCTGCGCCGATGGCGGCAAAAACAAGGGCTGTCAGCAAGCCCGATGCATATTTGTTCATGGTCATTAATGACGCGCAGGCCATGTTGCTGGGTGGGCTGTTCATGCTAACACCCGCATGAACCCCTGCTGGCAAGGCGGTCAAGGCTGCCTGATTTGCTATCGTTGTGATAGCTGCTTGCGCTTGACTGGTAAGGGCTGAAGCCCTGTTTTGTTCTTGATGTACGCGTTGGCAATATCTCAAGGTGGTCTGCGCTGACGCTCACTCCGCACGGCGCCAGCGACCGGTGGCAGGGCAGACCGTGGTCCGTGCGCCGCCTGGCCACACCTGCTCTTCGTCCAGCAACAGGCAAGTCGAAGGGTCGACGTCGAAAGCGACGCGAAGTGCGTGTGCGACATCGGCGTCTTCGATGGGAAGCTCCCAACTGAGAAAGACCTGGCTGCAGTCCGTTCCCGGCAAAAAGTGGGCCGCATCAAAGCCGCTGCTGCCGCGCCTGATCACCGCGTGCGGCTGCCCCGTATCGAAGATCACCACCGTGCCCCGGCTCAGCGGGATGCGCTGGCCAGTGGCCGGGAAATGCAGGTCCAGCCCCTTGTCGTCGCTGAGGAAGAGGTTACAAAAAGCCGCGCCGCCATACTGCGCACCGTCATGGTGGTACTTTGCCCCGCGGCAGGCCATCAGCGCCACGTCCGAGTCGGCCAGTACCTTCTGCAGACCCAGCCCACGCGTCCAATCCGCCACCGCCAGCACGCAGTGTTTGTAGTCCGGCCAGCGCATGCGCGCCCGCGCCAGCGGCAGGGGCTCGACGTCACCGGGTTCGAGTTGCAGTTGCTGCGCGATGTCACGTTCCCAGTCCGCGAGCAGCAAGGCTGGTGGCGCAGGTACATCCAGCGTGCCCGACAACACGATGTCACTGACACTTCGGCTGCGGATAAGGTCACCGCTCCAGAAGTAGCTGGTCAAATGATCCAGGAGGCCGGACGGTGAGGGCGGGGGGCGCATCCGCACGAGTGTAGTCAGGCAGAGACAGCCGGCTGGTGGGCGTGCCCGTAGCGGCCGATTTGAAAGTTATAGTCAGGTCATCAAGCTCTGCGCCGGGGCCGCAAGCGGGAGAGGGTCAAACAGTGCTGGCGACTTTGTCGGTTTTGTTATACCCAGGCATTTGTAGTACATCGCGAGATAAGTCTATGGCTTTGAACAATTTTTCCAGCGACAGTTGCCGTTGTTATCTGATTGGCCGCCATGTTATTCCGCAGTTTTGCGGGATATATCAAAGTTGAGCGGCAAAGGAAAAAGAGTCTCGTATGACAAGAACAGTTCTCCTTATGCTGGTCGCAGGGTTGGTTGGCTGCACAAGTATGAACAGGTATAGCGGAGGCGATGCCGCTTACATGCCGGTACCGTGCGATGCCCCAGCTTTTACCGCAGCAGATGGCAAAACGTATAAGCCGTACGTGACACTCGTCGAAGTCGATGGTTCATTTATCGGCTCAGGGCACGGGTGCCTCTCACCGTATACATACAGCTTGAAGCCTGGGCAGCATCGGTATAAAGTGGCGTCAAACCTTGATAGTCCTTCGAACAGCTTCATCGTCTACGCCATCTACGAGTTCAATGCGGACATAAAACCGAACACCGCATACGTCCTGTCATCCACATTCGATGGCAAAGAAATTTCCACAAAAATAGCTGAAAAATCCACTGGTCTGGTTGCGGGGATAGGTTCAACCACAAATATAAAAATCAGTACGAAATCAAATGCAGCGCTTCAAGCGCTGCCTTTCATTGTCAAGTAGCACTTGATTGCGAATCTGCCAGGCACTTGCCGCCCAACCCATCATTCCAGCGGACCGCCTTCGGCGTCCACTGAATTCAAACGTTATCCCTCATGAAGTCGTACGCGCCTTTCTTCGAGTGGTCCGACAAGCCTCAGAAGGAGGTGGGCGTCGCTGAGCACCTAGTGGCATACATCAACCGCGAACGCGGGTTCGGCTGGCATTCGTTGAAGCCGCAGCAACCCGATCCGCCCGATTGCATTTGCTCCGATCCCTCCGGAGCACATATCGCTATTGAGGTCGCCGAGGTCGTTTGTTCGGTAGCAGCAGCCCGAACGGCGCGCGGCGAAAACGTCATGCGGCGGTGGCAACCCGGTGATGCCGCTGCCCACATTCGAGGGTTACTTCTGAAGAAGGACGGGAAGCAATACCTCGGCGGCCCGTACAAGGAAGTCGTCGCGTGCCTGTTCACGGACGAGTTCGACCTAGACTTTGAGGAACTTCGAGAAGAATTAAAGAATGAGCGCTTCGGGCCCATGAGGCAAATCTCCTCGGCCTACTTGGTGTTTTCGTACTCCGCGCAATCGCAGGGCTACCCTGTGTTGCCGCTGGAGGTCGCCGCGTGAGGGGCAACATGTCAACCGACGCGGACCAACAACAGCAGAAGGCGGTTTCGCCGCGCGGTGTTGTTGTCCGGTCATGTCTACGCTAGCCCGCACAGCAACCACCGTGACTACTTCGTCAATCCTCTGGGGCGTGTTGTTTGGGTCCCTTGGCGCCGGCTACGCGTTGTACGGCAAGAAGCAACGCGCGCTTGTTCCCTTTCTGAGCGGCCTTGCGCTGATGCTGTTTCCGTACGCCATTCAGAACACCTACCTGATCGTTGTCATTGGCGCAGTGCTGGCAGCCGCTCCGTTCATCTTCAGGTGAACGCGATGTCTCGGAGGCGGAAAAGCTTGTTTGTCAGACCGGAGTTCTAGCGGCCTCCAGCGGAATGCTGGGCATGCGACCTGGCGGCTTTTCTGGTGTGGGTGTATTACTCGTGGCTGGTCACACTGGCTGCGGCGTTGGTCAGCGCCAGCCTGCCGCGTGCAGGTGCGCCGTCGGCGCGGCGACTGTCGGGTGCCTAGACCGGCTACAGGCCAGCTTTGTTCTGGAAGTAACTCGGCGACTGCCCCATGGCGGCCTTGAACATGGCTGAAAAAGCGCTGTCGCTGGCGTAGCCGCTGGCGGCGGCCACCTGGCTGACCGGCGTGCCGCGCGCCAGCAACGGCAGCGCGTGCGCCAGGATGGCCTGCTGGCGCCACTGCTGGTAGCTGGTACCCAGCTCGTCGCGGAACAGCCGCGCCATGGTGCGTTCGCTGGCGCCTGTGTCGGCAGCCCATTCGGCCAGCGTGGCGCGGTCGGACGGCGCGCGCAGCACCGCCTCGCACAGCGTACGCAGGCGCTTGTCGCCGTTTTGCGGATGTGGCATGGGCACGCCAAGCGCCTGCATGTCGGCTTGCGCGATCTCGTCAAGCACCAGGCGGGTCAGCAGCTCCTCACGCGATGGACTCAGGGGTGTCTTGTCCAGCGAGTGGATGGCTTCGCGCAACAGCGCAGACACCACCATGACGCGGCAGGTGGTCCAGCCCGGCGGCGTGGCGCCCGCGTCGATGTAAAGCGTGCGGAACTCGGCTGCCTCCAGCACGGTGATGTGATGCTGCGCGCCAGGTGCAATCCACACCGCCCGCGAAGGCGGCACGATGTAGGTGATCTCGTCGGCCTGTCCGCAGCTTTGTTCGGCTGTGACCTGCACGATCCCGGTGGCGCAGTAAGCCAGCTGCGCCCAGGCGTGGGCATGGGGCTCGAAATGGGTGTCCACTGGCATGGAGCGGGCACGCACCCGCACCGGCCGGTCGCGGCTGGGCGTGAAAGGGTCGGTGTCGCCGACCGGCATGAAATGAAGGCGTGGCTGGCGGGCCATGGGTTGAGTTGCCGTTCTTGTGGTTTGTCTGAAATTCGCTGAATGATGGCTTTTTGTCGCTTTTCAGCCCTGACGCCTGATACTACGATAGCGCCATGACTACAGCAAGCACCCTGCCAGGCCCTGGCCTTGTTCCCCTGCGCACGGATGCCGGTGTGATTGGCCTGGTGGGTCTGGCCCACCTGATCAGTCACTTCAGCCAGTTGTTGCTGGCGCCGCTGTTTCCGTGGCTGAAAGACGAATTCAGCGTCAGTTACGCCGAGCTGGGGTTTCTGATGACCATTTTTTTCGTCGTGTCCTGTACGGTTCAGGCCGTATCGGGGTTTTGGGTGGACCGCTTTGGCCCGCGCCCCATTCTTTTTGCCGGGCTGAGCCTGATCGGTATCGCGGCTTTTGGGTATTCGGTGAGCACCAGCTACTGGATGCTGGCCGCTTTTGCCGCACTGGCCGGCATGGGCAACGGCGTGTTTCACCCGGTGGACTACACCTTGCTCAACCGCAAAGTCAGTGGCCCGCGACTCGGCCATGCGTACAGCGTGCACGGCATCACTGGCAGCCTGGGCTGGGCGCTGGCGCCGGCCCTGGTGGTGTCGCTGACTTTTGCGTACTCGTGGCGCGTGGCGCTGGCTGCCGCCGGTGTGCTGGCCTTTGCAGTGCTGGCCGTGCTGCTATTGCACCGTGACAAGCTGACCCTGCCGGTGGCTGCCAGTGTCAAAGGCGCGGCGACCACCGACAACTCGCTGGATTTTCTGAAAATCCCTGCGGTGTGGATGTGTTTTGCGTTTTTCTTCTGGTACGCGATTGTGCTCAGCGTGGTGCAGGCCTTTGCGCCAGAGGCCGCGCGCCAGATACATGCGGTGCCCCTGGGGCTGGTGGCGATGTGCCTGACCATTTACATGGTTTGCAGCGCAAGCGGCATGGTGCTGGGTGGTTTTCTGGCTTCAGACCCGGCGCGCTGTGAGCGCATTGTGGGCGCCGGTTTTGGCGTAGCGGCGGTGATGGCGCTGCTGCTGGCTCTGGGCAGCTTGTCCGCGTGGATGGTGCCGGTGTTGTTTGGTGCCATGGGTTTTGCATCCGGCATTGCCGGTCCGTCGCGTGACCTGCTGGTTAAACGCTCAACCCCGGAAAACGCCTCGGGCCGCGTTTACGGTGTGGTGTACGCAGGGCTGGATATCGGGCAGGCCATCTCGCCCCTGATTTTTGGCGTGATGATGGACCACGGCCAGTACCGTGGCGTGTTGCTGGGCCTGGCGCTGATGCAGGGCGTGCTGATTGCCAGCGCCTTCCATGTGCGGCGGGTGCGGCGCACGGCGTTGGTCGCAGCCTGAGGAAGCGAGCGACGCAGAAAATGCGCTCTGCCACGACCGGTGGGACGCAGTTTTTTCAGATTACACCGCGCTGCGGTGCCTGGCGATGCAGGTGTCCAGCACTTCGGCGGACGCGCGTTGCCACCAGTTGCCGGACGAAAAAATCTCGACCTCGCTGTAACCGGCGAAACCTTCAGCCTCAACCCAGCCGCGAATGCGCGGGATGTCGATCACGCCGTCACCCATCATGCCGCGGTCTTCCAGCAAATGCGTGGTGGGGGTCATCCAGTCGCAGACATGGAAAGCCAGCAGCCGCTCCTTGCCGGCGCGCTTGATTTGCGCTTCGAGTTTCGGGTCCCACCAGACGTGGTACACATCGACGGCCACCCCCAAGGCCCCCGTTTGAGAAGGGTCCAGCGCATCGCAAACGTCCAGCGCCTGTTCCATGGTGTTGATGCAGGCCCGGTCGGCGGCGTACATCGGGTGCAGCGGCTCGATCGCCAGCGGCATCTTGTTGGCCTTTGAATACTCCAGCAGTTCGGCAATGCCGTCCGTGACCTGGCTGCGCGACAGCGCGATGTCCTTATGCACGGCCTGGCCGGCCAGCGCGCCGGGCAGGGCGCCGACCACCAGCACCAGGCAGGTGGCGTTCAGTTCGCAGGCTTCGTCCACGGCGCGACGGTTGTCATCACGCGCGGCCTTCAGACCCGCGGCGTCCGTGGCCGGGAACATGCCCCCGCGGCAATAGCCCGACAGTTCAAGGCCGTGGGCTTTGACGAGTTTGGAGATGGCTGGCAGGCCAGCGGCGGCAACCTGGTCGCGCCAGGGCGAGATGGCCCGGATGCCGCGCTGCACGCAGGCTTCGATGATGTCGGTCAGTGGCTGCTCCACCCCACGGCTCTTGCGGATGGTCGCGGTGTTGATGGAGAGCCAGCGGTGGTCCTGCGAAAAGTCCCTCATGCCTGGACACCGTGCATGGCCAGCAGCGTTTTCATGCGCTGCGTGGCCAGTTCGGGATGCTCCAGCAGATTCGCCGCATCGGCCAGCCGGAACAGCTCGGCGAAGTGTTGCAGCGAACGTGTGCTTTGCTGGCCGCCGACCATGGTGAAGTGCTTCTGGTGGCCGTTGAGCCAGGCCATGAACACGACACCGGTTTTGTAAAAGCGCGTGGGCGCGGCAAAGATATGGCGCGACAGCGAGACAGTGGGGCCGAGGATGGCGTGGAATTTTTCGGTGTTTCCCTGTGCCAGCTCTCCGAGCGCGGCACTGGCCGCCGGCGCAATCGCGTCGAAGATGCCCAGCAGCGCATCGCTCTGGCCATGGAACAGTTCGCTGCCATGCCCGTCGCCCGCGATCAACTCGGCGTAATTGAAGTCGTCGCCGGTGTACATGCGCACGCCGGCAGGCAGGCGCCGCCGCATCGCAATTTCCTTGTCCTTGTCGAGCAGCGAGATCTTGATGCCATCAACCTTGTCGGGATGCGCGGCAATGATGCCGAGTGCCGTGTCCATGGCTTTCTCGACATCGCTGCTGCCCCAGTAGCCAGCGAGTGCCGGGTCGAACATCTCGCCCAGCCAGTGCAGCACCACCGGCTGTTGGGCCTGGCTCAGGATGCGGTCGTAAACGCGTTCGTAGTCGGCGGGTGATTTGGCGACGCGGGCCAGCGCGCGGCTGGCCATGACGATGAGTTTGCCGCCGAGCTTTTCAATCGCGGCCATCTGCTCTTCATAACCGGCAATCACCTCGTCAACGGTTTTGACGTTTTCAAGCACCAGGTGGTCGGTGCCGCAGCCGGAGGCGACCAATGCGCCCGGGGTTTCTTTGGCGGCATCGAGCGAGCGGCGAATCAACTCCAGCGAAGTCGGCCAGTCCAGCCCCATGCCGCGCTGCGCGGTGTCCATCGCCTCTGCCACGCCCAGGCCCAGCGACCACAGGTGCTGGCGGTAGGCGATGGTGGCGTCCCAGTCGATGGCGCAATTGACCCAGGGGTCCACCACCGCCAGCGGGTCGGCCACCACATGCGCTGCCGAGTAGGCGATGCGGTTGAACTTCAGACCCTTGGCGGGTTGAACGGGCGTGGTGCCTTGCAGCGTATAGGGCTGAAGCTTGCCGGTGGCGACGGGCAATGTGAGAGTCAAAGCCATGAAAAATCTACCTTTTATGCATCAAATATGCCTCTAGCCCTTGTTCAGAGAGCGTAAGCAGCTATCAAACCTGTAGCGCGGGGACGTCCACCCAGCGCCGCTCTTTCCAGCTTACGAGTGCGGCTTCGACCAGTTGCACGCCTTTGGCGCCTTCGGGCAGGGTCCATTTGTAGGGCTCGTTTTCGACCACGTGGCGGATGAAATGCTCCCACTGGATCTTGAAACCGTTGTCGTAGGTCTGGGTGTCCGGTACTTCCTGCCACTGGGCTGAAAAATTCATTGTCTGTTTTTCATCCGGGTTCCAGACGGGGCGCGGCGTGTTGACGCGTGACTGAGCCTTGCATGAAGACAGGCCTGCGACGGCCGAACCGTGGGTGCCATCGACGTGGAAGGTGACCAGGTCCTCGCGGTTCACGCGGGTGGCCCAGGACATGTTCATTTGCGCAATCACCGGCTCGCCGTTGTGGCCGATGAGTTCGGCCGTGGCATAGGCGGCATCGTCGGCGGTGGCCTTGTAGGGTTTGCCGGCTTCATCCCAGCGCTCGGGGATGTGCGTCGCACCAATGCAGGAGATGGACTTGACTTCGCCGAACAGGTTGTCCAGCACGTAGCGCCAGTGGCACATCATGTCCAGAATCATGCCGCCACCGTCCTCGGTGCGGTAATTCCAGCTCGGGCGCTGGATAGGCTGCAGGTCGCCCTCAAACACCCAGTAGCCAAACTCCAGACGCACCGACAGCATCTTGCCGAAGAAGCCGGCGCGGCGCAGCATGTCGAGCTTGCGCAGACCGGGCAGAAAGAGTTTGTCCTGCACTGCGCCGTGTTTGAGGCCCGATTTTTCGGCCAGTCGTGCGATCTCGACGGCTTCGTTGAGGTTGGTGGCAATGGGCTTCTCGCAGTACACGTGTTTGCCGGCGCGGATGGCTTTGGCCAGCAGGGTCGGGCGCATTCGCGTGGTGCCGGCGTCGAAGAAGAGGGTGTCGTCCTTGTTCTTCAGTGCTTCGTCGAGGTCGGTGCCCCAGCGATCAATGCCCCAGGTCTTGGCCAGGGCCTCGATTTTTTCGGCGTTGCGGCCGATCAAAATCGGGTCAGGCATGACCTTGTCACCGTTGGAAAGCAGCACGCCGCCCTGTTTACGGATCGCGACGATGGAACGGATCAGATGCTGGTTCATGCCCATGCGTCCGGTGACGCCGTGCATGATGATTCCGAGTCGTTGTGTAGCCATGAAAGTTCTCTTCTTCTCTTGAGGTGGGTGGGGTTGAATCAGGAAATGGCTTTCAGGCTGTCCCATCGTGGCATCGCAGCGCTGGCAAAGCCGGGAACGTGCAGCGATGACAGGTCCAGCTCGCCGCCATGCACGGCCAGGTGCGGGCGGCCGGCGTGGCTGTCGTAAAAACCGGGGTGCGCTTTGGCAAAGGCCTGCGCTTCTGCATCGGGCGCGATACCGAAACCGTCCACATAGTGATGGCCGTTGCGCTCGATGTGTGTCACGCCCAGGCAGGCGGCCAGCACGGTGTCCTGTTGCACAGCCAGCCCGGCCTGGCAGGTCAGGTCCTCGCCTGACAGCAGCAGGCGCTGCGGCTCCTGGGCGATGCGCGCTGCATTGGCCAGTGAGCGGTAAATGCCCTTGCAGGCCTTGCTCGAAATGCCGCGATAACCCAGCGCGATGCCGCGTTCCAGCACCTCGGCCTGGTCGTCGGATTCGTCGAGGATCACAGGCACGTCGATGCCCAGCCCGGCAATGGACTGGTCCAGCGCAACACGGCGTGCCAGTGGCTGTTCGAGCAGCAGGGTGCGGCGCAGCAGGCCGGCCAGTTGCGGCGCCTGCTTCAGCGTCGGCCAGAAGGCGCCCAGCGCCTCGGCATCGGCAAAGGTTTCGTTGCCGTCCAGCGTGACGCGGTAGTCAGCTGCCCGCGCATCGAGCACGGCGGCAATCTGCGAGAGACGGTCCATGTCCGCGTCCGGGCGGCCCGACAGCTTGAGTTTGAAATGGTGCAGGCCATAAGCCGCGATGGCGGCTTCCAGCGTGGCCGGCAGGCCGTCGTTGGGGTCCGTGCCTGCATCGGCGGCGGTCAGGCGGTCGGCCAGGCCGACGGTGTGGCGCAAGGTGACGGCGCGCGGCTTGACCAGCGCCAGAATGGGCGACCACGGGTCGCCGAGTACGCCGGCGCGCAGACCGTCTACCCAGGACAGGCCGGCGCAGCGCAGGGCCGCGTCGGCGATGGCCTTGTCCAGCAGGGCCGGCCCAAACTGCGCTGCCAGCCGAGGCAAGCCGCGCGCCACCGCCGTCGCGATGGCCGCAGCACCTGCCGACTGGGACAACCCATGCGGGCTCTGGCCGCCGTCGGCACCGGCATAGGCGTCGCGTGCGGTGCGCAGGGCCTCGCGCAGTTGTTCGAAATTCTGCTCATGGGTGAGGTCGGGGGATTTGTCGAACCACTTGGGCACCATGAGTTCGGCGCTGCCGCCTTCGAAAGTCCGGCCTCCGATGTCAAGTTCGACGCGCACAAAGGCCTGCGGGCAACGGGTGACGGTGGCTGCACCAAAACGGAAAGGCAGGCGCAAGGTCACAGGCCGTTCAAACAGCGCAATGGAGCGGACGGTCACAGCGCTCATGCCAGTGCGCTCCAGATGTCCTTCACATGGCGGGCGCTGAATTCTGCGCAGCCGGGACCGTCGCCCTGGTAGTCAAAGGGTTCGACCGCCATCCAGCCGGTGTAGCCGGCGGTTTTAAGCACCTGCAGCACTGGTTGTTGCGGCGTGTCACCCTGGCCTGGGCCACGGCGGTTTTTGTCGTTGAGCTGCACGTGCGCAATGTGACCGCTGGCCAGGTACCGCGCCAGCACCTGGTGCACCGGTGCACTTTCGGCCTGCGACGCGGCGCTCACATCGAGCATGGTGCGCAGGGCTGGCGAGCCGATGCGGTCAACCAGGGCGGCAGCCTGTGCCACGGTGTTGATCACCGGTGTTTCTGCAGGCGACAGCGGCTCCAGGCAATACACCACGCCCGCCGCTGCGGCGTGGGGCGCGAGTTCGGCCAGCGCGTCGTGCAGGCGTTCGGTGGCGTCGGCAAGGCTCTGGCCGGGCAGGGGTGAACGCTGCCTGGGGGAGCCATGCACCAGCACGGCAGCGCCGCAGGCAGTCGCAAAATCGATCAGGCGTTTGAGCAGTGACAGGGTTTGCTGCCGCACGGCGGCGTCCGCGATGACCAGCGACAAGCCATCGGGCTTGACCAGCAGCCAGTGCAGGCTGGAGATCCCCAGGCCGTGGCTGTGCGCCGTCATGCGGTAGTGGCGGGCGGCGTCTGCATTCAGGGTTTGGGGGTCGTCGGCGAGTGTAAAAGGCGCCAGCTCCAGGCCGGTGTAGCCGTAAGAAGCTGCCAGCGCGCACTGCCGGGCAAAGGGCAGGGGGTGCAGAACTTCGTTGCAGAGTGCGAGTTTCATGCGGTCTTCTTGCGGCCATACAGGCTGTAGAGCTTCCAGCCTATGGTGCCGAAGATCAGCGCTGCTACCGCGCCAGAGATCGGTCGTGTGAAGAAGGGGGCCAAGCTGCCATCGGACAGGATCAACGCACGGCGCAGGTTTTTTTCCAGCAGGTCGCCCAGCACAATGCCCAGCACCAGCGGCGCCATCGGGTAGCCAAAACCACGCAGAAAAAATCCGATGATGCCGAAGACCAGCATCACATACACGTCAAACAGCCGGCCTGAAATGGCAAAGCTGCCAACCGCACAAAGCACAAAAATAATCGGCACTATCAGATGCTGGGGCACACGCAGCACCTGCACCAGTGCCTTGGTCAGCACCAGGCCGTAGATCAGGATACCAACGGTGGCAAACAGCATCATGGCCACCACGTCGTACACAAATTGAGGGTTCTCCACCATGATCAGCGGGCCCGGCTTGACGCCGTGGATGATCATGGCGGCCATCAGCACGGCCGCAGGGGCCGAGCCTGGAATGGCGAGCGTGAGCACCGGAATCATCGCGCCCGGGACGCAGGCGTTGTCACCGGTTTCGGCGGCCATCAGGCCCTCGATAGAGCCTTTGCCAAACATCTCCTGTTCCTTGCTGGCGCGTTTGGCGGCGGCGTAAGACGACCAGGCCGCCACGTCTTCACCCACGCCCGGCACAATGCCGACGCCGGTACCGATCAGGCCCGAGCGCAGGATGGTGCGCCAGTATTTCGTGATGTCGCGCAACTTGGGAATGACGGTGTCGAAGCGGCTGATCTTCACCGGCTGCTGGCGCTGCTTGATGGCGGTCAGCAGCTCGGCAAAGCCGAACGCACCGACCAGCGCAGGCACCAGCTGGATACCCCCAGCCAGATCGCGTATGCCCCATGCAAACCGTTCATAGGCGTACTGTGGCTCCTGGCCAATGCCGGCGATAAACAGGCCTGCAATGCCGGCGATCCAGCCTTTGAGCGGGTCATCGCCGGTCAGCGTACCGGCAATGATGACGCCGAACAGGGCCAGCCAGAAAAACTCGTAGGCGCCAAACTTCAGGGCCAGGCCGCCGAGAATGGGCGTGAAACCGGCCAGAAAAACCATGCCAATCAGCGTGCCAAGGACAGAACCCGAGGTGGCAATACCCATGGCGCGGCCTGCCATGCCTTGCCGCGCCAGGGCGTAGCCGTCCAGGCATGACGCAGCAGACGCGGGCGTGCCCGGGATGTTCAACAAGATGGCTGAGCGCGACCCGCCGTAGATCGAACCGACGTAGGTACAAATCAGGATCAGCAATGCCTCACTGGGCGGCAGTTTGAGCGTCAGCGTGGTCATCAGCGCCAGCGCCATCGTTGCCGTGAGTCCGGGCAGGGCGCCCATGATGACGCCGACCAGCGACGACAGCAGGGCGTAGAAGATGGCCTCAGGCGTGCTGAAGCGCAGGATGGACTCGCCAAACAGGATCAGGCCGTCAAACATGCCCGTGTCTCCGCGTGACTGCGAAACGCACGGGTTGGCGCTTGTTCATTTGGTTTTGTTTCATGGAAGGCGGACCAGGAAGACGTACTGGAAAACCAGCGTCACGATCAATGCGGTCAGGGCGCCGGCCAGCACGGCGGCCATCAGGCGCCGGGCTGGCGTTTTCTCCGGCGGGGCGAAATAGCCGACAAAGGCGGCCACAAACAGCGCAGTCGCCAGCCAGAAGGGCAGGCGTCCGATCAGGCCGGTGGCGTACACCAGCGTGAGCAGCAGCGTCGCTATGACCCGGCGGTTGAGCAGCAGCCCTGCAGGCTCGACCTCGGTGTGTGGCACGCTGCCGCGGCGCCAGCCGCGCAGCATGAGGATGGCGCCCAGCAGCATCAGTACACCGCCTATCATGCCGGGCACAAAACCCGGCATGGTGTAAAGCTCTGCCCCCATGGCCTTGAAGCGGTCCATGCGCAGCGACTCCACCACAATCAACAGGCCAAACCCGACCCAGCCCGCTCCACCCCACAGATCGGAGCGGGCGGTATTGACGCCCTCAGTCATGGGGTGCCGGGTGCTCAGGGTTTCGGAATGCCGATGGTGTCAGGCGACACCTTGGCTTTGCCGGCAGCTTGCTGCGTCCAGGCGTAAGACTGGATCGCCGGAAACACCGCCTTCTGCGCGTCTTCCCCGGCCATGGGCGCAAACATGGCGCCGCGTGCTTGCGCGTACTTTTTCAGCGCTTCATTTTTGACCATCTCGGTGGCCCAGATTTTGTCCAGCGTCTGCGCCACTTCCGGCGGTGCGCCCTTGGGTACAAAAATGCCAAAGTAGTTGATCGGGTCCTTGTAGCCGGGGATGAACTGAGACAGCGGCGGAATGGTGCCGTAACCCTCGATTTCAATCGACTTGTCGCCCACCACCGCCAGCGGACGGATCTTTTTGGCGCGGATCATGTCGGTCTGTTCTGCCGCGAGCTGGGTGGTCACCTGGGTCTCGCCGGATGCGGCTGCAACAGCAGCAGGCGCACCGCCATCGTAGGTCACATGTTTGTAAGTCACACCCGCTGCGCGGGCAATCGATTCAATCGCCGAATGCCCGCTGGAATTGACCCCGGCTGTGGCGACAGAAATGGCGCCGGGCTTTTCTTTCATGGCGGCCAGCAGCTCGGGCATCGTTTTGTAAGGCGTATCCGCATTGACCCCGACCACGGCGATGTGTGCCACGTTGAGATAGAGATTCCAGTCCCGGGCCGATGTGTCCAGCATACCCAGCACTTTGTAGGTGCCGAGGTCTTTGGCGCCGCCCGCTGTCCAGGTGTAGCCGTCCCTTGGGGCTTCCATCGCGTTTTTGGTACCTACCGAGCCGGAAGCGCCGGGCTGGTTCATGATCACAATTTTCTGTCCCAGGAACTTCTCCAGTTCGGCCGCGGTCACGCGGCTGACCTGGTCGGTAGAGCCCCCTGGCGCCCAGGGCACGATCAGTGTGATGGGTTTGGTGGGTTTCCACTGGGCGAGGGCGCCCGTGGCAGTGATGGACAGCAGTCCCGCAATCAGCAGACCGCGGGTGGACAGGGCAGATTTCATGCAGACGTCTCCTTCGTTAATAATTCACTAAAGGGTGAATTGTAGAAAACGCCCGTGCAGGGGTCAATCAAGCCGGCCTTTCAGTTTCTAAGGACATACCCTAGGATCACATCACACATGTGCGAGAGTCGCTCGTTCAGGGCCTTGGGCCCCATCAGGTCGCGCCCGAAGATGGCCGAGAGGGTCGAATTGTTGGAAAGGTAAAAGTAGGAAAGTCCGGCAATCGAGACGTAGAGCTGCACCGGGTCTATGCCGCCGCGAAAAAGCCCGTCGGCGCGGCCGCGTTCAAGAATTTCGGCCAGTGTCTGGACCAGCGGCGAGTTCATTTCTTGTACCCGCCCGGACATGGCCAGATGCCTGCCCTGGTGCAGGTTTTCACTGTTGAGCAGTGTCAGGAACTCGGGGTGGGCAATGTAGTAATCCCAGGTGAATTCGGTGAGCCGGCGTATGGCTTGCGCAGGCGCCATGTCGCGCAGGTGCAGTTGCGTCTCGGCCGCACGGATGTCGGCGTAAGCCTGTTCCAGCACCGCCAGAAACAGCTCGTCCTTGCTGGTGAAGTAGTAGTAGATCAGGCGCTTGTTCAGGGCGGCCCGTTCTGCGATGCGGTCCATGCGCGCGCCACCCAGGCCGTGTTGCGCAAACTCGTCGCGCGCGGCCAGCAAAATGGCCAGTTGCGAGCGGTCGGCATCGCGGGACCGGGGTTCGGCGGGTTTCTTTTTGGCGGTTGACATGGTCGGTAATTTAACTGTTTGGTGAATTAACGCAAGATGTGCCGAAACGTTCTGAAAACCGGCGACCCAACCCTACCGCTGTGGCGGGCGCCCCTCCATAATGAAGCATGCACAGGCCAATCGCGCCAGTGCCGAACTGCAAGGAATCAGGCATGAACAATTCAGACACTCCCAAAGATGGCGACTTTGCAAACTGGGTAGATGCGCAGGCCGAGGCGCTGAAATTCGAACTCGGTGAAAAATTTCCGGTTCCGCCGACCGAGCTGCATTCTCCATCAGTGCACGTCGAGACCGGACGGCAAAAACTCGAGGAAGTGCTGCTGGAGCACGAAGAGCCCACGCCGGAATTTCTGGAAGAGCTCAATGCGCTGGAAAACGCAGCGCCGCTGAGTGACGAAGAGCTGGCCCGGCAGGCGCTGGAGGCAGGTGGCGCGGACGGCGACAACAAGACCCCTGAATAGTTTCGCGTCCTCTCAGAGATGCGGAGCACGCCGCGCAACAAGCGGGCGCAACGCTAGACCCGGTGAGCAAACGTGGGGCCCTGTTCCAGCGGCACAATAGCCAGATGACTCAACAACTTGCTGGCCATCTTCTTGTTCAATGCCTTGTGGCCCAGGGCGTTACCCATGCCTTTGGTGTCCCCGGTGAAAGTTATCTGGCGGTGCTCGACGGCTTTCATGCCTATCACGACCAGATCCGCTTCATCATCAACCGTCAAGAGGGCGGCGCCGCCTTCATGGCCGAGGCCCACGGCAAGCTGACTGGTCGGCCCGGCATCTGTTTTGTGACACGTGGCCCCGGCGCCACCAACGCCTCCATCGGCGTTCACACGGCTTTCCAGGATTCCACGCCGATGATTCTGTTCGTCGGCGACGTCGCCAGCGACACCCGCGACCGTGAGGCTTTCCAGGAGGTGGACTACAGTAGCTTCTTTGGCCCGTCCACCAAAGGCATGGCCAAACGGGTAGAGCGCATCGACGATGCGCGGCGCATCCCCGAATACGTGGCGCGTGCATTTGCGACCGCCATGAACGGACGCCCCGGCCCTGTGGTGCTGGTGCTGCCGGAAGACATGCTCACGCAGATGGTGGACCTGGAGCCGCTGCCGCGCGTGGAGGCGGTGGAGGCCTGGAGCGACCCCGGCTCATTGCGCCGGCTGCGTGAGATGCTGCTGCAGTCCGAGCGGCCGCTGGTGATTGCCGGCGGTGGCGGCTGGACGCCGCAGGCGGCCCAGGCGCTGCAGCGATTTGCCGAGAACTGGTCGCTGCCGGTCGGCAATGCCTTTCGTTTCCAGGACACCTTTGACAACCACCACCCGCTGTACGCGGGTGATGTCGGCATTGGCCTGAACCCGAAACTCGCGGCACGCGTCAAGCAGGCCGACCTGATCCTGGCCATCGGCCCGCGCCTCGGTGAGATGACCACTGGCGGCTACACCCTGATCGAGGCGCCGCGGCCCAGGCAGAAGCTGGTACACATCCATGCCAGTGCCGAAGAGTTGAACCGCGTGTTCCAGGCCGACCTGGCCATCAATGCAACGATGAACGCGGCAGCGCGTTCGCTGGAGGTGCTGACCGCGCCGGTGACCGTGTCCTGGCTGGCCTGGGCCGAGTCGGCCAACGCAGACTACCTGGCCAACATCGACCCGGCCAACGGCGGCGTGGTGCTGCCGGGCAGCATAGACATGCCAGCCATCGTGGCGACGCTGAAAAAACTGCTGCCAGCGGACGCGGTGCTGACCAATGGCGCCGGCAACTTTGCGAGCTGGGTGCACCGCTTCTTCCAGCACCACGGGCTGGTCAAGGGCCTGAAGACGCAGCTGGCGCCCACCGTGGGCGCCATGGGTTACGGGGTGCCGGCCGGTATTGCAGCGAACATCGTGTCGGGCCGTACCGCCTTCACGATTGCCGGCGACGGTGACTTTTTGATGAACGGCCAGGAACTGGCCACTGCCGTGCAGCACGGCGCCAAAAGCATCATCTTGCTGCTCAACAACGGCATGTACGGCACCATTCGTATGCACCAGGAGCGCGAGTACCCGCGCCATGTCAGCGGCTCGAATTTGCAGAACCCTGATTTCTGCGCGCTGGCGCGCGCCTATGGCTACACCGCCAACCGCATCACCCACACCGAAGAGTTTGAAGCCGTGCTGCGGCAGGCGCTGCAGGGCAAGGAAGGGGCGCTGATCGAAATAATGCTGGACCCGGAGGTCATCAGCACCCGCGGCACGCTGTCGGGCATCACGAACACTGCGCTGCAGAAAAAGTAGCGGTCGGCGCTTGCGAGTCGGGGGCTGCACCCGCTTTTATCAACAGACATAAAAAAAGGGCCACTTGCGTGGCCCTTCTACCGGTCTTGTTCCGCGCGAACGCGGAGCAAGTCCTTCGCGACGTTTACTTGACGTGCTTGCCGATCAGGCCAGCCATCTCGAACATCGACACCTGCGCCTTGCCGAAAACGGCACGCAGTTTTTCGTCGGCATTGACCATGCGCTTGTTGATCTTGTCCTGCAGACCCTTGGCCTTGATGTAGACCCAGAGTTTGCGCACGATCTCGGTGCGGGGCAGCGCAGCAGCGCCAACCACGGCCGACAGGGCAGGGCTCAATGTCAGTGGCTTCATGAACGCTGCGTTGGGCGTACGCTTTTTGGCGGGCGCTTTTTTCGCAGGAGCTTTCTTCGCCACTACTTTTTTTGCAGGGGCTTTCTTCGCCACTACTTTTTTAGCCGGTGCTTTTTTCGCAGGGGCTTTCTTTGCTGGAGCTGCCTTCTTCGCAGCTACTTTCTTTGCCGGTGCAGCCTTTTTTGCGGCTGCTTTTTTAGCCGGTGCTTTTTTTGCAGTTGCCATGATTGATTTTCCTTCTAGAAGTTGATAAATCACCAATGCAGATAACTACTCTTCACTGGCACTGCGGATGCTACTGGAGAAAACAGCTGTTTCATAGGGAAAATGCAATTTTTTTGGGTCTGGATGTTGCAGATTTCCCTCTGGGAGATGGAAATCGCAGCGCTTGCGGCCCGGCGCTGAGTCGGTGAAGCGCAGTGGCGAGCGCTTGCACAGGAGAGAAAATGCGCCGCCCATTGCTGGCTGCGCCGCTGCGCGCGTGCTCACCCAGCACCCGAGGAAGCGGGCTTAACACCGCGCCACCACACAGCATTTGGCCTGTGACGCGTTGCCGCCGGGTTATCCTTGCAGGTACTTTTCAAGCGATTGCTTTTGTGCCCCCCGCTCTCTGAAGGAACCCCGACCATGACCCCCCCGACGCCTGCTGCGCCCTTTGCCACCTGCGACTTGTGCGACACCCATAAAAACGACAGCTCAGGCCGTTTCCGTGTCTTGCCCCCGGTCTTCAAGCCGTTTGGCGCGGTCGCCCGCTTCTGCGGCCCCGTGGTCACCGTCAAATGTTTTGAGGACAACTCGCTGGTCAAGGCGGCGGTGGATGGCAGCGGGCTGCTTGAAACGCCCGCAGGGCGTGTGCCAGCGGTGCTGGTGGTTGATGGTGGCGCCTCGCTGCGGCGCGCGCTGCTGGGCGGCAACCTGGGCGCAGCAGCCGCCAAAAACGGCTGGGCCGGCGTGGTGATTGATGGCTGTGTGCGTGACGTGGCCGAGCTGGCGCAGTGCCAGGTCGGCATACGCGCGCTCGCCGCGATGCCGCTACCGACCGAAAAACGCGGTGAAGGCCAGCGCGACGTGGCGGTGCAGATCCAGGGCGTGTGGGTCTATCCGGGCGACTGGCTGTATGCCGATGAAGATGGCATCCTCGTGATGCCGGCGCCGCTGCAGGCCTGACGCGGGCGTTGCGCAACCCGGCAGCTGGATCCCCAGGCGTTTGAACTGCGCGCTGCCCCCGCCGGTGATCGGCACCACACGCAGATGTTTTTTGCGGGTGATCCAGCCTTGCTGGGTGAAGTGCCGGGCCAGCGCCTCGCCCAGTGCACCGCCCAGGTGGTCCCTGCGATCTTCAATTCCAAGCTGCTGGTACTTTGCTTGTGCTTTCATGCGCTGACCTTACCGGCTTTGCCGTCAGGTGTTGCCCTTCGGACTTGGGGCCGCCAGGGCTACAGGCCGATTTGACGCTTGCTTCGGGCGGCAGAGTAGTTTCAGGCCCTTGTCCAACGCACGTATTCCGGTAGTTGAAAACTGAAAACCAAGAAAGGAAAACACCATGGTCTCCGTGATTTTTGAAGTCTGGCCGGACCCGGCCCACCGCGAGGGTTACCTCAATTGGGCGGCCGAGCTCAAGACCGAGCTGCTGAAGATGGACGGCTTTATCTCCATTGAGCGCTTCCAGAGCCTGACTGAGCCCGACAAGCTGCTGTCGCTGCAGTTCTGGCGCGATGAGTCCTGTCTGCAGGCCTGGCGCAACCTGGAGGCGCACCGCGCTGCGCAGGCGGCGGGACGGTCCACCATGTTCAAGGACTACCGGCTGCGCATTGCCGAGGTGATCCGCGACTATGGCCTGAAGCAGCGGGACGAGGCGCCGGCTGACTCGCGCCAGGCACACGGCTGACGGGCTGCCCCCGGTGGTTTACAGGCTGCTCAGACCCTTCCAGAGCATGTAAGCCGCCAGCACGTAAAGAATGCTGGCAAAAACACGTTTAAGTCTGCCGACTGGCAGCTTGTGGGCGGCTTTGGCGCCCAGGGGCGCGGTGAAGAAACTGCACACGGCAATCACCGCCAGTGCCGGCAGCCAGATGTAGCCGAAGGAGCCGGCAGGCAGGTCCTGCACATTCATGCCGCTGACGACATATCCGAGCACATTGGCCACGGCGATCGGAAAACCCAGTGCCGCAGATGTGGCCACCGCGCTGTGGATCGCCACATTGCACCAGGTCATGAAAGGCACACTGATAAAGCCGCCGCCAGCACCTACCAGCCCCGACAGAAAACCGATGACGCCACCGGCTGCAAACTGACCCGCTGCACCCGGCATCTGGCGCGTGGGTTTGGGTTTTTTGTCCAGAAACATCTGGGTGGCGGAGAAGCTCACGAAGAGCCCGAAAAAGATCGCCAGGTAAGAGCCCTTGAGCAGCGCAAACACGCCCAGGCTGCCGATGATGCTGCCGACCACAATGCCCGGTGCCAGGCGTTTGACGATGTCCCAGCGCACGGCGCCGCGCCGGTGGTGCGCACGCACGCTCGAGATCGAGGTGAAGATGATGGTGGCCATCGAGGTGGCAATCGCCATCTTGACCGCCAGGTCCGGGGCCACGCCTCGCTGCGCCATGATGATGGTGATGAAAGGCACCATCAGCATGCCCCCGCCTATGCCCAGCAACCCCGCCAGAAAACCGGTGCCGACGCCCAGCAGGGCAAGTTCAAGGATAAGCAGGGGTTCGAAGGTCATGCGGCGTGTGGCGAGGCTGCTCGCAGGGGGGGCAAGCGGGTTGAAAAAGCGGCGGCGGGGTGATGAAAAAGAGGTGTCTGCGAATACCACCGGACCGTCATCCTGAACCAGGGTTCAGGTGGGCGAGGGCAGTCAGGTTTCGGGTTCGTCTAACGCGAGACGATCACGCCTGCCTGACAATTTACCAAGCCCGTGCTCTAAGAGCATTGGTACAAGGAAATATAAAGCCCGGTGCGTACCGCAGACGGTTTAATTGTAGGCGCTTGTGCCGGCTCTTGCTGATGAACTGCGCGACTTTACGCCGCGCCGCGCGCGTTTGTTTACAGCAGGCGGCCGTCCACCCCAAGGGCGTTGTCCAGCCTTTGCAGCAGCGCGCTCAATTGCGGCTCTGCCAGGGCTTCAGCAGCGCTGACCGGACCGCGTGCTCGCGGCGCAGCCTCAAGCGGGGCCGGGCTGCTGGCTGCGGCGTGGCGCGAGTCTTTCAGCGTATTGGCTTCCAGCTCGGACAGCTCAAACGCCAGGTTCAGGGCGGCCAGCACGGCGATGCGGTCACGCGCCTTGATTTTTCCGGCATCGCGGATCTTGCACATGGCGGCATCGACTTTTTCGACTGCCTCCAGCAAACGTGTCTCGCCGCCTTCGGGGCAACCGAGCAGGTAGCTCTGGCCCATGATCTGTACGTCAAGCTGCTTCATGAGTCAGAGCCCACCGCTGTTCTGCCGTTGGACTGGCCGGAGCCCATCATGGGTGCGGAAGAATCGGGCAGCCGCTCAAGCAGTGCATCGACCCTGGCCCGCGCGGCGCTCAGGCGTGAGCGCAGGGAGTCGCGCTCTTGTGTCAAAACCTGCACCTGCTCATCGAGCAGCGCGTTGGTGCGCTGCAACTCTTCGTAGCGCACCAGCAGTCGCTCCACGCGCTCGGTGATCTGGTCGATGTGGGTTGGGTTGGCCATGGCAGGCCCAATTGTAGGGTTTGCACGCTTTTGGCGCGTAGAATCTTGCCTGTTGGTGCTCGCGGTGTGGTTCACACGCCGCAGTTCAACGGGAAGCAGGAGGAAGTCCTGGCCATCCGCACCGGGTCAATCCGGTGCGAAAGCGCTGTGACTTTTTAACCTGCGCTGCCCCCGCAACGGTAAAACGGACGAATGCCTTCCCGAAATTCAACTTTGGGTGCATTCAGCCCTCGTCATTAGCCACTGAGCGTTTGAACACACGCTTGGGAAGGCGACGAGGTCAGCTCCGTCAGCCCGGATACCGGCCAACAAGGTGGTTGCACGTCTGTTTCAACAGGCCGCAATCGTAACGCTCATGCACTGGCGGGGAAGCCGGTGAGGGCCTTTTGTTGAATGTATTTTTCCATGAAAACCTGTGTTTTTTGCGCACGCCTTGCCGTGCTCCCGCTTGCCCTGACGGCGGCTTTTCCTGCCTTGTCGCAATCCACTGCGGCCCCGCAGCTCAAGGAGACGGTGGTCACCGCCTCGCGTGTGGCCACGCCGGTCACCGATGTGATTGCCGACGTTTCCATCATTGACCGGGAGACCCTGGAGCGTGCGGGCCAGTCGTCGCTGCGTGACATTCTGGCGCAGCAACCGGGCGTTCAGATGGGCAGCAATGGCAGCTACCGCTCGAACTCGAGCATCTTCCTGCGCGGCGCCAGCAACTCGCAAACCATCGTGCTGATAGACGGTGTGCGGGTGGGCTCAGCCACTTCGGGCGGCGCGTCGTTTGAGAACCTTCCGCTGTCGCGAATAGAACGTATAGAAATTTTGCGCGGTGCGGCTTCTGCGCTGTACGGGCCGGATGCCGTGGGCGGCGTGATCCAGATTTTTACCCGAGAGCCCGCCGATGGTCTTGCGCTCAGCGCCAGTGCCGGGTTTGGCTCAGCCGGCCAGCGGCAGGCGGATGCATCGGTGCGCGGCAGTACCGGCGCGATTGGCTACAGCCTGGGCGTGTCGCGCGAAAAAGCGCGGGGCATCAGTTCTGTTTCCAACCCTGCCTCAACCAGCTTCAGCCCGGACGCAGACGGCTTCACCTCTGCCAGTGTGGACGCCAAACTCACGGCCAAAATCAACCGCGAACATGCGCTGACATTGAGCTTGCTGCACAGCGATACCGAATACCAGTTTGATGGTTTGCCAACGCCCAATCCGCTGGCCCTGACCCGGCTCACCTCAGACGCGCGGGCCAAACCAAAACTCAACAACGCCACCTTCCGGTGGGACGCGCAGTGGCTGCCGCACTGGAAATCCACACTCACAGCGGGGACCAGCGACGAAGAATCGGTCAGCGAGTATTACCGCGTGTCCGATGGACGGTTCGGCGGCAGCAGCCAGTTCAATACGAACCGCCAGCAGCTGACCTGGCAAAACGACTTCACGCTGGGCAAGGATGTGCTGTCGGTGCTCTTCGAGGACCGTTCTGAAGCGGTGGACAGTACCACCAACTACACGGTCAAGCAGCGCGATGTACGCAGCGCGCTGGCGTCGTATGCGCTGAACCGTGAGCGCTGGAATGCGCTGGCCGTGATCCGCAACGACAAGAACTCCCAGTTCGGCAGCTTCAACAACTGGGCACTTTCCGCCGGTTATCGCCTGGTGGACGGCCTGCGCGCCGTGGCCAGTGTGGGCACGAGTTTTCAGGCGCCTACCTTCAACCAGCTGTACTTCCCGGGGTTTGGCAATCCTGCGCTGGTACCGCAACGCAACCGGGCCACCGAAGTGGGCCTGAAATACCAGCAGGGCAATGTCGCGTTGGGCGCGGTGGCCTACCACAACGATATCCAGGGTTTCATCATCCCGTCCACCAATGTGCAGAGTTCGCTGGCTGTCTTGCGCGGCGTCACCCTGAGCGCCGATGTCCAGTCTGGCGCGACCAGTTATTCGCTGTCTTACGACTACGCAGACCCGCGTTCTTACTCGACTGTGCCGGCTTCCAATGACTTGCGCCTGGTGCGTATCGCGCAGAACGTGCTGAATGCCCGCATCACCCACCGCATGGGCGATGTCAGTGTCTTTGGTGAGCTCAAGCTGTCGAGCAATCGCGAGGATGCCAAGGTGGTGGGCGCAGGCCGCGATACGCTCCCCGGCTACGGTGTGCTCAATACCGGCGTGACCTGGAAGGTGCAGAAAAACGTCTCCTTGCTGGCCCGCATCAACAACCTGACGGACAAGCAGTACATGCTCGCCAACGGCTTCTCGGTGCCTGGCCGCAATGTGTTTGCGTCCGTGTCCTGGGCGATGTAAAACAGCCGCCATGCCTTCAACCCGCTGTCCCGCCATACTCATCGCCGCCCCGGCATCCGGTCAGGGCAAAACCACGCTTGCCTGCGCCCTGGCGCGGCTGCATGTACGGCAGGGCAGGCGGGTGCGGGTGTTCAAGTGCGGGCCGGATTTTCTGGACCCGTACTGGTTAAGTCTGGCCAGCGGCGCGCCTGTGTATCAACTCGATTTATGGATGACCGGCGAGCTGGACTGCGCACAACGTTTGCACGCTGCCGCGCAAGAGGCCGACCTGATCATTGTTGAAGGTGTGATGGGCCTGTTTGACGGGGAGCCTGGCGCCGCCGATCTGGCACAGCGCTTTGACCTGCCAGTGCTGACGGTGATAGACGCCAGCGCCATGGCCGGCACTTTTGGGGCCTTGACCTGGGGGCTGCAGCATTACCGCGAAGGCCTGCGCTTTGCGGGGGTACTGGCAAATCGGGTTGCTTCTGAGGGACACGCCACGATGTTGCGCGACAGTCTGCGCGACCCGGCGCAATGGCTGGGCGCGCTGATGCGAAGCGAGGCCGTGACCCTGCCTGAGCGGCATCTGGGTCTGGTCATGGCGCACGAGCTGGACGATGCGATGGCACGGCTGGATGCGGCCGCTGATGCGCTGGCTGACTCTCCCTTGGGCCAGATGGGCGTGGCCGATCTACAGGCCTGGGCTGTGGATTTTGCGGCGCCTGATTCAGCGGCAGACAACTTTCCAGCCTGCGCGTTGCAAGGCCAAACCATTGCGGTGGCGCGTGATGCCGCCTTCTGTTTTATATACGCGGCCAATCTTGATTGTCTGCACGCTATGGGTGCCCAGTTAGCCTTCTTTTCACCGCTCGCAGACGGTGCCCTGCCCGTGTGTGATGCGCTCTGGTTGCCCGGCGGCTACCCCGAATTACATGCCGACACACTGACCGCCAACAGCGCCATGAAAAACGCCATCTTGGGCCATGTGCAGGCGGGCAAGCCAGTCTGGGCCGAGTGCGGCGGCATGATGGCGCTGTTTGACCAGCTCACCACGGTGGACGGCAGCAGCCACCCGATGTGGGGCGTGTTGCCCGGCAGCGTCACCATGCAAAAGCGGCTGGCCGCACTGGGCCCACAGCAACTGGACGTAGCCAGCGGCGTGGCGGGTGGCGCTCTGCGCGGCCATGCCTTTCATTACTCGACCTGTGCCACGCCTTTGCCCGTCGCAGCGCGCACGCAAGCGGCGTCCGGACGCAAACTGCGCGGCGAGGGCGAGGCCTTGTATGTATCAGGGGCCGTCCGGGCCAGCTATTTCCACGCCTGGTTTGCGTCCAATCCCGTGGCTGCGGCCGGGCTTTTCATGAAGGACAGCCATGACTGAAAATTCCGGCAACTGGCGCACCCTGGCCGCCAGCCAGGACAGCTCGGCCTATGGCCCGCAGCGCATCGTTTGCCTGACCGAGGAGCCCACCGAATGGCTCTACCTGCTGGGCGAAGAGCGGCGCATTGTCGGCATATCCGGCTACACCGTGCGGCCGCCGCGTGCGCGCGAGGAAAAACCCAAGGTCAGTGCTTTCCTGAACGCGAAGATCGACAAGATCGTCGATCTGAAGCCCGACTGCGTGATTGGCTTTTCTGACCTGCAGGCCGACATTGCCGCACAGCTGGTCAAAAAGGGCATTCAGGTCACCATCTTCAACCAGCGCAGCGTGGCCGAGATTTTTTCGATGATGTACCAGCTTGCCGCCATGGTGGGGCAGGAGGCGCGTGGCCGGGAGTTGATGCAGGGCATGCAGCGGCGTCTGCTGGAAATTGAACAGGCGGCTGCAAACCTCAAGCGCCGGCCGCGCGTATTTTTTGAAGAGTGGTACGACCCGCATATCAGCGCGATTGCCTGGGTGTCGGAGCTGATGGGTATCGCCGGGGGTGACGACTGCTTCCCGGAGCTGGCGTCGCAGGCCATGGGCAAGGACCGCATCATTGCCGACGGCAGTGAGATTGTGCGGCGCAACCCTGACATTATTTTTGGCTCCTGGTGTGGCCGCAAATTCCGGCCAGCGCATGTGCTGGCGCGGCCCGGCTGGGACGAGGTCAACGCGGTCAAAAACAGGCAGCTGTTTGAGATCAAGTCGGCAGAAATTCTGCAGCCGGGGCCAGCGGCCTTGACCGAGGGCGTGGAGCAAATTCACCGCATCATCATGGGCTGGTCTGAACAACATGAGTGAACAGCACAGGCTCCAGCACAGCGAATTCATCCTCGGCGGCCAGCGCAGCGGCAAGTCGCGCCGTGCCGAGCTGCTGGCGAGAGACTGGCTGGCGCAGTCTGCGCAGCACCGTGCTGTGCTGATTGCCACCGCCCGGCCCTGGGACGATGAAATGCGCCAACGCATCACCCGGCACCAGCTAGACCGGGCCGAGCGCGTGCCAGGCATGGTGACGGTGGAGGAGCCGATACAACTGGCACAGGCCATCACGCAGCACAGTGCGCCGCAGACCTTGCTGGTGGTCGATTGCCTGACACTTTGGCTGACCAATTTGCTGATGCCGGCTGAAAACTTCAAGCCAAATCAGGCTCCAGCCCTTTCTGCACCTATGCAGGCAGCTATGCTTTTAGTAGCAATTGAGGCTGCGCCGGGGCCACTGGTGCTGGTCGGCAACGAGATTGGTCTCGGCGTGATTCCGATGGGGCGAGAGACCCGTGACTTTGTGGACGCGCTGGGCCGCCTGAATCAGGAGGTGGCACAGGTCTGCGCGCGCGTGACCTTCATGGCCGCCGGGTTGCCGCTCTCGCTGAAGGGCCAGTCGTGAGAAGTATTGCCGCGTTGTGGACCTGTTTTTGGCTGATCACGAGCCAGGCACACGCCCTGCAACTGACCGACGACCGCAATGTCACAGTCAATTTCTCCCAGTCGCCACAACGCATCATCAGCCTGTTGCCCTCGCTGACAGAAAGTGTCTGCGCCATGGCGCAATGCCATCGGCTGGTCGGACGGGACCGTTATTCCAACCATCCCGCGCTGGTGCGGCAACTGCCCGCGTTGGGCGGTGGGCTGGACCCGAACATCGAAGCGATTGTGGCGCTCAAGCCCGACGTCGTCTTGCTGGCGACCTCGTCGCGTGTCATCACCCGTCTGGAATCGCTGGGCATCAAGGTGGTGGCGCTGGAGCCCAAAAGCCATGCCGATGTGCGGCGCGTGTTGCACAAGCTGGGCCTGCTGCTGGAGGTGCCCGAAGAGCAGGGCGCCGCGCGGCTCTGGCGCGTTATCGATACCAGTGTGTCGGCAGCAGCGCAGTCGCTGTCGCCCCAGGCCCGCAAGGCACGGGTGTATTTTGAAGTCAGCCGCGGACCGTATGCGGCGGGCGAGTCCTCCTTTATTGGCGAAACCCTGACGCGGCTCGGTGTGCACAACGTGGTGCCCGCCTCGTTGGGCCCTTTTCCCAAGCTCAACCCCGAGTTTGTGGTGCGCGCCAACCCGGACGTGATCATGGTCGGTAACCGCAGCATGCAGGCCATGGCCACTTACCCGGGCTGGGGCGGCATCAAGGCGGTCAGGGAACAGCGCATCTGCGTGTTCGGCGTTGACGAGTCCGATGTGGTGGTGCGCCCCGGCCCGCGCATGGCCGAAGCCGCGCGGCTGATGGCCAATTGCCTTGAAAAATATGCGGGCGGGGGCGCGCGATGAATCATCCCGCTGCCCGTTATCAGCACCGCGCCTTCTGGTTGATGGGTGTGCTGCTTCTGGTCAGCGCTGGCCTGTTGCTGCTGGGTGTCAGTGTGGGCAGCACCGGTTTTGAAAGTGTGCTGAACATGCAGCGCGATCCGCAGGCGATGCAAATCATCTGGGAGATTCGCCTGCCACGCACGGCGGGCGCCTGGCTGGCTGGGGCCTTATTGGGCTTGGCTGGCGCCGTGGCGCAAGGCCTGTTTCGCAACCCGCTGGCCGACCCCTATTTGTTAGGCAGCGCCTCGGGTGCTGCCTTGGGCGTGGCACTGGCCATGGCGCTGTTTGGCGTGTCGCCACTGGCCACACACTGGGTGGCGCGTATTGGCCTGACGGGCGCGGCCTTTGTTGGCGCGGTCGCGGCGGTGCTGCTGACCCTGCTGCTGGCCAAGGGCGTGCAGCATACCTTGCGACTGCTGCTGGCCGGTGTGATTGTGGGGGTGGTGTTGGGCGCTTTCAGCTCGCTGATATTGCTGCTCACGCCCGACATCATGCAGGCCATGCAGGCCTTCATGCTGGGCAGTACCGCTTTTGTGGGCTGGACCGCCTGCGCCATCATGCTTGGCGTGTTTGTGTTTTGCCTGCTGGCGGCCTGGATGATGAGCCATGTGCTGGACGGCCTGGCGCTGGGTGAAGCCACCGCGCAAAGCCTGGGTTTGAGGCTGCCGCAAATGCGCGCGGCCCTGGTGGCGGTGCTGGCACTGGCGACTGGCACGGCCGTGGCGCAAACCGGGCTGATTGCGTTTGTTGGCCTGGCCGCGCCGCACCTGGTGCGCTCGGTCATCAAGACCACACACGGCCGGCTGATTGTGTTGTCCAGCCTGACTGGCGCGGTACTGCTGACCGCGGCCGACATTCTGGCCCGGGGCCTGATCGCGCCTCAGGAGTTGCCGGTAGGTGTGCTCACTGCTGTGCTGGGTGGCGGTTACCTGCTGTGGCTGATGCACAGGCGCACCGGGCGCGGAGCCGGGTTATGAATGCTATTGATTCAGTAGCTGTTGGCGCCCGCGGGATAAGGGCAAAACTCGGAAACATCGAGGTGTTGCACAACATCTCCGTGGCTTTTTCGGCGGGACGCTGGACCAGCATTGTGGGCCCCAACGGGGCGGGCAAATCAACGCTCCTCAAGGTACTGGCAAATTTACTGCCGCATGCGGGCGAGGTGCTGCTGCTGGGCCAGCCGCTGGCCACGCTGCGCGCCAGGGAACGTGCGCAGCAACTGTCCTGGCTCGGCCAGAACGAAAGCTCTGCCGACGACCTGACCGCCTACGACGTAGCCATGCTGGGCCGGCTGCCACACCAGCCCTGGCTGGCACCGCCCAGCGATGCCGACCATGCGGCGGTAGCGCGTGCTTTGCGCGCCACCCACGCCTGGGACGGGCGTGACCGCCCCCTGGGCCAGCTCTCGGGCGGTGAGCGCCAGCGTGTGCTGCTGGCGCGGGCGCTGGCCACCGAAGCGCAGGTGCTGCTGATGGACGAGCCGCTGGCCAACCTCGACCCGCCGCACCAGACCGACTGGCTGCAGATCGTGCGGCAACTGGTGGCCAGCGGTAAAACCGTGGTCAGCGTGCTGCACGAAATTTCATTTGCGCTGCACGCCGACGACATGGTGGTCATGGCCGCAGGCCGGGTCACGCACCACGGCGCCTGCAATGATGCGGCGACTCACCGCGCACTGGAGCTGGTGTTTGACCACCGCATAGGCGTACACCAGCTGGCCGGTCAATGGGTGGCGCTGCCCAGAATTTGAAAGAGATCAGCATGCAAATCGAAACACCTCCCACCGACAAACCCTATGCCAAGCCCGAGGGGGAACGTCGTGGCCTGCTCATCGTCAACACCGGTGATGGCAAAGGCAAAAGTACCGCCGCTTTTGGCCTGGCGCTGCGTGCCCATGGCCGCCACCATGTGCACGGCAAGGCGGTGAAAATTTTCCAGTTCATGAAGGTGCCTTCGGCGCGTTTTGGTGAACACCGCATGTTCGAGCAACTGGGTATTCCGATCGAAGGTCTGGGTGACGGCTTCAGCTGGAAAAGCCAGGACCTGGAACACTCGGCGCAACTGGCGCGCGACGGCTGGCAGCGGGCAAAAGCCGCCATCATGAGCGGCGACAACTTCATGGTGGTGCTCGACGAGTTCACCTACCCGTTGATTTACGGCTGGATGGAGCCCATCGGTGGCGTTGAAGAAGTGGTGCAGACCCTGTTTGATCGCCCCACGCATGTGCATGTGGTCATCACCGGCCGGCGTTGCCCGCCCGAAATCATCGAGCTGGCCGACACCGTGACCGAAATGACCAAGGTCAAACACGCCTTCAATGCGGGTATTCCGGCGCAACGCGGCATTGAAGACTGAGCGCCCATGGCCCTGCTTGCCGCCCTGTTGCTGGCGCTGCTGATCGACCGGCTCTGGGGTGAACCGCCTGCCGCCATACACCCGGTGGTGGCCATGGGGTTTTATCTCAAGGTAGCAGGCCAGCGTTTGCCCGGCTTGCCCGCTGCAGCGGCATTTGGCGCCGGCATGCTGGTCTGGTGCTTGGGCATGCTGGCGACGGGCTGGCTGGCGGGGTGGCTACAGGCCCTGGCGTTGACGCAATTGCCTGAATTTCTGTCCGCGCTGGCCTTGGCTGTCCTGCTCAAGCCCATGTTCTCCTGGCGCATGCTGCACGACGAAGTGCGCGCGGTGGAAGCCGCACTTGAACACTCGCTGTCTGCCGGGCGCGAGCGCCTGTCCTGGCTGGTCAGCCGCGACACGACGTACTTGAGCGAAAGCGAGGTGCGAGAGAGCGCCATCGAATCCCTGGCTGAAAACCTCAATGATTCAGTCGTTGCGCCCATTTTCTGGTTTGTGCTGTTTGGCCTGCCCGGTGCGGCGATCTACCGCTTTGCCAACACCGCCGATGCGATGTGGGGCTACCGGGGGCGCTGGGAGTGGGCCGGCAAGTGGGCCGCATATGCGGACGATGTCTTGTCCTGGCTGCCCGCGCGCCTCACGGCTTTATTGATCTGGGCGGTGACGCGCAACTTTTGCCTTGCTAACCTGCGATCCGAGGCGCGGCGCACGCCCTCGCCGAACAGCGGCTGGCCCATGGCTGCCATGGCACTCGCCCTGGGCGTGTACCTGCGCAAACCCGGCGTCTATGCGCTGAATGCAGGCCGCAGGGCGCCTGAAGCCACGGATACGCCGTTGGCTCTGGCTGTCTCATTAAAAGTGGTTGTAGCCCTTGCTGTACTTGCATCAACAGCTATTGTATTAATAGCAAATGGAGGTGGTGCGTGAAACCCCGCAGCCATGGCGGGACCGATCAGGGGGGCGTTCCCCTGCACGATTTTTCCAGCAACAGCAATACCTGCGGACCGTGCCCCCTTGCGCTGGCCGCTGTGCAGAGGGCCGATCCGACGTGTTACCCGGACGCCACTTACACGGCGCTGCGGGGGCAGCTTGCAGATTTTCATGATGTTGATGTGCAGCGCGTGGTGCTGGCCGGCAGCGCCAGCGAATTCATCTTTCGCATCACAGCACTTGCCGTGCTGCGCGGTGCACGTGCCGTCTGGCTGCCGCCGCACGGTTATGGCGACTATGCACACGCAGCGCAGGCCTGGAAGCTGCCGTTGGCCACCGGGGCAGGGCAGGCGCAACTGCGCTGGGCCTGTGACCCCTCCAGCCCGCTGGGCGTCGCACATGCGGGGCTGGATCAACTGCTGGGCGGCGGCGCATTGTGTGTACTGGACCGCGCCTATGAGCCGCTGCGGCTAACTGGTGCGCTCGCGGTGGGCCAGGAAGTGTTGCAAAAGTTCTGGCAGCTCTGGACACCGAACAAAGCCCTGGGCCTGACCGGTGTGCGCGCGGCCTACGTGATTGCGCCTCCCGGCTCAGAAGAGCTGGTGGTGCAGCTGGAGGGGCTCGCACCATCATGGCCTGTGGGGGCACACGGGGTGGCGATGTTGCACGCGTGGACCACGCCCGACGTGCAAGGCTGGCTGTTTGCAAGCCTTGCTACCTTGCGCGACTGGAAAACGCGGCAAGTCACGCTGTGTGAATCGCTGGGCTGGAATGTCCTACTCAGCAACACCAACTTCTTCTGCGCCCAGCCTGCCTTGCCTGAGGGCATCAGCCTGCCGCAGGCGCTGGCACAGCTGCGGTCGCAGGGCATCAAGCTGCGCGACGCCACTTCCTTCGGCCTGCCGGGCCATGTGCGCATGAGTGCCATGTCGCCGGCCGCGCAGGATGCGCTGCACAATGCGTGGCAACACCTGATCGGCAAGGCAATATGAGCGCAAGAAGTGTCATGGTTCTGGGCACCACCAGCGGCGCCGGAAAAAGCTGGCTGACCACCGCGTTGTGTCGTTATTACGCGCGGCAGGGGCTCAAGGTCGCGCCCTTCAAGGCGCAGAACATGAGCAATAACGCAAGAGTGGTGGCGGGGGGTGAAATCGGCAGCGCGCAGTACTTTCAGGCGCTGGCGGCGCGCGCCGAGCCCGAGGTGCGCATGAACCCGCTGTTGCTCAAGCCCGAAAAAGACACGCAAAGCCAGGTGATCTTGATGGGTCAGGTGAATGCCGAACTCTCGCGCATGGCCTGGCGTGGCCGCAGCGCCTCGGTCTGGCCGGTGGTGGCGCAGGCGCTGGACGAGTTGCTGGCAGAAAACGATGTGGTGGTGATGGAAGGCGCGGGCTCACCGGCCGAGATCAACCTGAAAGACAGCGACATCGTCAACATGCGTGTGGCGCAACATGCCAACGCGGCCTGCCTGCTGGTCACCGACATCGACCGTGGTGGTGCCTTTGCGCACCTCTACGGCACCTGGGCCATGCTGGATCAGGCAGAGCAAAAGCTGATCAGGGGTTTTGTGTTGAACAAGTTTCGCGGCGATGCGACGCTTCTGGCACCCGGCCCGCAAATGTTGCAGGACCTGACCGGTGTGCCCACCGTTGCAACGCTGCCGATGTGGTGGCAACACGGCCTGCCGGAAGAGGATGGTGTGTTTGATGCCACCAGCGTGCGCTCTGGCGCTGTCACGCGAACTGTGGCCGTCATCGCCTATCCGCGCATCAGCAACCTCGACGAATTCCAGCCGCTCAAAAACGTGCCGGGTATTCACCTCAAGTGGGTACGCAGCCCCGCAGAGTTGATCGACGCCGACTGGATCATCCTGCCCGGCTCCAAACACACCAGCGGTGACCTGGCCTGGCTGCGCGCGCAGGGCCTGGACAGCGCGATTGCGGCACATGCAGGGCGGGGTGGGGCGGTACTCGGTATCTGTGGCGGCCTGCAGATGCTGGGCGAAGCGCTGATCGATCCGCACGGCATCGACGGCAACGGCCCCGGCTTGGGGCTGCTGCCGGTGGTCACGCTGTTCGATGCCGACAAGACCGTGCGGCACAGGCGCGCGCTTTTTTCGTCGGTGGGCGGTGCGTGGTCGGCGCTGTCGGGTGTGACCGTGCAGGGCTACGAAATCCACCACGGCCAGACTGCAGCGCACAGCGCCATGGCTGCAGCCGGCGATGTGGCGCATGCCGTCATGTCGGACGGCCTGGCCTGGCAAAACGGCAGCGGCAATGTATTGGGTGTTTACCTGCATGGCCTGTTTGAAGACCCGGCGGTGCTGCAAGCGCTGTTTGGTGCCAGCACCCCCACGCTGGATTCGGTGTTTGATGGACTGGCCGATTACATCGACAAACATTTCGACGCGGGCGTGCTGGACGCACTGATTGCACCGGCGCCCGACCGCGCCGCCTGACGGACCGCTACGCGGCTTATAGTTCCACCAGTTGCCGCGCACACCTTCCGCGCGCCGGTGGGGTGTAGGCCTCCGATTTTTCAAACAAGTATCGGAAGGATCGTTGTGTTCGTTGTTGTACTCGCCAATATTGCTGTGGTGTCTATTGCCGTGATCATTCACTACGAATTCCTGCTGCGGCTGACCCTGTTGCTGGCCCGGGTGAAGATCAGGCATCGCCTGCGCATCCTGCTGGGTGTAGGCGGCGCCTTGGTGGCTCATGCGGTCGAGGTCTGGGTGTTTGCCTTTGCCTACTACTTCATGAATCAGGCCAAGGCATGGGGCCACCTGACGGGAAGTTTTGATGGCAGCCTGATGGACTGCGTGTATTTTTCCTTCACCACCTTCACCACGCTGGGTTTTGGCGACATCCAGCCCACAGGTGACCTGCGGTTCCTGACGGGCATCGAGTCATTGACGGGCCTGGTGTTGATCACCTGGACAGCGTCCTTTCTTTTTGTCGAGATGCAGAAGTTCTGGAACGCGAAGTAGCGTGCCGACAGCACGCTGACACCGTGTCAACCGACTGCGGCGTCGAGGGGCACCGGCGTGCTGGCTACAATACTGGCTATTCATACAGTATCGCCACCAACCCACACTTTCCCATGAGCACCCACCACGACCCGGACAAGCCGTATGTCGTGGCCGTGCGTGCACTTTGTGACTTCACTGCCAAGCGCGGTGACCTCGACCTGCGTTTTACACCGTCACCCTCAGCGCTCGAAGGCATGGCCGGTCACCGCATGGTGGCGATGCGGCGCCCGCCGCACTACCAGACCGAAGTCAGCCTGAGCGGCGATTACAAAAACCTGCGGGTACGTGGCCGGGCCGATGGCTACGATGCCGAGCTGGGCCAGCTTGAAGAGGTCAAGACCTTTCGCGGCAACCTGGAGACCATGCGTGAGAACCACCGGCATCTGCACTGGGCGCAGCTCAAGGTCTACGGTCACCTGCTGTGCCAGAAAGAAGGTTTGCCACACATCAAGCTGGCATTGGTGTATTTCAACGTGGCCACGCAGGAAGAAACGCTGATCGTCGAGCCGCACAGCGCTGCGGACCTGCAGGTATTTTTTGAAGATCAGTGCGAGCGCTTCAGCGCCTGGGCGCAGCAAGAGCTGGCGCATCGTGCTGCGCGCAATCAGGCCCTGTCGTCGCTGACCTTTCCGCACGACAGCTTTCGCCCCGGCCAGCGCGATCTGGCCGAGGCGGTGTACAAATCGGCCAGCAGCGGTCGCTGCCTCATGGCGCAAGCCCCCACCGGCATCGGCAAGACCGTCGGTACCTTGTTTCCCTTGCTCAAGGCCTGCCCCACGCAGCAACTCGACAAGGTGTTTTACCTCGCGGCCAAAACGCCGGGCCGGCAGCTGGCGCTGGATGCGATGGCCCTCATCAAGACCGCTGCGCCGGGCCTGCCGGTGCGGGTGCTGGAGCTGGTGGCCAAGGGCAAGGCCTGTGAACACCCCGACAAAGCCTGCCACGGCGACGCCTGCCCACTGGCCCAGGGTTTTTATGACCGGTTACCGGCGGCGCGGCAAGCTGCGGTTGATGTGGCGGCCGCCAGCACCGCCGCGCTGGACAAAAACGCGCTGCGCGAGGTGGCGCTGGCACATCAGGTCTGCCCCTATTACCTGAGCCAGGACTTGCTGCACTGGAGCGATGTGGTGGTGGGCGACTACAACTACTATTTTGATGTTAATGCCATGCTGTTTGCGCAGACCCAGGCCACCCAGTGGCGTGTCAGTGTGCTGGTGGATGAAGCACACAACCTTGTTGAGCGTGCCCGCAAAATGTATTCGGCCGAGCTGGACCCTGCCCACCTGGCGCTGGCCCGGCAGGCGGCACCCACGGCGATCAAGGGCGTGCTGGACCGGCTTGCGCGCAGCTGGTACGAGCTGCACCGCGATCAGGTCGAGGTCTACCAGGTGTATGAAGACGTGCCGCAGGCCTTTCGCGGCGCCTTGCAGCAGACCGCCAGCGCCATCCTGGACCATCTGGCCGATCACCCCGCAGGTATTGACGCACGGCTGCAGGATTTTTTCTTCGAGGTGCTGCATTTCTCGCGCATGGCCGAGCTACTTGGCGATCATTCGCTGTTTGACATTACGCAGGGGGACGGTGGGGCGCTGCTGTGCCTGCGCAATGTGGTGCCGGCGCCTTTTCTGTCACCGCGTTTTGCTGCGGCGCGTTCAGCCGCGCTGTTTTCGGCCACCCTGAGCCCAACGGATTTTTACCGCGACATGCTGGGCCTGCCGGAGGACACTGTCTGTATGGACGTGACCTCGCCATTCACTGCGGCGCAGCTGTCGGTGCAGGTGGTCAGGGACGTGTCCACGCGTTACCAGCATCGTGAAAACTCTCTCTCGCCGATGGTGGCGCTGATGGCGCAGCAATTCACTGCCGCGCCCGGCAACTACCTGAGTTTTGTCAGCAGCTTTGATTATCTGGAGCAACTGGCCGAACTGTTCAAGGCACGCCACCCCGAGATTCCGGTCTGGGAGCAATCGCGCGGCATGGAAGAGGCCGCGAAGAAAAATTTTCTCGCGCGTTTCACCGGGGAGTCCCGCGGCATCGGTTTTGCGGTGCTTGGCGGCGCGTTTTCAGAGGGCATAGACCTGCCGGGCAAACGCCTGATTGGCGCTTTTATCGCCACGCTCGGCTTGCCGCAGATCAACCCGGTCAACGAGCAGATCAAACTCCGCATGGAGGCCAGCTTCGGCAAGGGCCATGACTACACCTACCTCTACCCCGGCCTGCAAAAAGTGGTACAGGCCGCAGGCCGTGTGATCCGCACCGAGTCAGACCAGGGTGTGGTGTACCTGATTGACGACCGTTACGCGCAGCCCAAGGTGCAGGCCTTGCTTCCTGGCTGGTGGAAGGTGTCGCAGCGCAGGGCGCGGGCACCCGCTCAACCATTGCCTGCGCCTGACGCGATTGAACAAGCCGTCACCCCGGGGTGATGGCCTGAATGCGCGCTGATTTTCATGCCTGGCTGGTGCAGGCACGGCTCTTTTGGTGCGTGCTGTCCCGACATCGGTGCACCCGGCGCGTGACAGGCGCGTGACAGACTGCACACCCTAATGTTGCCGGCATTGCGCTGATAGCCTGTGTCCAGGGCACTCCCGCTCTGCACTTCAAAGGCATGTATGAAAACCTTCTCTTTCGCCAAACTGGCTTTGAACACATTCACGCCTTTGGCCCTGTGGGCCGCCATGGCGCCTGCCATCGCGCTCGATCTGGGCGGCGTGACGCATCCCCGGGTGCTGCAAACCGGTGCTACCTCGCTGCAACTCAATGGCGCAGGCGTACGGCAGCACAGCGGCAGCGGCCTGTACACCGCAGGTCTGTACCTTGATCAAAAGCTCGCCACACCCGACTCAGTGCTGGGCAACCCCGGCGCCAAGCAGTTGCGCGTGGTCATGCTCAAAGACATCAGCGCCTCTGACATGGGTGATCTGCTGGCGCGTGGCATGCAGGCCAGCGCCAGCGATGCGCAGCTGGCCACCCTGATCCCTGCGCTGTTCCGCCTGGGGGAAATATTGGGCGAGCAGAAAAAGCTGGCGGCTGGCGACAGCTTCCAGATCGCCTGGCAACCGGGTCAGGGCACGGTCATCAGCATCAATGGCAAGCAACAGGGCGAGGCTTTCCCTCAGCCCGCCCTGTTTGAGGCCTTGCTTGGCATGTGGGTGGGTCCAAAGCCCGCGGACGAGCAGCTGAAAAGCGCCTTGCTGGGTCGCGCCATCTGAGGATCAGCCCCCCCTTTGCGACGCCTTACACTGCCCGTCAAAGGGGATACCGATGCTTATGACCATTCGCCACTTCACACTCGCCGCCGCCTTGCTGGCGGCGAGCTTGCACAGCCACGGTTTTGACCTGCAGGGCCATCGCGGTGCCCGCGCACTGACCCCCGAGAACACGCTGCCTTCGTTTGCCCAGGCGCTTGGCATAGGCGTGACCACGCTGGAGCTGGACATCGCCATCACCAAGGACGGTGTGCTGGTGGTCACGCACGACCGGGCACTCAACCCCGACATCACGCGCGGTCCGGACGGACGCTTTATCGATGCACCAGGCCCTGCGGTGTCTTCATTGAGCTTTGCAGAAGTAGCTCGTTACGACGTGGGCCGCATCAAGCCCGGCACCAACTACGCGCGGCAATTTTCGGATCAGAAAGCGATCGACGGCACACGCATACCGCGCCTGGCCGATCTGTTTGCGCTGGTCAAAAAATCGGGCAACGACCAGGTTCGTTTCGCGATTGAAACCAAGCTCTCGCCGCTGGCGCCGCAAGACACCCTGGCGCCCGAGGCTTTCGCCCGCGCTGTGGTTGCCGCGATTCGTGAGGCGGGCATGGCCTCCCGCAGCTCTGTGCTGTCGTTTGACTGGCGCACCCTGCAAGTGATTCAGCGCGAGGCGCCCGAGATTCCCACCGTGTACCTGACTATCCAGCGTGGCAACGGGGACAACATTGGTGTCGACAAGGCCGAGCCTTCACCGTGGACCGCCGGCCTGCGTTACAGCGACTACCGCTCGGTGCCCAAAATGATCAAGGCCGCTGGTGGCCACACCTGGTCGGCTTTTCATCTGGATCTGACGGCTGAGAAGGTCAAGGAAGCGCAGGCTCTGGGTCTGCAGGTGCTGGCCTGGACCGTCAATGAGCCGGCCCGTATGGCGGCCGTGTTTGACATGGGCGTGAACGGCATCGTCACCGACCGGCCCGACCTGCTGCGCGAAGAGATGAAGCGTCGGGGCATGGCACTGCCTGCCCCGACGCCTGTTACGCCCTGAGTTGCTGCGCCAGCAGCACCGCCACATGCACCGCCTCGCGCTGCGCGCCGTCGCGGATCTGGTGCCGGCAGCTGGTGCCATCGGCCACCACGATGGCATCAGGCTGCTGGCGTACCGCCGGTAGCAGGCTTAACTCAGCCATCTGCATGGACACCTCGTAGTGACTGGATTCATAACCAAAACTGCCTGCCATGCCGCAGCAACTCGATTCAATCAATGCTGGTTTCGCACCAGGAATCAGCTTGAGCACCTCCATGATGGGGCTGACCGCACCAAAGGCTTTCTGGTGGCAGTGGCCGTGCAGCAAGATGGGCTGGTCCACCGCCTGAAGTTTGCCCTTGAGTTCTTCCAGCTTGCCCGCAACGGCTTCGCGGGCCAGAAACTCTTCCAGCAGCAGGGCGTGCTGACTGATGGTGTGAGCGTCTTCACCCAGGCCCATCACCAGCATCTCGTCGCGCAGCGTCAGCAGGCAGGACGGCTCCAGACCCACGATGCTGATGCCTTTTTCGGCGAAGGGCAGCAGGGCATCGACCACCTCGCGCGCCTTGGCCTTCGCTTCTTCCACCATGCCGCTGGCCAGGTAGGTGCGGCCGCAACACAGGTGTTTGCCATCTGCTATGGTTTTGGTAGCTACATGCACTGTGTAGCCAGCGGCTTGCAGCACTTTTAATGCTGAAGTGGCGTTGTGTGATTCAAACGTGCCGTTGAAGGTATCTACAAACAGCACCACGGGCTTGCTGGCGGCCAGCACTTCCGCGCGCGTGGCGCCTCTCGGTGCGGTGTTGAAGAAGGTTTGCGTTTTCCATTGCGGCAGCGTGCGTCTGGCTGAAAAACCGGTCAGCTTTTCGCTCAGCGCCGCCAGGCCCGGAATTTTGTCGCGCAGGTTCAGGAATGGTGCCAGCCGGCTGGCCCAGTGCGCGTAGTCGGGCAGCCGGGCCACCAGCTTGTCGCGCAATGTGTAGCCGTGCCTGGCCTTGTAGTGGTGCAAAAATTCCACCTTCATCTTCGCCATGTCCACACCTGTGGGGCAGTCGCGCTTGCAGCCCTTGCATCCCACACACAGGTCCAGCGCATCCTTGACCTCCTCGCTGGCAAGGGCGTCAGCTGCGTCCAGGCCGCTGAGCTGGCCACTCAAGGCCAGCCGCAAGGTGTTGGCGCGGCCCCGCGTCAGGTGTTTTTCGTCGCGCGTGACCCTGTAGCTGGGGCACATGGTGCCGGCATCGAACTTGCGGCAGTGGCCGTTGTTGTTGCACATCTCCACGGCCTTGGCAAAACCCTGGGCCGGATCGCCGCCGCTGCCGGGCGCACTGGTTTGCTCGGTGACCGGGTCGTTCTGTACGTCCCAGACGCGCCAGTCGAGTGCGGTCTGGATCGGTATGACTTTGTAGCCAGGTGCAAACCGCATCAACCGCGTGTCGTCCATCTTCGGCGGGTTGACCATGCGGCCCGGGCTCAGCAGGTTGATCGGGTCCATGACCTGCTTGATTTTTGCAAAGGCCTCGTTGATCTTCGGGCCAAACTGCCACTCGATCCACTCCCCCCGGCACAGGCCGTCGCCATGTTCGCCGCTGTAAGCCCCTTTGAACTTGCGCACCAGCTCTGAAGCCTCTTCGGCAATCGCGCGCATCTTGGGCGCACCTTCGCGCCGCATGTCCAGAATCGGCCGCACATGCAGGGTGCCCACCGAGGCATGGGCGTACCAGGTGCCCTTGCTGCCGTATTTTCTGAAAACTTCCGTCAGTGCGTCGGTGTATTCGGCCAGATGCTCCAGGGGCACGGCACAGTCTTCGATAAAACTCACCGGCTTGCCGTCGCCCTTGAGGCTCATCATGATGTTGAGCCCGGCCTTGCGCACTTCCCACAGGTTTTTCTGCGGTGCGTCGTCCGTCATTTCAACCACCGAGTTGGGCAGCAGCAAATCGCCCATCAGCTCGCCCAGGCGTTTGAGTTTGGGCAACAACTCGGCCTTGCTCGCACCC
This sequence comes from Polaromonas sp., assembly GCF_030680935.1. GTDB lineage: Bacteria > Pseudomonadota > Gammaproteobacteria > Burkholderiales > Burkholderiaceae_C > Polaromonas. The sequence goes on along the minus strand of NZ_JAUXUP010000026.1, from coordinate 9,849 downwards.
GAAAACTCGACCAGCAAGATGGCAGCGGGCTGGTCAATCAGCGCGCTGCGTATGGTGGGCGCAAACGCCGGGTTTTGCAGCGACAGATCAATCATGGTGCGGTCCACCAGCTCGACGGCTGTCAGCGTGCCATCCCCGATCTTGACGATGTGCTGGGCCGCATCCATGGCGCGGTAAAAGGTCGGGAAGTTCACCACGCCCAACACCTTGGCACGCGGCAGCTCGCTCAGGCGCAGCGTGAGAGATTTGGTCAGGGCCAGCGTGCCTTCGCTTCCGATCAGCAGGTGCGCCAGGTTGACCGAGCCGTCGCTGGTGTAGGGCCGCTCACTCTGCGGGTCAAAAATGTCCAGGTTGTAGCCGCCCACGCGGCGCATTACCTTGGGCCACATCTGCTTGATGGCGGGGTGCAGCTCTTCGGCCAGCGAGCGCACGTAGTTGCCCAGCTCTCGTGCCTTGCCGCTGCTGGTGGCGTAGGAGCCCAGCTGCAGCAGCTGGCTGGCGGATGTCCAGGCCTGCGCGCCCAGCACGTTATGCACCATGTTGCCGTAGGCAATGCTGCGGCTGCCGCAAGAGTTGTTGCCCGCCATGCCGCCCAGCGTGGCCTGTGCGCTGGTGGACACATCCACCGGGTACCAGAGGCCATGTTTTTTCAGGGCTGCGTTGAGGTGGTCGAGCACAATGCCGGGCTCTACCTCTGCGGTGCGCTCCACCGCGTCGACATCAATGATGTTGCGCAGGTGTTTGGCATAGTCGACCACCAGGCCGGTGCCCACCGTCTGGCCGCACTGGCTGGTGCCTGCGCCGCGCGGCACCATGGGTACGCCCATGTCGCGGCAGATGTCGAGCGCGGTTTTGACGTCGGGTGCGCTGCGCGGCACAAATACACCGACCGGTGTCACCTGGTAGATCGACGCATCGGTGGCATAACGGCCACGGTCAGGCGCCGAGAAAAGTACCTCGCCCTGGGTTTCGCTGGCGAGTCGCGCAGCCAGCCTGCCGGCCACTTCATTGCTGATGCGCGCCACACTGTCGTAGGCGTGGGCCGCTGTGTCTCCGGTCAGCGTCAGGGGCAGGGCGGCGCTCATGCGCTGGCCGCCTGTTGTCCGGCCCGCAGTTGTTCCATCACCACGGCGCGCTTGTTGTGCAGGTGTGCCAGCAGCACAGCCCGCATGGCGACCGGGTCGCGCCGGTCCAGTGCTTCAATCATCTGCTCATGCTCCTGTACGGCGGCACGCCATTTGTCGCCATCCTGGTTGGAGCGAAAGCGCAAGGCCTGCAACCGGGCATTGACCTGGTTGTAGGTGGCGGTGAGTACCGGGTTTTTGGCGGCGCTGTTGATGGCGCGGTGAATCGCGGCATTGAGCTGGTAGTAAGCGGGAAGGTCGCGCCGCGTAAAGGCCGCCAGCATTTCGTAATGCATGGCCTTGATCTCGACCAATTCAGCGTCGGTGATGCGTGCTGCGGCCAACTCGCCCGATTGCGCTTCCAGCCCGGCCATGACCTCAAAGGTGTTGAGCACATCGGTTTCTGTCAGCTCCACCGCAATGGCGCCGCGGTTCGGCAGCAGCTCGACCAGGCCCTCGGCGGCGAGCATTTTTATGGCCTCGCGCAGGGGTGTGCGCGACACCTGAAGCACCTCGCTGAGCTCACGCTCGTTGAGCTTGGCACCCGGCGCGATGCGGTTTTCAACCAGCATCTGGCGCAGGCGGTGGGCTACCTGTTCATGCAGGGCGGCGCGCGGAATATTGATGATTTCGGCTGTCATAGGTTGATTTTGTATGCAAAAAGATGAGGTGTCAAACCTGCTGTTCAGGGTTGAGCCGCTTGACAAAAAGATTTTGTATGCAAAAAATGACAAACCTTCATTGATTGTGTTTCTTATGCTGACGCTCGACTACCACCCCACTGGCCGCCACTTTCTGCAAATCCCCGGGCCCTCGCCGGTACCCGACCGCATCCTGCGGGCCTTGAGCCTGCCCACCATCGACCACCGCGGCCCGGAGTTCGGCGCGCTGGGGCTCAAGGTGCTGGCTGACATCAAGAAAATCTTCAAGACAAAACAGCCGGTGATGATTTACCCGGCATCCGGCACCGGCGCCTGGGAAGCGGCCCTCGTCAACACCCTGAGCGCCGGCGACCATGTGCTGATGTACGAGACTGGCCACTTTGCAGCGCTGTGGCAAAAGCTGGCCGCGCGTGTCGGCCTGAAGACCGAAGTCATGAGCGATCCCGGCAAGGAAGTCTGGCGCCACGGCGTGCGCGCCGACCTGATCGAGGAACGGCTGAAGGCCGACACCCAACACAGCATCAAGGCGGTGTGCGTCGTGCACAACGAAACCTCCACCGGCGTGACCAGCAACATTGCTGCGGTGCGAAAAGCCATGGATGCGGCCAAACACCCGGCCCTGCTGCTGGTGGACACCATCTCCGGCCTGGCCTCCGCGGACTACAAACACGACGAATGGGGTGTGGATGTCAGCATCAGCGGCTCGCAAAAAGGCCTGATGCTGCCACCCGGTATCAGCTTCAATGCGGTATCTGTCAAGGCGCTGGAGGCCAGCAAGACCGCCAAACTGCCCAAGGCCTTCTGGGCCTGGGACGAAATCATCGAGATGAACAAGACCGGCTACTGGCCGTCCACGCCCAACACCAATTTGCTTTATGGCCTGAACGAAGCCTGCGACATGCTGTTGGAGCATGGCCTGGATGTGGTGTTTGCGCGCCACCAGCGCTGGGCCGAAGGTGTGCGCGCGGCAGTCAAGGCCTGGGGTCTGCAGATCCAGTGCGCCGATGCCGCCGTGTATTCGCCCATTCTGACCGGCGTGATGACGCCCGAAGGCGTGGACGCCGACGCGGTGCGCAAGATCATTTACGAGCGCTTTGACTGCTCGCTGGGCACCGGCCTGGGCAAGGTCAAGGGAAAAATGTTCCGCATCGGCCACCTCGGTGACTGCAACGACCTCACCCTGATGGCTGCGCTGTCGGGCTGCGAGATGGGCCTTAAGCTCTCCGGCGTCAAGCTGGCCGGCTCGGGTGTGCTGGCGGCGATGGACTATTTTTCCAGCCACGCCGCTGTGGTGCCGCTGCGCAAGGCAGCCTGAGCGCCGTTTTTATTCTCCCCTTTTCCCGCGTTTTTCCGCTTCCTTGACGATTTTCAACACCCACCGGAGACAAACCATGCAACGCAGAACCCTCGTAACCGCCGGCGCCGCGGCACTTGCCTTTCCCTCATTGATCCTGGCGCAGAACCTGCCCACAGGGCCGGTGCGCATCATCGTCGGCTTCGCACCCGGCGGCGGCACCGACATCCTGGCGCGTGTCATCGGCCAGAAGCTCGGTGAGATGTGGAAAACGCAGGTCATCGTCGAGAACAGGGCGGGCGCCTCGGGCACCATCGCCGCCGACTACGTGGCCAAGCAACCCGGCGACGGCGCCACGCTGCTGATGGCCCACATCAACAGCCAGGCCATCACGCCGGCCTTGCAGAAGGTCAACTACGACGCGGCAAAAGACTTCCAGCCGGTGGTGCTGGTCGGTGTCACGCCCAATCTGCTGATCTGCAATGAAAACCAGCCCGCCAAAACCGTGAAGGACCTGGTCGATCTGTGCCGCGCCAATCCGGGCAAGGTCAGTTTCGGCTCGGCCGGTACCGGCTCTGCCCAGCACCTGGCGCTTGAAATGTTCAAGCTGGCCGCCAAGGTTGATGCCATCCATGTGCCCTACAAGGGCTCGGGCCCCATGCTCACTGACCTGATAGGCGGCACCATCCAGTACAGCTTCGACACCATGACGGCGGCAACGCCCCATGTGAAAAGCGGCAAGGCCATCGCGATCGCGCAGACGCGGCTGCAGCGCGTGCCGGCCTATGCCAATGTGCCGACCATGGCCGAGTCGGGTTTCCCCGGCTTTGAGGCGACCACCTGGTACGGGCTGGCCGGCCCTGCAAAGATGCCGCTGGCCCTGGCCAAGCGCATGAACGAGGATGTCAACAAGGTCATGCAGATGCCGGACGTGATGGAGAAGCTGGCCGCCTCGGGCGCCCAGGACGGCGGCGGCTCTACCGAGAAGTTCGGCGACTTCATGCGCGCCGAGCAGATCAAGTGGGCCAAGATCATCAAGGATGGCGGCGTCAAGGCAGAGTCTTGACTCCCCCCCGATATGGCCGGCGGCCATTTCCCCCTCAGGGGGCGCCATCTGCGGCCCGGCTAAGCCGGTTCCGCGCTGGCCTGGACCTTGAAAGACACAGACAACCATGAGAGAACTTCCCCTGGAGGGGGTGCGCGTGCTGGACATCAGTCAGGTCATGGCTGGCCCCTATGCCTGCATGCTGCTGGCAGACATGGGCGCCGACGTCATCAAGATCGAACCGCCCGGCAGCGGCGACCAGACACGCGGCGCCATGGGCTTCAAGATGAAGGGGCCGGACTCCCTCGGCTTTCTGAACATGAACCGCAACAAACGCAGCGTTGCGCTCAACCTCAAGTCGGCGGCAGGCAAGGCCTTGCTGCTGCGGCTGGCAAAAGATGCCGACATCCTGTTGGAGAACTACCGCCCCGGCGCGATGAAAAAACTGGGGCTGGGTTACGAGGTGCTGAAAGAAGTCAACCCGCGCCTGGTCTACACCAGCATCTCGGGCTTCGGCCAGACCGGGCCGTGGTCGGACCGGCCCGGTTTCGATCTGATGGCGCAGGCCATGTCGGGCGTGATGAGTGTCACCGGGTATCCGGGTGGCCCACCGGTCAAGGCTGGCGTGCCGGTGGCCGACATTGGTTGCGCGCTGTTCGCGGTGTATGCCACGCTGTCCGCGTTCATCGGCGCGAAGACCAGCGGGCAGGGACAGCATGTGGATGCGTCGCTGTTCGACTCGGCGCTGGCGTTTTCGGTCTGGGACATCTGCGACTACTGGGGCACCGGCAAGCCGCCCGAGCCGCTGGGCACCTCGAACAAAATGACCGCGCCTTACCAGGCAATGGCCTGCTCCGACGGCTACTTTGTGATGGGCGCCAACAACCAGAAGCTCTGGCTGCAGTTGTGCAAGCTGATGGGCCGCGAAGAGCTGTTGGCCGATGAACGCTTCTCTACCATCTCGCTGCGGCTTGCCAACCGCCATGCGCTGGAAGTCGAGCTGGAGAAAAGTTTTCGCCTCCAGCCCAAAGACTACTGGGTCAGCACTTTTCTGGAAGCCGGCATTCCTGCCGGTCCGATCCTGACCTACCCCGAAGCCTTTGAGAGCGACCATGCCAAGGCGCGCGAGATGCGCATGGAGATCGACCACCCGGTCGAAGGCAAGGTGCCCAACATTGGTTTTGCGGTCAAGATGTCCGGCACGCCGCAGCAGGTGCGGCGCCATCCGCCTCGCCTGGGTGAACACACGGCCGAGGTGCTGGCCGAGCTGGGCATCAGTGCCGAAGAGCAGGCCGCGTTGGGCGAGCAGGGGGCTTTTGCAGCATGACCGAGGCGGCCACCAAGGGTAGCGTCCACCTGAGCATCAGCGCCGGAGTGGCCTCGGTGCTGTTTGACCGTCCTGCGGCGCGCAACGCCATGACCTGGGCCATGTACGAGCAACTCAATGCCATCTGCGAGCAGCTCAAGGCCGACGTATCGGTGCGGGTCGTGACATTTCGCGGCGCCGGTGGCCAGGCTTTTGTGGCCGGCACCGACATTGAGCAGTTCACCACCTTCAGCAGCGGCGAGGACGGCGTGGCTTACGAAAAGCAGATCGACCAGTGCATCGCCCGGCTGGAGTCCTTGCCCATGCCCACGGTCGCCGTGATCGAGGGCTGGACCATAGGCGGCGGCCTGGCGATTGCCACCGCCTGCGACTTCCGGATTGCCACAGCCGGCTCGCGTTTCGGCGTGCCAATTGCCAAAACCCTGGGCAACTGCCTGTCGGTGGCCAATCTGTCGCGGCTTTGCGCGGTGTTTGGCACGCCGCGTGTCAAACGCATGTTGATGCTGGCCGAGGTGCTGACCGCCGATGAGGCGCTGGCCTGCGGCTTTCTGCTGGAGCGGGTGGACGCCAGCGAGATTGATGCGCTGGCGGGCGCGCTTTGCCAGCGACTGAGCGCGCTGGCCCCGGTGACCCAAAGCGTCAGCAAGGAAGGCCTGCGCCGTCTGGTGGGCGCCAACCTGCCGCCGGACGAGGACCTAATTCGCCGCTGTTACGGCAGTACTGATTTTCATGAAGGCGTATCGGCCTTTGTTGAAAAACGACATCCTCTCTGGAAGGGTGGCTAGAGTCGGGCCATGTATTTTTTGCAAGTGCGCGCGGCGTGGCAGCAGTGACATTCCGAGGGCAGTTATGACACTGGCGGCTTCACCGTAGCCAATTCATCCAGCCGGCACCATGGCCGCAAGTAGGTGGAGCTGGGCAGGGGCACGCGCGACGGCAAGCTGCGCAACTGAGGACGAAGGCCGGGCGCGAGAGCCCGCCTCAGCTCAGCGGTAGTGCGCACACAGCGTCTCTATCAGTGACTCGGCGTAGCGGGGCAGGGCTGCGCGGTTGCGCACCAGGATATAGCGCTCACGCACACTCCAGGCATCGGTCAGCTCAATCAACGAGATACCCATGGCGGCCTGGTTGCGCCGCGCCGCCGACTCCGGCACGATGCCGACCCCGACCCCCGCGCCAATCATCCGGCACATCGCATCGAAGCTGGAGAGCTGGATGCGCAGTTTCAGCGGCTTGCCCAGTGCATCGGTCACTTGTCCCAGGAATGTCTGCAGCGTGCTGCCCGGCTGCATGCCTACCGCGTCCTCGTCCAGGGTTTCTGCAAAGGTAATTTTTTTGCGGCGTGCGAAGCGGTGGTTTTTCGCCGTCGCCAGCACCAGGCGGTCGGTGCTGAAGTGGATGGACTCCAGACCCAGGGTGTCGACCTTGCCGGCCACGATGCCGATGTCGGCCCTGCCGTCCAGCACGCCGCGTGCAATTTCGGGGTTGGGTTTCTCCTGCAGGTCGATGTTGATTCGGGCGTTTTCGGCCAGGAAGCCGGGCAGGATTTCGGGTAGAAAGTCGGTCACCGCCGTGGTGTTGGCAAACACCCGCAAATGGCCGCGCAGTCCGCCGCCGTACTCCTGCAGGTCGGTTCGTAACTGATCGGCCTGCCGCAACACACCCCGAGCGTGGTAAAGAAACGCTTCTCCCGGCGGCGTCAAACGTACGCCGCGGGCCTCGCGGTAGAGCAGGCTCAGGCCAGACTGTGTTTCCAGCGCCTTGATGCGCGCGCTTGCCGCCGCCAGCGACAGGTGCTGGCGTCCGGCAGCCCGGGTCATGTTGCCCTCGTCGGCGGTGGCCACGAACAGGCGCAGGTCCGTCAGGTCGAATTGCATGCACCATGCTAACCGAAAGTCATGAGTCTTCGGACCTGACGAAGTCTTGTCGCCACTCGCTGCTGAGGTGAGAACCCATAAACCCTTGCAAAGAAGCTGCTTTCAGCCTTCGAAATTTCAGAAGTCTTGGTGTGGAAATGACAGATTGCATTTCAGCGCGCATGGGCCGACGATGGCCGTCATGAATTCAGACTGTCGAACTGTGGATGCCGCCATGCTGACAACGTTGCAGGGCTGGATCGGCAAGACCGAAACCTTCAGCGACAGCGTCACCGCCGCTCCGGTGCGCGCCCTGTCCGCCACGCTGGACCGGGACGACGCCGATCCGGTGCCGGGCACCACGCTTCCCGAGCTGTGGCACTGGTTGTATTTCTTGCCGGCCGCGCGGCAGTCCGGTCTGGGCCCCGACGGGCATCCGCAACGCGGTGGTTTCCTGCCGCCAGTGCCGCTGCCGCGCCGAATGTGGGCTGGTGGTCGCCTGCAGTGGCAGCAGCAGCCGCTGCAGGTCGGCGATGCAGTGACGCGCACCTCGCGCATCGAGTCAGTCACCCACAAGTCGGGACGCACCGGTGACCTGGTGTTTGTGCTGGTCAAGCATGCGGTGCGCAGCCGTCAGGGCTTGGCCCTGACCGAAGAACACGACATTGTTTATCGCGCCAATCCCCAGCCCGGCGACCCGGTGCCGGCGCCGCAGCTCGCGGCCAAAAACGCCGCCTGGAGCCGCGAGATCGTGCCCGATGACGTGCTGCTGTTCCGTTATTCCGCGCTGACCTTCAACGGCCACCGCATTCACTATGACCGCAAGTATGTGACCGAGGTCGAGGGCTACCCCGGCCTGATCGTGCACGGCCCGCTGATTGCGACATTGCTGGCCGACCTGCTGCGCAGAAACATGCCCGGCGCGCGCCTGTTGAAGTTCGAATTTCGCGCGGTGCGTCCGGTGTTCGACCTCTGGCCCTTCAAGCTGCACGGGCTGCCGTCAGCCGATGGCAAGACCATCAGCCTCTGGACAGAAGATCACGAAGGCTGGCTCACCATGCAGGCCACGGCCACGCTGGCCTGAGCCTTTCAGCGCCCGCTGAGCCCGGAATCGCTTCGGGATGACAACAACTTTTAAAGTTTGCCAAAGACACCATTCATGAAAACACAAATCCCCACTCCCGACGCGTACCAGGACATGCGCGAGGCCCTGCGCGGCATGCTCGCGTCTTTCGATTCCGCCTACTGGCAAAAAGTCGACCATGAGCGCGGTTACCCCGAGGCATTTGTCAACGCGCTGACCGAAGCGGGCTGGCTGGCGGCGCTGATTCCTGCCGAGTACGGCGGCTCCGGCCTCGGCCTGGCCGAGGCGTCCGTCATCATGGAAGAGATCAACTTCGCTGGCGGCAATGCCGGTGCCTGTCACGGCCAGATGTACAACATGGGCACGCTGCTCCGCCACGGCTCCGACGCGCAGAAAAAACTGTACTTGCCGAAGATAGCCACAGGGGAATTGCGTCTGCAATCCATGGCTGTCACCGAGCCGACCACCGGCACCGACACCACACAACTCAAGACCACTGCGGTCAGGAAGGGCGGTAAATACATCGTCAACGGCCAGAAGGTCTGGATTTCTCGCATCCAGCATTCGGACCTGATGATCCTGCTGGCGCGCACCACGCCACTGGCTGACGTGAAAAAAAAATCCGAAGGCATGTCGATCTTCATCGTCAATCTTAAAGACGCCATCGGCCATGGTATGACGGTGCAACCCATCCTCAACATGGTGAACCACGAGACCAACGAAGTTTTCTTCGACAACCTCGAGATCCCCGAGGAGAACCTGATCGGCGAAGAAGGCAAGGGTTTCAAGTACATCCTCGACGGCCTGAATGCCGAACGCACGCTGATCGCCGCCGAATGTATTGGCGACGCCTACTGGTTTGTCGACAAGGCGCGCCGCTACGCGAGTGACCGCGTCGTCTTCAACCGGCCCATCGGCCAGAACCAGGGCGTGCAGTTCCCGATGGCCGACGCCTACATAGAAACCGAAGCGGCCAACCTGATGCGCTTCAAGGCTTGCGAGCTGTTTGATGCAGGCAAGCCCTGCGGCGCCGAAGCCAACATGGCGAAGTACCTGGCCGCAAAGGCTTCGTGGGAAGCGGCCAACATGTGCTTGCAGACACATGGCGGGTTTGGCTTTGCCTGTGAATATGACGTGGAGCGCAAGTTCCGGGAGACACGGTTGTACCAGGTGGCGCCGATTTCCACCAACCTCATTTACTCCTATGTGGCGGAGCATCTGCTTGGGTTGCCGAGGTCGTTCTGAGCGGTCCGACCGTGGTTGAAGATATGAACGCGTTTCTCTTTAAAGCTTCATTAGTTCGTCTGCGCTCGCTGGCCGGGGGTTGCCCGGCGGCAACTCACTTTCTTTTGCGTCGCTGTATGGACAGGAGACATGGGAAACAGGTGTGCGAGGACATAGGAAACACTTCTTGCTTGCGATCAACGCAAGGAGAGGCCCATGCCCTGGCAACCGAA
>NZ_JAUXUP010000025.1 GCF_030680935.1 Polaromonas sp. | reverse complement strand
GTCGACAAGGTGCGCCACGTCAAAGACATCCAGCTCGCCGACTTCCAGTACCTGCAAAGCCAGGTCAGCAAGGGCAACACGCCCAAGGTGACCATCCCCTCGCCGACCATGCTGCACTTTCGCGGTGGCCGCGCCGGCATCAGCAAAGAACATTACCCCGAGCTCGACCCCGCGTTTTACCAGGACGTGGCCAATGCCTATGGCGACGAGCTGCGCAGCCTGGCAGCCGCCGGTTGCACCTATGTGCAGATGGACGACACCAACCTGGCCTACCTGTGCGACGAAAAAATGCGCGAAGCCGCCCGCCAGCGCGGTGACGACCCCAATGAGCTGCCACACCGTTATGCCAAGTTCATCAACCTGGTGGTGGCGCAAAAACCGCCCGGCATGTTGCTGGCCATGCATTTGTGCCGCGGCAACTTCAAAAGCACCCACGCCGCCAGCGGCAACTACGAGCCGGTGGCCGAAGCGCTGCTCAAAGAGATGAACCTGGACGCCTACTTCATGGAGTACGACGACATCCGCAGCGGCGACTTCAAGCCCCTGCGCTACCTGCCCAAAGGCAAAACCGTGGTGCTGGGCCTGGTGACCACCAAGTTCGGCACGCTGGAAGACAAGGACGAGCTGAAGCGCCGCATCGAGCAGGCCGCCAAATACGCACCGCTGGAGCAACTGGCGTTGTCACCGCAGTGCGGTTTCAGCAGCACCGTGCACGGCAACGACATCGCCGTCGAAGCCCAGCGCACCAAGCTGCGGCTGGTGATTGAGACGGCGCAGGAGGTTTGGGGTTCGGCTTGATCAGCGTTTAACGGTTCACTGAGAAAAAAGCCGCTGGTGCCTGCCAGCGGCTTTTTTCATGAGCAAATCGGGCTGCAGGCCTTGGCAGAAATGCGCAAGCAGCTATCAAGTAAATAGCAAATTCATCCACGCTCAAGCCATGTACGAAGCCGACGTCAGTGTGTCTTCACGCGCGCACCGGCCAGCTCTGCACCAATGCACGCGTACGCCTGCGTATCCGGGGTCTCCATTCAGCGCCCGCACACCGCAACAAGGCCTAAGCCCGCTCAAAATCCTCGCGCCACTGCACCTGCGTTTTTGCGAACAGCTTCGGAATCAGCACCACATGGCCCTGTCTGATATCGCCGCTGCGCAGGCGGAGTTTGACGAAATACTCCTGAATGTTTTCGTCTCGTAGCGGGCTTTTGCCGCGCCCATCAAAGTCATGGACATCACCCAGTTCAAGCAGCACAGCATTCTGGTTGCGCGCCCACGTCGACAGAGTTTTTTTGCTGGCTGAGCGGGTCAGCAGCCAGCACAGCAGCATGATGACAACGATGACGGCGGGCACGACCCAGTGCTTCATGGCAATTCAGCCTCGGTGGTTTACGGGCATGGCCTCAAGAGGCCGGAAGACAGGGGTATCGACTCATGAACTCAATACCTGCGCACGCATACTACCCCGAGACCCGTTTCTGTCCAAATGCTGCTGGCAGTTCTTATGCCAGATCAGCCCCAGCCCCTGCCAGACGTGCGCAAGCAGCTATCAATTAAATAGCGTCAGACCCAGCCACCGGCGCCGTCGCGCGCCCGCACCACGCGGCTACCCGGCGCCAGACGTACACCTTTCATCCGCATAAATCAGCATCTCGCGCCGCTGTCCCGCCGTTCCGTCGCATTCCACCCCAGCGCCGTCCTTTGCGCACCTACCATCGCCTCCAGTTGCAACCCCCTCAACACCACCGGAGCTCAACATGTACCTGTCACCGCGCCCCATCACTCTCGTTTTTTGCAGCCTGCTTCTGACGGCGGCCCAAGCCATGGCTGCACAAGCCGGCTGGCGCCAGATCACCATTGCCGGCACCCCGGCAGACCCCGCGCCCATCGTGGCGGCCCTGTATTACCCCACGCAGGCAGACGCGCGCACCATCGCCATGGGGCCGTTTACTGTGAACGTGGCCATGCGGGCCGCGCCCGAGGCCAAGGTCAAGGGCCTGATCCTCCTGAGTCACGGCACCGGTGGCAGTGAACTCGCGCACAGTAGCCTGGCCGAGGCGCTGGCGCAGCAAGGCTACCTGGTGGCCGCATTGCGCCACCCCGGCGACAACTGGCAGGACCGCTCCTTGCGTGGGGGCAGCCTGGAGCGTTATGTCACCGAGCGGCCGCGGCAGGCTTCGCGCGTGATCGACGCCTTGCTGCGCGACCCGGACTGGAAGGACCGCATCGCCAGCGACGCCAAGGGGCCACGTATCGGCGCCTTGGGGCATTCGGCCGGTGGCTACACCGTTCTGGCCCTGGCGGGTGGCCGGGCCGAGCCGGCACGCTTCGACACGCACTGCAGCGCCGCGCGGGCCGCTGACCCGATTTTTTGCAGCACAGGCCAGGCGATCGCGCCCGGCACCCCCAATGCCGCCGCTTCGCCGCCCCTGCCGTCTTTGACCGATACCCGCGTGCGGGCTGTGGTGGCCATGGCGCCCATGGGGGCCTTGTTCAATGCCGCTTCGCTGGCACAAATCCGCATCCCTGTGGCGGTGTACGGGGCGCAGTTGGACCGCTTTCTGGTGCCGCGCTTTCATGCCGAATGGGTTGCCGCGAATGTGCCCGGTGTTGACATGCACCGGGTGCCCAATGCCTGGCACTTCGCGTTTCAGGACACGCCCACCATGGCCATCCCGTCCGAAGACGGCGACCTTGGCGCCAACCCGCCGGGCTTTGACCGCGCTGCGTTTCTGGGCCGGTTGCAGCGTGAGCTTCCTGCGTTTTTTGACAAGGCATTGAACTGACCGCCGGCCCTTACGGCATCTACACAATCAGCTATCAAAACACTAGCGACCAAGCGTCCGTACTAAGCCTTGTTGACCGCCACTGCCGCCCGTATCAACGCCTTGAAGGCCGCTTCGATCTCTCTAGCGTTCGCAGGGGAAACCAAAGAGAATTGCGGAGGGAGTGGATTCGATGGACGATTGGCTGCTTTTCTTAGTTGCGGTTTTGCTGGTGGCACTCGGCCTCGTGGTGCTGTGGATATGGTCAATGGTGAGCGCAGCAAAAAACGGCAAATGGGTATGGTTCGTTCTTATCCTCATCTTCAGCCCACTCTGCCTGCTGTACCTTCTATTTGCAGACAAGCGCCCGCCTGCTTCGTCAGAGCCACCGCGCGTTCGGCGCGAGCCGACTTAGGGGGTCGCGATGGTCATAGTGCTTAGATGAACCCAAGCAAGCTCGACTAAGCAGCCCGCGCCACCCAGCGCCCGCGCGGCCCAGCCGGCGCAGGACTGTCGGTGACGCGCTGACTTGGCTGCTCGGGCGTCATGTGGTGCGGCACCCCGCCTTGCAACTTGGCGTATGGGTCGGGGGAGGAAGGGGCGACCGGCAGGGAGTGGTGGGCGCCGGAGTGTTGTTGGGCGCGGGCGGCGCTTGCTGCGAAGGCGGCTGCGGCCAGGACTAGGTTTCTGCGTTGCATGTTGGGCTCTCCACAAATGACTTTTCTGCGTTTGCTCAAACTTGCTTTTTAACCGCCGCGGTAGCGACTAACGCGATGACCGGAGCGTACCCGAGTCATCAAAAAGGCGCACTTAAGAGCTGTTTAGACCGTTGAAGCCTAAGGTGCAGGGCAACGTTTCGCAACTGTCCCAATTCGGCCGTTTATGGACTGCCAGAGCCGTAACTTATAAGATGAAGCAAATTTGACAAAGAAAGACCTATATGGGATGGCCTGGTGAAGACCTGCTAATACGTCTGGTAGAACTTATTGAAAAAAGTGGCACGGGGCTGATACGACCTTGGCAAATAACCAGGACATCCTCCGCAGAGACTGCGGCTACAGCACATCGACTCATAGCTATAGCTGCGGCTGAGGCGCAAATTGTAAAGTTAAAAGAGACCGCTCAAACTCGCTCCAGCGCAACGCTGTTGATTGAAGGTGATCCAGTTAATTCACCAACAACGAAGGTAGAGCCCATTTTTGACATCGTTGATTTTGAGCAGCGAATCACAACCACTCAAAAGTTGGAATATCTAAGGAAAGAAGTCAACGTTGAAAAAGCAATCACACATGCAGAAAAGCTGTTGAGAGAAGACCCAAGTATCCCGCCCGAGAAAGAAATTGATACGGATTGGTTTTATCGCTGGAGAGACTCAGCAGGCGGAATGTCGTCTGAGTCGATGCAGCAACTTTGGGGTCACGTACTGGCAGGAGAACTGAAAGCGCCTGGGGCATTCAGCTATAGAACCATGGACTTTCTTCGGAGCATTTCCCAGGATGAGGCGGACCTAATTGAACGATTGGCGGCAGTTACAACAGAAAAAGGTTATGTCATCTATGGGCGAACATGGGCAAAGTTGGGGTTGCCGGAAGAAATAAAAAATGGGCTTCCGGGAAACGAGTTATCTATGCTTGAGGAGTTAGGTATTCTTTCTGGGGTCTCCACGATGGGATACAGGGACAATGCCCCACCTTTCCCAGCACCAGATGGCAGATATTTGCATTTGTTGGTGGTGTGCCAAAACAGGGGACTCATAGCGTACACAACCGACCCAACAAAAACCACGAAGCTTAGTTTTTATCAGTTAACAAAATTGGGTCGAAGTCTGATGTCCCTCATTCAGACCCCGGCAAAAGAAACCTTTCTTAGGAGCCTCGGTGAGGTACTGGCCCGAGCAGACTTCAAGGTGTTCATTGCTGACATCATCGACACTCCCACGTCCAGAGCTGGTGAAAACGAAGTGGAAATATTTCCGCCAACGGCTGAGATAGTGGGAAGTCCTCCCGATGCTTAGTGCCCAGGTAGGTCTTGATGTGAAGTTGCGGCTAGTGGGACTGGACGGTGTGAATACAATCTCAATCAGACACCGTCCGCTTGCAATCTCATAACCGAGAGGGTCGGCTATCGAAAGGAATTAAGTCAACATGACACGAACTGATTTCGCCAAGGCGTCAATTGATGACTGCCAATTGACGATAAGAGCTTTAGACGTCAAATGCGGGGCTATTCTGGTCCTTCTGTTGGCCCCCCTAACCGGGGCAGGCAGCATATTCGACTCATTGGAGTCAATTGAACCGCGAGGTTGTGGCTATTTCCTGGGGGCTCTTTTCTTCGGTACGTGGGCTGTGTCTCTCCTGTCCTTAATAAGGGGATTGGCACCATTGGATAACCCTTCGCTCCATATCTTGGACCATAAAAATTTTACTGGGACTTTTTATCGCGGAGGTTTGTTCAATTTTGGTTATTCGGATGCACTGCTGAGGCGGTCAGTCATCGCTTCGCTTAAGAAGGTTTCAGATGCAGTGGCGGAGCTCCCGAAAAACGACGCAGAAATATTGAATGAACTAACTTTTGAGCATATGAAGCTCTGCTATATCCGCGAAGTAAAAATTCGATTGTTGCGTTGGGGCATTGGGTTCGCGGAAGTCTGGGTGCTGACTGGCTGCGTTATTTACCTATTTGCAAGATACGGTTCCTAGAGGCTTCTATGTCATTAAAGAGGGTCCGAGAACTATTAGATCGACACTTCATGGAAGCGTCAGATGCGCTTGTTGAGAAAGCTCCGTCAGACTTAAAGAGAGGTGAAGGGACAAATAAACCATTCTTCATCATGAAGATCGATCTCGTTGGGTCCACAAGATTGCTTTTGGGAAAACGTCATGCGACTTATCTAAAACTAGCCCATACTTTTCTCTCGACTGTGGACCGAATCACGCAAGACTACGGCGCAGATGAACAGCAAGTTGAATACGCAGGGGACGGTTTGTTCGCTTACTTCCCCGCCAAGGCCGGCGCGGCAGAAGAAGTGCTAACTGCTGCGTTCTATGCCAAATCTGCCGTAGACATGATGGGAGTTCTGGGAGGTTCAGTTGGTGACTTAAAGCCAAAATGCAGGATCGTCATTCACTACGACACCCTAACAGTCGCAAGAATTGGGCCTCGTGCTGGCTCAATACTTTCTGCAATTGGAATGCCAATACATAGAGTAGCCAAGCTAGAGGAAAAAATTGGGTCAGGCGTTGGACGCGCCACCCCCGAGTTTCGGTCACAACTTCAACGCGAGAACTGGAAATTCTTGTCTCCAGTTTACGTGGAAGAGAAAATTCCCATTACTCCAGCTCCGGCACCGGCACCGGCAAGCTTCGCCTTTAGCCCCGATCCAAATAGAAATAGCCTAGCAGCAATGCTGGGCGTAACGACTTCCCCGCCGCCCGCTCCCGGCTTGATGAACAGTATATTTTCACCATCTCCAAACAGTTTGGCAGCAGCTTTGGGCGTCACCTCAGCAGCCCCCAACATCCCTGCATATCGCATAGAAAGGAAAGTCGTGGGGTACGACCTATCTTGGGGCATTTTGGCCAAAGCTTTGAGTTGACCCTCTGGAAACCCGCTAGATACTTGCTTTGATGAGGATGCAAGGCCATCACCCTCTTACGTGCCATGCTCTCTTGCAGCACAACCAAGCGACTAGCTAGTGGCTTACAGCACGCGATTCAACCTCACCCCAAACCCCCGCCCCACCCCATCCCGCGCCATCATCCCCCTGCACCAGCGCAACACGTTCGAGAAATCCGCCAGGTCGATCTTGTGCCGCTCGTGCCGCCAGACCCAACCGACGATGGCGAAGTCGGCTATCGAGATTTCTTCGCCTGCGGAAAAGGCGTAGTCCATCAGACGGCGGCCCAACTCAAACTCAAGCCGCTAGGTTTACATCCCATGCCTGGCAACGATAATGGGCTATGACGCAACGTCCACGCACCATTCAAATATTTCTGCCTGCAGGCGACCCACGGGGTATCAGAGTTGCAGCACTCACGACGAACATCGTGCAAGTCATCGAGGTACCGCGCCCATTGATGTCACAGTTCTTGCAGATGCCCGAATCGCGGCAAGTCGGCGTCTACTATCTGATCGGCGATGACGAAGAGAAGGATCGGCCAGCCGTCTATATTGGTCAGACTGGCGCGCTAGGGAAAAGACTGAATGAACATGATCTTGATCCGAAGCGGGAATTTTGGAACCGGGCTCTTGTAGCTATTTCTCTCACGCATAGTCTTACCCAAACCCACGCCATGTACCTTGAGTGGCGCGGGATTCAACAAGCCAACTCGGCCCAGCGTTATTTGGTTGAAAACGGAAATGCCGGCTCCAAACCGCACACGCCAGCGTGGCTCGAAGCGGACTGCCAGGAAATTTTTGACACCATTCGTACGCTCGTAGCAACGATGGGGCAACCTGTTTTTGAGCCACTTGCAACTCGCCGTGACGTGATGGATGGGCCAGGCGGCGCACACTTGGAAATTGCCACGAAGCCCGATGCGCAAGTCTCAGTTCGTTGTAAGGGTGCCGGCGTTGAAGCGGTAGGTGATTACACCGAAGAGGGCATGGTGATTCTTAAAGGTTCTCGTGCCCGCGCAGACGTTGCAAAAAGCATGATCCCAATGTCTGCTGGAAAGAATAGGCAACGCCTGATTGATATTGGCGATCTCAGATTAGACGGTGAGTCCTACGTGTTCCAGCGAGATGTGCTTTTCGGATCCCCTAGCGGAGCCTCTGACGTCGTACTGGGTCGCAGTTCGAACGGCTGGATGGAGTGGAAGGATTCCAGCGGGAAGACCCTCGACGAATTGAAACGCCAGAAGGCCGTGGCCACAGGTGTCTTACGCTGATATGCAGCGTGTACTCGGCGTGTCCTGAGCGGAAATCCCTTCTGCTAATCACCTTTCAACCCCACCCCAAACCCCCGCCCCACCCCATCCCGCGCCATCATCCCCCGGTACCACCGCAACACATGCGGAAAATCCGCCAGATCAACCTTGTGCCGCTCATGCCGCCAGACCCAGCCGACGATGGCGAAGTCGGCTATTGAGATTTCTTCGCCTGCGAAGAAGGCGTGGTCGGCCAGGCGGCGGTCCATCACGCCGTAGAGGCGTTGGGTCTCGGCCATGAAGCGCTCCAGGCCGTAGCGGCGGTCGGCTTCGTCTTTCAGTGCGATGAAGTGGTGCACCTGGCCGGGCATGGGGCCGAAGCCGCCCATCTGAAACATCAGCCACTCCATCACCGCCACGCGGGCGCGTGGGTCTTTGGGCAAAAATTTGCCGGTCTTTTCGGCCAGGTAGATCAGGATGGCGCCGGACTCGAAGACGCTGATGGGCTGGCCGCCCGGGCCGTCGGGGTCGATGATGGCGGGGATCTTGTTGTTGGGGCTGATCTTCAGGAAGTCGGGCGCGGTCTGCTCGCCCTTGGTGATGTCCACCACGTGCACTTCGTAGGGCAGGCCCATTTCTTCAAGCGCGACGCTGATCTTGCGGCCGTTGGGGGTGTCGAAGGCGTAGAGCTGGATGGTCATGGGGTGTAGGTTGGTTGGTTGGGTGCGTTTGGGTGGAATGCAGTCTGCCACAGGATGTTGGCAGCCGCAGCCGACGCGGCGATACTGGCGGCATGACGCCCCGCCGCCCTGCCCTCACCACCTGCATCGCCCTGCTGCTGGCCCTTGCCAGCAGCCTGGCC
This sequence comes from Polaromonas sp., assembly GCF_030680935.1. GTDB lineage: Bacteria > Pseudomonadota > Gammaproteobacteria > Burkholderiales > Burkholderiaceae_C > Polaromonas. Next base: position 56,360 of record NZ_JAUXUP010000025.1, on the reverse strand, counting down.
TTTGCCGCGCCGCCTGCCAACGACACGTTGCGCATAGGCTCCAAACGCTTCACCGAGTCTTACATCCTGGCGCAGGTGCTGGCGCAGACGGCTGCGCCGCACACACCCACGCCGCCCTCGGTGCTGCAGGGCCTGGGCAACACCGCCATTGTTTATGAGGCGCTGCGCTCGGGCAGCATTGACATCTACCCGGAGTACGTGGGCACCATCAGCCTGGAGATTCTGAAAAGCAAAACGCCGATGACACTGCAGGCGATGAATACCGCGCTGGCGCCGCTGGGCCTGGGTGTGGCGGTGCCGCTGGGGTTTAACGACGGCTACGCGCTAGCCATGCGTGAAGACAATGCGCAGCGCCTGGGCATCACATCACTGAGCGACCTGGCCAAACACCCTGCGCTCAAGCTGGGCCTGTCGAACGAATTCATAGGCCGGGCCGACGGCTGGAAGGGCCTGGCGCAGCAGTACGGCGCGCCGCAAACACCGGTCGCGCTGGACCACGGGCTGGCTTATGACGCGATTGCGCAGAAGCAGGTGGACGTGATCGACATCTACACCACCGACGCCAAGATTGGCCACCTGGGCCTGCGCGTGCTGACCGACGACAAGGCGTACTTTCCGCGGTATGACGCGGTGCTGCTGTACCGGCTGGATGTGCCGCAGCGCTTTCCCAAGGCCTGGGCGGCGCTGCAAAAGCTGGAGGGCAGCATCAATGAGACCGCGATGATTGCCATGAACGCGCGGGCCGAGCTGAAGGGTGTGGCGTTTGATGTGATTGCGCGCGACCATCTCACAGCCAAAGCGGGCGGCGCTTCTGCCGCAGCCAGCACCACACAAGACGCCGGCCAGCGCGGCTTCTGGGCCAAACTCTTCGGGCCCGATCTGGCGCGGTTGACGCGGCAGCACCTGGCGCTGACTTTGATATCGGTCGGCGCCGCAGCGCTGCTGGGTATTCCGCTGGCGGTGTGGGTGTTTCCGCACCCGCGCCTGCGCGCCGTGGTGCTGGGCGCCACCGGCCTGCTGCAAACCGTGCCGTCGCTGGCGCTGCTGGCCATGCTGATTTCTGTACTGGGCCTGATTGGTACCGTGCCGGCGTTGATTGCGCTGATGCTTTACGCGCTGCTGCCCATCATGCGCAACACCGTGACCGGCCTGGGTGAGGTCTCAGCCGGCCTGCGCCTGGCCGGGCAGGCGCTGGGCATGACGGCCGCCCAGCGCATGCGTGAGGTCGAGCTGCCGCTGGCCCTGCCCACCATCATTGCGGGTGTGCGCACCGCCACCTCAATTGCCATAGGCACGGCGACGATTGCCGCTTTTATTGGTGCCGGTGGTTATGGCGAGCGCATAGTGACCGGCCTGGCGCTGAACGATGGCGAGCTGCTGCTGGCCGGCGCCCTGCCCGCCACCTTGCTGGCGCTGCTCAGTGAGGCGCTGTTTGAAGGTGTGGAGCACTGGCTGCGGCGGCGCCGGGGTGTTTAGGCCGCTGCGCACCGCCAGCGCGCGGATTGCATGCCAAATCAGGCTGCAGCCCTTTGGCGACGGGCGTAAGCAGCTCCTGAATCAATAGCGGATTTGCATAAAAACTCAGGCGACCAGAGTCGCCTGTTGCAAGGCGGGCTGTAGCTTGACTCGCAAGGCAGTCACCAGCTCTTGCAGTGGCACGGGCTTCAACTGGTTCTTGTTCAGGAAGGCGCGCCAGAGTGCCTGGCGGGATGCATCGTTGGCAAACTCGTCGCTGAGCCCAATGGGCAGCGCCGCCGGAACGGGCATGGCGCGGCGCCTGAAGGTGGCAGCAATGGCTGTAGCCAGGATGGCCGAGTCCAGCGTCTCTCGCTCCAGCAGCACGGACAGGTCCAGGTAGTCCTTGAGCCGGCTGTTGGTCATGCCCAGCAAAGCGATGGCATGGAGTTTTTCGGCAATGACGGTGTAGACCGGGTAGGTTTGCAGCGTTGGGGCCGGAAAGTCGTCAAGCAGCACCGGATACCTTGCCGGCACCGGGCCGGGCGTGACTGCATCACCAAAGCCAATATCAACCTGCGCCTTCACCCTGGCTCCAGCCAGTTCACCAGAGATGAAAACACGAACTCCGGCGTAGCCGGCTTCTTTTCGAGTCGCTTGTGCAATGACGCTGGCCGGGTCAAAGCGGATACCGTCTTCGACGGCAACCGATGCAATGTCACTGAAAGTCTGCGTGATGGACGCCAGATCGCTGGCGCCAAAGCCCAGCAAGTCAACGTCGCGTGTGGGCCGGTGCGGCATGTCGTACCAGAGCGTGAACAACATGGCGCCTTTGAGCAGGAAGCGCTCGGCGTGGCTGGACTGGCTCAAGCGGTACAGCAGACGCTCCAGTGCGTAACGAACCAACATGCCATTGAAGTCTGACTGTTCAGCCTTTGCCCGGTTCAGCAGGCGCGCACGCACCGAAGCAGCCAGGTTTTGACTGGCGCTCTGGCTCACTCGATGGCCTCCAGGTAAGGCCGCATCACATTGGCCACGCGGCAAATCTTGGCGAAATGCCAGAGTGCGTCGGCAGATGCTTTTTGCTGTGCCCGTGCATCACGCAGGGCCTCAAGCGCCACGTCCAGGCCAATCTTGTTGCGGTGCTTGAAGCAGTCGGCCACGGTTTTCGCCACGCTGTACACCCGCAGCGGAACCCGATCACGCTCAAAGACTTCGATGCCCTCTGAATAGGCGTCGCCGGTGAACTGGACCATCTTCACAGGTGGGTAGTCGATCCTGGGGGCATGGCTACCGCGTGGCATGGCGATCCATACCTGGCGGGGCAGTTGGGTGGTCAGCCCATGAAACTGCAGGGCCGATAGCAGGCAAAACACCGCCTGTGGCACCTTTGCAGCAATCGTGGCAAGGGTTTCATGCTCCGACTTGTTGCTTCCCGGCAGCTGGTAAAGGCCTCGCCCCACCTTTTCAAGCTGGCCACTCGCCATGAGCCGGGTCAGCACCACACGCGCAACGCCGACGTCCCGGAGATCGCCCGGTCGCAGCATGCCCTTCTGGCGAGCCAGATCGAGGATGCGTTGGGTGTGGGTGTCGGCGCGCATGGTGTGCAGTATGTTCCATTTATTCGTCGATTGCAAACATTTGACGAATAAATGGAACATCGCCGTCTCAAATTGGCCGTATGAAATGCAAACTCACTCAATCTTCGGCCAATAGGCGGAGTTTAGAAGCCAAATTGGCCTGCGGCCCTTTAGCGACAGGCGTAAGCAGCTCCTGAATCAATAGCAGATTGTCAGTCCAGCTTGATGCCGGCGGCAGCCACCACAGAGGCCCAGCGCTTGCGCTCGTTGTTGAAAAAGGCGTCCTGCTCGGCCGGTGACATGGTGGACACTTCGGCGCCCTGCCCGCTCAGGCGGGCTCGGATGTCGGGGCTGCGGATGATTTTGATCAGCTCGGTGTTCAGGCGGTTCACGATGGGCTGCGGCGTGCCGGCGGCCACCAGCACACCTTGCCAGGTGCCGGACTCAAAACCGGTGATGCCTTGCTCTTGCAGGGTAGGCACATTGCCGATCAGCGGCATGCGTGTGGCTTTGGACACACCCAGAATCTTCAGCTGGCCGCTTTGCACAAACGGAAGCGTTGCCAGCATGCCGTTCATCAGCACCTGGGTCTGGCCGGCCACGGTGTCGTTGATGGCCTGCGAGCCGCCCTTGTAGGGGATGTACTGCCACTTGGCATTGCTGGCGCGCTCGACGGCCACACCGGCCAGGTGCGGCGCGCTGCCCATGGCGGTCACGGCAAAGTTGAGCGGCTTGGTTTGCGACAGCGCCACCAGCTCTTTGAGGTTGTTGGCGGGCACCGAGGGGTGCACCACCAGCAAGTGCGGCGAATAGGCCAGCATGGTGACGCCGCGCAAGTCTTTGCTCGGGTCAAAGGGCAGCTTGGTGTAGACCGAGGGGCTGATGGCCAGCGCGCCGGTGTCGCACAGCAGCAGGGTGTAGCCGTCGGGTGCGGACTTGGCGACCAGATCGGCGCCGAGGTTGCCGTTGGCACCGGCGCGGTTCTCCACAATCACGGGCTGCTTGAGCGCCTCTGACAGCGCCTGACTGATGGAGCGGCCAATGATGTCGGACGAGCCGCCCGGCGGGTAAGGCACGATCAGGCGGATCGGTTTAGACGGCCAGGCCGCGGGTTGCGCCTGAACGCCGGAAGCAGCGGCCAGGCCCAGGGCCACGGATGATGCGAGAACCTTGCGGCGGTTGATGGTCATGGTTTGTCTCCTGAATTTGTTTTGAAAATGGCTCTGCTTATGCTTTGGCGACTTCGTGACCAGCCATCAGCTCCAGTGCACGCACCAGGGCCGAGTGGTCCAGGTCCTGCATGCCGTTGGCGCTGCAGACCTGCATCAATTGCGCCGCGCTGGCGGTTTGCGGCAAGGCCACGCCCAGGCTGCGCGCGCCGGCCAGGGCCAGGCCCAGGTCTTTCTGGTGCAGGCCGATGCGGAAACCCGGGTTGAAAGTGCGCTTGATCATGCGTTCGCCGTGCACTTCCAGAATGCGCGAAGCGGCAAAACCGCCCATAAGTGCCTGGCGCACCTTGGCCGGGTCGGCGCCGGCCTTGCTGGCGAACAGCAGGGCTTCACCGACGGCGGCGATGTTGAGGGCAACGATGATCTGATTCGCCACCTTGCAGGTCTGGCCGTCGCCGTTGCCGCCGACCAGGGTGATGTTTTTGCCCATCAGCTCAAACAGCGGCTTGACGCGCTCAAACGCGGCATCGGGCCCGCCGATCATGATGGTCAGGCTGGCGGCCTTGGCGCCGACCTCACCGCCGGAGACCGGCGCGTCGAGGTAATCGCAGCCCAGGGCGTTGATCTTTTTGGCAAAGTCCTTGGTGTCCATGGGCGAGATCGAGCTCATGTCGACCACGGTTTTTCCCTTTGACAAACCGGCTGAAACACCTTTGTCGCCAAACAACACCTTGGCCACATCGGGGGTGTCGGGCAGCATCATGAAAATGATGTCGGCCTTTTCAGCCACCTCTTGCGCCGAGGCGCAGGCGACGGCCTTGCCGGTCAGCAGGTCGGCAGGCACCTTGCTGCGGGTGCTCAAGAAAACCTCGTGCCCCGCCTTGATGAGGTGCGCGGCCATGGGTGCACCCATGATGCCCAGACCGATAAAACCCAGCTTGCTCATGTCTTGTCTTTCGTGTTGCTAAAAAATCAGGTGCGGTATCAGTTGCGGTATTTGTCGTGCAAGGCCTGCGTGGCGGCGCGGAAAACGCCCAGGTCACTGCCGACACCGACAAAGGTGGCGCCCATCTCCATGTAGCGGCGCGCGTCGGCTTCTACCGGCGCCAGGATGCCTGTGGGTTTGCCATGCGCTTTGGCATCGGCAAACACGGCGGCAATGGCGGCCTGTACTTCGGGGTGGTTCGCATTGCCCAGATGCCCGAAACCGGCTGCCAGGTCGGACGGGCCGACAAAAATGCAGTCCACACCGTCGAGCGCCGCAATCTCGCGCGCGGCGGCCACACCAGCCCGGCTTTCAATTTGCAGCATCACGCAGATGTGGTCGTTGATGGACTTGAAGTAATCAGGCACCGTGCCATAACGGTTGCTGCGCTGCGACACCGACACGCCGCGTATGCCCAGGGGCGGGTAACGCGTGGCGGCCACGGCGCGTTTGGCTTCTGCCACGCTTTCCACAAAGGGCACGAGAAAGTTGTAAAAACCGGCGTCGAGCAGGCGCTTGATCTCGACCTCGTTGTTGGACGATGGCCGCACCACCGGCGCGCTGGCACTGTCTTTGAGCGCCATCAGCTGAGGGATGAAGGTGGTCACGTCGTTGGGCGAATGTTCACCGTCCAGCAAGATCCAGTCAAAACCGGCGACGCTCAGCACCTCGGTGGTGATGGCGTTGGACAGCGAGGACCAGCAGCCAATCAGCTTTTTGCCGGCCAGCAAATCGCGCTTGAAACTGTTGGGGAAGGATTGGTAAGGGGTGGCGTGGGTCATGGTTGGTCTTCTGAGGCGTCAGGTAATGGGGGCGGGGTTGAACAGCACCAGCGCGTTGTGTATCTTCCAGTGTTCAGCCCAGGTTTTTTTGCGGCCGCTGGCTACTTCGAGCATCAGGTGAAACATCTCCCAGCCCACGTCGGCGATGCTGGCTTCACCATCGGCAATGCGGCCGGCGTTGATGTCCATCAGGTCGTGCCAGCGTGTGGCCAGGTCGGTGCGTGTGGCCACCTTGATGACCGGCACCGCAGCCAGACCATAAGGCGTGCCGCGGCCGGTGGTGAACACGTGCAGATTCATGCCGGCTGCGAGTTGCAGCGTGCCGCAGATGAAGTCGCTGGCCGGCGTGGCCGCGTAGATCAGGCCTTTTTGCTGGAGCTTTTCACCAGGGGCCAACACACCGCTGATGGGCGCGCTGCCCGACTTGACGATGGACCCCATGGCTTTTTCAACAATGTTGGACAAACCGCCCTGCTTGTTGCCGGGCGTGGTGTTGGCGCTGCGGTCCACCAGGCCTTTTTTCAGGTAAGCGTCGTACCAGGCCATCTCGCGGATCATGGCCTCGGCCACCTCGGGCGTGCTCGCGCGTGATGTCAACTGGTCAATGCCGTCACGCACCTCGGTGGTTTCAGAAAACATCACGGTGGCGCCGGCACGTACCAGCAGGTCGGTACAAAAGCCAACGGCAGGGTTGGCGGTGACGCCCGAAAACGCGTCGCTGCCACCGCACTGCACACCGACCACCAGCGCGCTGGCGGGCACTGGCTCGCGGCGCCGGGCATTGAGCCGCTCCAGGTGCGGCAGCGCCGCCTCAAGAATGGAATCAATCATGGACATGAAGCCCACATGTTTGTCTGCCTGCAGGCAGACCACGTCGAGTGCGGCATCGGCGCTCTGGCGCTCATCCACAATCGCAAAACTGCCCGGTGGCAGCAGCCGCTCGGGCTGCAGCTTCTCGCAGCCCAGGCTGACCACCAAAACCTCACCGCCGAAGTTGGGGTTCAGGCTGATGTTGCGCAGGGTGCGGATGGGGATGATGGCGTCGGGCGCGTCAATGGCGACACCGCAGCCATAAGTGTGTTCGAGGCCCACCACATCGTCGACGTTGGGAAATTTCGGCAGCAGCTCGGCCTTGATGCGTTTGACGGCGAAGTCGACCACACCGGCCACACATTGCACCGTGGTGGTGATGGCCAGGATGTTGCGGGTGCCCACCGTGCCGTCGGCATTGCGGTAACCGTCGAAGGTATAGCCCTCCAGCGGCGCCATGGCAGGCGGCTTGACGGTGGCGATGGGCAAGCCGTCCAGCGAGCGGGCTGCGGGCATTTGCAGCAAGCGCTCATGCACCCAGCTGCCGGCGGGGATGTCTTTGGCGGCGTGGCCTATGACCACGTTGTAGCGCCGCACGGCCTTTCCCTGGGCAATGTCGGCAAGCGCCACCTTGTGGCCCTGGGGCACCTTGTCGCGCAGCGTCAGGCCATCGGGCAGCACAGTGCCTGCACCCAGGCCGCCGTCATTGGCCACGATGGCCACGTTGTCGGCCGCGTGCATGCGGATGCACAAAGGCGCCCTGGGTTCAGAAGCCATAAAGCGCCTGTGCGTTGTCAACAAGAATGCGCTGCCGCGTCGCGGCCGAGGGCGCCCACGCACTCAACAGGTCCAGCATGGCGGCGTCATCCGGCAACGGGTTGCGGTTGGGGTGCGGCCAGTTGCTGGCCCACAGGCAACGCTCGGGGTAGGCGCGTGCCAGCTCGGTGGCCAGCAGGCTCACGTCGTCAAAGGCCGGCGGTCCGCTGCGCGAGCTTTCATAGGGCGCCGACAGCTTGATCCAGCAGCGCCCGCTGTCCATCAGCGTGCGCAAGGCGCCAAACGTCTCGGCGTCCGTCACGGGCGGTGGCATGAATTTGCCGATGTGGTCGATCACCAGCGGAGTAGGCAGGCGCGCCAGTCGGTCCAGGTGCTGGGGCAGCTCGCAGCCGTTCAGTTGCAGGTTGATATGCCAGCCCAGCGGCTGGATGCGGGCTGCGACGGACTCCAGTGCCTCCCAGGGCAGAACGCCGCCGCCGGCCATCATGAAGCGCACACCGCGCGCGCCGCCGGAGTGCAGGGCCTGCAGCTCGTCGTCGGCGGCTGCAGCGTGCACCGTCACGACAGCGCGGGCCGCGCTGCCCAGCTCTGTGATGGCCGCCACCGCAGCCATGGTGCAGCGATTGTCAAAACCATACACCGTGGACTGCACCACGACCACCCGACCGATACCCAGCGACCGGTGCATGGCCATGAGGCTCTCCACCCTGGCCACCGGCGGCACATAGCTGGCCCCCGGGGCCAGCGGGAAGGCCGGGTCAAAAACATGCACATGGCAGTCGCACAGCGAGGAAGTCAGGGCGTCCATGGCTTCAGGCTTGCGCCCGCTCCTGCATGCGTGTGGCCTGCGCGGCATTGACAGCGCCCTGCGGAATGCGGCCCTGCAAAATGGCGACCGTCTGCGCCACGGCCTCCAGCGCCTGGTGCTCGATGGCCGCAGGTGTCAGGCCGCCGATATGGGGCGTGGCGATTACCTTGGCGTGGCGGGCCACTGCGGGTGAGGGCATCTGGTCGGGCGCGCGGCCCACATCCACCGCCGCGCCGGCCAGATGGCCGGCGTCCAGCGCGGCCAGCAGTGCCGCTTCATCGACCAGGTTGCCGCGCGACGCATTGATAAAAAAGGCGCCCTGCTTCATGGTGGCGAACGCTGTGGCGTTCATGAGGTTTTCAGTGGCCGCGTTGGCGGGCGCCAGGCACACCACATGGTCGGAGGTAACCAGCAGTTCGTCCAGGCTGACCTGTGAGATACCGGCAAGGTCTGCTTGCGCCAACGGATCGGCCACCACCACCCGCATGCCCAGGGCGAGCGCCAGCGGGCACAGGTACCGGCTGATCTGGCCGTAGCCGATCACGCCCAGCGTGGCACCGCGCAGCTCGCGCCCCATGCGTACGCTCGCCTCGTGCCCGCTTTGGTATTGCAAGGTAGATGCACTGATGCCACGGCTTAAATCAATCATCACGCCCAGCACCCATTCCGACACCGACGCCATGAAGCCCGCGCTGGCCTGCGTGACCAGCACCCCATGCATACTGGCAGCGGCCACGTCGATGGTGCGGATGTCCATGGCGCAACGCACCACAGCACGCAATTGAGGCAGCGCACCAAACACCGCCGCGCTGACCGGCGTCTGGCGGTAGGCCAGAACAACATCACAACCCTGCGCGGCCCGGACCAGCGCATCGCCGGCCAGGTCGTTGTCCAGCGGATTCAGGCGCACCTGCGCCACCTGCTGCAATTGCGCCAGCGCACGCTCACCCAGGTACATGGCCAGACGCGGCACCGGATGAGTCACCAGCACCGTGGGCAGTTCGCCTGAGGCTGTGCCGTGCATGCGCTTGAACTTCAGACGCCCACCGCGCGCGGCAGCCACATCGAAATGGCGGGCACATAGGTGACCAGCACCAGCACAAACAGCAGGATCACGAAGAACGGGCCCATGGCCCGCACGACCTGCTCGATGCGCAGCTTGGCCACCGCGCTGCCCACAAACAGCACCGCGCCCACGGGCGGTGTGATCAGGCCTATGCCCAGGTTGACCATCATGATCATGCCGAAGTGCACCGGGTCCACGCCAATGGCCTTGACCACTGGCAGCAGGATGGGCGTGAGGATCAGGATCAGCGGCGCCATGTCCATCAGCGTGCCCAGCGCCAGCAGCATGATGTTGATCATGGCGAGGATCACGTAGCGGTTGTCGCTCAGCGTGGTGAAGGCCGTGGTGATCTTCATGGGGATCTGCATCAAGGTCATGATGTAGCCAAAGCTGGCCGCAAAACCGATCAGGATCATCACGATACACACCGTCTTGACGGTGCGGTGCATGAGCTTGGGCAAGTCGCCCCACTTGTAGTCCCGGTAGATGAACATGGTGACAAAAAATGCCCAAACCACCGCGATGGACGCCGACTCTGTGGCCGTGAATACGCCCGACATGATGCCGCCCAGGATGATGAACATGGTCATCAAGCCCCACAGGGCATCACCGCAGATGCGCAGTGCCTCGCGCAAAGGGATGAGCCTGCCCTTGGGAAAGTTGCGCTTGCGCGCCACGTACAGACAGTACACCGCCAGGCTCAGGCCCAGCAACAGGCCGGGGAACACACCCGCCATGAACAGCGCCGCGACCGATACCGAGCCGCCCGCGGCCATGGAATAGATCACTGCGTTATGGCTGGGCGGAATCAGGATGGCCTGCACGGAACCGCTGACGGTGACAGCCGTGGAAAAGTCGCGCGGATAACCTTCTTTTTCCATGGTCGGAATCAGCACGGAACCGATGGAGGCGGTGTCCGCCACCGACGAGCCCGAAATGGCACCAAAAAAAGTGGACGCCAGGATGTTGACCAGCGACAGGCCGCCGCGCACAAAACCGACCAGCACACCGGCAAACGCCACCAGCCGGCGCGCCATGCCGCCTTCGGCCATGATGGCCCCGGCCAGCACAAAACACGGGATGGCCAGCAGCGAAAACTTGTTGACCCCGCTGGCGATCTGGATCATCACGCCGTCCAGCGGCAAGTCAATCCATAAGGCGCCCACGAGTGCCGCCAGGCCCAGCGCGTAGGCCACGGGCATGCCAATCAGCATGAGCAGCACAAAACTGCCCAGGAGTATCAATGCATCCATCTCAAACCGCCTCTGCTGACGGGCCGGCCGCCTCATGGTCAAAACAAACAACAGGCCGCTGGTGCTGGCTGCCCATAAAGGCTTTCTCCAGCACAAACACGAGCGTCAGCAAACTCCCCAGGGGCAGCGGCAGGTAGGTCAGGCCCACCGGCAGCCAGGGCATGTCGGCCAGCGACTGGTTCATGGTCTCACCGACCAGCTTGCCGCCCCAGACGATCACAAACAGGCAGATGGCCACCATCAGCAGGTCGACCAGCCGCGCGCAAACCAATTGCGCGGACTCCGGCAGGCGGTCGGTCAGCATGCCCACGGCAATGTGGGCGCCCGCACGGTAGGCCGCCGCGGCGCCAACGAAGGTGAAGGTCACCATCAGCAACACGGCGACAGGTTCGGGCCAGTGCGAACCCGTACCCAGCACGTAGCGCGCGAAAACGCCCCACGGGATGATCAGGCTCATCAGAAAGATGGACAGCCCGGCCACCCAGATGCAGGCCAGGTACACGCCGTCCAGGAGGCGAGAAATCGTGTTGTTCATGATGACGCGGCGCTAAGGCTTTTGGCTTTACTTGACGGCTTCGATGCGCTTGATCAGGTCCGCATACTGCGCACCGTGCTTGGCCCGCACCGGGGCGGTTGCGTCGTAGAAGGGCTTTTTGTCAACAGTGACAAAGGTGATGCCCGAGGCCTTGAGCTTGGCGCTGTATTCATCCACGCTCTTGTCCCACAGGGCCCGCTGCTCCATCTGCGCCTCGCGCGAGAACTTTGTTACCAGGGCCTGCTCGTCCTTGCTCATCTTGTCCCAGGTGACCTTGGACATCACGAAAATTTCCGGAATGATCAGGTGGGTGGTCTGGGTGTAGTACTTCACGCCGGTGGTGTAGTGGTTGGCGGTAAACAGCGTGGGCGGGTTGTTCTCGGCCCCGTCCACCACGCCGGTCTGCAGCGCGCTGAAGGTGTCGTTGTGGCCCATGGTGATGCCGTTGCCGCCCATGGCGTTCATGGTGTCCACGAACAGCGGGTTGCCCATCACGCGGATTTTCAGGCCCTTCAGGTCCGCGGGGGACTTGATCTCTTTCTTGGTGTAGAGGCTGCGCGAGCCGCTGTCCATCCAGCCCAGTGCCACCAGGCGGGCCGGGCTGGCGGTGATCTTGTCCAGCAGTTCGCGGCCAATCGGGCCGTCGATCACGGCACGCATGTGGGCCTCGTCACGGAAGACGAAGGGCATGTTGAAGACGTTGACGTCGGGCACCACCGGGCCCATGGGGCCCAGGGAGATGCGGGCAATCTGCAGCGCACCTATCTGTGCCTGCTCGATCATTTCTTTCTCGCTGCCCAGCACGCCGGCGGGGTACATCTGCAACTTGTATTTGCCGTTGGTCGCGACTTCAAGCTTCTTGCCAAGATTTTCGATGGCCACCACATTGGGGTAGCCTGGCGGATGCACGTCGGCCGCCTTCAGTACGGTCTGAGCGTGCAGTGGCAAGGCCACGGAAAACACCGCTGCCGCGATGGCGGCAGTGGCACTGACGATAAAAGTTCTGCGAAAGTTCACGGTTGTCTCCTCTAGGGGTGGTTTGAGCTCAGGGAAATGGCAGGGGGAAAATCACACGGGAAAGGCAAATTCAGGTTCGGGCAAGCCGCGCACGCCGGGTTGCAGGGAAAAGAGGCCGCCGGCCAGGGGCTGATCGGACAGATCGACGCCGTCAGGGCGAATCGATGTCACGAACAGGGTGTCCAGCCCGCTGCCACCGAAAGCGCACATGGCGGGTTTCTTGACGGGGACGGCCAATGAACGGTCCAGTTGCCCGTCGGGTGTGAAGCGATGCACCAGCCCGGCGTCGTTGGCGCATATCCAGTAGCAGCCGTCTTCATCCACAGCCGCGCCGTCGGGCCGGCCCGGCAGCGGGTTCATGTCCACAAACACCCGGCGATTTGAAGGTGTGCCGGTGGCCGTGTCGTAATCAAAAGCCCAGATCATCTGCACCGACGGGTGGGAGTCCGAGATATACACGGTGCGGCCATCCGGGCTGAAGCCCAGGCCATTGGGGGTGATGAAGCCGTCCAGAATTTTCTTCAGGTCGCCCTCCTGGTCCAGGCCGTACAAGGCCCCGGCAGGCGACGCCAGCCCCATGTTCATCACCATGGTGCCCGCCCGAAAGCGCCCTTGCCGGTCGCAACGTCCGTCGTTGAAACGCATGCCGGGCTGGGCATGCTCCACAGGCGCCAGCAACTGGCTGTGCAGTTGACCGTCGGGCTGTGTCTGCAACTCAAACAGGCCGCTTTCCATGCCGGCCACCCAGCGGCCGGAACGGGCGCCCGGTGCGATGCAACCCAGCATTTCGGGCGCCTCCCAGTGCGTGAACCCGCCTGTGCCGGCCTGCCAGCGGCAGAGCTTGCGCGCCGGAATATCAACCCAGTACAGCGCCTGCTCGCCCCCATGCCAGACGGGGCTTTCGCCGGTCGCGTTGCGGCAATCCAGCAGGAGTTCTGCATGCGGTTTCATCGGATCAGTCAGCAAAAGGGCCGGCTTTGACAAACGCGCCGCCCTGAAACTGGACGGCGGGGTCGGTCAGATCAGGCGCCGAGGTCCGTGCGTACACCGCCTCGCGAAAGATGTCTGAGCTGTCCTGCGGCGCAAACCCGATATGCCGGGCGCCGCTGTTGTCCCACCAGGTGACAGCGTTGTCGGACATGCCGAACACGATGCTGTGCCCCAGCACGGGCGTGCTCAGGCAGGCGGTGATCAGGCGGTGCAGGTCGTCAAAACTGAGCCAGGTCGCGAGCATGCGCCGGTCTTTGGGCTCGGGAAACGAAGACCCAATACGCACACAGGCTGTTTCAATGCCATAGCGGTCAAAATAAAAGCGCGACAGGTCTTCGCCAAAGGCCTTGCTCACGCCATACAGTCCGTCAGGGCGCGGTGGCGCATCGACCGTGATGGTTTCACTCTGGCGATAAAAACCGGTGACATGGTTGGAGCTGGCGAACACCACCCGTTTGACGCCGTGCTTACGCGCCGCTTCATACAGGTTGTAAAGGCCCAGGATGTTGGCTTGCAGGATGGGGCCAAACGGGCCCTCAACCGACACCCCACCGAGGTGAACAATGGCCTGCACGCCCCGGACCATCACATCAACGGCTGCGGCATCGGCCAGATCAGCCAACACCACCTCTTCGCCGGCGCCCGCTGCCCCAAAGTCGACACGGTCAGACAGGCGCAACACTTTGCAGTTGGCTTTGAGGCGCTGCCTCAAAGCTTGACCCAGCCCGCCGGCTGCGCCGGTCAAAAGCAGTTTCTCGTGCAGCTGAATGCCCATGGCTTGTCTCTGGTAGAAAATGGCCCTGACAACATGTGCCGAAGGCGGGTCTTTGACTTCACGCTTGCTAGAGTGCACTTAAGCAGCTAACATTAAGTTGTACGTTGTCTGATGACTTAATTTTAATGCGCCCGCCAAAGCTGTCAAGAGTTTTGTACCCTCCCAAGGCAAACCCCTAGACCCCTACCCACGATGACATCTCATATAACGCCCGGTCCTCTTGACGATGTACCGCGTGCCCGTCGGCCGCGCGGGCTGGTCACCGAAATTGTTGAAGGCCTGGCCTCCAGCATCCGCGAAGGGCAGCTTCTGCCTGGCGACAAGCTGCCGACCGAAGCGGAAATCATGGTCCGTTTTGATGTCAGTCGAACCGTCGTCCGCGAGGCCCTCTCCAGGCTGCAGGCCTCTGGACTGGTCGAGACACGGCACGGCATTGGCACCTTTGTCATCACCAATCGGGACGCCGGCAACTTCAAGATCGCGGCCGCGGACTTTGCCACCGTGGCCGATGTCATTTCCGTTCTGGAGCTGCGCATCAGCCTGGAGACAGAAGCCGCCGGCCTTGCGGCCCAGAGGAGAACCAATGAGAATCTGGAGGCCATGGCCACAGCGTTACACGCTTTTCAGGACTCCATCCATGCCGACTCCGATGCGGTGCCGCCCGACTTTCAGTTCCACATGGAAGTCGCCCGCGCCACCGGCAACCGGCACTTTGCCGACCTGATGACCTATCTCGGCACCATGATCATTCCGCGTACCCGTGTGAATACGCCACAAAGCGCCCCGGAGGGCCGGCTACGTTACCTGCAGCGCGTCAACGGCGAGCACGAAAACATTTACAACGCCATCCGCAGCCAGGACCCGGAAGCGGCCAGGGCGGCCATGCGCACCCATCTTTCCAACAGTCGCGAGCGCCTGCGCAAAGGGCAAGCCGCCGAGACAACAGGCACCGGCCAGGGCGCCCATGAGGCCTGACCCGGCTCTACCTGTTCGGGGACTTTCGCGACAGGAGCAATCTCCCAAGTTGTACGATGACCGATCAATCAAAAGATGAGTAAGGCTGCGGCCGACAGGATGCGCATTGCTGTGGTGGGGGCCGGGCAAGCGTCGGCACCCCATTTACAAAGCCTGCGGGACCTGGGCGACCAGCTGGAACTGGCGCTGGTGGTGGCACGTCACCCGGCCAAGCTGGCGGCCTTGAGCCTGCCAGCAGGCACGCCCACCAGCACCCGCCTTGAAGACATTCTTGAAGACACGACGATCCAGGCTGTGCTGGTGCTGACACCGCCCAACACCCATCTGGAAATCGTGCAGCGGCTGGCGCAGGCTGGCAAACATGTGCTGGTCGAAAAGCCGCTGGACATCAGCCTTGAGAAAGCCGGGCAGATGGTGAAGCTCTGCGAGCAAGGCGGCGTGAAGCTTGCCGTGATGCTGCAGCACCGCATGCGCGAAGCTTCACTGGCACTGGCCCGGTTGATCAAGGATGGCGCCCTCGGCCAACTGCACAGCGCATCGGCCAGCATCCGCTGGTGGCGCCCGCAGAGCTATTACGACGAGCCCGGCAGGGGCACCATGGCGCGCGACGGCGGCGGCGTGCTGATGACGCAGGCCATCCATACGCTGGATTTGCTGCTTTGCCTGACCGGCATGCCGGACAAGGTTGTGGCGATGGCAAGCACCAGCGCCGCGCACCGGATGGAATGTGAAGACACCGTGGCGGCTGTGCTGCATTATCCGAACGGAGCCATCGGCAACATCGATGCAACGACCGCGGCCTACCCCGGTTTTCCGGAACGCATCGCGCTGAACTTTTCGCTGGGTAGCGCCACGCTGGAAGCTGGCGAGCTGCGCGCCGAATGGATGGACGGGCGGAAAATCCAGGCCGGGCTCAAGCAGCCGACGGGCTCGGGCGCCAACATCATGGCTTTCGACCACGCCTTTCACCGTGCGGTGCTGCTGGATTTTGTGGCCGCCATCCGCAGTGATACAGAGCCGGCCATCACCGGCCGTTCCGCCTTGCAGGTGCAGCGGCTGATTGAAGCCATGATGGAATCGTCACGCGGTGGAGCCGCTGTTTCCATCCGTTCCTGAGCGGCGGACGCATAGGCTACGCTAGCGTCATGACCGCTCCACCCGCGCCCCTGCACTTCTACTTTGACTTTATCTCGCCCTTCGGCTACTTCGCCTCGCTGCGGATTGAAGAGATCGCGGCGCGGCACGGCCGCCGGGTTGACTGGCACGCAATGCTTCTGGGTGTCTCGGTGCTCAAGGTGATGGGCCTCAAGCCCCTGCTCGATACGCCGCTCAAGGGCGACTACATCCGGCGCGATGCGCTGCGCTACATGCGGCGCCATGGTGTGCAGATGCAGCGCAAGCTGGACGACCCGGTCATGGACCCGCGCGCGGCGGGCCGCGCCTTTCACTGGGTCAAGCAGCAACACCCGGAACTGGCAGCGCGCCTGGCCCACTCCATTTACCACGCCTACTGGGCCGAAGGCCGCGACCTTTCGAGTGCCGAAGCCCTGGCATCCATCGCCTTGCCCGACGGACTGGACAGTCAGCGCCTGCAGGAAGGCATCAACAGCCCCGAGGCTTCGCCATGGCTACGCAGCGCGGTAGACGCCTCGCTGAAGGCCGGCATTTTTGGCTCGCCCACGGTGGTCATTGACGGTGAGCCCTTCTGGGGCGTGCAGACGCTGGAGCTTGCAGAAGAGTGGCTGGCCTGCGGCGGCTGGTAGGCGCTCAGGCCGCAGCAGCAAAAAACTCGATCGGCACGGCAATGGCCGCCAGGCGCTCGCGCAGGCCTTGAACCGCGGCAGCGTCCAGCGGCGTGGCCATGCGCACCACGGCGCTCAGGCTGCCGCCGCGCTCTTGTCCCCGCACGGTGACACCGGGCACATCGGCCAGCATCTCGGCAAGCTTGTTTTCGAGGGCGCGCAGGCGCAGCGCCGGCTTGTAGATTTTGCCGATGGCGGTCAGCGGCATTTCAGCAATGATGGTCACACGCTTCGGTGTGGCGGGCCGCTCATAAACCTGCGGGGCCACCTCGGCGAGCAGCGTGGCCGGATCGCAGACGGCGCCGGGTTTGAGCGTGACGAATGCCACTGGCAGCTCGCCCGCATAGGCGTCAGGCTCACCGACCACCGCACACAAGGCAACCGCCGGATGCGCCAGGAAAGCGTCTTCCACCAGGCCCGGATCAATGTTGTGCGAGCCGCGAATGATCACATCCTTGGCACGGCCGGTGATGTGGATATAACCCTGCGCGTCCAGATGCCCGAGATCGCCCGAGATCAGCCAGGGGCCGTCGAACATGCCGGTGTTGCGCGCGGCATCGGTGTAACCCGGGCTCACATGCGGGCCGCGCAGAACCAGCACGCCGGTTTCGCCGGTTGCGCAGCTTTTATCGAGCTGCGCCGCCCCACCCTGCCAGGGCACGGCGCGAACTTCGGTGTAGGGCAGGCGCAGG
This sequence comes from Polaromonas sp., assembly GCF_030680935.1. GTDB lineage: Bacteria > Pseudomonadota > Gammaproteobacteria > Burkholderiales > Burkholderiaceae_C > Polaromonas. The sequence goes on along the minus strand of NZ_JAUXUP010000025.1, from coordinate 38,889 downwards.
CCTGTCGAACCCGGAACGCGCGGGGCAGTGGCCGGCTCTATCGACACCAGCCCGGCGCACTCGGTCATGCCCAGGATGTTGCGTACCGCAATACCCGGCTTGCGCTCAAACTGCGCCGCCAGCTCTGCGGGCAAGGGCGAGCCGCCGGTGTAGGCCACCTGGATCGAAGAAATGTCCGCGTCCACCGGCAGATTCACCAGCGTGGCCAGAATGGTCGGCACACAGGCCAGAGCGGTCACGCGTTCACGCTGGCAGAACTTCCAGTAGTTGCGGGTGAACGCCGGGTTGCGCATACCGCTGAGCGTGGGCAGCACCTGGGTGGCGCCTATGGCCAGCAGGGACAGGCCGTAAACAAACGCCCCGGCCACATGGAACAGCGGAAAACCGTTGAGCTCTACCGTGTGTTCATCAAAGCCATAAAAATAGTGGGCGAACCAGCCGGTGTGGGCCTCGTTGCCATGGGTGTGTTGCGCCAGCTTGGGCGCGCCCGTGGTGCCACCAGTGTGAAAACAGGCGGCGATACGCCCGGGCGTGAGCTTGGGGTCAAAAGCCAGCACATCGCTTTGGCGGACCAGAGCATCCTGAAACACCGGCACGCCGGGGGCGACCTCTTTGCCCACACGGATTTGCAGCACCGGCAAGGGGCGCAAAGCCAGCGCTTTTTCAACCGTGGGCCACAAAGACAATTCGCTGTTGGGCCCGAGCGCCACCAGCACCTTGGCGCCCGACGCAGCCAGCAGGGCCGCGATGTGCTCGGGTTGCAGCAGGTAGTTGATCGGACAGGCCTTGCAGGCGAGCTGCGCACCCCAGAGCGCAAACTGCGTCTCGGGAATGTTGGGCGCGAGGATGGCCACGGCATCGTCAGGGCCCACACCCATGGCACGAAACAGGTTGGCGGCGCGGTGCATCTGCGCCAGCAACTGGCGGTAACGCACGGGCTGCGCCGGCTGCTGCAAATCGCCGCTGGGCAGGTAGCGAAAAGCATCACGGTCGGCAAAACGCTGCGCCGCATGTGCGATCAGGCCGTAGGTCGTTAGCGCCGGGATCGCCTGGTCGTAAGGCGTGGCTTCCAGCGCCTGGATGTCGGCCAGGTCACGAAAAGCGCGCACGCTCATGGCGTTGCAGGTTGCCCGAGCCCTAGCAGGCGCATCGCATTGCCTTTCAGGATGCCTGGCATCACCTCGGGCTTGAAGCCTGCGTCTTCAAAATCCTTCATCCAGCGATCCGGCGTGATCAAGGGGTAATCGCTTCCGAAGAGGATGCGGTCTTTCAGCAGCGTATTGGCGTACTGCACCAGTTGCTTGGGGAAATACTTCGGACTCCAGCCCGACAGGTCAATCCAGACATTGGGTTTGTGGGTTGCCACGCTGAGCGCCTCGTCCTGCCACGGGAAGCTGGGGTGCGCCATGACGATCTGCATGTCGGGGAAGTCGATGGCCACATCGTCCAGGTGCATGGGGTTGGAATACTCCAGCCGCAGGCCACCGCCGCAACGCATGCCACTGCCTATGCCGCTGTGCCCGGTGTGAAAAATGGTTGGCAGCTTGTAGGCATTGATCACTTCGTAAATCGGCCAGGCCATCTTGTCGTAAGGGTGAAAGCCCTGCACCGTGGGATGGAACTTGAAGCCCTTGACGCCGTAGTCCTTGATCAGCCGCTCCGCTTCACGCGCGCCCATTTTTCCCTTGTGCGGATCGATGCTCGCAAAGGCCATCATCATGTCGCTGTTCTTTTGCGCGGCCTCAGCGATTTCCTCGTTGGGAATGCGGCGCCTGCCCATTTGCGTCTCGGCATCTACCGTGAACATGATCAGGCCGATCTTGCGTTCGCGGTAGTAGGCAATGGTTTGTTCAATGGTCGGCCTGCGGCCATTCTTGAAGTACTTGTCGGCGGCGCGGTCGTACTCCTCGCCGTAGTTGTCAAACGGGTTCCAGCAGCTCACTTCGGCGTGGGTGTGGATATCAATGGCGATGAGGTTTTCGTAGTCCATGTTTGTCTCCTGGTGCGACCGGATTTTTTCGATCGCATGCGGGTTAACACTGATAAATCAGTTTGAAATTCGATTGAATTGGTTATCATTTATAACAATAATTCACTCACTTTGCAAACCTGATCATGACCCTGAAAACCCCTTCCAAAGACATCCAGCTCGAATTTGCCGGCAAACACCAGGAGATTGCTGTGGTGCGCCTTAGCCGTCCTGCCAAGCGCAACGCCGTGAACGACGCGCTGGTCCTGTCGCTGCGCGACATTTTCCAGAACATGCCGGCCAGCGTACGCGCAGCCGTCATTCACGGCGAAGGTGCCCATTTTTGTGCCGGGCTCGATCTGGGCGAATTGCAGGAACGCGATGCCGGTCAGGGCATGCTCCATTCACGCATGTGGCATGCCGCGCTGGAGCAGGTGCAATACGGCCCGGTGCCGGTGATTGCCGCGCTGCACGGCGCGGTGGTCGGCGGCGGTCTTGAGCTGGCCAGCGCATGCCATATCCGCGTGGCCGACAAGTCTGCGTTTTATGCACTGCCTGAGGGTTCACGCGGCATTTTTGTCGGCGGCGGCGGCTCGGTGCGTATCCCCAAACTGATCGGCGTGGCCCGCATGACCGACATGATGCTGACCGGTCGCGTGTACAACGCTGAAGATGGGGAACGTGCCGGTTTTGCCCAATACCTGGTGCCTGAAGGCCAGGCGTTTGAAAAGGCCCTGGCACTGGCCGAACGTGTGGCCGCAAACGCGCCGCTGACCAACTACGCGCTGATGCACGCGTTGCCGCGTATCGCCGAGCAACCTGCCGATCAGGGCTTTTTCACCGAGGCGCTGATGGCGGCCATTGCGCAAAGCGCGCCAGAAGCCAAAACGCGGGTCAGGGCCTTTCTTGAAGGCAAGGCCAACAAAGTCAGCAAAGACTGATGTCACACAGCCAAGAAAAAACATGAGCGAGACAAACCCCAGCCCCCGCTACCGGCCCCTGACCTTTGGCGTCACGCGTGTCGCCGTGCGGGACGGCCACGGCGGCACACAGTACATCCGGGCCGACCAGCCCCTGGGTGACTATGCAGCCCGAATCACAGACCGTTTTCTGTACTGGGCCACCACCGTGCCGGAGCGCAGTTTGATGGCCAGGCGGCAGCGCAACGCCGACGGCGGCACCGGTGACTGGCAACACCTGAGTTACGGCAACGCGCTGGCGGGCGCAAGAGCCCTCGGCCAGGCGCTGCTGGACCGGGGCTTGAACGCCGAGCGCCCGGTAGTGATCCTCAGCGAAAACGGCCTGGAGCATGCGCAGCTTGCGCTGGCTTGCCTGTATGCAGGCGTTCCGTATTGCCCTGCATCACCGGCCTACTGCCTGGTCAGCCAGGACTACGACAAGCTGCGGCACATTTTGCAAACGCTGACACCGGGCCTGGTGTTTGCCAGTGACGCAAACCGCTACGGCAAGGCGATTGAAGCCACGGTCGGCTCCGATGTGGAAGTGGTGTTGCACGAGGGTACGCTGCCGGGTCGGCCTTCAAGCTCCCTGGCCTCCCTGCTCACCACCCTTCCGACGCCGGCAATCGATGCCGCGATGCAAGCCACTGGCCCGGACACGATTGCCAAGTTCCTTTTCACGTCCGGCTCGACCAAAATGCCCAAGGCGGTGATCAACACACACCGCATGTGGTGCGCCAATCAGCAGCAGATGCGCCAGTCGATGCCGGTGCTGACTGAAGGCCCCCCGGTGCTGGTGGACTGGCTGCCGTGGAACCACACCTTCGGCGGCAACCACAACGTCGGGCTGACCCTGTACAACGGCGGCACCCTGTACATCGACGATGGCAAGCCCACCCCCGCACTGATGGCTGAAACTTTGCGCAACCTGCGCGAAATCGCACCCACGCTTTATTTCAACGTGCCCACTGGTTTTGAGGCCATCGCCAGTGCCATGAAAACCGACGATGCCTTGCGCAAGAACCTGCTGTCACGCGTCAAGATGTTCTTTTACGCCGGCGCTGCGCTGGCCCAGCCGGTATGGGACGCGCTGCACGAAAGCCAGGAGCGGGAGATCGGCGAGCGCATTGTCATGGGCACAGGACTGGGTATGACCGAGTCTTCCCCTTTTGCAGTGTTTGTCACCAATCCGAACGTCAAGGCCGGTTACCTGGGTGTGCCTACCCCGGGCCTGGAGCTCAAGCTGGTGCCGGTCGATGGCAAGACAGAGATCCGATACAAGGGGCCCAACATTGCACCGGGCTACTGGCGCAACCCGGACGCAAGCAATGAGAGTTTTGACGAGGAAGGTTTTTTCTCAACCGGCGATGCGGTGCTGTGGATTGACCCGGCCGACCAGCACCAGGGGCTGCGTTTTGATGGGCGCATTGCAGAAGACTTCAAGCTGGCCACAGGTACCTTTGTCAGTGTCGGCCCGCTGCGCGCAAAAATCATCGCGGCCGGTGCGCCCTATGTGCAGGACGCCGTCATCACCGGCCTGAACCTCAAGGAGGTCGGCGCGCTGATCTTCCCAACCCAGATGGTGCGCAAACTCGGCGCCCTGCCCGACAACACGCCCATGCAGCAGGTGCTGGAAAGCGCAGCGGTGCAGGCCCATTTTCAAAAGGTGGTCAACACACTTGCCGAAGACGCCACTGGCAGTGCCAGCCGCGTGGCGCGGCTGCACCTGATGGCCGAGCCTCCGTCGATTGACAAGGGCGAAGTGACCGACAAGGGCTCCATCAATCAACGCGCCGTGCTGAAACACCGCGAGGCGCTTGCCGATGCGATGCATCAGGGCACGCTGACTTTCACCATCCAGCCGCAGGAGAAAAAATGAACATCACGGGACAGACTGCGCTGGTCACCGGTGGCGCCTCCGGCCTGGGTGAGGCCGTCGCACGCGAGCTGGCCCGCCTGGGCGCCAAAGTGGCTGTGCTGGACGTCAACATGGCGCTGGCCGAAAAGGTGGCCGCCGACATCGGTGGTGTGGCCTGCCAGTGCGACATCACCATCACCGACAGCGTGATCGCCGCGCTGGCAAAGGCCACGGCCGCCCACGGCCCGGCCCGTATCCTGATGAATATTGCCGGCATAGGCTCGGCCAAACGTGTGGTCGGCAAAGACGGCAATGCCGCGCCGCTCGAAGATTTTGCCAGGGTCATCCAGGTCAACCTGATTGGCAGTTACAACATCAGCCGGCTGTTTGCCGCTGAGTGTGTGAAGCTCACGCCTTTGGCCGACGGCGAGCGCGGCGTGATGATGTTCACGGCTTCGGTGGCCGCGTTTGACGGTCAGGTCGGCCAGCAGGCCTACAGCGCATCCAAAGGCGGACTGGTTGGCATGACCCTGCCGATGGCGCGCGATCTGGCACAACACGGTATCCGCGTCTGCACCATCGCGCCCGGCCTGTTCTCCACGCCCCTGATGAAGCAGTTGCCCGAGCAGGTGCAGCAATCATTGGCCGCATCGATTCCCTTTCCCCCGCGCCTTGGTAAACCGGAAGAGTTTGCCCAGCTCGCATGCCATATCGTGACCAACACCCACCTCAACGGTGAAGTCATCCGCCTCGACGGCGCACTTCGCATGGCACCGCGCTGAAGCGCAGTAGCAGCAGCCTCCAGATTTTCACGCCGATTGCTGAGTTCACCCACCATCAGGAGACACAACATGACCACACGCCGCCAATTCACCCACACCCTCGGTGCCGCCGCCCTTGCAGGCCTGGGCCTGCCGCTGTCAGCGCAGGCACAAAGCAGCCCGGAGCTGGCCAAGATCATCTGCGGCTTTCCGCCGGGCGGCACCAGCGACGCGATGTCGCGCCGACTGGCCGACAAGCTGCGCGGCAACTACGCCACCAACGTGGTGGTCGAAAACAAGCCGGGCGCTGGTGGCCAGATCGGTGTCACCGCGCTCAGGGACAGCCCGGCCGACGGCAGCGCCCTGCTGCTGACGCCTTCTTCGATGCTGTCGATCTACCCCTTTGTTTACCCCAAGCTGCCCTACAAACCGGCTGAAGATGTGGCGCCGGTCTCGCTGGCTTGCTATTTCAACCACGCTTTCGGCGTCGGCCCGGCCGTGCCCGAAAGTGTCAGGACCCTGAAGGATTTCATGGCCTGGGCCAAGGCGAATCCGACCAAGGCGAACTACGGCTCACCGGGGGCCGGTTCCATGCCACACCTGATCGTCGCGCTGATGAACAAGCTGCTGGGCACCGACCTGCGCCACATCCCCTACCGCGGTTCGGCGCCTGGCATTCAGGACCTGCTGGGCGGCCAGATTTCGGCCATGTCCTCGCCGATCGGCGACTACCTGCCCTACCTCAAAAGCGGAAAGCTTCGTTTGCTGGCGATATCGGGTATCAACCGCAGCCCCTTTGTGCCGGATGTGCCCACCTATCGCCAGCAGGGCATTCCGATCACCGTGCGCGAGTGGTATGGCGTTTTTCTGCCCGGCAAGGCCAGCGCGCAAACCGTGCGCCGCGCAGCTGCCTACATGCAGACCGCCCTGTCCCAGCAGGATCTCATCTCCAGCATGGCGCAGGTCGGCATGGAAGTCGGCTCGTCCTCGCCGCAAGTGCTAGGTGACCTGCTCAAGGCCGACGGCGAAGAGTGGCGCCGCCTGATCAAACAAATCGGCTTCACCGCAGAGTCCTGATCCCAATCACTTCACCCGCCAACGTCAACGGAGACACACCATGACCACACGCCGCCATTTTGTCCAGTCTGCCAGTGCGCTTGCTGCACTGGGCACACTTTCACCCCTGATCGCCCGAGCCCAGGGCGTTGATCAGGTCAAAATCATCAACGGCTTCCCGGCCGGGGGAACCGCTGACGCCACCAGCCGGCGCATCGGTGAGCAACTGCGCGGCAGCAGCTACACCCCCAACGCTGCGGTGGTGGAAAACAAGCCAGGCGCTGGCGGTCGCATTGCCTGCGAGACCGTCAAAAACGCCGCCCCGGACGGCCGCACCTTGCTGCTCACACCTTTTTCCTGCACCTCGGTGTACCCGCACATTTACAGCAAACTCAGCTACGACCCGTTCACCGACCTGATGCCGGTGTCCATCGCTGCGGTCATGCACCACGGGCTCGCGGTCGGACCCATGGTTCCCGCCACGGTCAAAAATGTCAGGGACTATGTGGCGTGGTGCAAGGCCAACCCGGACAAGGCCAGTTACGGCTCGCCGGCGGCTGGCTCCCTGCCCCATTTTCTGGGCGCCCTGCTGAGCAGCTACACCGGTGTGCCGCTGACCCATGTGCCTTACCGCGGGTCGGTGCCTGGCGTGACTGACATGCTGGGCAGCCAGCTGGCGTCAATGTTCACCCCCAGTGGGGACTTTCTGGCCAACCACAAGGCCGGCAAAATCCGGATCATCGCCACTTCAGGCCCAACCCGTTCGCCATTCTCACCTGAAGTACCTACGTTTGCCGAGCAGGGCTTCTCCGAGCTGACGACCGAGGAATGGTTTGGTTTTTATGCACCGGCCAAAACGCCGTCCAGCATCATCAACAGCGCCAATGCGGCGATCAACGCGACGCTGAAAAACCCCACGGTCATCAGCAGCCTGGGAACCTTCGGGCTGGCACCTGCCGGGTCCACGGTGCGCGAGATGGACAAGAGCCAGCGCGACGCCTATTTTCGCTGGGGGCCCCTGGTCAAGCACATCGGTTTTACCGGCATGTCCTGATCAGGAGACCTTCATGAACAAATTCATCCGTGCGGCGGCGTGCAGCGTGGCGGCGACTCTTCTCGTCGCATGCACAACTTCAGAGCCAAAATTGGCCCTGGTCCCCGTCGATTGCGCGCAACTAGCTACCAAATTCATAGCAGATGGCACGCGCATCACGGCGACCGAATCGGTGCCCGCCGGCCTCACGGTGAGCGGCATGGCCCAGCCCTACCCCATGCCGGCGCACTGCAAGGTCAGCGGCCGCATGCACGAACGCACCGGCGCGGACGGCAAGCCTTACGCCATCGGTTTCGAGATGCGTTTGCCCGCCAGCTGGTCCGGGCGCTTTTTGCTGCAGGCCAATGGCGGTGCCGACGGCGTGGTGCAGCCGGCCTTTGGCAATGTCGTGTCCGGCGGCGCCACCACCAATGCGCTGATGCAGGGCTTTGCCGTACTGTCCAGCGACGCCGGGCACACGGCTGAGCCTGCGGCCAGCGCCGGCCTGGTCGGCGGCAACCTGTTCGGCCTGGACCCGCAGGCCAGGCTGGACTATGGCTACCAGGCCAACGGCGCTTTGGCGCCCATGGCAAAAAAATTGATCGCCACGCACTACGGCCAGGGCCCCAATACCTCGTACATGATGGGCTGCTCGAACGGCGGGCGTCACGCCATGGTGGCGGCGGCGCGTTATGCCGACCAGTTTGACGGCGTGATCGCCGGCAACCCGGGTTTTAACCTGCCCAAGGCCGCAGTGCAGCACGCCTGGGACATCCAGGCCTTCAGCGCTGTCAACCCCGACATCAAGGCAGCGTTCCCGCCCGCCGACATGAAACTCGTCGCCGACAGGGTGCTGGACAAATGTGATGCACTGGACGGTCTGGCCGACGGTATGGTGGACAACCTGCCGGCCTGCCAGAAGGCTTTCGACATCAAGACATTGCAGTGCACGAATGACAAGACCGCGCAGTGCCTGAGCCAGCCCCAGGTCACGGCCCTGCAAAAAGTCTTTGCCGGTCCGGTCAACAGCAAGGGCCAGCAGCTCTACAGCGACTGGCCCTGGGACGCTGGCATCGGCGCTGCGCAAGCCGGCTTTGGCAGCTGGCGCTCCTGGAAGCTGCACGGCCCGATTGCCGGCCTGCCCATCATCGGGGCCCTGGGTGCGGGCTCGGTGGCCTACACCTTCTCAACGCCGCCCAAGCCAGTCGCCGGCATTCCTGGGGCGCTGATCAAATCCTTGCTCGACTACAACTTTGACACCGATGCCGCGATGATTTTTGCAAGCAGCGGGATATTCCAGGAATCGGCCATGCAGTTCATGACGCCGCCCAACGCCACCCGGCTCTCGGCCTTCAAGTCCAAAGGCGGCAAGATGATCGTCTACCACGGCACCAGTGACCCGGTGTTTTCATTCAACGACACCCGCAACTGGTACGAAGCCCTGGACAAAAACCACGCTGGAAACGCCGCCAGTTTTGCGCGCCTGTTCCCCGTGCCTGGCATGAACCATTGTCAGGGTGGCCCCGCCACCGAGCAGTTCGACATGCTGAGTGCCTTGGTCCACTGGGTGGAAAAAGGCGAGGCGCCGACCCAGGTCATCGCCACCTCTCGCCCGGGCATCAACCCCGACGTGCCGGTGGCGTGGACCAGCATGGGCAAACCGCGCAGCCGCCCCTTGTGCCCGTATCCGAAGCAGGCGCGATACAACGGCTCTGGCGATATCAACGAAGCGGCCAGCTTCACCTGCCAGTAGGGCGGCGAACCGCAAACCCCGGGTCGCTACGCCCAGCGACCCGGGGCAGCCATCCCATGCCCACCCCGAACACAGGTCCGGCGACAAGCCCGTCGCAGCCCTGCTTCGCCTGCGCGACACGCTGATACAGTTGCCAGACCTACACCAACTCCTGCAAGCTGCCCGTGAGCGCCCGAGACCTTCCAAAATCTGCACCGCCCCCTGTGACCGCCGCCGTCGAGCGGGTAGACACGAGCTACCTGGAGAGCCTGCTGGGTTACAACGCGCGGCGCGCGGCGCTGTCGGTGATTGAGGTTTTCATGGTGCGCATGGCCCCGTACGGTTTGCGACCGGTCGATTTTTCGGTGCTGTCGCTGATCACGCACAACCCCGGCATCACCTCGCGCCAGTTGTGCACTGCCCTGGGCATCCAGCCCCCCAACCTGGTGGCCATGATCAACAGCCTGGAAAAGCGCAAGCTGGTGCTGCGCCAGCCGCATCCGCGCGACGGCCGGGCCATGGGCCTGCACCTGACGGCCGGCGGCAAAAAACTCATGCGCGACGCAGAGTCCACAGCGGCTTCGCTGGAGGCCGAAGTGGCCTCCAGGCTGTCCGCCAGCGAGTCCAAAACCCTGATCCGGTTGCTGCAGAAGGTTTATCTCTGACTCCTGGCAGTTCGGGCGCTAGCCTATCCGCCGCTAATTTTCAAGCCCTTTTGGCCGTCAAGCTACAACCAGCGGGCGCTGTCAGCTATAAAAGCAGTAGCAGCGCAGAATTTGCGCTATATTTCGGCTAAGTGATTGCCTACCGATTAACTGTGACAAAAACGTGACCAGGAGATGTCCCCCATGAGTGCCAAAGAAAATGCCGCCATCGGCCAGCTGTTTGAACTGCTTGAATCACGCTACGCGCTGCGCGTGTTGTGGGCTTTGAAAGACGGTCATCCGCAAACCTTCCGGCTGCTTCAGGACAGCATTGGCAGCATCACCCCCAACACACTGAACACCCGCATCAAGGAGTTACGCGCCGCCGGGCTCATGGGCCACGGCAGTGACGGCTACATCGTCACTGCGCTCGGTACCGACCTGCTCAAACGCATGAACGACGTGCAGGCCTTTGCAGGCAAATGGGCGGCCAGCCAGGTCAAGGCCGGCATCGTCAAGAAGAAATAAGCCTGCGCCGCCCCCTGAGACAGGCCCAGCGCCTGTCTTTTTGTTTGTGTGGACCGGTTTTGCGCCACATTCACGTATGAACTCGGGCTCCAAGCCCTTTCCCCTGCAGCGGAACCGGCTATTCATTTGATAGCATCTCGCAGCTGCGCGATGTTCGCCCGCTGGCTTTTCGCGTCAGGGACTCTTTTGTAATCCCTTGCCTTGAAAAGGGCTTTGCAGCCCCCAAATCCTTGCCTTGTCTTTCTGAACAACCGCTATCGACCATGTCCGACACCATTCCATCTGATCCGAATCAAGAACTGACAGGCGCTCCCAGCCCTGAAGAGCTGGAAGCCGCCCAGGCCGCCAACGAGGCCGATGCCCTGTCTGCAGCCCAGGCCGAACTGGCCACTCTGCAAGCCAAAAACACCGAGCTGGCAGACAGCTATTTGCGCGCCAAAGCTGAGGCTGAAAACGCCCGCAGGCGCGCGGATGAAGAAATTTCCAAGGCACGCAAATTTGCCGTCGAAAATTTCGCCGAAAGCCTGCTGCCTGTGACTGACAGCCTGGAAAGCGGCCTGGCGATCAAGGACGCCACCCCCGAGCAGATGCGCGAAGGCGCCGAAGCCACCCTCAAGCAGCTCAAAAGTGCACTTGAGCGCAACCGCGTGCTCGAGATCAACCCCGCTACTGGCACCCGGTTTGATCCGCATCAGCACCAGGCCATCAGCATGGTGCCGGCCGAGCAGGAGGCCAATACAGTGGTCGGCGTGCTGCAAAAAGGCTATCTGATTGCCGACCGTGTGCTACGCCCCGCGCTGGTCACCGTCGCTGCAGCGAAATAGCGCAAAAAAACGCGCTCGGGTACTTGAAGTCCGAAAAGTTATCCACAAGTCATCAACATAGTCATTCACAAGCGGGTTGATTCATCAGCCCACTTCACAAATTTTTTTCGCATCAATAAGCAGGAGTCATCATGGGAAGAATCATCGGCATCGATCTGGGAACCACCAACAGCTGCGTGTCTGTCATGGAAGGCAACACACCGCGGGTGATTGAAAACTCTGAAGGCGCTCGAACCACACCGTCCATCGTCGCCTACCAGGAAGACGGTGAAGTGCTGGTCGGCACCTCGGCCAAGCGCCAGGCAGTGACCAACCCGAAAAACACGCTGTACGCCGTCAAACGCCTGATCGGGCGCAAGTTCAGCGAAAAAGAAGTGCAGAAAGACATCGCGCTCATGCCTTACGCCATCGTGGCTGCCGACAACGGCGACGCCTGGGTGGAAGTGCGCGGCAAAAAACTGTCGGCCCAGCAAGTCAGCGCCGACATTTTGCGCAAGATGAAAAAGACCGCCGAAGATTACCTCGGCGAGCCAGTGACTGAAGCCGTCATCACGGTACCCGCCTACTTCAACGACGCCCAGCGCCAGGCCACCAAAGACGCTGGCCGCATTGCCGGCCTGGACGTCAAGCGCATCATCAACGAGCCGACGGCTGCGGCCCTGGCCTTTGGCCTGGACAAGCAGGAAAAGGGCGACCGCAAGATTGCGGTGTATGACCTGGGCGGCGGCACCTTCGACATCTCCATCATCGAGATTGCCGATGTCGACGGCGAAAAACAATTCGAGGTGCTCTCCACCAACGGCGACACCTTTCTGGGCGGCGAAGACTTTGACCAGCGGGTCATTGACTACATCGTGGCCGAGTTCAAGAAAGAAAGCGGCATCGACCTGTCCAAGGATGTGGTGGCCCTGCAGCGCCTGAAAGACTCTGCCGAAAAGGCCAAGATCGAGCTGTCCAACAGCGCGCAGACCGAAGTCAACATTCCCTACATCGCACACGATCCGGCGTCCGGCCCCAAACATTTGCTGGTCAAGCTCACACGCGCCAAGCTCGAAAGCCTGGTGGACGAGTTGATCGAACGCACGATTGCGCCTTGCCGCACGGCCATGAAGGACGCTGGCCTGAGTGTGTCCGACATCCACGACGTGATTCTGGTCGGTGGTCAGACCCGCATGCCCAAGGTGCAGGAAAAGGTCAAGGAGTTCTTCGGCAAGGAGCCGCGCAAGGACGTGAACCCCGACGAGGCCGTGGCCGTGGGCGCCGCGATCCAGGGCCAGGTGCTGTCCGGCGACCGTACCGACGTGCTGCTGCTTGACGTCACCCCGCTGTCCCTGGGTATCGAAACCATGGGCGGCGTGATGACCAAGATGATCAAGAAGAACACGACCATTCCGACCAAGTTTGCACAGACCTTCTCGACCGCCGAAGACAACCAGCCGGCTGTGACCATCAAGGTGTACCAGGGTGAGCGCGAGCTGGCTGCCGGCAACAAGGCGCTGGGCGAGTTCAACCTGGAAGGCATTCCACCGTCGGCGCGCGGCACGCCGCAAATTGAAGTGTCGTTTGACATCGACGCCAACGGCATTTTGCATGTGGGCGCCAAGGACAAGGGCACCGGCAAGGAAAACAAGATCACCATCAAGGCCAACTCCGGCCTGTCGGAAGCAGAAATTCAGCAGATGGTCAAAGATGCCGAGCTGCACGCTGCCGACGACAAGGTGCGGGTCGAGTTTGTGCAGGCCAAGAACAACGCCGAAGCCATGGTGCACAGCGTGAGGAAATCCCTGACCGAATACGGCGACAAGCTGGAGCCGGGCGAGAAAGAAAAAATCGAAGCCGCGATCAAGGACATGGAAGAAGCGCTCAAGGGCGAAAGCAAGGATGCCATCGACGCCAAAAACGCGGCGCTGATGGATGCCAGCCAGAAGCTCGGAGAAAAAATGTATGCCGACATGCAAGCCACCCAGGCCGCGCAAGCGGGCGGCGGCGCCGGTGCCGAGGAAGCAGCAGCCAAACCGGCAGCCGACGACAATGTGGTGGACGCTGAAGTCAAGGAAGTCAAAAAGGGTTGAGCCTTCCTTGACACATCGCCTCAGGGCAATGAAGCGGGATCGGGAGGTTTCTTCCGCATTCCGCTTTGCTGCGTCCGGGGCGCAGGAATTTTCCCACTGAACACGCAATTCCATGGCCATTAAAAAAGACTACTACGACACACTCGGTGTTCCGAAAAACGCCAGTGATGAAGACATCAAGAAAGCCTATCGCAAGCTTGCCATGAAGCATCACCCGGATCGCAACCAGGGCGATGGCGGCAAGGCGGCCGAAGAAAAATTCAAGGAAGCCAAGGAAGCCTACGAGATGCTTTCCGACGCGCAGAAGCGCGCTGCCTACGACCAGTACGGTCACGCGGGCGTGGACCCCAATCGCGGCGGCGGCCCGGGCGCAGAAGGTTTTGGCGGCTTTGCAGAAGCTTTTGGTGATATTTTTGGCGATGTGTTTGGCGCCCAGCAGGCGCGCGGCGGCCAGCGCGGTGGCCGCCAGGTGTACCGCGGCGGTGACCTCAGTTATGCGATGGAAGTCACGCTGGAAGAAGCAGCCACCGGCAAGGACGCACAGATCCGCATCCCGAGCTGGGACGATTGCAACACCTGCAAAGGCAGCGGCGCAAAACCCGGCACCAAGGTGGTCACCTGCACCACCTGTCATGGCCACGGCGTCGTGCAGATGCGCCAGGGCTTCTTCAGCGTGCAGCAGACCTGCCCGCAGTGCAAGGGCACCGGCAAGCTGATCCCCGAGCCCTGCATGAGCTGCCACGGTGTTGGCAAACTCAAAAACAACAAAACCCTGGAAGTAAAAATTCCAGCGGGTATCGATGATGGAATGCGCATCCGCTCGACCGGCAACGGCGAGCCAGGTACCAACGGCGGCCCGCCAGGCGATCTCTACATCGAGATACGCTTGAAGAAACATGACATCTTCGAGCGCGATGGCGACGACCTGCACTGCGTCGTGCCGATTGGCATGGCAACGGCCGCGCTGGGCGGCGAGATCGAGGTGCCGACGCTGGCAGGCAAGGCGGCTATCGACATTCCGGACGGCACGCAGACCGGCAAGCAATTCCGGCTGCGCGGCAAAGGCATCAAGGGCGTACGCTCCAGCTACCCGGGTGACCTGTACTGCCACATCACGGTAGAGACACCGGTCAAGCTGACCGAGCACCAGCGCAAGCTGTTCAAGGAGCTCGACGAGGCGCTGAAAAAAGGCGGCGCCAAACACTCGCCGACCGAAGAGAGCTGGACCGACAAGCTGAAGAATTTCTTCAGCCCCTGAAGCGAAGCGACCTGCTATCTATTTTGTAGCTGCTTGCGCTCGCCGTATAAGGGCTGGAGACCTATTTGATGCAAGGTTATTGCGAAGACGACCTTCGCGCTCGCCATCCTTGAGTGTCACCAGCCAGCAGATGCCCGAGGCCGTGCTCCGATAAAGTCGGGGGCCGCCTTTCCCCGATTTTTTGATGTCCACTTCCCTTTCCCCCAAACGCGAGTTGTGGCTGCTTGTCACACTGGCCGGCATCCAGTTCACCCACATCGTGGACTTCATGGTCATGATGCCGCTGGGGCCGCAATTCACCCAGCTCTTCAACATCAGTGACGCCAGCTTCGGCCTGCTGGTGTCGGCCTACACCTTCGCCGCCGGTGCGTCGGGGCTGCTGGCATCCCTGTACGTGGATCGTTTTGGCCGCAAGAACCTGCTGCTGGTGCTGTATCTGCTTTTTGCGCTGGCAACACTGGCCTGCGGCCTGGCACCCAACTATGACAGCCTGATGCTGGCCCGTATTGCGGCCGGGACGTTTGGCGGTGTGATGTCGGCGCTGTCGCAAACCATCATTGCAGATGTGATTCCCTTTGAGCGGCGCGGCCGGGCCATGGGGATCGTGATGTCGTCGTTTTCGCTGGCGTCGGTGGCGGGGGTTCCGCTGAGTCTTTTTCTGGCGGCCCATTTTGGCTGGCACGCACCGTTTTTTGCCATCGCCGGCGTGTCTGCCGTGCTGGCACTGGGCGCATGGGTGACCCTGCCGCCGCTGACGGGCCATCTGCAGCAAAAACGCAGGTCCCCGCTGGGCGGCATAGTGCAGGTGCTGCGGGACAACAACCATCTGAAAGCCTTTTTATTCAGCGCATTGCTGATGTTTTCGGGCTTTACCGTGATTCCCTACATCACGATTTTCATCACAGTCAACGGGGGGTTCACGGTCCAGCAGGTGCCCTACCTGTATCTGTGCGGCGGCGCGGCCACCCTGGTCACCGCGCGTTACATAGGCCGGTTGAGCGACTCGGTGGGCAAGGTCAGGGTGTTCAGCTACATGGCCATGGCTGCGGCCGTTCCCATGCTGGTCCTGAGCCAGTCCGCCGGTTTTGGCGTCTGGGGCATCCTGCTGGTTACCACGGCTCTTTTTATCGGCATGAATGGGCGCATGGTGCCAGGCATGGCGCTGGTGGCCAGCGCGGCAAATCCGCAGTTGCGCGGCACCTTCATGGCCCTCAACTCCTCGGTGCAGTCCGCAGCCATGGGCGCTGCGGCTTTTGTCGGCGGGTTGATCATCAGCCGTGACGCGCAAGGTCTGGTGCAAAACTATGGGGGCAACGCGCTGTTGGGTGTGCTTGCCACTGCGCTCAGCCTGATGCTGGTCCGCAAACTGCATTTGCACGGCGCTCCGACGATCAATCCGCGCTAAAGTAGCTTGCGTGAACAATCGGTTCACGAATCATCACCACGCACCCACATGAAAACCAAAGCCGCCGTCGCCTGGAAATCTGGCGAACCCCTGAGCATCGAAACCGTCGACTTACAGGGCCCCAGGTTCGGCGAGGTACTGGTCGAGATCAAGGCCACCGGTATTTGCCACACCGACTACTACACCTTGTCTGGCGCCGACCCGGAAGGCATCTTCCCGGCTATCCTGGGCCATGAGGGCGCGGGCATCGTGGTCGATGTGGGCCCCGGCGTGACCACGCTCAAAAAAGGCGACCACGTCATTCCGCTGTACACACCGGAGTGCCGCCAGTGCAAGTTCTGCCTGTCGCGCAAGACCAATTTGTGCCAGCTGATACGCGGCACGCAAGGCAAAGGCCTGATGCCCGATGCCACCAGCCGCTTCAGCCTGGACGGCAAGCCGATCTTCCACTACATGGGCACCTCCACCTTCAGCAACTACACGGTGGCGCCCGAGATCTCGCTGGCCAAAATCCGCAAGGATGCGCCCTTCGACAAGGTCTGCTACATCGGCTGCGGCGTGACCACCGGCATTGGCGCGGTGCTGTTCACCGCCAAGGTCGAAGCCGGGGCCAACGTGGTCGTCTTCGGTCTGGGCGGCATCGGCCTGAATGTGATCCAGGGCGCGAAGATGGTCGGCGCCGACAAGATCATCGGCGTGGACATCAACCCGGCGCGCCAGGAGATGGCGCGAAAATTCGGCATGACCCATTTCATCAACCCGAAAGAAACCGACAACGTGGTCGATGCCATCGTGCAACTGACCGACGGCGGCGCCGACTACAGCTTCGAATGCATCGGCAACACGCAGGTCATGCGCCAGGCGCTGGAGTGCACACACAAGGGTTGGGGCCGCAGCATCATCATCGGCGTAGCCGAAGCCGGCGCAGAGATCAGCACCCGGCCGTTCCAGCTTGTCACCGGCCGCAAGTGGGAAGGTTCGGCCTTTGGTGGCGCGCGCGGCCGCACCGACGTGCCGAAAATAGTCGACTGGTACATGGAAGGCAAGATCAACATCGACGACCTGATCACCCACACCATGCCGCTGGAAGACATCAACAAAGGTTTCGATCTGATGAAACGCGGCGAGTCGATTCGCGGCGTGGTGCTGTACTGACAGGACGCCACCGACCATGACCAGCCTTCACCCCCTGCGCCAGGTCAAGGCCGGCGTACTTGACGTGGCCGTCTACGAGGTGGGGCCGGTGGACGGCCCGCCAGTGTTCCTCATGCACGGTTTTCCGTACGACATCCATGCCTACGCTGAGGTGGCGCCTTTGCTGGCCGCCCGGGGATGCCGCGTGTATGTGCCCTTCCTGCGCGGGTATGGCGCGACACGTTTCCTCAGTGACGCCACGCCGCGATCGGGCGAGCAGGCGGCCTTGGGCGCTGACCTGCTGGCCCTGATGGACGCATTGGCGGTTCCGCGCGGGGTGCTGGCCGGCTACGACTGGGGCGGTCGTGCAGCCTGTGTGGTGGCCGCTCTCTGGCCCGAACGATGCGCCGGGCTGGTTTCACTGAACAGTTACAACATCCAGAACATAGCGACGGCCATGGTGCCGGACTCACCGGAGAATGAACGCAGTCTTTGGTACCAGTACTACTTTCACAGTGAGCGCGGTCGCGCCGGACTGGCGGCCGACCGGCGCCGCGTATGCGGTCTGCTCTGGAAGTTATGGTCGCCCACCTGGAATTTCGATGCTGCCACTTTCGAGCGCAGCGCTGCCGCATTGGACCACCCGGACTTTGTTGAGCTTGTGATCCACTCCTACCGTCATCGGTTTGGCCTGGTCGCAGGCGACCCGGCACTGGCAGACATCGAGCGGCGGCTGTCGGCGCAGCCGCCGATCAGCGTCCCCAGCATCACCTTCGACGGCGCCGATGACGGCGTTCGTCCGCCGGCCCCGGCCGAGCAACACGCGCGCAAGTTCACAGGCCCCCGTTCGCATCGGGTTGTCCCCGGCGTGGGCCATAACCTGCCGCAGGAAGTACCCAAAGTGTTTGCCGATGCGGTGCTTGAACTGGTACAGCATGGCTTTGCCACATGATCGGGACACCTCAACTCCTCAGCCAACATGCCTGCTTCGGCGGCGTGCAGCTTTTTTACCAGCATGACTCAGCCATCGTGGGTCTGCCAATGAAGTTTTCGGTCTTTCTGCCGCCTCAGACCGTCATCGACAACGCAGGTGGTCAAGTGCCCGCGCTGATCTACCTGGCCGGGCTGACCTGCAATGAGGAAACCTTCATGACCAAGGCAGGCGCGCAGCGGCTGGCCGCCTCGCTGGGCCTGGCGCTGATCGCCCCCGACACCAGCCCGCGTGGCGCCAACGTGGCCGGCGAGGCCGATAGCTGGGACTTTGGCCTTGGCGCCGGTTTTTATCTCGATGCCACGCAGATGCCGTGGTCGCAGCACTACCGCATGGAAAGCTACATCATCGACGAGTTGCTGCCGCTGCTGGATGCCATAGTGCCGCTCAAGCCGGGGCGCATCGGGATTTTTGGCCATTCGATGGGCGGCCACGGCGCCCTTACCCTGGCCCTCAGACACCCCGGCCTGTTCAAGTCAGTCTCTGCACTTGCGCCCATATGTGCACCCAGCCAGTGCCCATGGGGGCGCAAGGCGTTTACCGGCTATCTTGGGCCTGACACCACAAGGTGGGCACGCCATGATGCCAGCGTATTGATGGCCAGCCTGAGCGCTGCGCCCTACCCCGGCGGCATCCTGATCGACCAGGGGCTGGCCGATAAATTTCTCGAGCTGCAGTTGCACCCCCATCTGTTTGAGGCAGCCTGTCAAAAGGCGGGCCAGGCGTTACAGCTGCGCGGTCATGCAGGGTATGACCATGGCTACTACTTCATCGCCACCTTCATGGCCGACCACCTGAACCACCACGCGCGGCAGTTGTCGGAGTAACACGATCGCGGTGTGACCTGGCACCGTCGTCAGCTCACAAGTGCAAGCCACAGCCAGGCCCCGTCCGGTCGTCGGCGCATCCCATCCCTGAAAAGCAAGGTACCCCATCCAGCGCTTGCGGGGAAACTGCGCCTCGCTGAAATTTCCATGGAATAGAATAAAAATGCGATAAGTTGAACAAATAGAATAAATATTCTATGATTGCGTGCGCTTCAAAAACCATCAGGAGACAAACATGTTATTTCGACGCCATTTCCTACTGCCGGGTGCAACGGCACTGCTGGCCCTCGCCCTGGGCCTGCCATCCGGCGCACTGGCACAAACCAAAACCGTCTGGAAAGCTTCAGACGTTCACCCGCTGGGCTACCCCACGGTTGAGGCCATCGTGCGGATGGGCAAGAAGCTGGAAGCCGCCACCAGCGGCCGCATTTCGATCCAGATGTACCCTTCCATGCAACTCGGCGGTGAGAAGGAGATGATCGAGCAGGCGCAGGTAGGCGCGCTGCAGATCGCGCGGATATCCGTTGGCGCCATGGGGCCGGTGGTGGACGAGCTGAACGTCTTCAACCTGCCCTTCATCTTTCGCGACGAGAACCACATGCGCAAGGTCATTGATGGCCCGATTGGCGATGAACTGCTGGAAAAAATCAACAGCAACCCGGCCTCACGCATCGTGGCGCTGGGCTGGATGGATGCCGGCGTACGCAACGTTTATGGCAAAAAACCGGTGACGGTGCCCGCTGACCTGAAGGGCCAGAAAATCCGCATGATGGGGAATCCCATTTTTGTGGAGACCATGAACGCGATGGGCGGCAACGGTATTGCCATGGGTTTCAACGAGCTCTACAGCGCACTGGAAACCGGTGTGGTGGATGGCGCCGAGAACAACCCGCCCACGCTGCTGGCCCAAAACCACTACCTGGTCAGCAAGGTGTACAGCGAAACCGGCCACCTCATCATTCCGGAGATATTCATCTTCTCCAAACGCACATGGGACGGGCTGTCCGCTGACGACAAGGCACTGCTGAAAAAACTGTCACGCGAGACCCAGTTCGAAGAGCGCAAGCTGTGGGACGAAAAAACGGCCACCGCCGAAGGTGAGCTCAAAGCCAAGGGCGTGCAGTTCGTGAAAGCAGACAAGACCGCGTTCTACAAGGCAACCCAGCCCATCCGCGACAAATACGGTGCCAAGTACGCAGCCCTGCTCAAACGCATCGAAGACACCAAATAGCGCGTACCTGGCGCGCCTGCTCTCAAACTGAATTCCGGCAACGCATCATCTGCGTGCGTTGCGGAATTTTCATTTTCACCTGTCCGCACGGGCAGCGTTTCCCGGATCAATCATGACTTTTAAAGCACGGTACACGCGGGCCATGGATTGGCTTTATCTGGCCTGCATGGTGGTGTCTGCCAGCGCGCTGGTGCTGATCACGCTGGCCGTCCCCTACGGCGTTTTCATGCGTTACGTGATGAACGCGGCGGCCAGCTGGCCCGAACCCTTTTCGGTGTTGATGATGGTCATGTTCACCTTTGTGGGCGGCGCGGCAGCCTTTCGGGCCAATGTTCATATCTCTGTGGAGATGTTGACCAGTGCCGTGCCGGCTGCCGTGCGCCAGGGCCTGCTGGTGGCCGCCAGACTGTGTATGGTCGCCACGGCTTTGTTCATGATCGTCTGCGGCATCGAGCTGGTGCGGGTGACCATGGGGCAAACCATAGGTGAGTTTCCCTCGCTGTCTGTCGGTGTCACCTACATGCCCATTCCACTCGGCGGATTTTTCACCCTGCTGTTCATCATCGAAAAACTCTGGATCGGGGAACCACCGGCCACGTCGATGATGTTTCGCGATCAGCCCCTGGCGGAGTAGCCGCCATGATCGAGGTCCTGCTGTTGTTGGGTACTTTTGTGGTGCTGTGCATGGTTGGCATGCCGGTGGCCTACACGCTGGGGCTGGCGGCCATTGTGGGCGCTCTGTGGATCGACGTGCCGCTGGAAGCGGTGATGATCCAGATATCCAACGGGGTCAACAGCTTTTCGCTGCTGGCGATTCCGTTTTTTGTTCTTGCCGGTGCCATCATGGCCGAAGGTGGCATGGCGGTGCGGCTGGTCAATCTGGCGCGCATTTTTGTCGGTGCCATCCGGGGTGGCCTGGCCCTGGTCAACGTGATTTCCTCGACGTTTTTCAGCGGCGTGTCGGGATCATCTGTGGCCGATACCGCATCGATCGGTTCTGTCCTGATACCGCAAATGGTCAAGCAGGGCTACCCCAGGGTGTTCGCGACCAATGTCACCATCTGCGGGTCCGTCCAGGCGGTGCTGATTCCGCCGTCCCACAATGCCGTGCTGTACTCACTGGCGGCTGGCGGGAGCATTTCCATCGCGCAGCTGTTTCTAGCCGGTTTTTTTCCGGGGCTGTTGTTTGGCGCCTGCGTTATCGGTCTGTGCCTGTTTCTTTCTTACCGCCGCGGCTATCCCCGGGGGGAGCCGGTCACACTCAGACAGGCCGGAAAAATCGTCATCGAGGCGTTATGGGGCCTGGTGACGGTGGTGATCATTCTGGGCGGCATTCTGTCGGGGGTCTTCACACCCACGGAATCGGCAGCGGTGGCCTGCATCTACGCATTTCTGGTCACCATGTTCATTTACCGCGACTACCAGTGGAAAGAGCTGCCCCGCTTGCTGCACCGCGTGACCAAGATGGTGGCCATGGTCATGATGCTGATTGCGTTTTCGGCGGTTTTTGGTTACATGATGGCCTTGATGCAGGTGCCGGCCAAGGCGACCGCTTTTTTTGTCAGCGTGGCCAGCAACAAATACCAGTTGCTGTTCATGCTGAACATTCTGCTGATCCTGCTGGGCACCTTTATGGACATGGCGCCGATGATTCTCATCTGCACACCCATCCTGTTGCCGGTGGTTCAGAAATTTGGCATAGACCCGGTGCACTTCGGCATGATTTTGCTGGTCAACTCGGGCATCGGGCTGATCACGCCGCCCGTGGGCCCCACGCTTTTTGTGGGATGTGCGATTGGACGCTGCAGCATTGAAGAAGTGTCCAGGGAACTGTGGCCTTTTTACGGAGCCATGTGTCTTGCCTTGCTGCTGGTGACCTACGTTCCGGCACTCTCGTTATGGCTGCCGGGCATGATCAGGTAGCAGCCTCGCAGGGGGCCAGGCTTGCGGGTGGGGCTACAGGAATAGGCTGCGTTGTGCCGCGACCGCATGCGGGTTGAACTGGCTCAGATCCAGTTCCACCCGCTGGCGATTGAAGCCGAGGCGGTGACAGGTCTTTTCAAAGCGCTGCTTGATCAGGTCGGCCCAAAGCCCGCTGCCTTTCATGCGCGCGGCGAAGTCGCTGTTGTAGTCCTGGCCGCCGTGCATCTCGTGAATGCGCGCCATGATGCGCTCCGCGCGCTGTGGGTAATGCAATGAGAGCCACTGTTTGAACAGCGGCGCCACCTCCCAGGGCAGACGGATCACGGTGTAAAACGCTGAACGCGCCCCGGCTTGCCAAGCCGCCTCCAGCACCTTTTCCATGTCGTCGTTCACAAACGGAATCTGCGGCGCCACGCTGACACCCACAGGCACCCCCGCGTCAGCCAGCGCCCGGATGGTGCGCAGCCGCCGGTGCGGCGCCGCTGCACGCGGCTCCAGCGCGCGCGCGAGTTCAGGGTCCAGCGTGGTGATGGTCACGTACACCGCAGCCAGCCGGTCGGCCGCCATGGGGGCGATCAGGTCCAGGTCGCGCTCCACGCCGCTGGACTTGGTCACCAGCGAAAACGGATGCCGCACCTGCTGCAGCACCTCGATCACGGAACGTGTCAGGCGCAACTCACGTTCAGCGGGCTGGTAGCAGTCTGTGCCCGATCCGATGTTGAGCAGTTTGGGGATGTAGCTGCGTTTGCCCAAGTCGGCGCGCAGCACGTCAGCGATGTTGCGCTTGGCAATGATCTTTGTCTCGAAATCCAGTCCGGGCGAGAGGTTGAGGTAGCTGTGCGTGGGGCGTGCATAACAGTAGATGCAGCCATGTTCGCAGCCGCGGTAGGGGTTCAGGCTGTAGTCAAAAAAGATGTCTGGCGAATCGTTGCGCACGATGGCACTTCGGGCATCTTCAAAGCTGACTTCGGTCTCCAGGCGGGGACGGCCGGCTGCCGCGTCGGCCTGCAGCGTGCCCCAGCCGTCGTCCCAATCCGCGCGTACGTCTTTCTCAAAGCGATGCGCCAGGCGTGTGGCGGTACCACGGCCTTTGATGGCGAGGACGGGAATGATGGCTTCGGCCATGGATTAAAACGCTGGGTTGGACGAGTTTGATTAACTGTATATATAAACAGTATATCCACTACGACCTGTTTTATTCATGGCGCGCTGCTTGTGCTCGAATTGACCGGTCGGGATCCGGAACGTATGCTCGGCTGGTGACAATCCCAACAACTCCGGATGGCAGCAAGCAGGATTTGATCAGCGCCAGCTTCAGCGCATGCGGCTTGAACTGGAAGCAGGCGAGCCTGGCCATTGCGGGTTTGCTGCTGCTAGGCCTGCTTCTGGCGGCTTATGTCGATGGCTACTTCAGGTCTGGCGCCGATTGGAGCTTTTGGCGCCACTCGTATTTCGCGGTGAACGTCATTTACATGCTGGCGGTCGTGCCGGTCAGCAGTCGACTCTCGGACCGGGCGATCAAAGGGATGCAGCCCTTGCTGGACTCCCGCGGATTGACACAGTGCGAGCCGGCTGTTGATCGACGACGTGAATTCGTCGCTCTGCTGACAGGTTTCGTCACCGCCTTTCCCGGTCTCATGCTGTGGCTCGGTCAGGAGCCAACGGCCGATTGGGGGCTGTGGACCAACTGGTACTTCCTCGTGACGGGTTTCTGCGCGAACATCCTGTTCGTCTGGGTCGTGTACAGGGGAGCGGTCCGCGCCCGCACCATTGCCTCGTTGTGCCGGCAAGACCTGAACCTGGATCTTTTCGAGGCCAGTGCGCTGACCCCGTTCGCGCGCTGGAGTCAGGTCAGTTCTCTCGCCTTTGTGGGTGGGATCTGCGTGACATTGCCTTTCCAGACGCTGCAGACGCTGCAGAATCCGGCGGTCGTCGTCTCGTATGCGAGCGTTCTGGTCGCCGCGGTCCTGGTCTTCTTCCTCCCGCTGCGCAGCATTCATGGCGCGCTGCTGCAGTCCCAGGCACGCAAACTGGCCGTTATCCGCGCCAACCTGCAGAAGGCCCGAGCGGATCTGGAACAGAACGCCATCCAGGGCGGTACGGCCGACATCAACCAACTGCATTCCCGGTTTGCCGCCTGGAGCCTTTACGAGGAGCAGGTCAAAACCGCATCGACCTGGCCGTTCAACCACAAGATGGTCAGGCAGGTGCTGGGTTCCACCCTGGTTCCCCTCGGTCTCTATTGGCTCAAGCTGGCAGGGGGCATGGTGGGGCGTCAATTTTTGCAGTGAGCGGGAAGACAACAACTGCCGGCGTGCCCCAGAGTCCATTCCATACATGGTCTGCGCACCAAGTACCGTCAGCTATGAAAAATGTAGCTATCCAAGCAAGCTGCACAAGGGCTGTAGGCCTTTTGGACCTGCAAGTCCGGCCACGGGCCCGATAGACTCATTGCGGCGCCAACGGTGGTTTGCGCAGGCCGCGCCAGGGTGCGCGCGGCGACTCCACCCATCGGTACAGCGCATCACCGGCCAGCAGCGACAGCCCAAACGCCGCCAGCATGCCCAGCGCATTGGCGGCCAGTTGTGCGGGCCAGAAATGGCTCACCACCGCATTGACCATCAGGCAGACCGGGAAGTGGATCAGGAAGACCGAGTACGAGATCTGTCCAAGCCGCAACACCCAGCTTTGCTGCAGCCACCGCGTCGGCCGCGCGCTGCGCTGCAGCCAGACCAGCACCAGCGCCACCACCACCGCGACCAGCAGACGACCCCGGAAGTCCAGCAGCAAGGCGACTGCGCCCAGCCCCGCGATGGCCAGCAGCCAGCGCACGGGCCGCTCGCTTCTGCTCGCCCACCACGCCATCATGCCCAGGGCGTAAGCGCCGAAAAAGTAAAGGCCGGTCGAATCGAGTCCGCCGTGCCGGTTGAACAGGAGCAACGATGACGCTGCCAACCCCAGCACCAGCCAGCGATGGCGCTCGCCCCGCACCAGCGAGAGAACCAGCACGGTCATGGCGAACAACTGAAGGTCGATGGCCACATACCAGATGCCCGCAGAAAGAGCTTCCTGGCCGACCAGGTCCTGCAGTAAAAACAGATGCGCCAGCAGTTGCCAGAGCGTGGGCGCCCCGGGCACTGAATCATGTTGCAACCAGGGTCGCACCATCGTCGCCACCGCCACGGTGATCAGCACCGCCACCACCAGCGGCAGGGCCAGCCGGCGGTAGCGCTTGAGAATCAGGCGAAGCGGTTGCTGGAAGCCGGCCCTCCCCTGAGGCGCGAGCGAACACGCGGCCAGAAAACCGCCCAGCACCAGAAACACCTGCACCGCCATGCGGGCGTAGCTGTAGAACCAGTCCATCAGCGCTGGCGCCGCGCCATGCACCACATCGGACATCGGCCCGTAAAAAGCAAGATGGTGCCAGACGATCAGGGTGCAACCCAGGCCCTTGAGGGCATCAATGCCGGGAAGGCGCCCATCGGCAGCGGTCATGGGTCCGGGGTGAGAATCAGACGCTAGCCGCAGACCCTTGCGCGCGCCTGCTCGTACTCGCGCCTTAGCTGGGCCACATAGTCGGCCGTAC
The DNA here is from genome assembly GCF_030680935.1 of Polaromonas sp. Lineage (GTDB taxonomy): Bacteria > Pseudomonadota > Gammaproteobacteria > Burkholderiales > Burkholderiaceae_C > Polaromonas. Next base: position 13,098 of record NZ_JAUXUP010000025.1, on the reverse strand, counting down.
TTTGCACCTTGCTGACCGCGCCAATACCCTGGCCACAGCCCCAGATGTCTTTCCAGGCCTTGGACTTGCTGCCTTCTCCACTGGCAAAATTCATGGTCTTTAAGTCGCCGTCGGGCAGGTTGTCCGGGTCCATGCCGGCGGCAACAATGGACGGTTTGAGGTAGTTGCCGTGAACACCGGTGAACAGGCTGGAGTAAACAATGTCGTCGCTATTGCTGTCGACGATGGACTGCTTGTAGGCGTCTGCAGCGCGAGCCTCATCGGTCGCGATAAAGGCCGAGCCGATGTAGGCAAAGTCGGCACCCATGGCCTGCGCAGCCAGCACAGCGCCGCCGGTAGCGATGGAACCCGACAGCGCCAGCGGTCCGTCAAACCACTGCCGGATTTCCTGGATCAGCGCAAACGGACTTTTCACGCCGGCATGGCCACCCGCACCTGCCGCTACCGCGACCAGGCCGTCGGCACCTTTTTCAATCGCCTTGCGTGCGAACTTGTTGTTGATGATGTCGTGCAGCACCACGCCGCCGTAGCTGTGCGCCGCGGCGTTGATGTCTTCCCGCGCGCCGAGCGAGGTGATGTAGATGGGCACCTTGTACTTGACGCACATTTCCATGTCGTGGTCCAGCCGGTCGTTGGACTTGTGCACGATCTGGTTGATGGCAAACGGCGCGGCGGGCTTGTCGGGGTTGGCCTTGTTGTAGGCAGCCAGGGTCTCGGTGATCTCGGCCAGCCAGTCTTCCAACTGAGCCGCCGGCCGCGCGTTGAGCGAAGGCATGGCGCCGACCACACCGGCGATGCACTGGGCAATCACCAGCTTGGGGTTGCTGATGATGAACAATGGCGAGCCGATGATGGGCAGCGGCAAGTTATTCAGCGGTGCGGGAAGTCTGGACATGTTGTCTCCGGTGGTATTCAGGAATATTTTGAGCGAAAAGTGGCAGCAGCCCTTGTCGATCGGGCGACAGAAGCTATCGATTTAATAGCAAATTGGCAATCTGGCACCAGATCAGAAAGCATCAAGGGCCAGCGCCGTCACGCTGTCCGCGCCATCGACAATGCTGTCACGCATGCCGGGGGCCTTGCTGAGCAGGTGGTCGGCGTAAAACACGGCGGTGGTGATCTTGGCCTTCATGAAGGCCACATCGTTGCCAGCGGCCAGCTCCTCCTCAGCCACCAGCAATGAGCGGGCGAGCTGCCAGCCAGCGACGAGATTACCGGCCAGCATCAGGTAGGGCACGCTGCCGGCGAACACGGCGTTCGGCGACGCTTTGGTGTTACCGGCGACAAATTCCACCACATCGACAAAAGCTTCGCGGGCCGCTTTTAGCCGTTTCGCCACAACCTTCGCTGCAGCGCCGCCCTGCTTGAGCAGCGCGGCTTCGGTCTTTTCGATCTGGCCAGCAATGCCCTTGGCAGTCTGGCCGCCGTCCCGGGCTGTCTTGCGCCCGACCAGGTCATTGGCCTGGATGGCGGTCGTGCCTTCGTAAATCGTCAGGATTTTGGCGTCGCGGTAATACTGCGCTGCGCCGGTTTCCTCGATGAAGCCCATGCCGCCGTGCACCTGCACACCCAGCGAAGTGACTTCCAGGCTCATCTCGGTGCTATAGCCCTTGACCAGCGGCACCATGTATTCATAAAAGGCCTGGTTCTGCTTGCGCACGTCCGCATCGGGATGGTGGTGCGAGGCGTCGTAGGCAGCGGCAGCTACGGACGCCATCGCGCGGCACCCTTCGGTGTAGGCGCGCATGGTCATCAGCATGCGCTTGACGTCGGGGTGGTGAATGATGGGCGCACTTGCATTGATCGAACCATCGACCGGGCGGCTCTGTACGCGGTCTTTGGCAAACGTGACGGCCTTCTGGTAGGCGCGCTCGGCAATCGCGATGCCCTGCATGCCCACGGCATATCGTGCCGAGTTCATCATGATGAACAGGTATTCGAGGCCGCGGTTTTCCTGGCCCACGATGTAGCCGACGGCGCCGCCGTGGTCGCCGTACTGGAGCACTGCCGTCGGGCTGGCCTTGATGCCCATCTTGTGCTCGATGCTCACGCAGTGCACGTCGTTGCGGGCGCCCAGCGCGCCGTCCTTGCCGACCATGAACTTGGGCACCACAAACAGGCTGATGCCCTTGACGCCCTCGGGCGCACCAGTCACACGCGCCAGCACCAGGTGCACGATGTTCTCGGCCATGTCGTGTTCACCGTAGGTGATGAAAATCTTGGTGCCAAAAACCTTGTAGCTGCCGTCAGCTTGTGGCTCGGCGCGGGAGCGCACCATCGCCAGATCCGAGCCGGCTTGCGGCTCGGTCAGGTTCATGGTGCCGGTCCACTGGCCGCTCACCAGCTTTTCGAGGTACACCGCCTTGAGTTCGTCCGAACCGGCCGTCAACAGGGCTTCAATCGCGCCGTCGGACAGCAGTGGGCACAACGCAAAACTCATGTTGGCCGAGTTGAGCATTTCGCCGCAGGCCGCGCCGATCGTCTTGGGCAGGCCTTGGCCACCGAAGTCCAGCGGATGCTGCAAACCCTGCCAGCCGCCCTCGGCATACTGCTTGTAGGCCTCCTTGAAGCCGGGCGTCGTGGTGACCACCCCGTCTTTCCAGCTCGACGGGTTTTTATCACCCTCCCAGTTCAGCGGAGACAAGACCCCTTCATTGAACTTGGCGCACTCTTCAAGCACCGCCTGCGCGGTCTCAAACCCGGCCTCTTCAAAACCGGGTATCTGCGCCACCGCATCGATATCAGCCAGGTGTTTGATGTCAAACAGCATGTCCTTGAGGGGGGCTTTGTAGCTCATGTCTTGTCTCCAGTGTGCAGGTGTCGGGCAAGCGCCCGGTCGGCGCAAAAAAGGGCACCGCTCACGATGCCCTTTGCTGTTTCAGAACTTAAAGTGCCGAGACCAGTTCCGGCACAGCGGTGAACAGGTCGGCTTCCAGCCCGTAGTCAGCCACGCTGAAGATCGGTGCTTCCGGGTCCTTGTTGATCGCCACGATGACCTTGCTGTCCTTCATGCCGGCCAGATGCTGGATCGCGCCGCTGATGCCGGCGGCGATGTAAAGCTGAGGCGCAACGATCTTGCCGGTCTGGCCGACCTGCCAGTCGTTGGGCGCATAACCGGCATCGACCGCAGCGCGCGAGGCGCCGAGTGCCGCACCGAGCTTGTCGGCCAGCGGGGTCATGACTTCATTGAACTTCTCGGCACTGCCCAGCGCACGGCCGCCGCTGACGATGATTTTTGCCGCAGTCAGCTCGGGGCGGTCGCTCTTGGCGATTTCGCTGCCGACAAATACCGACTTGCCGCTGTCGGCCTCGCCGCTGACCACGTCCACCGCGGCAGAACCGCCGGTGGCTGCGGCCGCGTCAAAACCGGTGGTACGCACGGTGATCACCTTGGTGGCATCCAGGCTCTGCACGATGGCAATCGCGTTGCCGGCATAAATAGGTCGCTCGAAGGTATCGGCCGCATCCACCTTGGTGATGTCGGAGATCTGGCCGACGTCGAGCAGCGCCGCCACACGCGGCGCGATGTTCTTACCCGATGCTGTGGCCGGGAACAGGATGTGCGAATAGCTGCTGGCCAGCGCGATCACCTGGGCGGCCATGTTTTCCGCCAGACCGTGTTCGAAGTGCGCGCCATCCACATGGATGACTTTGGCAACACCGGCGATCTGCGCGGCGGCCTGGGCGGCGGGCCCGGCGTTCAGGCCGGCCACCAGCACGTGCACATCACCGCCACACTGGGCAGCTGCGGTGACGGTGTTCAGGGTGGCGGGACGGATGCTGGCGTTGTCGTGTTCTGCGATGACGAGGGCGGTCATGTCGATTCCTTCACTTAGATTACTTTTGCTTCATTCTTCAACTTGTCCACCAGCGTGGCGACATCGGGCACCTTGATGCCGGCGCTGCGCTTGGGCGGCTCGTTGACCTTGAGCGTCTTCAGGCGCGGTTTGACATCGACACCGAGGTCTTCCGGCTTGAAGTTGTCCAGCTGCTTTTTCTTGGCCTTCATGATGTTGGGCAGCGTGACGTAACGCGGCTCGTTCAGGCGCAGGTCGGTGGTGATGATGGCCGGCAGGCTCAGGCTCAGCGTTTCCATGCCGCCGTCAACCTCACGCATGACCACGGCCTTGCCGTCGGCCACATCGACCTTGGACGCAAAGGTCGCCTGCGGCCAGCCCAGCAGAGCCGCCAGCATCTGCCCGGTCTGATTGCAGTCGTCGTCAATGGCCTGCTTGCCCAGAATCACCAGTTGCGGCTGTTCTTTCTCGACCAGCGCCTTGAGCAGCTTGGCAACGGCCAGCGGCTGCAACTCTTCGGTGGTCTCAACCAGGATGGCGCGGTCGGCGCCTATGGCCATGGCTGTGCGCAGGGTTTCCTGGCATTGCGCCACACCGCAGCTCACGGCGATGACCTCGGTGACCACGCCTTTTTCCTTGAGGCGGGTGGCCTCCTCGACGGCGATCTCATCAAACGGGTTCATGCTCATTTTGACGTTGGCAATATCGACACCCGTGCCATCGGATTTGACGCGGACTTTGACGTTGTAGTCGACAACGCGTTTGACGGGGACCAAGACCTTCATTGGGAGGGCTCCAGAGTTGATTGAATTGACGTGTACGTAAAGCTTTTGATTCTATGCTGCACCTGCTGGACTTCCCTATAAACAGGCGTTTGGGGGTACTGAGATAGCGGGGATGCAGAAAAAGAACGGTCGTTCTATTTTTATTATAGAGGCCTTGCTATTTCAAATTAGAGACGCACGCCCAAAGTCCTGTTGCCCCGGCGACATGGCAACGTCACAATTAACAGACCGTTTGGTCGGTTAATTGGGGTAAGTAGGGACAGACTGGCGCCAGTCAGTGGCTTAAAGTGGACTTTCCGAATGAAGCAGGGCTTTCAGGCCACTGTCTCAGCCCTTCAACACCTTACCGGTCAGCCCTTGACCGCACGGAGCCTTCATGAAAATCAAATCGATTGCCGCCGCCCTGCTCACCGTTTGCAGTGGCCTTGCTTCCGCCCAGACCGTGCTGACGGTTTCCAGCTGGTTGCCTCCAACCCATACCCTGAGCATGGCCCAGAAAGAATGGTGCGACTTGCTGGAGAAAAACACCGCCGGCAAGATGAAGTGCAACATCCTGCCGCGCGGCGTCACCGCAGCGCCCGGCACCATGGACGCTGTCAAGAACGGCCTGGCCGATGTGTCCTACACGGTACACGGCTACACGCCGGGCCGCTTTGTCTACACGCAGATGTCCGAGTTCCCGTTTCTGGGCAACACCTCGGAGCCAATCTCGGTGGCCTTCAACAAGGTCGCCATGAAATACCCGCAGTTTCAGGCCGAGCATCAGGGCGTGAAAGTGCTCTCGTTCTTCACCCACGGCCCTGGCATTGTGTTCAACACCAAACGGCCAGTGACCAACGTGGCCGAGCTGGGGGGCCTGAAATGGCGCGTCGGCGGCGGCATGGTCAACGAGATCGCAAAAACGCTGGGCATGAACGTGACCCTCAAGCCGGCACCCGATTCGTACGAGTTGTTGTCCGGCGGCGTCATGGATGGCACGCTGTTCCCGGCCGAGTCCACCGAGTCGTTCAAGATCGACAAGATCATCAAATACGCCACCACCTTTCCCGGCGGCCTGTACAACACCAGTTTTGTCTTCATGATGAATCAGGCCAAATACGACAAACTCTCGGCCGACGAGAAGAAGGCCGTTGACGCCATCTCCGGCGAAGTGGCCGCGCGTATTTACGGCCGCGGCTGGGACCGCGTGGACCGCCGCGCCATGGGCCTGATGCAGGCGAACGATGTGCAGGTCGTCAAGGCCGATGCGGCGTTTGTCGCCGACGTCAAGGGCAAGACTGCTCCGCTTGAACAGAAATGGATCAAGGACGCCGAAGCCAAGGGCCTCAAAGACGCAGCCAAGGTGCTGGCTGAGTTCCGCGCTGAAATCGCCCGCCAGGAAAAGTAAGCGGCTGACGCCCGACCGCCAGCCCCGGCGCGGCCTCATGGACAATGAGGGCCGCGCTTTTTTTCATGGATTGAGGCACATAGATTGAACAAGCTCATCGAAAGGGTCTGCGGCCTGCTGGCCGCCACCGCCCTGTTCGCCATCATGGCGCTGACTTTTTTTGACGTTGGCGGGCGCAAGCTGCTTTCCAATTCCATCACCGGCTCCCTGGAGCTCACGGAACTGCTGATGGTGATGGTGATTTTTGCGGCCTTGCCACTGGTCTCGCTGCGCGGTGAGCATGTGGTGTTCGATTCGCTGGATCACTACCTGCCCGAAGCCGTCCGCAAGGTACAACGCGCCTTGATGCAGCTGATCTGCGGGGTTGTCTTGCTGGCCCTGGGCTGGCTGATGTGGCAAACCGGTGGTCAGTACCTGGACACCGGAGAGACCACCGCCCAGCTAAAAATCCTCAAGGCCCCGTTTATCTACGGAATGGCCTTGATGTGCGCCGTGGCCGGCGCGATTCACCTGGGCATGGGGTTGCGCCCTGCCCCCGATTCCGACACGGGTGAAGGAGCCACGCTGTGACCGAAGCCCTGCTTGGTTTTGGCGCCATTTTTGTGCTGGCCTTGCTGCGCCTGCCACTGGCTTTTGCCATGGGTCTGGTGGGCATTGTCGGCATGGGCCTGACACGCGGCTGGATGCCCGCCATGGCCAGCACGGCGCAGGTGGTGCACGAAACCGGTTTTGCCTACACCTTGTCGGTGATCCCGCTGTTCATCCTGATGGGCAATTTTGTGGCACGGGCGGGGCTGGCGCACGAGCTGTTTCACGCAGCTTACTCGTTCATCGGCCACCTGCGCGGCGGCCTGGCACACGCCACCATCGCTGCCTGCGCCGGTTTTGGTGCGATTTGCGGCTCGTCGATAGCGACTGCCGCCACCATGAGCAAGGTGGCTTATCCGTCGATGAAAAAACTGGGTTACAGCGACTCCCTGTCCACCGGAGTGATCGCGGCAGGCGGTACGTTGGGGATCATGATTCCGCCCTCAACCATCCTGGTGATCTACGGCATCGTGACCGAAACCAACATCGGCAAGCTGTTTGCGGCTGGCGTGCTTCCCGGCATTCTGATTGCGCTGCTGCTGATGGTCGCCGTGCTCTTCATGACCTTCATGGACCCCGAACACGCGCCCGCCGGAGAAAAATCGACCTGGCCCGAACGCTGGAAAGCTGTGCGCGGCATCTGGGGCGTGTTGCTGCTGATGGTGCTGGTACTGGGGGGTATTTATGGCGGCGTGTTCACCGCCACCGAGGGCGCAGGCATAGGCGCCGCCGGCGCCTTCCTGTTTGCCCTGGCGCGGCGCCGGCTGACCTGGAAGATCACGCTGGGTGTGCTGGTGGAGTCGGCGCGCACAACCGCCATGCTGTTCACCCTGTTGATCGCAGCGACCATTTTCGCCAATTTCATGAACTTCACCTCCATGCCCAATGACCTCAAGGAGTGGATCACCCACCTGGGTCTGTCGCCGGTGATGATCGTGGCTGCGATGATGGTGATCTACGTGCTGCTGGGCACCGTGATGGAAGAGCTCACCATGGTGTTGCTGACCATTCCGCTGTTTTTCCCGATTGTGGTGTCACTGGGCTTCGATCCGGTCTGGTTCGGTGTGCTGATCGTGATGGTGATCCAGATCGGCCTGATCTCACCACCCGTGGGCATGAACCTGTTTGTGCTCAACACCCTGCTGCCCAAGGTCGGTCTGGGCAGCATTTTCCGCGGTGTCTGGCCCTTTGTGGTCATGCAGGTGGCAGCGCTGGGCATTCTGCTGGCCTTCCCCGGGATCAGCCTCTGGCTGCCTTCTTTCATGAAGTAAGGGAAAGTCCCCGGAAGTGCCGCCCCGGGAGGGGCGCGGCACGGCAGACCTCAGGGGTCCTTGACGTCTTGCGACGGCAGGGACCGCGTGTGAATCACCCGCTGCGGATAAGGAATTTCGACGCCGTTGCTGCGCAAGGACTGCAATATGGCGAGGTTGATGCGCGAGCGCAGGTTCTGCTGCCCGTTCTCGGGGTCCGTCATCCAGTAGTTCAACGTGAACTCCAGCCCGTCGGCCCCGAAATTGGTGAGATTGACACCCGGGCCGGGCTCACGCACCACCCGGTCCTGCGACAGGGCCGCCTCGGTCAGCAAACGCATTACCAGATCGACGTCGCTGTCATACCCCACCGACACCACGGTGGACTGCAGCACGCGTGAATCGGCCAGGGAGAGGTTTTCAATGCGGTTGCTGATGAACATCTCGTTGGGCACGATGGACTCCCGGCCGCCCAACGACCGCACCACCGTATAACGAGCGTTGATGTTGGTGATGCGGCCCTCGAAGTCGTCCACCCGGACGTTGTCGCCGATGCGCACACTGCGCTCGGCCAGCATCACAAAGCCGCTGACGTAGTTGGCCGCCAGTTTTTGCAGGCCGAAACCTATGCCGACGCCGATCGCTCCGCCCAGCACCGACAGGGCCGTCAGGTCGATGCCCACCGCCGACAGCGCCATCAGAAGGCCTACAAACATCAGCACCGCACGGGTGGCGTTGCTGACCGCCTTGCGCAGCGACAGCTCGTTGCCGGTGGCCGAGCGCAGCAAGCGCGTTTCAATCGCCGCGGAAATCCACAGCGCGATCAGGAGTACCACCCCGGCCGTCACGGCCCCCTCCAGCAGGGTGCGTACCGACAGGGTCGAATTGCCGACCTTCCACTTGATGTCGTCCAGTTCCTCCATGATCAGGGGCAGCAGCCCACTGACCCAAAGCACCATGGCAATCCAGGCCAGCCAGGAAATGGTCCGTTCCAGTGCCCGTACCAGAGGCGCGTCCTTGAAGGCCACCTGCAGCACCTTGACCCCCAGGCGAATCACCGCCAGCGACAGCAGTACAGGAACCGCCACTTTGAACACGGCCACTGGGATCAGCCGCGCCAGCAAAATCTGGGCCCCATACGCAAAAGACAGCAGCAGCAGCGGAAACAGTACGCCGTCGATCACGCGACGGCCAAACAGGACGGAGTTTCCGTCAGCCACGAGGTGCGAGCGGCTGGCCACCCGCACCAGCAGCCAGGCCAGCAGCACGCACGCGACCAGCGCTGCCAGCTCGGTCAGGGCACTGGGCTGGGCCAGCGCCGCAAACCATCCGTCCAGCGTATCGATTGGGGCTGACTTCGAAGCCCGGGAGGTCACAGGGCCGGCCATTGGGGCGTCCTTTTGTCGATGAAGGCCTGCACGCCCTCCTGCGCCACCGGGTGAACCATGTTGCAGGCCATGGTCTGCCCCGCCAGCTGGTATGCGGCGGCAATACCGGTTTCACGTTGTTGGTAGAAGAGGGCCTTGCCCATGGCAATCGCCTCGCGCGGTTTGGAAAGAATCGCCAGCAGCAAGCGCTCAATTTCCGCATCCATATCCTGCGGCGCAACCACCCGGTTGACCAAGCCTCGCGCCCTGGCTTCCTCGGCGCCGATGAAGCCCCCGGTCAGCAGCATTTCCATGGCCTGCTTGGCCGGTATGTTGCGTACCAGCGGCACACTGGGCGTGGCGCAGAACAAACCTACATCAATGCCGTTGACGCCAAAACTGGCATCGGTGCCGGCCACCGCCAGGTCACACTGCGCCACCAACTGGCAGCCGGCAGCCGTGGCCACCCCCTGCACCCGGGCCAGCACCGGCACCGGCAGGGCCTGGATACTCAACATCATGCGGGTACATTGCGCAAACAGCTTCTGGTAATAGGCCAGCTCGGGCTGCGCACGCATTTCCTTGAGGTTGTGGCCGGCGCAAAAGGCCTTGCCTTGCGCCGCCAGCACGACCGCGCGTGCAGCCGGGTCACTGGCCACCGCGTCCAGCGCCGCCTGCAGGGCGGCCAACATGTCTTCGCTCAGGGTGTTGAAGCTTGCAGGACGATTGAGCGTGAGCGTGTACACGCCACGCGCGTCGCGGCTGTGCAGCAAGGGGGCTGAAAAATCATTTATCAAGACACTCCTCCTCTGCCTACAAATCTGCCAGCACGCGGATATGGGCTTCCACACTGCGCGCCAGCGCGCCCAGGTTGTAGCCACCCTCGAGCGACGACACAATACGGCCCCGGGCGTGTCGTTTGGCCACCTCCTTGATGCGCTGGGTGATCCATGCGTAGTCCTGCTCGGTCAGACCCAACTGGCCCAGGTCATCCTCGCGGTGCGCATCAAATCCGGCACTGATAAAAATCATCTCGGGCCGGAATGTCTCAAGGCGCGGCATCCACATCATGTCGATCAGCTCGCGGATGTCCATGCCCTTGGTATAGGCCGGCACCGGCAGATTCACCATGTTGCTGGCCTGCACTTCGTCGCCGGTATAGGGGTAATAAGGGTGCTGGAAAAAACTGACCATCAGGATGCGGTCATCGCCGCGAATGATGTCTTCCGTGCCGTTGCCATGGTGCACATCAAAGTCCACAATCGCCACTCGCTTGAGCCCATGCCTCTCGAGCGCATATTTGGCAGCCACTGCAATATTGTTGAAGAAGCAAAACCCCATGGACTTGTCACGGCAGGCGTGGTGGCCGGGTGGCCGCACCGAACAAAAGGCGTTTTCGGCCTCTCCGGCCATCACCGCATCGGTGGCGGCCAGCGTGGCCCCGGCTGCGCGCAAGGCCGCGGTCCAGGTCGACACGTTCATGGACGTGTCCGGGTCAATCTGGGCATGTGTGGGGCCACCGGCCAGGATTTCGTCGGCCAACTGGTCGCTCAGGCCGCGCAGCGCGGCAATCATCATGCGGCCATGCGCCAACTCCAGATCGGCCAGCGAGGCCAGCGGCGCATCGCGCCGGTCCAGCGCGTCCCCGACGCCGGTGATCAGCAGCCGGTCTTCAATCGCGTCCAGACGCTCCGGGCACTCCGGGTGGCCGGCGCCCATTTCATGTTTCCAGCAATCCTTGTGGGTGAAATACGCGGTGGCGTTCATAGAAGAAATTTTGCGGTAAGGTTGAAGGCATGAACGCGAAACAGAAAATCCAGGCACTTTTAAATCAGCTTAACACGGTCATAGTGGGCAAATCGACCCAGGTCCAGGACTGCGTGGCCTGCCTGCTGGCAGGCGGCCACCTGCTGATCGAAGATGTGCCCGGTGTCGGAAAAACCACGCTGGCCCACGCGCTGTCGCGCTCTTTCGGCCTGCAGTTTTCGCGCGTGCAATTTACCGCCGACCTGATGCCCAGCGATTTGTCAGGGGTTTCCATTTACCAGCGCCAGAAGGAGAGTTTTGTTTTTCACCCGGGGCCTATTTTTGCCCAGGTGTTGCTGGCCGACGAGATCAACCGCGCCAGCCCGCGCACCCAAAGCGCGCTGCTGGAGGCGATGGAGGAAAAGCAGGTCACGGTTGAAGGCGAGACGCGGCCGCTGCCTGTTCCGTTTTTTGTGATCGCCACCCAGAATCCACATGACCAGCTGGGCACTTACGCCCTGCCGGAGTCCCAGCTGGATCGTTTTCACATGCGGATTTCGCTCGGCTACCCGGACCGGGCGGCCGAGCGACAATTGCTGGCGGGCAGCGACCGCCGCGAAATGGTGGACAAGCTGCAAACCGTGCTGACGCCGCACGACCTGCTGGAACTGCAGCAGCAGGTGCAGCAGGTGTACGCCTCCGACGCCCTGCTCAATTACCTGCAGGACCTGGTGGCGGCTACCCGTTCGGGCCGCTGGTTTCTGCAAGGTCTGAGCCCGCGCGCCGGCATTGCGCTGGTGCGCGCCGCGCGTGCCCAGGCTTTCCTGAGCGGGCGTGACTACGTGGCGCCGGACGACATCGTGGCGGTGTTGCCACAAACCGTAGCCCACCGGCTGATCCCCGTGAGCGATGCCGGCCGTGGCTCGGTAGAGCAGGTGCGGGCCATGGTGGAGGCCGTGCCCTTGCCATGAACCTAGCTGCCCTGAATCCGTTTCACTTCATTCGGGGGCGCTTCCAGCAATGGTGGCAAAGCCGCCTGCCACTGACCGACAACGTGGTGTTGACCCAGCGCAATGTGTACATACTGCCCACACGGCCGGGGTGGATGCTGGCGCTGACCTTGATGGTGCTGCTGGTGGCATCGATCAACTACCAGCTCAATCTGGGCTACCTGCTGACCTTTTTGCTGGCCGGCAGCGCCCTCACCGGCATGCATGTGTGCCACGGTACGCTGCGTGGACTCGCCATGAATTTGATAGCGCCTCCCGCACATTTTGCAGGAGCTGCAGCCATTTTTGATGTGAAGTTAACGAACACCCGGCGCGCGGCTCGGTATGGAATTGGCTTGAGTGTGCTTCCTGGACCCGACGGGCAACACCCCCCGCACTGGGTCTGGGCCGATGTGCCGGCCCAAGCCAGCCAAAGCGTACAGGTCTCTTTCAAGCCAGCGCGGCGTGGCCTCCACCACCTGCCCACACTCACCGCCGAAACACGGTTCCCGCTGGGCACTTTTCGCGTCTGGACCAACTGGCGCCCGGCTGCGCAAATGCTGGTGTACCCGGCACCGGAACTGCGGGCGCCACCGCTGCCACCCGGTGAGCCACGCTCTGGCGGTGCCGACGCCAAGGCACGCTGGCAAAGCGCCGGTGAGTTCGACGGCGTGCGTGGCTACCGGCGCGGAGACCCGCTCAAGCTCGTGATGTGGAAAAAAGCCGCCAAAGCCGACGAGCAAGGCAACGGCCTGGTGGTGCGCGACACACAACAATCCCAGCGCCACGAGTTATGGCTGGATTTTGCGCAGGCCGGATCAGTGGGTACCGAAGCACGCCTGTCCCGCCTGTGCGCCTGGGTGTTGCAGGCCGACAAGCTGGACCTGAGTTACGGGCTGCGTTTGCCGGGACTGGAGATCAGTCCTTCCAGCGGGGAGGCGCATAAACGGCGGTGTCTGGAGGCGCTGGCTTTATGTTGAGGTTTTCTGCTGTTCTGGTTGGGCTGGTTGAGGCCGCCCTCCATCCGGCGTTTGTGGATCGCCAGCAAGCCGGGGGTTGCCCGGCGGCAACTCACTTTCTTTTGCGTCGCTGTATGGACAGGAGACATGGGAAACAGGTGTGCGAGGACATAGGAAACACTTCTTGCTTGCGATCAACGCAAGGAGAGGCCCATGCCCTGGCAACCGAA
>NZ_JAUXUP010000007.1 GCF_030680935.1 Polaromonas sp. | reverse complement strand
TTTTCTGCACCAAACACGTTTATTCCTTCGAGTCTTTGGCAATGTAGCCAGTTATTTCAAGGCCGTAACCCGTCATGCTGGGCATGCGGCGCGGATTGCCCATCAGTTTCATTTTGTGCACACCGCACTCGCGCAGGATTTGCGCGCCTATGCCGTAAGTACGCAAGTCCATGCGGCCACGTTCTGGGGCCTGGGCGGGGCTGGCCGTGCCTTCAAACTGGGCCAATAGTTGCGCAGCACTTTCGCCGCAATTGAGCAGCACCGCCACACCCTTGCCTTCCCCGGCGATGTGCGCCAGACTTTGATCCAGGCTCCAGGAATGCATGACGCGACCGGTTTCCAGTGCATCCAGTACTGACAGGGGCTCGTGCACCCGTGCTGCCACCGAATCGCTGGATGACCACTGGCCCTTCACCAGCGCCATATGCAGGCCCTGGCTGGGCGTGTCCCTGAAGGCATGGGCGGTAAATTGACCGTAAGCCGTTTGAATGCTTCGGGTGCCTATTTTTTCGATCAGCGAATCGTGGCGGCTGCGGTGTTCGATCAGATCGGCGATGGTGCCGATTTTCAGGCCGTGTTCTGCGGCGAAGACTTGCAAGTCCGGCAGGCGCGCCATGGTGCCGTCGTCTTTCATGATCTCGCAAATTACCGCTGCAGGCGAGCAACCGGCCATGCCGGCCAAGTCGCAACCGGCTTCGGTATGTCCGGCACGCATCAGCACGCCGCCATCGACCGCCTGCAAGGGGAAGATGTGCCCGGGCTGAACCAGGTCGCTGACCCTGGCGTTTTTGGCGACGGCAGCCTGCACGGTGCGCGCACGATCTGCTGCCGAGATGCCGGTGGTGACGCCCTCGGCCGCTTCAATGGACACGGTGAAGGCGGTGCTGTGTCGGGTGCCGTTGCGTGTGGCCATCGGTGGCAGCTGCAGCATCTCGCAGCGCTCGCGTGTCAGGGTCAGGCAGATCAGGCCCCGGCCGTAACGCGCCATGAAATTGATGGCATCGGCACTCACGTGATCGGCGGCCAGCACGAGGTCGCCCTCGTTTTCACGGTCTTCTTCGTCCACCAGAATAACCATGCGGCCGGCCCGCATGTCGGCCACGATGTCTTCAACGGGGGAGATGGCGATGGTCATGGTTCAGGTATTCTTTTCGTTCTGGAGCATGCGCTCCACGTATCGCGCAATCAGGTCAATTTCAAGATTCACCCGGGATTGGGTCTGCAGATGTTGCAGGGCGGTGTTGTGTACCGTGTGGGCAATCAGGTTGATGCTGATCTCGCAACCAGCTTGATGGGGCAGGTCGGCCACCCGGTTCACAGTCAGGCTCACGCCGTTGACGGTGATCGAACCCTTGTAGGCGAGGTATTTGGCCAGTTCATGCGGCGCCAGAATACGCAGCTCCCAGCTTTCGCCGACTTCGGCAAAATGCGTCACCGTGCCGATGCCGTCCACATGCCCGGCGACGATATGGCCGCCCAGACGGTCATGGGCGCGCAGGGCTTTTTCAAGATTGACGGGGCCGGGCTGCGCCAGTCCACTGGTTCTGGCCAGTGATTCTGCTGAAATTTCAATCAAAAACTGGTGTTTTGGAAGGTCAACGGTGGTGACCGTCATGCAGGCGCCGTTGATGGCAATGCTGTCACCCAGACCGACGTCGTCCAGATAACCCGCAGGCGCCTCTAGGGTGAGACGCTTGCCGTGGTCCAAAGAGCTGCCCAGGCTATGGATGGCGACGATGCGCCCCATGCCGGTGATGATTCCGGTAAACATGGTCGTATTTTCGCAGAGATTGCCGCCGGGTATGGCGGGTTGCTGGAATCAGGGCTTGACCAGGCCTCAAAAGAGGTCGCGTCCACGTACCCGGGCCACGATGCGCAGGTCGGGGCCCAGCCTGTCGGTAGCGCGAAACTCCAGTTCCAGCGCCTTCGACAGCTCGGTGATGGGCCCGAGCTTGGCCATGCCTGCTCCATCGCCGATGAGTTTGGGCGCCAGATACACCAAAAACTCATCAACCAGGCCAGCTTGAATCAGTGAACCATTGAGTTTGTGCCCTGCCTCGACGTGTAGCTCATTGATTTCGCGTCGGGCCAGATCCTGCAGCATGGCCTGCAAATCCACCTTGCCGCCCGCGCCGGGCAGGTAGATGACGGTCGCACCGCGCGCTTCCAGCGCTGCTTTTTTAGCATCGTTTTGCACTGCGGCGTATATGTAGAGCGCGCGGCCAGCTATAAAAAGATGAGCGTCCAACGGTGTTTCTAGGCGGCTGTCCACCACCACCAGGTGTGGCTGGCGCGGCGTGTTCACCAGGCGCACGTCAAGACGCGGGTTGTCCTGCAGCACCGTACCAATGCCGGTCAGCACCGCGCACGAACGGGCGCGCCAGGCGTGGCCGTCTGCACGCGCCGCGTCAGAAGTGATCCATTGGCTGACGCCGTTGGCAAGCGCGGTCTTGCCGTCCAGCGACGCCGCGACCTTCATGCGCACCCAGGGCGTCTTGCGGATCATCCGGCTGAAAAACCCGATGTTGAGCTCGCGCGATTCCTGCGCGCCGGGGCCCACTTCCACCTCAACGCCGGCAGCGCGCAGGCGCTCAAAACCCTGGCCCGAGACCAGGGGATTGGGATCGGCGATGGACGCGACGACCTTTTTGATGCCAGCTGCAATCAGCGCATCACAACAAGGGCCGGTACGACCGTGGTGGGAGCAGGGTTCAAGGGTGACCCAGGCGGTAGCGCCAGCAACATCGTGGCCCTGTGCGGCGGCATCGCGCAGCGCCATGATTTCGGCGTGCGGGCCGCCTGTGTGCTGGGTGTGGCCCTGGCCGAGGATCAGACCGTCTGAACTGCTTAGCAGACAGCCAATACCCGGGTTGGGCGGACTGATCAGGCGCGCGCTCTCGGCCAGTCGCAGTGTTTGCTGCATCTCGTTGTGCAACGCAGGATGAGTTGAATTTGTCATTTGCCGCCTGGCTAGTAACGATAACCGTTCGTCGGTACTGTACCCGCTGCACTGATTCACTTGCGTAACATCCTTGGCATGCATGGAGAAAACTCGTTTGTATTGCGTAGTGTGTACCAACGGTCCCCAATCAGACCTTCGTTAAAAGCGGGTCGACTTTTTCTTGGGTTTTCTCTTATTGAAGTAATGGTGGTGGTTGCCATCGTGGCTATTTTGGCAACCCTTGCCGCGCCCTCATTTGTCACTATGTTGCGAAACAACCGGCTGTCCGCAGCGGCATCCGCATTGCAGGTGTCCCTTAGCCTGGCAAGGTCGGAGGCCGTCAAGCGCGGCGCTGACGCGCGAGTCACGGTTGCAGCAAATACGACAGCCGGTGTCTGGACAAACGGCTGGACGGTGTTTGTGGATGGGACTGGGACCGCCAACGCAGGGGTGGCACCAACGGCTGATACGGCGGGTGTTACAGGCGTGACTCGCGTCGAGGTGGTGGCAGCGCCGTCGGGACCTATCGACACGGGGCAGACGGGCACGCTCAATTACTTTACCTACAACGGTGCCGGGCGATTGATCACCACGACGGGGGCTTCGGCTAACCGGTCTTTTTGGTTTTTTGACGCGACCAGTGAAAGATACTGTCTTGTTCTTAACGTGTCAGGTCGTGTGCGAACCACCCGTGTGGCCAGTGGTGCAAGCTGCCCTACGGACTAGAAGTGTAGAAGCAACCTCAATATGAAAAATGTGTCGCACTTTTACCTACATGCGCCAAAGCGTTCTGCAAAGGCGAATGGCAAGCAGGGCGGTTTCAGCCTGATTGAAGTGTTGGTCACCATGGTGATCCTGTCGTTTGGCTTGCTGGGTGTCGCCGGACTGCTGGTCAAAGGGATATCCAATGCGGCGGCTTCTGAAGCCTCTTCCAAAGCCAGTCAACTGGCTGCGGACATGGCCGACCGGATTCGCGCCAATCCGGCGGTGGCGCTGTCGGCAACCAGCCAATACATTACCACTTACGCAGACACGTCACCTGTCAGTCCCACAACAATAGCCATGAAGGATAAAAAGGAGTGGCTTGACGCCCTGGCCGCCCAATTGCCGCAGGGGGACGGCAAGATCACCAACACTGTGTCCGGTGGCGCACGCAAAGTGGAGATCGAGGTACGCTGGTCCAATTGCCTGGGAACCTTGAGTGACGACGTTACCACTGCGTGTACGGATAACTCGGCTGCAGCCTTCCAGACTTTTGTTTTCGAGTTGCGGCTATGAGGGCATTCCAAAGTAGCCGTCGTGGCAGTGGGCAACGGGGGTTCACGCTGATTGAGCTGATGATTTCGCTCGTGTTAAGTATGGCCGTGCTTATAGGACTGTCTTCGGTGTATGTGGCGGTAAAAAGCGCCTTTCGCTTTCAGGAGAGCACGGGCAGATTGCAGGAAGACGCGAATTTTGCCCTGGATACCATTGCAAGAGAGCTTCGCATGGCTGGTTTTGCGGGTTGCTCCGGCATTCAGACGCTAACGGTGGCAGGTGTAACGACTCGTTATCCGGGTAACGTCCTGGCCTCGGCAAATCCGAACACCATCAGTGGCCCCAATCCGTTGGCAACTGTTGAATCCGGCAACGCGGAGGTGACGGTGCAACCCTTCACACCGCTTAATTTCATCCGCGGTTTTGACAGCGTGCCAAGCACGATGTTCGCGTCTGGATCTGTCCCTGCATCCAGTGGCACAGACAGCCTGTTTTTTGCTGGGGGTAGTGCCAATGCTGTCGGCGTCACGGTGGCAATGTCAGCGAGTAATTCTCCGCTCACCATTTCTTCCAACGTGTACGGGTGGAGTGGTGCGAATACCATGATTGTTTCCGATTGCAATTCGTCCAGCATTTTTGAAGGAACAGTGAGTACCAGTGGAGGTGTCACAACCATCGCCCACGACGGAACCGGAAACAGTACAGATACGTTCAACAGCAGCTACAAGTTCGGCCCGCCTGTGGCCTCCGGAGTGGATGCGCGAACTGGAGCAATTGTCATGTTAGCGCAGTGGAACTTTTTTTATGTCGCAACCCGCAGTGGTGCCACGACGCCCAGCTTGTATCGGATTACCTTCAACGGCGCAAGCCGATCCAACGCGGAAGAAATCGTGTCTAACGTAGAAAGCATGCAACTGCATTATGGTGAAAATACCCAGGTAGACGCCAGTGGGGCCGCTACGCGTGTCGCTGACGAGTGGCGCACTTCTGCGGCAGGCGTGACTGATTGGGCGCGCATCGTTGCAGTGCGTATTGGGCTGATGATGGTTAGCGCAGAGGACAACACCAGCCCCGATGTCGTGTTGACGACGCCTACTCTGTTGGGGCAAACCTATACCCTGCCTGCCGGCGCGTCGACGAACCGGCTCCGCAAGGAGTTTTCTACTACCGTGGTTTTGCGCAACAGCGTTGCAGCACGGTAGAGAGACGGATACACCTTATGTCGTACAAGCACATTGCAGGTATTCCCCGTAAAAACCATCGCTGTGTGGTTTTGGCGGCAAGAAGGCTTCCATTGGTTTTGCAACCCCGCTGCAAATCACAGCGCGGCATGACTCTGATAGTCGGTTTGATTTTGTTGGTCATGCTCATATCCATCAGCATGATTGGTTTTCGTAACACCACCCTGTCCGGGCGCATGACAGGTAATGTTCTGGATCGGAATGTTTCTTTCCAGTCGGCCGAAAGTGCTGGCAAAGAGGCCTTGCAGGTCATTGAGGGCGGGGGATTTTTGACCACCACAGTTGGCCACTACGATCCGCCATTCAGCGAGGGCGACAACGGAAGTTTCTGGACGCAAGGGGCGGGAGCGACAGTCGCGGCAAGTGCCTGCGCTACAACGACCCCGTTCAGTTGGACCAGTTGTGCCGCGTCTGTGGCCACGCCTTATGCCAACAACTCCGAGAGTGCGAAATATGTGATTGAGTTGGTGAGTACTGTCGCGGGTGCTACTACCACCGCCCGCACATACAGAGTGACCGCACGCAGCGTGGGCGGATCAGGCGCAGCAGAGTCAATTGTGCAAGTCATGTATGTCCAGACGACAACACCATAGCAAGTTTTAAGGGGTTCACCATGAACAAGCCAGCCATTTTTTCGGAACACAAGCATGTGATGGGCATGGGTCTGGGTCCCCGATCGGTGGGGTCTGTGCCAGCGAATTGGCGGCAACGGTTCGTGTTCACCGCATGGTCCTTGGCAGCGCTGTTTTTTGCGCTGGCTCTGGTCGGCTTGCCGCTGAAAAGCGCGAACGCGCAAACCACTGTCAGCATCGCAAACGTACCGCTGTTGGCTCTGAAAAGCGCGCCCGGTCTTGTCATGTTGACCATGAGCAAGGATCATCGGCTTTTTTATGCCGCCTACAACGATGCCAGCGATCTGAATGCCGACGGCATACCTGACGTCGGGTTCAAACCGTCCATTACCTACTATGGCAACTTCGCGTCGGATCGCTGTTATTTGTACGACTCGGGTGACTCAAGATTCAGTCCTAAAGATGTCGCCAAGAGCAGTGACGGATGTGCGACGGCTGTATCCAATGCACGCTGGCACGGAAATTGGCTGAACTGGGCCACGACTTCGCGCATGGATGCGCTGCGACGCGTACTGTACGGAGGTCATCGCGTGTCAGACCCGACCACAGCGTCAGGCACCACGGTTTTACAAGGGGCGTTTATTCCCCAGGACAGCCATGTCTGGGGTAAAGAGTACAGGCCGGTCACTGGGCGCGACAGTTACAACATCACCCACTACACCCCCCTCGCGGCGCCCGCAGCGGGCAAGCAGCATCTGTTTGCCGTGAGAAGTGATGCTTACGAGACTACGCCTGCGGATGCGGGTTCGGGTGTCTATCCATTTCCAATGCCAGCCCCGAGACTGCGGGTGATTCTTAATGCCGATCAGGTTACCGATCGCATCTGGAACTGGACTTCTGCAGATGGCAATGCCAATATTGCCCGTAGTACTGCCTTTGGTATCACCAGTACAGCCTACACACTTAGGGTCGAGGCCTGCGTTACATTGAGCGGCGCCCGGGAAACAGGCTGTACGGGGTACCCTGCAGCAGCACCTGTTATTTGGAAGCCAACGGGTGTGTTGCATGATTATTCGGTTAGCGACCAACTGAAATTTGGCTTGCTCACTGGTTCATTCAGAAACAATTACTCTGGCGGGGTTGTACGTCGCAACATCGCCAAATTTTCAGATGAGGTAACTCCTTCCAATGGCGTTTTTCGGCAGGTGACCGAAGGCACGGCGACGGTTGACGGTATAGCCCGAACCATCGACCGCATTTCCATCTATGGCTGGAAAGGGAACGGATATTACTGCGACAACAATTTCAATTCGCTGCAGATAGAGGGTGCTTGCCCTTCATGGGGGGCTCCTATCGGCGAAATGATGTACGAAGGGCTACGGTATTTTGCGGGGAAAAGCTCGGGGTTTTCGGCATATGCGAATGGTGTCAATGTCAACACCTCACCAGACTCAAGGCTTCAACTGCCATTGATGGGCACTGGCTCCTCTCCGTGGCAAAACCCTTTCAGGGCTAAAACGGATGGCGGAAGTCCTATTTGCTCGCGCCCCGTACAGATGGTCATCGCAGACGCTGTGACGTCATTTGACAATGACGGGATTCCGGGGGCGTACTTTCCGGTAGTGGAGCGAATGGGTAACCCGCTTGCTCCTCCCGAAGGCGACCTTGCTGGGGTGAATGTGACCACCCAATCCAACATCATTTGGGGCCCCCCGCCGGTGACGTCTCCGGTTACAAAGTCGGAGAATCTGGGGACACGGAATGTCTTCATTGGCCAGTCGGGCACGCTCAGCGACGGAAACCCCACCCTGAAACCTGCCAGTTCTTTTGCGCAGCTCCAGGGGCATGCGCCGGACGCCACACAGTCGCGCGGGAGTTTTTATTCGGCGGCGGTTGCGCGTTTTGGAAAAGTGACAGGCTTCCCGATTGGCAACCCCCCCTCGGTGCCCACGACGACGACCAACGCAACAGTCGATACCATTGCTGTGGTTCTTGGTAGCGTAGTGCCGAAAATTGAAATTAAATACAGCGGCAAAACCGTTTCCCTGGTTCCTGTTTCCAAATCGGTAGGTCCCAGCAGCTTCGTCAGTAGTTCAGCCTATGGCGCGTTTCAGCCGACAGGTTCCATCACCGGCTTTTATCTGGACACTTTCAACAACACCAGTGGAACCACGGGGCTGGACTATAACGCAGCCATCAACGGTGGGCGGCCAACGATGTCTTTTGTCGTGAACTTTTCTGACACCGACGCTGGCGGCGACAACGAAACCGACGCGGTGGTCGGCTACAACGTCAGCGTGAATGCTGCAAATAACGTGGAGGTGCAACTTGTACCGATCAACACATCTGCAGCAGGCATTGAAATGCACGTTGGTTATTCCATATCGGGCACTGCCAATGACGGTCTCTATCTGGATATGACGACCAAACCGAGTGGGGGCACGCCGACGATCAAGTATTACCTTGACACGCTTTCCAGCCAGGGACCAGCCCCGGCAAACGGCTCACGGGTCAACGCTACCATGCTGCCAAGCACGTCAACCACCCGTACGCTGGCCTTTGCAACCAGCGCAACGGTATCGGGTTACATACCGCATGACACGCTGTGGTACGCCGCCAAATACGGTGGCGCGGGCCTGCTGGACTCCAACGGCGACCCCACCAACTATTTCAAAGTCAACAATCCAGCCAACCTTCCGGATCAGATGGCCAAGGCCTTCCGTTCTGCTGCTGCGTTGGCGGCGGTGGCCAGCACCAGCGTGGTGGGTGTGGGGCAGCGGAGCCTGGGCTCGGCCGCCATTTACCAGGCCAATTACGATTCGCTGACATGGACTTCGCGCTTGTACGCTTTTTCCATTGCAACCAGCGGCGCTGTGTCCGATACACCTATTTGGGAGGTTTCTACAAAAATCCCTGTGCCGGCGTCGCGCACCAAGTTGTTTCTTGGCCAGGGGGGAGCGACCACACCTCTTGCCTTGACTTCTGGCGGCTACGCCACGTTGCCGAGCGCCGTGCAAACCGACTTCGTCAACTCTGCAACTTATGAGTACCTTCTTGGGGACAAAACGGGCGAGGAGCGAAAAGGAGGCAGTTTCCGTAACCGCGGCAGTACGGCTGCGGCCGAATACGGCTCGGTGTTGGGCGACATTGTCAATTCAGATCCACAGATCATTTCAGCGAAAAATCTGGACTACACAGCGAGTGACTCGACTTACACGACCTTCCTGAGTTCCATCAATTTTGAAACTCTCGCGGTGGGTACGAACAGTGGGTTTTTTCATATTTTTGACGCCGAGCCCGATGCAACCGGCGGGGGCGAGTTGCTCGGTTTCATGCCGCAGGCGGTGAGGAGCAGTGTTAAAAATCTGGCAGACCCTGGCTACCAGCATCAGAATTACATTGATGGTTCGATTGCTGTCGGGCACGCGAAGATCACTGTGCCCGGCGATGCCACCACCAATTGGCGCACGGTAGTTGTTGCTGCCGGCGGCAGTGGCGCCCAGACCGTGTTTGCCATCAATGCCAGTTCAAAAACGTTTTCAGCCAACAGCATTTTGTGGGAAATCAATTCGACCACCGCTGGCGTTGGGTCGACCTTTGGCAACATCATGGGCAGGCCTGGTATCGGCAAACTGGCGGACGGGACTTGGGTTGCCATTTTTGGAAATGGCTACAACAGCAGCGCTGGTACAGCGAATCTCTACGTCGTGAGGTTGAGCGACGGTAATATTCTCCGGATCATACCGACCAACGCTTCCATCACGAGCAACGGCATGGGCGCGGTCGAGTTGGTGCGAAAAACATCGGGCAACCGGGACACGATCGCGTACGTGTACGGCGCGGACTACAAAGGAAATATCTGGCGCTTTGACCCAAGTTCCGGTAGTGCCGGTGCCCTGATTTACACCACCCCGACAGGAAGGCCCATCACCGCCGAGATCAAAGTCGGGGCAGCACCCTCGCATGCGAACACGACGGGTGGCAAGATGATTTATTTTGGAACTGGCAGCTATTTGAGCGCTGCTGACCCTGCCAATACGACAGTACAGGCCTTGTATGGAATTTATGACGACTTGGTGCATAACATCACCACCACGCCGTTTGTCACAGAAGCGACGCTGTCTTCCATGACCATCAATATGCCTGCTCCGGTAGGGGGTGTCACAAGCGACGTTCGCACCACATCAGCGGGGGCAACGCCGGATTGGTACACAGTGGCTGGTAAAAAGGGGTGGGTGGTCCCACTGACTGGCACCAACATCACGGCGGGGGAGCGAGTAATTGCTCCTCCTGTGCGCTATACCATTTCAGGCGTGGTGGACGCATTTTTGTTTACCTCGATAGTGCCGAGCGTGGATGATTGTGTTGCCGGACTGGATGCCTGGATCACTGGAATAGACGCCCTGACCGGCGGGTATAAAAAGGTATTCAACGATCTAATTCCCAATTCGGTTCGTATTCGCGGCGGTTCTCCAAGAGGCGTGTTCGTGTTGCAGGACAACGGCCCACCAGCGCTGTATATCAGCCAGACCATCTTCAACGATACTATTTCGACAACGTCTTTCACCACCAATGTCGGTGGTCAACAAACGGTCTGCATCAATGGGGTCTGTGGAAAAACGCAGGTACTTCAAATAAATTTAACACCTTCAACCACTTCTGGCACCAGCGGAGCAGTTGGGCGTCAAATCTGGCGCCAGCTTAAGTAAGCGACTTGTGACCGCATCAATCTAATAAGGGGGATAAAAAATTGAAAACACGCAAGCACACCGGTGGTTTCACGTTGATCGAGTTAATGATTGTTGTGGCCATCATTGGCATTTTGGCTGCCGTTGCGCTGCCAGCTTACACGTCCTATATTGAACGAGGGCACAGGACCGGCGCGAAAGCTGCGTTGCTTGAGGCGGCGCAGTTTATGGAGCGTTACCGGGCGGTCAATTTCCGGTATGTTGATAGCGGTGGTGTTGCGCCTGCCTTGCCAACTGCGCTTACGCTGTCGCCGAACTCGGGCGTAAAGCGATACGACGTGGCGTTGAGTGGCACTACAACTGCGACATCCTTTACCTTGACGGCAACCCCAAGTGGTTGGACGGACACCCTCTGTGGAAACCTCACACTGACCAACCTGGGCGTCAAGGGACAGAGTGCTGGCGACGCGGCCACGTGCTGGAACAAATAGGCTTGGTCTCTGCGGCCTACCGCCGCACCTCATCCACCAGCGTCTTGAACTCATCAATATCCTCAAAACTCCGGTAAACGCTGGCAAAACGTACGTAGGCGACTTTGTCGAGTTTTTTGAGTTCGCGCATGACCAGTTCACCCAGTCGGGTGGAGGGGACCTCGCGCAGGCCCAGGTTCAGCAGTTTTTCTTCGATACGCTCAATCGCCGAGTCCACCTGCTCGGTGCTGACTGGGCGTTTGCGCAGCGCCAGGCTCATGGATTCGAGGATTTTGCTGCGTTTGTATTCAATGCGGCGCCCGTCCTTTTTGACGATAGCCGGAAAGTTGACGTCGGGCCGCTCATAGGTGGTGAAACGCTTTTCACACGCGCCGCACTGGCGGCGGCGGCGTATGAAGTCTGCGTCTTCCGACACCCGGGTTTCGACCACCTGGGTTTCGAGGTTGCTGCAAAAGGGGCACTTCATGCTGCCTTGCCTGAAGTTATAAGCAAAATTGGCCTCCAGCCCTTATTGGGTATGCGCAGGCAGCTATAAAAATAATAGCGGCTGAGCGCTACTGCGGATCTAGCGATAAACTGGGAAACGGCTGGTCAGCGCGTTGACCTTGGCGCGGACCGCTTCGATGTTTGCAGTGTCGCGCGGATTGTCGAGCACGTCTGCGATCAGGTTGGCGGTCAAACGCGCCTCTTCGTCCTTGAAGCCGCGGGTGGTCATGGCCGGGGTGCCAATGCGTACGCCGCTGGTGACCATCGGCTTTTCCGGGTCGTTGGGGATGGCGTTCTTGTTGATGGTCATATGCGCGCTGCCCAGCACGGCCTCGGCTTCCTTGCCGGTGATGCCTTTTGCGCGCAGGTCCACCAGCATCAGATGGCTTTCGGTGCGGCCGCTGACGATGCGCAGCCCGCGCTGTGTGAGGGTTTCAGCCACAATTTTTGCGTTTTTCAGGACCTGCTGCTGGTAGGTCTTGAACTCGGGCGTCAAGGCCTCTTTGAACGCCACCGCCTTGGCCGCAATCACATGCATCAGCGGGCCGCCCTGCAGGCCGGGGAAAATGGCGCTGTTGATGGCCTTTTCGTGCTCGGCTTTCATCAGGATGATGCCGCCGCGTGGGCCGCGCAGGCTTTTGTGGGTGGTCGAGGTCACGATGTCGGCATGTGGCACCGGGTTGGGGTACACGCCTGCGGCGATCAGACCGGCGTAGTGCGCCATGTCGACCATGAAAATCGCACCGACATCTTTGGCTACCTTGGCGAACCGCGCGAAGTCAATGCCCAGTGAATAGGCAGACGCGCCGGCAATGATCAGCTTGGGCTTGCTTTCATGGGCTTTGCGCTCCATGGCGTCGTAGTCGATTTCTTCCTTGTCGTTCAAGCCGTAACTCACGACATTGAACCATTTACCGCTCATATTGAGAGCCATGCCGTGGGTCAGGTGGCCGCCTTCAGCCAGGCTCATGCCCATGATGGTGTCGCCGGGCTTGAGAAAAGCCAGAAAGACAGCTTCATTGGCCGATGCGCCGCAGTGCGCCTGTACGTTGGCGGCTTCAGCGCCGAATATTTGCTTGACGCGGTCAATCGCCAGTTGCTCGGCCACGTCCACATGTTCACAGCCACCGTAATAACGGCGTCCCGGGTAGCCCTCGGCGTATTTGTTGGTGAGTTGCGAGCCTTGCGCGGCCATGACCGCGGGCGAGGCGTAGTTCTCGCTGGCGATCAGCTCGATGTGGTGTTCCTGGCGCGCGTTTTCCGCCAGGATGGCGGCCCACAGCTCAGGGTCGGTTTGTTCTACAAGAATGGTGCGGTTGTACATGGCAGTCCTTTAAAGACGTGGTCCCTGCCATCTGGTCGATGAAACAAGGGCTGCCCAGGCGAACGGCTGAACGCTGTACTCACTGCATGAGGTCAGCGGTGCGCTTCCCAGTGGTATCCCACGTCAGCAAGCGCCCTTTCTGTAGGGGGCTGCTTATCGCCAGTTGCGCACGGTGCTAGTGTAACGGACGCAGCGCCGGTCTTCGGCCAGAAGCGGCCCCAGGCGGCGTCCATGAAGCTTGGGTGGCTCAGGAAATGGCCAGGCTGGCGATCTTCTCGGGGGTCTTGTCTGCAGATTCCATATCAGCGGGCATGGACGCTGGAATGGCAAGGGGCGGGCGCACGGTCGGCTGGTAGGTCGGTGCCCGACCACTGACAACAGCCAGCAGGCGGGCGTGTTCGGCCATCACCTTGGCGGCGTAACCGCCGTCGCTTTCGAGATTGGCCGCGCCCACGTAGTACTTCAGGCCGGCTTCGACCGAACCAGCGCGGGCGATACATTCCTGCAGCACCTTGACACCCACGCGCAGGTTGGTAACCGGGTCAAACGCAGCCAGCTTGCCGCCAAAGTTTTCATACTTGGCGTGGTGAATGTTGGTCATGACCTGCATCAGGCCCTGGGCGCCGACCGGGCTTTGTGCAAACGGATTAAAACCCGACTCGATTGCCATGATGGCCAGAATCAGGGTCGGGTCGAGTTTGACTTTTTGGCCAATTTCAAAGGCCTCGGCTACCAGCACACTCAAAGGTTCTGGTGCAATGCCATATTTTTTGCTCAGCCAATAGGCGACGGCCGCCTGTTGCCGGGGCAGGTCTTTGGGGTTGGCCGCCGTGGCGCGGTCAACCGCGTCGGGCTCGGTATAACCTATGGCCGCCTCCTGGCGTTCCAGCAACCAGCCCATGAGTTTTGCTTCACCCGCCTGACGCAGGTCGGGCCGCGCGGTGAGCATGATCACCGCAAACACGACGGCCAGCCCGACCAGGGCAAAGCTGTTGTGGGTGATCTCGAAAAAGCCTTGAGCGATGTCGTCGGCAATGTTTGCAAGACTGTTGCCAATATTCTTCTGAAGCCTGCGCATCATCAATGCGGGGCTGGATTGTCCTAGCGCTGTCATAGCACTCCTTTCTACGTACCGGCTTTTTGAGCCAAGCACTTTGATTGGGTCGCCATCAAACCAAGGGCTTGCCTTGGGGGTGTTGACCCCTTGTCTGACTTTGCCGGGTTCGGCAGCGGATTCGGGTTGTCCCTTAGTTTTATCTTGGGATGGCGGATTCTAGGGGGCGTCTAAATAACATGTCAATAATATAAAGTTAAAGTAATATACACAAAACGATATTAAATAGGCCATCCAGGGCTTCCAAGCGCCTGTTTTCGCCGATTTTGGCTTTTTTGAGGTTCTACCTCTAGCTGGCCAAAAACCCATACTTTGAAACCTGGGTACGGGCTGTTTTGTCCTCAAATCAAACGCTTGCATCAGATTTGCAGAAATCACCAGAACATGCGCCTGTGGCGCTGGAAGGCTGGGTTTGGCGAAAGTCTGATATGTCTGTAGGACAAATGCGTGCCGGGTAAAGCCGTCAGAATTTTCAATCGCAGAGACGAAATTGATTACAAATTTGGGCTTGCACCAAGCTGCCGACAGGATTAATCTGCAAGTGCTTGAGCATCTCAAGCATTCGCCGGGTAACCAACCCTGGTAAAACTGAGAGCAATCACTTGCTTTCATCGCACTGGAGACGATCTTCTCTTCTTTGCGAAGCCCGACGGCATGAGCATCACGCCCGCCGTCAGCCCCGGTCGGCCTCGCTGCCCGGGGTTTTTTTATGGGGCCGACGTCCTTATATATATGCAGTGATACAGGCGGGGTCTGATGCACGCAAGCAGCGGGCTACAGGCCCTGTTCTGACGGCTGCATGAAGGCGGCTGGACAAGTTAATTGGGCGACGCCCTAAAAACGGCGAAAATACCTGCATTGCTTTATTCCTGAAGCTTTGGTTGGGGCTGTAGATACCTGTTCTGCAGCGCCGCTTTTTGACGCCGGTCCGGCCTTCACCTTTGACGCCAACAGCCGAGGGCTTGAGGTCAGACCTGTAATTTCCTGATTGCTGAAGACCCCCGCTTCACCGATCCACTTACCTTTATGCTGCGTTCCCCCATGTCCAAATCTGCCAAGCCCGATACCTCCGCCGTGAAAACGCCTTCCACCAAGAGTACCGACAGCCATCCTCTGGACGGTTTGACGGGTGGCGCTTTTTCTGCGCCCACTTCGGGCGAGCGCACCGCCCGCATCCGCGAATGGCTGGCCACCGATCCCGGCGCTGAGCAGATGGCCGAGGTGTACAAAGACCTGGCCAACCGGGACAAAGGCGCAGCCAAGCCACTGAAAGAGAAGCTGGACGAAGCCAAGCGCCTCAAAAGCCAGGAAACGGTAGCCGCCGAGTGGGCCGACAAAGGCGCGGCCCTCATGGGCCTTAAAAAGCTCAATCTTGCTGATGCGCTGGCCTGGCAGCGCGACGCCGCCAAGGCTGGGGCGCCGCTGTCGCGCGAGCCGCTGGCTGGTCTCAAGGCGCAACTGGCCGACCGCGTCAAGACGATTGAAGACCTGCAGCACCGCGCGCAGGTACAACGTGAGGCGGCGGTGCTGATGGCCCAGAGGGTAGAGGTGCTGTCCACCAAACCCTGGCGCGATGCACAGTCGGCCTGGGACACTTTGCGTGCCGACGTGACCCACTGGCAGACGGAGGCTGATGCGCTGGCGCAAGACAGCAACTGGCCCAGTGTGGATGCCAAATTTCCGCCCATGCTCGACGCCTCGCGCGGCCAGTTGCTGGCGGTGTGGGAAGCGTTTCAGGCCGCGCTGGCGCTGGCGGTTGCCGCCGCCGAAGACGCAGTGGCGCCGCTGCCGGCGGTGCCGGTCTGGGCTGACGAGTTGCGCGCAGCGCGTGGCACACCACGCGGCGGTGACGCCCTAGCGGGCGATCATCCCGCGCGGGCGCCAAAGGTAAAAATCGATCCTGCCGTGCTCAAGGAGATGCGCGAAAAATCGACCGCCATCGTGCAGGCTGCGCTCGCCAAACTGGAGCATGAAGTCACCGAAGGCCACGGCAAGTCCACCCCCAAAGTGGCTGCCGAACTGCGCCAGGCACTGAAGGAAAACATCCGCAACATCGACAATGCGCTGGAGGCAGCCGCCCATGCGGCGCTCACGGCAGCTGGCGAACTGGAAGGCTGGCAACGGTGGCGCGCCGACCAGATCCGCGAGGAGCTGGTGGCCAAGGCTGAAGCGTTGGTCGCCAAGCCGCTGGGCGGGCGCAAGCAGCAAGAGGCGCTGCGCACCATGCGCGAGCTCTGGAAGACCAGCGACCAGGGGGGCACGCCCAACCACGCCATGTGGAAGCGTTTTGACGACGCCTGCAACGAGGCCCACAAGGTGGTTGAGGTCTGGCTGGAGAAAGTCAAGGAGCAAAGCGAAGTCGTCAAGGCCGAACGCCGCCTGCTGATCGACGAGGTGCTGGCCTGGGCCGAAGCCAACAAGGGCAACACCGACTGGAAGCACCAGATCCGCAGCCTCAATGGGTTTGTAGAGAAATGGACGGCGGCCGGTCACCTGAGCGAAAAGGCCTTTGCCGAGATCCAGCCGCAGTGGAAAGCGGCCATGGACGCGGCCGACGCCGGTCTCAGGGCTGCGCGTTCGGACAGCCTGGCGCGCCGCAAGGCCATGATTGAAGAAGCCCAGGTGCTGGGCGCCGAGCCGCAACTGCATATTGATGCGGTCAAACACCTGCAGCAGCGCTGGCAGCACGAGGCCCAGGCCGTTCCGATTGAGCGCAAGCAGGAGCAAAAGCTCTGGGACGCCTTCCGCAAGCCGATTGACGATGCCTTCCAGCGCAAGACCGCCGAGCGCGAGAAAGCCGCGTCGGCTCTGGGTGAACATGACCGCCACGTACTGGAAGCAGCCAAAGCGGTGGAGGCCGCTGCCGCCACGGGTGATGCGCAGAAGATTCACGCCGCCGCCAAAGCACTGGAAGCGGTGGTTCGCGGTCAGGTGCCGGTCCCCGCAGCGGCTGCAACGCCTGAAGTGTCAAATCCGACGCCCGCTGCCCAAGAGGCACCGGTTTCGGAGGTAAATCAGGCTACAGCCCATGCGCCAACTGCGCAAGCAGCTACCGAAATCATAGCGCCTGAAGTGGCGGCGGATGTTGCGCCAACTGAAGTGGAAGCATCTTCTGAGCCGCAAGCCGAAGCCGAAGCCGAAGCTGAGGTCGCGGCCCCCGCACCCGCGGAAGCTGCCGCACCACCGCCCGCGCCCAAACCAGCCCCCAAGCCGGTGGTGGCCATGCGTGGGGACGACCGACCGGGCATGCGCAAGGCCGAACCTGCCTCTGCAGGAGGGCGTGGCGGCAAATTTGGTGACCGCAAGGATGCACGCCCGGGTGGCAAGCCCGGCGGCCCGCGCGCCAGCACCGACAACAAGTTTGAGCCTTATCGCCCGGAGCGCAGCTTTGAGGCGCGTCCTGATCGCGGCGAGCGCCCGGCTTTTGAGGAGCGCGGCCCTCGGTTGGGTGACGCCGCCTTCCGCGCCCAGCGCGAGGCATTTGAAGCGGCCAACCAGGCCCTTAAAAAGCTGTCGATGCAGGCGCACGGTGAAGTGTTGACGAATTTGCTGACTGCCTGGGAAAAGCGCGATCCGGCGCAATTGCCTGCCGCACAAGAGCTCGGCAAGCTGGTCACGCCTGCGGTGCGCAGCAGCTGGGTTCAGGCGCTGGGTGGCGCACCGGGCAAAGACGCGTCCGAGGCGCTGCTGCGCCTCGAAATCGCTGCCGAGTTGCCAACGCCCGCCGAACACATCAGTGCGCGCCGCATGTTGCAGCTGCAGTTGTTGACCAAGCGCAATGCGCCTGCGCCGGCAGAAACCTGGGGTGAAGATGCGGCCAAGGTGCTGGCCGCCAGTTTTGACGCCGGCAATGCACGGCGTGTGCAGAACGCGCTGAAGGCCCTGCTCAAGCGCTAGAAAGCGAGCGCCGCCCTGAGGGGCGGCTGCTCAGCGTGCAGGCCGCAGCGCCGACTTGGGTCTGAACGCCTTGCAAACGGCATCGTCGGTTTCCAGGTAAGGCCCGCCTATCAGGTCGACGCAGTACGGCACGGCGGCAAAAATACCGGCCACGGCTTGCGTGCCATCGGCGTTTTTCAGGCCTTCCAGCGTTTCGGCAATCGCCTTGGGTTGACCCGGCAGATTCAGAATCAGACTTTGGTCCCGCACGACCGCGACCTGGCGTGACAGGATGGCGGTGGGCACAAACTTGAGGCTGATCTGGCGCATCTGCTCACCAAACCCCGGCATGTCCTTGTGCGCCACGGCCAGCGTAGCTTCTGGCGTGACATCGCGCAGGGCAGGGCCGGTGCCGCCGGTGGTCAGCACCAGGCAGCAGCCAGCGTCAACAAGTTCGATCAGGGTGGCGCTGATCTGCGCCTGTTCATCCGGGATCAGGCGTTCTGCAAATTCCAGCGGGTTGAGCAGGGCGCGGCCCAGCCATTCTTTCAGCGCCGGCAAACCCTTGTCTTCATACACACCACTGGAGGCGCGGTCACTGACCGAGACGATGCCTATCTTCACCGTATCGACGGGGCCGCTCATGGGGCCTCTGGCGCCAGCGCTTCGCGCACCAGCTGAAAGATCTCTCGGTAAGATTTTCCGTGACGCGGGGCTTCGCCGGGCTTCTCGGGCTTGGCGTCCTTGCGCGCCTGGCGCACCAGTGCGCGTAATTGCTGTGCGTCGGTATCAGGGTGTTCCGTGAGCCAGTCGCCCAGCGCGTCGTCGTCGGCAATCAGTTTGTCGCGCCATTGCTCAGCCAGGTGCAGCGCCAGCGTGAGCTGGGCCGAGCCGTTTTTCTGCTCGTCGATCGCGGCGCGTATCGGTTCGGTGTCCAGTGGACGCATCAACTTGCCGATGAACTGCATCTGGCGGCGCTTGCCCTCGAAGTTGGTGATCTTTTTGGCCTGGGCGATCGCGTCAATCAGTTTCTCCGGCAAGTCCAGGCGCGCCATCAGGTCGGCGCGCAAGGTCAGCAGGGCTTCGCCCAGCGCCTGTTTTTCATCGGCCTCGGCCTTGAGCTGGGTCTTGCTCGGCGGGCCGACTTCTTCGAGCGCGATTTCTTCGGGTTTGACGAAGCGGCCGTGCGACCAGTAGCCCTTGATGGCCTTGGGAGTCTTGTTGTTCATAGCAGTCAGTATCATAGCTACCCATATGACCCTCAAGACCCCCAAAACAGCTCCCCGCCCCAAACAAACCGCCCAACCTGAATCCGGTTTCAGCTACCACCGTGATTTTTTTGAGGAATTGGTCGATAGCGCGCTGGCGCATGCCAAAAAAATAGGCGCCACCGACGCCGCTGCCGAGGCCTCAGAAGGCTGCGGCTTGAGTGTCAGCGTGCGCAAGGGCGAGCTTGAAAACGTCGAGCGCAACCGTGACAAGTCTTTGGGCATCACCGTGTACGTCGGCCAGAAACGCGGCAATGCGGCCACCAGCGACTTTTCCAAGGCCGCCATTGAACAAACCGTCAAGGCGGCCTACGACATTGCCCGATTCACTGCGGAAGACAAAACCTCTGGCCTTCCGGCGGACCGCGACATCGCGCGTGTGCACCCCGAGCTCGACCTGTTTCACCCCTGGGCTATAGATTCGGAAGGCGCGGCGCAGCTGGCACTGCAATGCGAGGCGGCAGCGCTGGGTACCAGCAAACGCATCACCAACAGCGAAGGCGCGGGTGTGTCGGCCCAGCAGAGCCACTTTTTCAGCGCCCACACGCGTGGTTTTCGCGGTGGTTATGCAAGCTCGCGGCACAGCATTTCAGTCGCGCCTATCGCCGGCAAGGGCAGCCAGATGCAGCGCGACGCGTGGTACAGCTCCATGCGTGACGCCAGCGAGTTGGCCAGCCCTGAGGCCGTCGGTCGCTACGCCGCCGAACGCGCACTGGCACGCCTGAACAGCCGCAAGATCAAGACTACGCAGTGCCCGGTGTTATTCGAGTCGCCGCTGGCCGCCGGCCTGCTGGGTGGTTTTGTGCAGGCCATCAGCGGCGGTGCTTTGTACCGCAAAAGCACTTTTTTGCTGAACAGTCTGGGGAAGCCGGCCTTTCCGGCGCACATTGACATCACGGAAGACCCCTTCGTGAAAAAAGGCAAGGGCAGCTCACCGTTTGATGAAGAAGGCGTCAAGACCCGCGCGCGCACGGTGGTGGACGCCGGCATTGTGCGTGGCTACTTTTTGAGCACCTACTCGGCGCGCAAGCTCGGCATGCGCACCACCGGCAACGCCGGCGGCTCGCACAACCTGGTGATGAGCAGCCGCCAGACGAAGGTGGGTGACGACCTCGACGCCATGCTCAAAAAACTGGGTACCGGCCTTTTTGTGACCGAACTGATGGGGCAGGGCGTCAACTACGTGACCGGCGATTACTCGCGCGGCGCGTCAGGATTCTGGGTTGAAAAGGGCCGCATCGCGTTTCCGGTGGAGGAGATCACGATTGCCGGCAACCTCAAGGACATGCTGATGGGCATCCAGGCGGTGGGCGCCGATGTGTACAACTATGGCGCCAAAAGTGTGGGTTCGATTCTCATCAACCGGATGAAAGTGGCTGGCTCTTAGCGCAGCGCGGGGCGAGGGGCCCCGCTTGCGGGGATCGACCAGCGAAGCTAAGAGCGAGGGAGCGGGCTCGAAGCCCGCGACCGAAGAATCACGCGGCCCTACTCTCCCGACGGCTGGGCTAAGCCGCCAGCGCTGCTTTGACCGCCGCCGACACCTGACCCATGTCCGCCTTGCCGGCGAGCCTGGCTTTCACCGCACCCATGACCTTGCCCATGTCGCCGGGCCCCGAGGCACCGAGTTCGGTGACGATGGCCTTGACCTCGGCGGCGACTTCATCAGCGCTCAGGCGGGCCGGCAGATAGGCCTGCAGCACCAGCAGCTCTGCGGCCTCCTTGTCGGCCAGGTCTTTGCGTTCGGCCTTCTCGAAGGCTTCGATGGAGTCCTTGCGCTGCTTGATCAGCTTGTCAACGATGGCGACCACGGCCGCGTCGTCAAGCACCACGCGCTCATCGACTTCTCTTTGCTTGAGGGCCGCCAGCAGCAGGCGGATGGTGCCCAAGCGCTCGCTGTCCTTGGCGCGCATGGCGGTTTTCATGTCTTCGGTGATCTGGTCTTTGAGGGACATGGTGTTCTCCATCAGTCGGTAGGGGGTAAAAAGGCAAAAAGCCCGCAGAGCGTCCTCGTGCGGGCTTTTTTGCCAGAAGGCGCGTACTGATTTAGTACAGCTTCTTGGGCAGTTGCATCGAGCGGATACGCTTGTAGTTGCGCTTGACGGCGGCAGCCTTCTTGCGCTTGCGCTCGGCAGTTGGCTTTTCGTAAAACTCGCGGGCGCGCAGGTCGGTCAGCAGGCCGAGTTTTTCGATGGTGCGCTTGAAACGGCGCAGAGCCACGTCGAAGGGCTCGTTATCTTTTACACGAATGGTCGTCATTGATGAAGTGATCCAAAAATTTTGCGTCCTTAGTGATCTGATCAGAATCAGGCCAGACGCGGGTTTGCCAGCAAAGCCTGAGATTATAGCACCCCCACGGTCGTTCACGGCGTGTAACTCCCTGCCCCCAGAGGGAGCCGCAGCGCCTGCGGCCCGGCAGAGCCGGTTTCGCGGCCGTGGCTGGTTGGCCCCCACGTTCGCTCACTTCGTGTAGCTCTCTGCCCCCCAAGGGGGCGCTGCCCTTGCAGGGCGCCGCGCTGCCAGAGGCAGCGCATCTGGCGTCTGTCCATGCCCGCTCAAGCGGGCTCGGAGCCGCAGCCGCCAGCCTGCCGGCCGGCAGAGCCGGATCCGCGGCCCCTGCTGGTCAACGCGGGGAGGGGTGGGGGGATGTGTTGTTGTGTTTTAGCGCCAAGGCTTCGGCGCAGGCATGGGCACTGGCCCAGGCCCACTGGAAGTTGTAGCCGCCGAGCCAGCCGGTCACGTCGACGACTTCTCCGATGAAATACAGGCCTTGCTGCCTGGATTCCATGGTCTGGGACGACAAATCGCGGGTATCGACGCCACCCAGCGTGACTTCGGCCTTTTTGTAGCCCTCGGTGCCCGTTGGTATCAGCTGCCAGTCCTGCAGGCGCTCGGCCAGTGCGGTCAGGGCCTTGTCGGTGGCCTCGCTGACGGGTTTTTGCCAGGCGGGGTCGCGGCTTGCCCAGGCGTCGGCCAGGCGGCTGGGCACCAGCGTAGCCAGCTCGTTGGCGATCAGTTTTTTCGAGCTGGCCTTGGCGCGCAGCAGCAGGGTGGGCAGGTCCACGCCGGGTGCGAGATTGATGCGTACCGGCTGGCCTTCGCGCCAGAAGCTCGATATCTGCAGCACCGCAGGCCCGCTCAGGCCGCGGTGCGTGAACAGCAGGTCTTCGGCGAAGACCACGGCTTTTTTGCGCTGCTTGGGCGTGGCGTCCGGCGTACCGGTTTCGATCAGCACCGGCAGCGCCAGACCGGAAAGCTGGGCGTAGGGCGCCCAGGCCTCGCCGTCGAAGGTCAGCGGCACCAGCGCGGCACGCGGCTCGACCAGTCGAAGGCCGAACTGCTTGGCGATGCGGTAGCCAAAATCGGTCGCTCCGATCTTGGGAATCGACAGCCCGCCGGTGGCAATGACCACTTGCGGCACTTCGATCAACCCCCGGTCGCTCTCGATTTGATAGCTGCTTGCGCTTGTCTTGTCTGGGCTGGATGCCTGTTTGATGCTTGAAACCCGGCAGGGCTGCCAGCGTGTGACACCGCCAGCATCACATTCGGCCAGCAGCATGTTGATCACGTCCTCCGCCGAGCGGTCGCAAAACAGCTGGCCTTTGTGTTTTTCGTGGAAAGGGATCTGGTAACGCTGCAGCAGGGTGATGAAGTCCTGCGGCGTGTAGCGCGACAGGGCCGAGCGGCAGAAATGCGGGTTCTCGCCGACGAAGTTGGCCGGCGTGGTGTCACGGTTGGTGAAGTTGCAGCGGCCACCGCCCGAGATGCGGATTTTTTCGGCCACTTTTTCGCTGTGGTCCAGCAGCAGCACCTTGAGTCCGCGCTGGCCAGCCAGGCCCGCACAAAACAGGCCGGCAGCACCTGCGCCTATGACTACTACGTCGTATTTTTCAGTCAAATCGGCCTCTGACCCATGACTGGCGTCCGTGAACAGCTATCAAAATTGGAGCAAGTTTGGGCTGTAGCAAGCTCACCCTTTCCAGGTAAAAGGAAACTTGAACTGCCTGACAAACCCGTTCGGCACGTAGTCGCCGAGTACCCCGTAATGTTCGGGCCATAACTTGCTGCTTTTGACGGCCGTGCCGAACAGGTGGTCAAGAAACGCGAAGTGTGCGGCGTAATTACGGTCCAGCGCGTCCTGGTCCTGGCTGTGGTGCCAGTGGTGAAAGTTGGGCGTGACGATGACGTAACGCAGGGGGCCCAGGTGCACGCTGACGTTGGCATGGTTGAACACCGCCTGGAAGCCGACGATGACGATGTAGGCGTCAATCACTTCCTTGGAGAACCCCAGCACGTAAATGGGCGCCAGAACCAGCGTGCGGGTGATCAGTACTTCGACGATGTGCTGGCGGGAGCCGGCCAGCCAGTCCATGCTTTTGA
The DNA here is from genome assembly GCF_030680935.1 of Polaromonas sp. Lineage (GTDB taxonomy): Bacteria > Pseudomonadota > Gammaproteobacteria > Burkholderiales > Burkholderiaceae_C > Polaromonas. Next base: position 120,661 of record NZ_JAUXUP010000007.1, on the reverse strand, counting down.
CACTGTGGTGTACCGCGTGCAGGCGCCACAACATCGGTACCTGGTGGTAGGCGCGGTGTGTCCAGTACTGCGCCAGGTCGGCAACCAGCACGATGAGTAACACCGCCGCCCAAAAAGGCAGGTTTTGCACCCAGCCGCGAATGCCGTCGTGGGCCGCCCAGCCAAAGATGCGATGGACCAGTAGATTGGTGGCCAGCAGCATGAAGCCCACAATCATGTGGTTGACGATGAAGTGGTGAAAGTCGGTCTGCCATTCCGCGCGGAAGACTGCTTGCTCCTTGCGCAGTGCAAACAGCTTTTCAATGAAGATGAAGATCAGCGAGGAGCCCAGCAGGTCCAGGATGAACCAGTCCAGGCCTATGTAGGGCGTGTTGTTGGCAAAGTCGGTGACCGGCACCTTGTGCCCGCCCAGCAGCGCGGCACCCGCTACCAGCAGAAAGGCGGCGCCAGACAACCAACGCGAGCGGTTGAAGATGATATTGACCAGGGACATGCCGCCGGCGATCACCAGTGCCGAGAACATGAGCATGCGAATGATGTCCACGTTGTAGCTCTGGCGCAATTGGGGAGTTGTCAGGTACTCAGGGAAGTGAAAGGCCAGCACGCCGAGAAAACACAGGATGCCCAGGCTCAGGGCAATCACGCCGCTGATCAGGCCGCGGCCCCGGCGCAGGGCGCCGTGGCTTTCTGTCAGTTCATTGAGCTTCTCAAGCATGGCTCATGCTCCCGTGGCCGTTGTTTTACCTCGGGAGTGTAGCCTTGGCGCCCGCGTCTGGGCGATCAGGCGGTCTTGAATTGCGCCGGGTGCTCTGTGGCTGCCGCGATGCCGCTGACCACATCGCCCACCACGATGACCGACGGGCTGGCCAGGACGGAATCGCTGATCGCCTGGGCCAGCTCGCCCAGTGTGGTGGCGATGTGGCGCTGGTTCGCCAGCGTGGCGTTCTGGATCACAGCCACTGGTGTGGTCGCGGGCAGGCCGGTCAGCAATTCGTTCTGGATGCGGCCGGCGCCACTGACACCCATGTAGATCACCAGCGTCAGTTTGGCTTTGAAAGCGGTTTCGGCCAGCATGCGCCAGTCGGTGCCTTCGTCGCCTGGTTTGGCGTGGCCGGTGACAAACACCACGCCGTGGGCATGCTGGCGATGTGTCAGCGGCACGCCCAGCGAGGTGACGGCCGCCAGGCCCGCAGTGATACCGTTGACGACGGTCACTTCAATGCCGGCGGCCTGCAGGTGCTCGACCTCCTCGCCGCCGCGCCCGAATATGAAGGGGTCACCGCCCTTGAGGCGCACCACATTTTCGCCTTCGCGCACGGCCATGATCATGAGTTTTTCGATGAACTCCTGCGGTGTGGATTTGCAGCCGCCGCGTTTACCGACGTGGACAATGCGCGCGCCGGGTTTTGCAAAGGCAACAATTTCGTCGCTGACCAGGTCGTCCACCAGCAACACGGTGGCGGTCTGTATGGCCTTGAGCGCCTTGAGCGTGAGCAGCTCCGGGTCGCCTGGGCCTGCGCCGACCAGGGTGCAATGGCCGCGTGAAGAAGAGTGCTTGCTGCTTGTCATAGTTGGGATGTCAATTGCAAGATATGTTCCACCTGCCGGGCGATCGATGCAGGTACGGCGTGCGAGCCCGACATCACCGCGCGGATATAGGCGGCGGTGCTGTCGCTGTCGATGGCGGTGGGCAGGTCCGGCACACTGGCCAGCGTGCCGGGCTGGAATTCCTGCAACAGCGTGCGCTGGCCGCCGATGAAAGCTTCCATCTGCGGCGTGCGGCGTGCATCGGCCACCACCTCGCCTTCGGTGCCGCGCAGCAGCAGGGCGTTGGCTGCGATCAGTTCAAAGGTCTGGCCCATGGAGATCGCGTATTCCGGGTGCGTGTAGCTGCTGACCACCAGCGCCTGGCCCAGGCAGGGGTTCATGATCTTGACCAGGCTGTGTGCCGGGTTGCGCAGGCCAACCGCGCGCCGCACGTCCAGCAGGCGCTTGAGGCCGGGGCACAGCAGTTCTGTGGGGGCAAACACCACTTCGCCATTCGCTATTGATTTAATAGCTGTTTGCGCATGTATATCAAGGGCTGCAAGCACATTCGATGTAAAAATCCGGCTGGACTCGGTGGCTGTGCCATGCACCAGTACCGGCAAACCCTCACGCGCGAGCAGCAGTGCCAGCAGTGGCGTCAGCACTGGCAGCTTGCGCGCGCCGTTGTAGCTGGGCAGCACCACGGTGGGCCTGTCACTGGCCGGAAAGCGCTGCATGCGCTGATAAGTGGCGTCCAGAAAACCCGCCATCTCTTCGGGAGTTTCGCCCTTGATACGCATGGCCAGGCAAAAGCCGCCAATCTCCAGGTCGGTCACGCTGCCATCGAGCACCTGGCCGAACAGGTCGGCGGCCTGCTCGCGCGTAAGTGGCCGGGCGCCGTCTTTGCCGCGGCCTATGACCTTGATGTACTGGGCGATGGACATGCGTGATTGTCGGCGAAGGCAGATAACTTTTCGTTATGAGCTTAAGCGCGATGTGTCAGGCGAGCACCTTGATGGGAATCACATTGCGCCCGCCCGGATTGCCGCCGCCTGGCGGGAGGGCCAGGGCGGCACTGCGGATGAGGCGTTTGATCTCGGGGACACATGAGCCGCAATTGGTGCCGCATTTGAGTTTGTCCTGCAGGGCAAGCAGGCGCTCGTCATCGCTGGCGAGCAGGCCCGCGCCGCCGGGCTCGTTCACGATCGCGCGCAGGCCGGCCGCGATCTGTTCGTCACTGACGCTGAAACAACTGCACACCGGTTTGCCGCGCGGCATCATTGCACCGGGGGCTTTGGCACCGGGCAGCAACAGCAGGCGGCCATAGGCCTGTGCGGGCAGTTCGTCCTGCAGCAAGGCCTTGATCCAGGCCTGCGCGCTGACATCGCCAGCGAGCACAAAGCCGGCCAGTTCAGCCTGCTCGCCTTTGCGCACCAGCCGCGCCGCGCGGTGCTGGCCTTTTTTGGCGTCGGCATAACGCAGCACATCGGCACCGTCAAGCCCGAGGATGGCCTCGATGTTTTTCAGCATGGCGGCTGGCGCAGCTTCAAAAGCCGCAGCACGAAACAGCACGCCGGTGCGTTGGCGCCCGGCCTCACCGAGCGGCACCTCGTTGGCAAAAGGCACACAACTGCTGAAGGCAAAGGCGGCCATCAGCGGCTTGAGTTGTTCCCGCGCGGCAAGGGCCTGACCCTCAGGCAGCCAGGCCATGGCCAGCAGCGACCAGGGCAGTTCAGCCTTGAGGATTTTGACGGCAGCGTGTTTGAGTTCGGGTTGCTTCGAACTCGGGCAATAGGCCGAGGTGGTCAGCGCGTTGACGCCGGCCAGCCGCTCGCCGCTGGCAGAGAGGCCGCTCAGATACTCTTCGCCCCAGTGCATGGCCATGAAGGCCTGGCTCACTGCCACTTCCGGTGAAGCCTGCAGTGGTACCACGATGGAGCCGCGCTTGGAGGTCACGTGCACCAGGTCGCCGTCTTTCAGCAGGCGTCGCGCCATGTCCTGCGCGTTCATCTGGATCGACGGTTCTGCCACATGGCCAAACAGCCGACCCAGCGTACCGGTGCGGCTCATGCCGTGCCACTGGTCGCGCAGGCGGCCGGTGGTCAGCGAGAAGGGGAAACGCGATTCGCGTGGTTCGGCCACCGGTTTGTAGACGGTGTTGACGAAGCGCGCCTTGCCGTCTTCGGTCGGGAAGATGCCGTCTTCGTAGAGCCGGACCTTGCCGCTGGCTTCACCTTCCTTGAGCGGCCACTGCTGCGGCGCGGCTTCGAGCATGGCGTAACTCATGCCGGTGATGTCGAGGTCGCGCCCGCGTGTCGATTCACGGTGTTCGTTCCAGATGCTTTCCACAGCGACGATTTCGTCGGCGACTGGCCACGGAAACAGCGTGCTGATTTTTTGCACCGGCAAAAGTTTTTCAAGCCGCTGCGCAAACGCCACCGCAATCGACCAGTCGTGACGTGTTTCACCCGGTGCGGCCACGGCGGGCCGGACGCGGCTGATACGACGCTCGCTGTTGGTCACGGTGCCGGTTTTTTCGCCCCAGGTGGTGGCCGGCAGCAGCAGGTCGGCGTAGTCGCAGGTGGAGGGCGTGGCAAAGGCTTCCTGCACCACCACCAGTTCGGCGCGCTGCAGGGCCCGCCGCACGGTGGCCTGGTCGGGCATGGACTGGGCCGGATTGGTGCAGGCGATCCACAGCGCCTTGATCTCTCCATCGGCTGCGGCCTGAAACATTTCGACGGCGGTTTTTCCGGGTTTTTCCGGAACGGAGGGGATGCCCCACAGCGCAGCCACTTCGGCACGGTGTTGGGGGTTGGCCATGTCGCGGTGCGCGCTCAGCAGATTCGCCAGACCACCCACTTCGCGACCGCCCATGGCATTGGGCTGGCCGGTCAGCGAGAAAGGCCCGGCGCCGGGCTTGCCGATCTGTGCGGTGGCCAGGTGCAGATTGATGAGCGCCGCATTTTTTGCGGTGCCACTGCTGGACTGGTTCAGGCCCTGGCAATACAGGCTCAGCGTCGCGGCGGAAGTGGCAAACAGTCTGGCGGCCGTGAACAGGTCTTCCTTTCTGATACCGCAGGTGTCCGCGACCAAGTCGGGCGTGTAGTCGCGCACCGTGGTTTTCAGCGCATCAAAGCCGTTGGTGTGTTCAGCGATCCAGGCCGGCTGGGTCCAGCCTTCCCACAGCATGATGTGCAGCATGCCGTTGAACAGCGATACATCGGTACCCGGCTGAATCGGCAGATACAGATCCGCAATGCCGGCCGTGTCGGTACGGCGCGGGTCGCAGAAGATGATCTTCATCGCCGGGTTGGCGGCCTTGGCATCCTCGATGCGCCGGAAAAGAATCGGGTGCGCGTAGGCCGTGTTGCTGCCAACGATGAAGATGCATTGCGCGTGGTTCACGTCGTCGTAGCAACTGGGTGGTGCATCGGCGCCCAGCGTTTGTTTGTAGCCCGCCACCGCGCTGCTCATGCACAGGCGCGAGTTGGTGTCGACGTTGTTGGTGCCTATCAGGCCCTTGGCCAGTTTGTTGAAGACGTAATAGTCCTCGGTCAGCAGCTGGCCAGAAATGTAGAAACCGACGGCGACCGGTCCGTGGTCGCGGATGATCTGCGCAAACTTCTCACTGGCAAAGTCCAGCGCACTGTCCCAGCTTGTGCGTAGCGGTAAACCGCCGCGCTGCGTGCGCTGCATCGGGTGCAGCAGCCGGGTCTGGCGCGTGACGGCATGGGACGCGGTCAGGTGCAAGGTCGAGCCCTTGGTGCACAGCCGTCCGAAATTGGCCGGATGGTCCGGATCGCCGCGCACGCCGGTGATCTGGTCGGCCTCGGACTCAATAACCACGCCACAGCCTACCCCACAGTACGGGCAGGTAGATTTGGTTTCGCGAGTCATCACGCAGTGTGCGGAGCCTGCACGTCGAAAGTCTGGTCACCCAACGCGCCGGTCGAGGCACAGGGACCTGCGCGCGGCGCCGCCAGGTCCAGGGCGAGCGTGGCCAGCTCGGCCGGGTCAAGCATGACCTGCCCGTCATCGACCTTGCAGGCAAACTTTGGTGTGCAACCTTCATCGGCGCCCTGGGCACAGCCGTCGGCCAGGCCTATGGTCCAGTTGTGCAGCGGGCAGGCCACGCTGGTGCCGAACACGATGCCCTGCGACAGCGGACCGCCCTTGTGCGGGCAGCGGTCCAGCAACGCGAACACCTGGTCTTCGGCGTTGCGGAAAACGGCCACGTCCACACCTTGCGCCCTGGCCACGCGGCGCGAGCCGAGCACCGGGATGTCTTCCACCCGGCAAATTACCGTCCATTCATTGGTTTTCATGCTGCCTGCCCCGCGCTTTCCAGTTTTGTGAACTGCCGGGTATCGACCGCCGCTTCCTTCAGTTCAAACCACGGGTCGGGCTCACCATCGAGCGCAAACTGCAGCCGCTCCCACAAGGCCTTGCGGCCTTCGTGGTCTTCAAGTATTTTTTTCTTCACATAGTCGAGGCCGACGCGGTTCACGTAGTGCACTGTGCGCTCCAGGTACCAGCCTTCCTGGCGGTACAGCTCGCAAAATGCGCCGGTGTACTCGAGGACTTCGGCGGCGGTCTTGAGTTTGGTGAAGAAGTGCGCGACTTCGGTCTTGATGCCACCGTTGCCAGCGATATACATCTCCCAGCCGGAATCGACACCAATGATGCCCACGTCCTTGATGCCCGATTCGGCGCAGTTGCGCGGGCAACCCGACACCGCGAACTTGACCTTGTGCGGCGCGTACATGCGCCACATCGCGCGCTCCAGGTCCTTGCCCATCTGGGTGCTGTCCTGGGTGCCCATACGGCACCATTCGCTGCCGACACAGGTTTTTACCGTACGCAGCGCCTTGGCGTAGGCGTGGCCCGAAGGCATGCCGATGTCTTTCCAGACATTGACCAGGTCTTCCTTTTTCACGCCGAGCAAATCGATCCGTTGGCCACCGGTGACCTTGACCGTCGGGATCTTGTATTTATCCACCGCATCGGCGATGCGGCGCAGCTCGCTGGCTGTGGTTTCGCCGCCCCACATGCGCGGTATCACGCTGTAGGTGCCGTCTTTCTGGATGTTGGCGTGGCTGCGTTCATTGATGTAGCGGCTTTGCGGGTCGTCCTTGGCCTCCTTGGGCCAGGTGCTGATCAGGTAGTAGTTGACGGCCGGGCGGCAGCTGGCGCAGCCATTGGGCGTCTTCCAGTCCATGAATTTGAAGGTATCCGTAATCGTCATCAATTTATTGCTGCGGATGGCATCACGCACCGCCTGGTGCCCATGGTCGGTGCAGCTGCACATGGCCTTGAGTTTGGGGGTGGCCGAGTAGTCGCCGCCGGCGGTGAACATCAGGATCTGCTCGACCAGCCCGGTGCATGAGCCGCAGCCGCCGCTGGCCTTGGTGTGTTTGCGCACCTCATCGAGCGTGAACAGACCTTTTTCGCGAATCGCCTTGACGATGGTGCCCTTGCACACGCCGTTGCAGCCGCATACTTCGGCGTCGTCAGCCATCGTGGCTGCCTTGTTCTGACCTTCATGGCCGGCGTCGCCTAGATTCGATTCGCCGAACATCAGTTTGTCGCGGATGCCCGCCACGCTGCGGCCATCGCGCAGCAGTTTGAAGTAATAGCTGCCGTCCACCGTATCGCCGTACAGGCAGGCGCCGATCAGCTTGTCGTCTTTGAGCACCAGTTTTTTATAGACGCCGCCGAACGGGTCGCTCATGACAATTTCTTCCGTACCCTCGCCACCCATGAATTCACCGGCGCTGAAAAGGTCGATGCCGGTGACCTTGAGCTTGGTAGAGGTCAGCGAGCCCGTGTAGCGCCCAATGCCGAACTGCGCGAGGTGATTCGCTGCCACCTTGGCCTGCTCGAACAGCGGTGCCACCAGGCCGTAGGCAATTCCGCGGTGTGCCGCGCATTCGCCGACCGAGTAGATACGGGCGTCGGTGACGGTCTGCATGGTGTCGTTGACGACGATGCCCTTGTTGCAATGCAGGCGCATTTTTTCGGCCAGCTCGGTATTCGGGCGTATGCCCACGGCCATCACGACCAGGTCGGTCGGCAGCTCGGTGCCGTCCTTGAATTTGATGGCGCTGACCCGGCCGTCCGGGCCGGCCACCAGCTCCTGGGTCTGCGCGCCCATCAGGAATTTCAGGCCCCGGTCTTCCAGCGACTTCTGCAGCAGCTTGCCGGCCACGCTGTCGAGCTGGCGCTCCATCAGCGTGGGCATGACGTGCACCACGCTCACATCCATGCCGCGCAGCATCAGGCCGTTGGCAGCTTCCAGGCCCAGCAGACCGCCGCCTATGACCACGGCATTTTTGTACCGTACCGAGGCGTCAATCATCGCGTTGGTGTCGGCAATGTCGCGGTAGGCGATCACGCCTTGCAGGTCCTTGCCGGGAATCGGCAGGATGAAAGGGTTGGAGCCTGTGCACATCAGCAGGCGGTCGTATTCCTCTTCAGTGCCATCGTCGGCCCGTACGATGCGTCTGATGCGGTCCACTTCAACGACCTTCTTGCCGGCGTGCAGCGTGATGTGGTTGTCCTTGTACCAATCCCAGCTGTTGAGCACGATCTCGTCGAGGGTCTGTTCGCCCGCCAGCACCGGGCTGAGCAGAATGCGGTTGTAGTTGGGATGGGGCTCTGCGCCGAAAACGGTGATGTCGTAGAGATCGGGCGCGACCTTGAGCAGCTCCTCGATGGTACGAACGCCGGCCATGCCGTTGCCGACCATCACCAGTTTTGATTTTTTCATCGGGTCACTCCAGATTGGTTCAGGGGAGTCATCGCAAGCGCCATGCCACGGCTGCGCGCCGGGGCAGCGCCGCCGGTCAGGGCCCGCAGTCCCGATAGGCTTTGAAAAATTGAGGTAGAAATCATGATGCTCTCTCCTGTTGAACAGGGGCCGGTCGTCTGACCGATATGAGGCACACCATTACGCACGTCGTTATGCGCAGAACCCGCAGTGCTTTCGCTAAGGTTGGGCGCTCCGTTACGCCCATGCATGACTACGCAAAAGTTGTGCCATATCATGGTTCGGGTCGCGGGTGCTATCGTCCCGGCCAGCCGCATGGCGTGCGACTTGCGTTCCCTGCAGACAGCTTTCCCTCTTAAAACCTGATTTTTATGACCTCCGCACTGGTAATTTTGAATGGCCCCAGCAGCCCGCATGCACTTGCGGCCGATCTCGAAGCGGTGGGCATCGAGGTCCTGGGTACCTTGCAAGGATGCAGCAAACTGGTGCAGGAGGTGCTGCGCCAAAGCCCCGACGTGGTGATCTGCGATGACCCGGTTCCCGGCGAGGAGATTTTCAAGGCGCTTGGGCTTGTTGGCGAGACCTCGCCGCGCCCGCTGATTGTTTTCAGCACCGACGCGGATGCCGGCAGGATTGCACGCGCCGTGCAGGCAGGTGTGCATGCCTATGTGGTCAATGGTTACGCCCGGCAGCGCCTGAGGCCACTCATTCATTTGGCGCAGGCGCGTTTCTCACGCGAACAGGGACTGCGCGAGGAAATGCGGGATGTCGCCAGCCGTCTTGAAGAACGCAAGGTGGTGGACCGTGCCAAGGGAATTTTGATGCGGGCCAGAGAGGTGTCCGACGATGATGCCTTCAAGATGCTGCGCACGGCCTCGATGCACAGCAACCAGCGGCTGGGCCAGGTGTCGGAGCACATCATTCATTCGGCGCGTTTTGCCGAAGATGTGAACCGCTCCGGCCAGTTGCGCATGTTGTCCCAGCGCCTGGTCAAACTGGCCTTGCTGCAACTGGGCGGCACGCTACCCGCGCAGGTGCCAGTGTGGCTGAAAGACTCGGTCATGCGCATTGATGCCAACCTTGCCGCGCTGGGAAAAAACCTCTCCCAGCCTACCTTTGGCGACCTGCTGGCGCAGATTCAGCGCACCTGGTCACAACTCAAACCGATGCTGCAGGGTGCCACCGCGGCCGGCCCCATGTCGCAGCTGGACGCGCTGGCGGGGCAGTTGCTCCAGCAAGCTGAAAGCCTGACCGGCAGCCTGGAAAGCGCAGGCGCCATGCCGCCGCTGCAGGTGCTCAACCTGGCCGGGCGCCAGCGCATGCTGAGCCAGCGTTTTGCGAAGTACGCGCTGGTCGGCATGCTGGGCGCGCGAGCCGGCATGGCGCCAGATGCGCAGGGCCTGGCGCAAACCCGCATCGCCTTTGACGAGGCGCTGGGCTACCTCAACACCATCCCGCTGAGCAGCAAGGAAATTCGCGCGCTGCTCGACACTGCTGCCGTGAGCTGGGCGCAGATGCTGGCTGGCACTGCGCCTGGGGCGGCTGACCTTGAGCGAGTGGCCACCGCCAGTGAAGATCTGCTTGATGTGTTCGACAAGCTGTCCGTGCACTACGGTCGCAGCATGCAGATGCTGGTCGGCTGAGGGCGATTGCTGCGATGCACCATTTCCGGGCGCAAGAATTGCTTGCTTTGGTGCATGGCCTTTGACATCGACATTGGATTCGCAACACTCGCTGGCCGCAAGGAGGTCAACGAGGATTTTTGTGCCGCCATGCTGCCCGAGGCAGGGCAGGAGGCCATGGGCTCCATCGTGGCCATCGCCGACGGCGTCAGCACCGGGGGCATGGGCAAGGAGGCCGCACAAACCACCGTGACCAGCCTGGTGCGCGACTACTACGGCACGCCCGAAACCTGGGACACCACGGTGGCGCTGGACCGCATCATTGGCGCGCAGAACGCCTGGCTGGCAGGGCTGAACCGGCGCCGCCATCCGGCGCTTGGCCTGACCACGTTGACGGCCCTGGTGCTGCGTGGCCAGTCCTATGCGCTGGCGCATGTGGGTGACACCCGCGCCTACCTGCTGCGTGAGGGGCTCATGACGCAACTCACCACCGACCACGTGATGGACCACCCCGATCTGCGGCACCAGTTGCTGCGCTGCGTCGGCGCGGAAGATCGTCTGGTGATGGACTACACGCAAGGGGATCTGCAGGTTGGCGATGTGTTTGTGCTGCTCTCTGACGGGGTGCACAACGTGATGTCGGACAAAAAGCTCCAGGCCCTGGCCGGCGCGGACGCGCAGCCGAACCCGGAGGGCCAGGCGCAGCGCATCAGCCGCCAGATGGTGGACGCCGCGATTGCAGCGGGCTCCGCGGACAACGCCACGGCTCTTGTTGTGCGTGTGCTTGGTTTGCTGGACGCCACCCTGGACGATGAAAACCGGCGCGCGCTGGCCTTGCCGGTGCCCGGCAAGCTCAGGGTCGGTGACAGTCTGGACGGCTTGACCGTGACCGCGCCGGTGGCCGACAACGGCATCAATGTGCTTTATCAAGTCAGGTGGAATCCGCCCTCTGCAGGCTCAGACCCGCAAGCCCGGCCGGCGGGCGGCAAGCTGTATGCCCTGAAAACCCTGCACCCCGCGCGCGCGCATGACCCGCAGGAGCGTGCGATGCTGGCGCACGAAGCCTGGCTGGGCAGGCGCATGCGCTCGTCCCGGGTCGCCGGCCATCTGGTGCAGATTCATGATCGCTTGCCCGGCGGCGGCGAGCCGGGTGCGTTTTATCTGCTGTACGACTGGCATGCCGGCGAGACCCTGCAGCAAATGCTGGACCGCCAGCACCGGTTTGGCCTGCCGCAGGCGCTGTCGCTGGCCACCCAGGCGGCCACGGCCCTGGGTTTGCTGCATCGCCAGCATGTGGTCCATCGTGACATCAAGCCGGCCAATCTGCACCAGGGCGACGATGGCGTGTTGCGTGTGCTGGACCTGGGCGTGGCGCTGACCGGGCGCGAGCCTGAGGCCATGCGCAAGCTGCACGCCGGCACGCCCAGCTATATCAACCCCGAGCAATGGGGTTTCAGCATCCGGGCAGCAGCCGTTGGCAAGGACGGCCCGGAAGAAATGGCCGACGCGCAGAGCGATTTGTTTGCGCTGGGCGTCACCCTGTACCAGTTGCTCACCGGCAAGCTGCCCTATGGCGAGGTGCTGCCCTATCAGGCGGGGCGTTATTACCGCGACCCGAGGCCGCCCAGCCGCCACAACCCGGAGGTGCCGATCTGGCTCGACCATGTGGTGCTCAAGGCCGTGGCCCGCGACAAGCGGCAACGTTTTGAAACTGCGGAAGAACTGCTGCTGGCCATCGAACGCGGTGCCTCGCGGCTGTTGATCGCGCCTGCGGCCAGTCCCATGATTCAGCGCGATCCCGTGGCGCTGTGGAAAATCGCCTTGGGGCTGTCGATACTGCTCAACGGGCTGCTGGTTTACTGGCTGCTGTTCCTGCCAAGATAGGGGGCCTGTCCAGCGAGTCCCGGGCCGGATCGCAGTCCCCGCTGGAACGAATTTTCGGGCTTTGGCCCTTTCCGGACGGGCGCAAGCAGCTATTAATTCAGTAGCGCTTAGAGCGAAAGGCCAAGCAGCTCCGCAGCGTCCATCGCGCTGCTTCGTCCTTGCAGGGAAAAGCGCTTGCGGCGACCGGTCTGGACCGAGCCCGCCACCTCACGCAGCAGGCTGGCGCTGGCGGCAATTTTCCATCCGGCCTGGTGCGCCTGTTTTTGCAGCAGCACACCGGCGCTGACGGTGTCGCCGACCGGCAGGATCTGGGATTTGCCGCGCAGCGGGTCTTCCAGTCGGGCCAGCGTGACAGCGCCGCTGTTGAGGCCGACACTGACCTCGAAACGCGGCAGTGTGCGCCCGGGGAAATGGCTCGCCAGAAAGCCCTGTACGCGCTGCGCGGCATCGATCAAACCCAGTGCGGCCCGGGTCGCCCGCAGGCTGCAGTTGACGGTTTCCGTGTCGGTGCTGTCCACAAACACGGCCAGCAGGCCCTCGCCCACAAACTGCATGTGGTAGGCGCCAAACAGATAAACCGTGTCGCCGGCGTTGTTGTAGAACTGCCGCACCACTGTGCTCAGCTCGGTGCTGCTGAGCTTTTCGGTGAAGGCCGAAAAATTGACCACGTCCACAAACAGCACCGCAGCATTGGCAAATTTGCAATCCTCTGCCGCCGATTCTGCCGTTGGCCATTTGTCGCCCAACTCGGACAGGAGTTTTTCCTCATAAAGGCGGCCCAGCTGTTTTTTCTGGGTGTCCAGGGCTGCCGTAATCGCGGTATCGGTGGCTTTGGCCTGCGCCGACTGCCGCATCAATTGTTTGGTCAGCTGGGCGGCAGCGGCTTCGCGCAATTCGTCGAAAACAATGGGTTTGGTCAGGTAATCGTCGGCGCCTATGGTCATGCCACTGCGTACGTGTTCGCGCTCCTGCAGCGAGGTCAGCAGGATGACGGGGGTGGCCTGGATGGCCGGATCTGCGCGCAGCGCCTGTAACATGGCAAAGCCGTCCATCTCGGGCATGTTGACATCACTGACCACCAGGTCGGGCCGGTAATCACGCACCATGGCCAGCCCCGAGGCGCCGTTGCCGGCCTCCATCACTTCGTAGCCCTCAAAGCGCAAGGCCGCGGCAATCAACTCCCTGATCGTCTCGTCATCATCGATTGCTACAACCAGGGCCATTGCATTTTTTCCGGTGAAAGATAAATCGGCAGCTTGGAGCTTACCAGCGCTTGTGCCTGATCCCCGAACGCCCTGTCAAATTCCGGTCTGGCGACGGCACGGAAAAGTTTTGGCAATTGGCTATTGAATTGATAGCTGCTTGCCCCTGCCAGATAGGGGTGAACGGCCAAAAATGGACCGTCGCGGCCGCTTTGTTGCTTCGCAGAAAGTGGGGCAAAAGCGCAAGACGCCTTTATCGCTTCGCTACTAGGCGCTGCGCGCCCTCCCACCCTTTTCAGCCCAGGTGCGGGTCCAGCGGATTTGCATCACCCTGAGCATCACCAGCATGCCCAGGGACAGGGCTGCAAAGAAGAAAAATCCCCACATATAGGTGCCGGCGTATTGTTTGGACAGGCCCATCGCGTTGGGCACCAGGCCGCCGCCCAAGGCGCCTATCTCGCCGATCATGGAGCCCGCCACTGCAGTGGCCAGCGGCCAGCGCAGCGGCACCAGCTGAAACAGCGCACCGTTGCCAGCACCCAGCGCGGCGAAACAGAGCATTACCAGCAGTGTCGTGCCCACCAGCGAACCGCCGGCCAGCCCGCACAGCACCAGTGTGATGGCAATGGTCAGCAGCACCACGCTCAGCGTGTTCACGCCGCCCCAGCGGTCCGAGATCCAGCCGCCAAAGACCCGCAGCGCTGCGCCCATGAAAGCTGCCAGCATCGACAACTGCCCGGCCTCCACCTTGCTCACACCAAACTGGTCGTAGTAGTAGGAGGGGAGAAAGGTCGCCAGGCCGATGAAACCGCCAAAAGTCACGGCGTAAATCAGGCTGAAGGCCCAGCCGTCTTTTTCGAACAGGCAGGCCACATGCTCGCGCAGCGTGGCGTGGCTGTCCACGTCGTCGGGCTCCTTCGCGAACAGAATCATGGCGATCAACGGCAGCAGCATGGCAATTGCGGCAATGCCATAAACGCTCTGCCAGCCGAAACGCTGCGCCAAGGCTGGCGCAATCAGGACCGACACCGCGGTGCCCACGTTGCCCGCGCCGACCAGACCCATGGCCAGTCCCTTGTAGCGGGCCGGAAAGGAGCCGGAGCCCAGGCTCAGCGCCACGCCAAAACTGGCGCCGGCGATGCCTAGCAGCACGCCCATGGCCAGCAGGCTGCTGTAGGAATCAACCAGAAAGTAGCCGAACAGCAGCGCCACCATGATCAGGCCCATTTCGACCAGCGTGGCGTTTTTTCGGCCTATGTACTGGGCCAGCACGCCCAGCGGGAATCGCATCAGCGCCCCCGCAAATATAGGCACCGACAGCATCACCCCTTTTTGCGTCGGCGACAGGTTGTAGGTTTCCGAGATGAAGGGGGCCATGGCCCCGTTCATGACCCAGATGCAGCAGGAAAACGCGAAGTAGAAGAACGCAGCGCCCAATGTGGGCGCGTGGCCGGCTTTTAGAAAGGTACGGAACCCGGACATGGTGCAAGCGCTTTCGGAAAAATGTGAATTCCCGGAATTAGTGCGAGAAACGTGCCACCTTGGGGCGCTGAAAACGCACCCTGACGGCGCAATGCAGGCGGGTTTTGGTGATTCTTTTGGTGCGCCGCACAAATTGCGGGCATTTTCCGGGCCGTTCTCAGTGCTTGCGCTCCATGTCCACACACACCATGGCGGCGTAGTGGCTCCAGCGCAGGGTGATCACATAAGGGCGGGTGCGCACCCTGGCCTTGATGCCCTGCGCGCCCTGGAGTTTGATGGGGACCGAAATCTGCAACTCCGGCCCCAGCGCTTTGCGCGCGTTGCCGGCCAGCGTGTTGGCAATTTCACCCACCGCGTCGAGTAGATTGCCGTCACCCAGGTCGGTTTCATGCTGCAGCAGCAGAATCTCGCGCACCAGCTTGCCCGGCATGGAGACGACAACCTGGCCGTTGTGGCTGCCGGTAAAAGTGACGATGCCGTTGAATTCAAACCCCTCGATGTCGCCGGTGCCCAGAAAGGCAGAAGTGATCACGGGCTCCTGCCGGGTCGTGACTTTCAGGTAATTTCTGATCGAATCAACAAACAGCTTGAGATCGGTGTCGGTGAGTGTGGCCACAGTGGGGTCCCGCTAGTGTTGAACTTCTGCCACGTCCAGCAGCGCGATCTGCAGCTCTTCGTCGGTGAAAGGTTTGGCCACAAAGCCGCGCGCCCCGAGTTTGAGCGCCTGGATGGCGGTTGATTTATCGCTCAGGGCGCTGACCACCAGGATGTTGATTTTTGGATCGATTTTGAGCAGCTCCGTGATGCATTCAATCCCGTCCATCTCGGGCATGGTCAGGTCCATGGTCACCACCTCTGGCCGGGTTGCGCGTGCCAGGCGTATGGCTTCGCGGCCATTCCTGGCCAGGCCCGCCAGCACGATGCCCTTGATGCCACCGTTTTGCACCACCCGCGAGATGCGCGTGCGGATCATGTTGGAGTCGTCAACAATCATGAGGCGCATGAGGTTCTCCGTGGGGGGAAAGGGCGAGCGTGGGGGCCATATCTTTTTAAAAAATGATCTTGAACTCGGTGTGCTGCCCCGGCCTGCTGGTCAGCAGCAGTCGCGCGCCCAGCTTTTGCACGTTGGCCTGCACCAGATCCAGGCCGACACCGCGACCGGCGTGTGGCGACGCAGCGGCTGCGGTTGAAAAGCCGGGCTTGAAGATGTGGGCAACCATTTGTTTGTCGCTGAAGCTTTGTAGCTGTTCGGCGTTGTACCAGCCCAGCTCCAGCAGCCGGCGGCGAACCTCCGTGGCATTCAGCCCGGCACCGTCATCACGCACGCTGAGTTGCCACTGGCCGCTGTCGTCCCGCGTCAGGTTGACCGCCACCTGGCCCTCAGGCGTCTTGCCGGCAGCCAGCCGCACTGGTCCCGCCTCCACACCGTGTACCACCGCGTTGCGAACCAGCTGGATGGCGATTTCACGGACCAGATCCATCTTTTCAGCAGGCAGGTCCATGGCGCTGCCCATGCGCACAGCCGCGTTGATGCGTTTGCCGCAATCCATGCCCACTTCGGTGGCCAATTGGGTCAAACTGGCGTTCAGCGCCTGTGGCACAGCATCGGTCAAGGCCGGATCGACAGCTCTTTTCCGGCTCATCGCCTTGAACGCGGCGACTTTGGACAGCAGGTCTTCCAGCGGCAAGGGCAGTGCCAGCAAGGCGTCGCCGGTAGCGGTACCGCTGTCCTTGAGTTTTTGCAGCTCGTTTTCGAACTGGTGCGCCTGGGAAGCCAGGATCTCCAGGCCCAGCGAGGCCGCGTCGCCCTTGACGGCGTGGATGCGCCGGTAGGCCCCGTCTATGGCTTTGAGCACCTGCGCTTCCGAGGCTGCCGAGGATGTGCTGCGCAGCAGGTCATTGACTTCCAGCAGCGAGGCCTCGGCACGTGCGACAAAGCCGCGCATCATGGCTGGGTCGGTCTCAAAAGCCTTGAGCATCATGGACAGCTCTTTTTGCGAGCGGTGGCGTTCCCCTGCCAGTCGCGCTTGCAGCTCGACTTTCTGGCTGATGTCCTGCACGGTGACCAGCAGATGGCGTACGGCGCCGTCCTCGTGCACACGATTGAAGTGGAAGGAGAGGTAGCGCTTGCTGTCCTGGCCCAGCCGGTTTCTGACGGTGAGCTCCACCTCCGCGAGCGGGTTGATACCCTGCACCAGTTGCTCTTTCACATGGGGTGAAAACAGCAGCTCGACATAGTCGCGCGCATCGGTCAGCGCTTTCTGAGACACCAGTGTAGCCAGCACCTCAAAAAAATTTTGTCCGGGAACCAGTGTTTTTCCAAACAGGGCATGGGCCGAGCGCGACAGCTGCATGCCCAGCCGGTGTTCCGGTGTGAGCAGGAACAGACCTTCACGCACACTGGTGAGAATCTCGCGGTTTTCCTCCGTGGCGGCCTCGATGGCGGCATCCGAGGTGTTCAGTCGACGCAGGAACTTGAACAGGATAAACGCGAAATTGAGCAGCGCCAGCACAATGCCGACGGTCTGCACCCGGCGCAGCGCGGTGGCACGGTCAGATGCCACGGCTTCCAGCGCGGTGGTTAGCTCGTTCATCAGCGCCAGCAGTTTCAGGTTGTTGGCTTTGGCGTAGATCACTGCGTCCTGCAGCTGCGCATCAGAGGCGGTGTCGGTCAATACCGGCTGCAGCTTTTGCTGGTAGGGCGTCCAGATGTCTTGCGCTTTCTGCAGGATGCCCAGCGCCTTGTCGCCTTCGGCGGCTTTCAGGAAGACCGGCTTGCCGTCGCCACCGGGCAGGGTTGCACCGCCTTGAAAACCCTTGAGCGAGGCATCGAAAAGCTTGACCGCGCCTTTGAGCTCGTCGAGGTCTTTTTCAACTGGCAAGCCTTTGCTGCGCGCCGCGTCCACCGCCAACAGGGACTTCGCGGTGCGTTGCGACAACATGCGTTGGCGGCCTGAGAGGTTGACGCCCAACGCGTCTTCTGCAATCTGGAACGAGGTGTAGAAGTTCAGGACCAGCACGCCCAGGTCAAACAGCAGGAACAGGGCCACCGCAATGATGATGTCGCGGTATTTGCCGAAAGAGGTGAAACGACTCTTGCCGGCCGAACCTCTGCGCTGCGCAGTGGTTCTGGATGATGCGGCCACCAGGGTGTCGGTAGCAGGCAAAGCAGCGTACATGGCAGTCCTCCCGTTGATGTTTTTTTCTGAACAGGCGTGCAGGCTCCCGCCAGAGCCGCACCTCACTCGATGTGGCACTCACCGACATGTAGCCGGCGCCCTGTTTACTGCGGATTCAGGCGCTCAGTTTTTCCACATGCCCTTGGCGGGTGTAGAGAAAATCGATCACGGCTTTGCGGTAGCCGAGATAGTGGATGTCCTCGGCCAGCGCAACCCGCGAGCGTGGCCTTGGCAGATCGACCTGCAAGACTTCGCCAATGGTGGCGGAAGGCCCATTGGTCATCATGACAATCCGGTCGGACAAAAGCACGGCTTCGTCCACGTCGTGTGTGACCATGACCACGGTGCTCTGCGTGGTGGCGACGATCTGCAGCAGTTCGTCCTGCAGCTTGGCGCGGGTCAACGCGTCGAGGGCGCCGAAAGGCTCGTCGAGAAGCAGCACTTTGGGCTCCATACACAGGGCCCTGGCGATGCCTACCCGCTGCTTCATGCCACCTGAAATTTCGCCGGGGCGTTTCTGTGCTGCAGGGGTCAAACCGACCATGGCCAGCGCAGCATCGGTGCGTTGGCGCAACTGGGCCCGGGTTTCGGTGGCCGCAAACACCCGCTCCACCGCGAGGTAGACGTTTTCATGGCAAGTCAGCCAGGGCAGCAGCGAATGGTTCTGAAACACCACGGCGCGCTCGGGCCCGGGACCGGCGATTTCACGGTTGGCGCATAGCAGTGCGCCCTGCGTCGGCGTCGTCAGGCCGGCGATCAGGTTGAGCAGCGTGGACTTGCCGCAGCCCGAGTGACCGATCAGGGTAACGAACTCGCCCTTGGCCACCGTCAGGTTGATGTTCTGCAGCGCGCAGAAGGGCCCTTTTTTTGTTTTGAAGGTCTGTTCGACGCCCTGGATCTCGATGTATTTGGTGGTGAAAGATTCGCTCATAGTGTGTTCCCTTCTTGGTGCATGTGGCTCACGTCGCTGCCTCCCGGAGGTCGATAGTGGTTTGAGGCCATAAGGTGTCGGCAGCCGAAGCCGTTCGCTCGGGCGCCGATCCCCAGCGGGCTGGGGCCCCTCGTCGCGCGGCTCACGTTGCTGCCTCCCCTGTGCTGAATACGGCTTGAAGCCATAAGGTGTCGGCAGCCGAAGCCGTTCGCTCGGGCGCCAATCCCCAGCGGGCTGGGGCCCCTCGTCGCGCGGCTCACGTCTTCACCTCCTCAAACGTGAACGCAGTGGCCAGTTTGATCAGTGCGAACTCCAGCACCAGGCCCACGATGCCGATGACAAAAATCGCGATGATGATGTTCTTGACGTTGAGGTTGTTCCACTCGTCCCAGACCCAGAAGCCGATGCCAACGCCGCCGGTCAGCATCTCGGCCGCCACGATCACCAGCCAGGCGGTGCCCACCGCCAGCCGCACGCCGGTGAGCATGTAGGGAAGCACGGCGGGAAAGAGGATTTTGGTGAAAATCTTCCACTCGCTGAGGTTGAGTACGCGCGCCACGTTCATGTAGTCTTGCGGCACGCGCTGCACACCGACCGCGGTGTTGATGATCATGGGCCAGATCGAGCAGATGAAGATGGTCCAGATGGCCGCCGGATTGGCGCCTTTGAACACCAGCAGCCCGATAGGCAACCATGCCAGCGGTGACACCGGCCTGAGCAGGCTGATCAGCGGATTGAACATGCGGCTCAGGAAAGTGAAGCGCCCGATCATGAATCCGGCAGGAATGCCGACTGCGGCGGCCATGCCGAAGCCGATGGCCACACGCTGCAGCGAGGAGAGCACGTTCCAGCCCACACCCTGGTCGTTCGGACCCTTGCTGTAGAAGGGGTCGCTGAAGACGTCCAGCGCCTGGCGAAATGTCTCGGCCGGTGAGGGAATACTTTTGCCGGTGGACACAGACACCAGTTCCCACAGGCCAACAAGAAGACCCAGCCCCAGCAATGGTGGCAGCACCGCCATCCACACGTCGCGCCAGTCGAAAGGCACTTTTGCGGCGGTGGCCTGGCCTGTGGGAACAAGGGTATTTTCAGCTTTAGCCCCTGTTGCGTCTACGCCTGACGCTATGGTATTGATAGCGGACTTGGCGGTGCCCGGTGTCGATGACGACAGGGCGGCGGGCGCCTCGTCGAAGGGGGAGTGAAAAACAGCGCTGACCATGGTGTGTTCCTTTTCAGACTCGCTGCCTCAGCAGCGTATGGGTTGATCGGGTTGTTTGTTTCAGCGGCTGAAGGCACGCTCCGGGGCGACTATCCCCAGCGAGCTGGGGCCCCTCGTCGCGCGGCTCACGCTTTCACCTTGAAACCATCAGCGTATTTCTTCGGATCTTTGCCGTCCCAGACCACGCCGTCGATCATCTTGCTGCTGCGCATCACGTCTTTGGGCACTGGCGTTTTGCTGGCGGTGGCGGCGTCTTTGTAGATGTCGATGTGGTTGATCTGTTTTGCCAAGGCCAGGTAGTCCGGGTGTTCCTTGATCAGGCCCCAGCGTTTGTGCTGCGTCAGGAACCACATGCCGTCCGACAGGTAAGGGAAGTTCACCGCGCCGTCGTTGTAGAACTTCATGTAGTTGGGGTCGTCCCAGGTCTTGCCCAGGCCGTTCTGGTAGCGGCCGAGGATGCGCTGGTTGATCGCGTCCACGCTGGTGTTGACGTAGCTCTTGTCTGCCACGGTTTCGGCCATCTTCATCTTGTTTTGCAGGCCGGAGTCAATCCATTTGCTGGCTTCCAGAATGGCGGCGGTCACGGCCCGCGCAGTGTTCGGGTTTTTCTTGGCGAACTCGGCGGTGGTACCCAGCACTTTTTCTGGATGGTCTTTCCAGATGTCCTGCGTTGTTACGGCGGTGATGCCGATGCCGTCCATGATCGCGCGGTGGCCCCAGGGCTCACCCACGCAAAAGCCGTCCATGTTTCCAACCCGCATATTGGCCACCATCTGCGGTGGTGGCACCACGATGGCGCGCGCGTCCTGGAAAGGGTTGATACCGGCGCTGGCCAGCCAGTAATACAGCCACATGGCGTGTGTGCCGGTGGGAAAGGTTTGAGCGAAGGTGTATTCGCGCTTTTCTGTTGCCATCAGCTTGGCCAGCGAAGCGGCGTCCACTGCACCCTTGTCGGCGATTTTCTTTGACAGCGTGATGGCCTGTCCGTTGTTGTTCAGGCTCATGAGCACGGCCATGTCCTTTTTGGGGCCGGCCGTGCCCATATGCACGCCGTAGATCAGGCCATACAACACATGGGCGAAGTCGAGTTCGCCGCTGACCAGCTTGTCACGCACGCCGGCCCAACTGGCCTCCTTGGTCGGAATGATCTTGACGCCGTATTTCTTGTCAATGCCCAGCACTGAGGCCATCACCACGGATGCGCAGTCGGTCAGCGGGATGAAACCGATCTTCACCTCTTTCTTTTCAGGCGCGTCCGAGCCCTGGGCATAAACAACAGCGCGCAACGCCGGGCTGATGCCTGTGGCGCCTACGGCTGCGGCCTGCAAAACAGTCCGTCGTGTCAGCGAAGATTTGAGCAATTCGGTCATGGTCGGGCTCCAGAAGTGAAAACAAAAGCAAAAACAAAAAAGGCGCTCGACCCGGGCAAACACAATCAATGTGAATGCAGGGTGCGAACGCCTTTGTTCCTGGAGGAAATACGCTTCGCCGTTGAAGCGTATTACCTGTTGCCGTACCTACAAGCAAAACCTGTGCCAATTGTGTTTTTGCCCTATTTGACTTGAAATTTGCAGTCAAATAGGCCTGCAGCCCTTTATCGGTGAGCACAAGCAGCTATAAAAGGTATAGCAGACAAGGCGAGAAGCTGAGCGGACGAATGGGCCTTCTGGGCCCGCACTGCATTTGTGCATTGCACCATTTCGGCGTGACGGCGTGCTGTCTCAACCCAGCAAGTCCGCAGCATCCAGCATGCGTTGGGCGACCTCGCCCAGACGCAAGCCTTTGTCCATGGCGGACTTGCGCAGCTTGTCGTAGGCCGCTTTTTCGCTGAGGTTCTGGCGCTGCATCAGCAGGCCTTTGGCTCGGTCGATGATTTTTCGGTCCTGTAGCTCGGTCCTGACGTCGGCCAGCTCTCGCCGCAGGCCCTGCTCGTGCTCGAAGCGCGCCATCGCCACGTCGAGGATGGGACGTATGCGTTCTGGCGACAAACCGGCCACGATGTAAGCGGACACACCGGCTGCCACCGCGTCTTTGACATGGCTGGTGTCGTTGTCGTTGGTAAACAGCACAATCGGCCGACGCGCGTCGCGTGTGGCCATCACGACATGTTCCAGCGAATCGCGCGCCTCACTCTCGGCGTCCACGATGATCATGTCGGGTTGCAACTGGGCCAGGCGTTCGTACAGAAAGGTGTCAGCGGGCAGCACTGCAACGACGTTGTAGCCGTTTTCCAGCAGGCCGATGCGCAACTGCCGGGAACGTTCGGCCTGGGCTCTGGCATGACTGTCCGTGCTGATGCCCTCCAGCAGATCCGGAGCAATGATGACCAGGCGCAGGGTCTGAGAGGGTGTCATCTCAAGCCATCTGCAAGATTTAAGCCAAACCTTACACTTGGACGATGATTGTTTTGGGATTTGAGTCTAGTTGTGATGAAACCGGTGTTGCGCTGGTGGATGCCTCGGGCACAGGTGTACCTCGCTTGCTATCACACGCTCTTCACAGCCAGATTGCCATGCACCAGGCTTATGGCGGCGTGGTGCCTGAGCTGGCCAGCCGCGACCATATCCGCCGCGTGTTGCCATTGACCGAACAGGTGCTGGCCGATGCGGGGCGAAGCTTGAAAGATGTGGATGTGGTGGCCTTCACGCGCGGGCCTGGCCTGGCCGGTGCGCTGCTGGTGGGCGCTGGCGCGGCCTGCTCGCTGGCGGCGGCACTGGGCAAGCCGGTGGTGGGCGTGCACCATCTGGAGGGGCATCTGCTGTCGCCTTTTCTCAGTGCCGATCCGCCTGAATTCGCCTTTGTGGCCCTGCTGGTCTCAGGTGGTCACACCCAATTGATGCGGGTGGACCGGGTTGGCAGTTATGAATTGCTTGGCGAGACCATTGACGATGCGGCCGGAGAAGCGTTTGACAAATCGGCGAAATTGCTCGGCTTGCCTTATCCGGGCGGCCCGCATCTGGCCCGACTGGCCCAGGGCGGCGACGCTCAGGCTTTCAAGCTGCCCCGGCCCTTGCTGCACAGCGGCGATCTCGATTTTTCCTTCTCAGGGCTGAAAACCGCGGTGCTGACGCAAGCAAAAAAACTGGGCGCGGTCATCAGTGAAAAAGACAAGGCCGATCTGGCCGCCTCGACGCAGGCGGCGATTGTCGAGGTGCTGGTGAAAAAATCGATGCAGGCGCTGGACCAGACCGGCCTGACGCGGCTGGTGGTCGCCGGTGGCGTGGGCGCCAACATGCTGCTGCGCGAGCAGCTCAATGCCGCCTGTAGCAGGCGCGGCATTCGTGTGCATTACCCTGAGCTGCACCTGTGCACCGACAATGGCGCCATGATTGCCCTGGCTGCTGGCATGCGTTTGCAGGCTGGCATGGAGGCACCCAACACGGCCTACCTGTTTGACGTCAAACCGCGTTGGCCGCTGGGTATGCTGGGCGCGTGAGCATCAGGGGCACGGCGGCCTGCGCCGCCTTCGTCGTTATCAGTCGATGGCAAGCCGGGTGACATTGCTGACCGGCACTTTTTTGGCCAGCGTCAGTGTCAACACGCCATTTTCAAGTTTGGCGGCGCTGGACGTGATATCGATCTCCAGTGGAAAGCGGTAGGCGGCCTTGACGGTTCGCGCGGCGTCAGCCTTGCTGGTGATGCGGACCACATCGCCTTCGATGCCGATGTCCAGTTGATCCTTGCCCAGACCGGGCACATCGAGCTGCAGCGAGTAAGCTTTTTCGCCGTCTTCCACCGTGGCGGCCTGGGTGGCGCGCGCTCCGGACAGGGAGCCCAAGGTGTCGTCCAGAAACCGGTCGAGGGCGCCGTTGTTGACGAGCGCCGGATTGTGGCGCTGGAAGCGGGAAGCAGGGCGGGTGGCGAGTGAGTAGAACATGGGAACTCCAAAGGTTGGTTGGGGAAATTTCCCCTACACTTCGCGGCTCTCAACCGTGATCGCCGCATGCACAGCAGGTAGGCGTGCACGGGTGTATTTCAAGGAAATCATTGAATGTATTTTTTTGCGCCCCGCCTCTTGAAACGTATCGTGCTGACCCTAGCGGCCTGCGCCTGTTTGTCATCGCCGGCCGTGCTGGCCCAGCCTGCGCCGGTGGGGCAACCGCCTGTGCGGGTGGCGTTGATCGAAAGCCTCTCCGGACCTTTCGCCAATACTGGCGAAGCGGTGTTTCGCAACCTCGCGTGGGCGGCGGAGCGGGTCAATGCGCGCGGGGGCATCAGACTGCCCGGCGGCAACCGGGCGCTGGTGCTCGAGCGGTATGACAGCAAGGGCCAGAATGAGGAGGCCCTGTCGGCGCTGCGCTCTGCGATTGACGACGGCATCACGCTGGTGGCGCAGGGCAACTCATCGTCAACCGCTGCGGCATTGATCGATGCCATCAGCAAGCACAACGAGCGCGATCCGGGCAGACGTCTGTTGTTCATGAACTATTCGGCGGTGGATCCGGTATTGACCAACGAAAAGTGCAGCTACTGGCATTTCCGTTTTGATGCCCATGCGGATATGCGCATGGCGGCCTTGATGGATGTGCTCAAGGACGACAAGGCGGTCAGGAGCGTTTACCTCATCGGCCAAGACTACAGCTTTGGCCAGGCGGTGCTGCGGGAAGCGCGCAAACAGTTGGGCCTTCAGCGTCCGGACATCCAGATTGTTGGTGACGAACTGCACCCCATGGGCCGGGTCAAGGACTTTTTGCCCTATGTGGCGAAGATCAAGGCCAGCGGCGCGCAGGCCGTGTTGACCGGCAACTGGGGCAATGACCTGACCCTGCTGGTCAAAGCTGCCAGGGAAGTGGGTTTTGAAGGCAAGTTCTACACCTTCTACGGCAATGCCCTCGGCGTGCCGGCCGCTGTCGGCGATGCCGGTGTCGGCAAGGTGATCGCGGTGGCGGACTGGTTTCCCAATGCGACCAGCGCCCAATCCGAAGCTTTCTACCAGTCGTTTCGCCAGCGTTTTCCGAAACCGCAGGACGACTATGTCCATATGCGCATGCAGCTCATGGTGGAGGCGCTGGTGCAAAGCATTGAGAAGGCCGGTACCACGGAAGCTGCAGCGGTGGCGGCGCAACTGGAAAAAGCGGCGGTGCTGTTTGCTGGCCACCAGGGCGTGATGCGCGGTGCTGACCATCAGTTCCAGCAGCCTTTGCTGGTGGCGGTGATGGACAAACAAGGCGCGCCCGGTGTCCGTTTCGATGTCGAAGGTTCGGGCTACGGCTTTCGCGTGATCAGGACCATTGCTGCGGCGCGCGCGGAGCAGCCGCACACTTGCAAGATGGTCCGTCCCTGAGAGGTTTGCATGCGACAAGTTGTTCTTGACCTTGAAGAGTCCCTGATCCGCCAGGTTGCCAATGCGGGCATGGGCCGCAGCGATGTGCTCAAGTTCTGGTTTGGCGAGAGCGATGAAGCCACGCCGGCCTTTATCCGGGAAGCCGCTGCCCGTTCGCTCAGTGAAGGCGAGACCTTTTATGCGCACAACCTCGGGCTGGCAGAACTGCGCGAGGCCATTGCCACCTATTGCGGCAACTTGCGCTGCGAGGGGGCGGCGCCTGTCGGGGCCGACCGGATCGCCGTAACCTCGGGCGGGGTCAATGCCCTGATGCTCGCAGTTCAGGCCGTCGTCGATGCGGGTGATGAGGTGGTGGCGGTGACGCCAGTCTGGCCCAACCTGACCGCGCAGCCAGCCATCATGGGCGCGCAGGTGCGCTGCGTGAGCCTCAAGCCGATCGCGGGCCGGTGGCAGCTCGACATGGACGAACTGCTGGCTGCCGTGACGCCCGCTACCCGCTTGCTGATCGTCAATTCGCCCAACAACCCGACCGGCTGGACTTTGAGCCGTGCTGAACAGGAAGTGCTGCTGTCGCACTGCCGCAAGACGGGCACCTGGATCCTGGCCGACGAGGTCTACGAGCGCCTGTATTACGAAAAGTCGCCAAACGGCTGTGCCCCGAGTTTTCTGGATATTGCCTTGCCTGACGACCGCCTGATGGTGGCGCACAGTTTTTCCAAGAGCTTTCTGATGACCGGCTGGCGCCTTGGCTGGCTGGTGCTGCCGGCGTCGGCCACCCCGCACATGGGCAAGCTGATCGAGTTCAACACCTCTTGCGCGCCCGTCTTCGTCCAGCGCGCCGGCGTGGTGGCCCTGCAGCGTACCGACGAGGTGACGCCGCAGGTTGTAGCGCATCTGAAAAACTGCCGCGACACACTGGTGCCGCTGTTGCAGGCCGTGCCTGGCGTGGAACTGTCCCCGGCACCTGGCGGTATGTATGCCTTTTTTCGCCTGGCCGGGCAGGGCGATGCGTTAGAGACGGCCAAACGGCTGGTGGTCGAGGCGGGTCTGGGACTGGCGCCTGGCGATGCCTTCAGTGCCGACCGCTCGGCCGCGATGCAGGGCTGGCTGCGCTGGTGTTTTGCCAGCCAGGACCTGGCGCGGCTGCGTGAGGGGGTAGACCGCTTGAACAGCTGGCTGGGGAGGACCTGAAGGCGGCGCCATCCTGGGCTATAATCCAAGGCTCTGCCTAAAAAGCGGGCGTCTCGCATGAGGCACTCGCTGCAGAACACGACGGCACCGGTCAACTCCCACTTCGGGAACACTGCGCCGCTCGCAAGTTACACAAGGAAAACCCATGATTGCAAAATCCGTGAAGGCTGAGATTGTTCAGTCCAATGCCCGCGCCGCCAACGACACCGGCAGCCCGGAAGTCCAGGTCGGTCTGCTGACCGGCCGCATCAATGAGTTGATGCCCCATTTCAAGACCCATGCCAAGGATCACCACGGTCGCCGTGGCCTGCTGCGCATGGTGAGCCGCCGCCGCAAGCTGCTGGACTACCTGAAGTCCAAGGACGCGGCCCGTTACATTGCGTTGATTGCCAAGCTTGGCCTGCGTAAATAATCGCTGAAACGACTGCAAGGCGCCTGAGTTAGTTCACTAGCTCAGGCGCTTTTTACTTCGGAGCAAGGCAAAACGATCACGCGCTGTGTCATTCCACAAGAAAAGACCTGAAATCGCAGGCATTTTGTGGAATGGCATCGTGTTCTGCCAGCCGCTACTCCGGGCCTCCGGCGCTGCCTCAAGTGCCTGAATCTAGTGGAGATAAAACTCATGAGCATTTTCAACAAAGTCACCAAATCCTTCCAGTGGGGCCAGCACAAGGTCACGATGGAAACCGGCGAAGTCGCCCGCCAGTCCGGCGGCGCTGTGCTGCTGGACATGGACGGCACCGTGGTGCTGGCCACCGTGGTCGCCAAGACCGAAGCCAAGCCCGGTCAGGACTTTTTCCCGCTGACCGTCGACTACCTCGAAAAAACCTATGCCGCCGGCCGCATCCCTGGCAGCTTCTTCAAGCGTGAAGGCCGCCCCAGCGAGTTTGAAACGCTGACCTCGCGCCTGATTGATCGTCCGATCCGCCCGCTGTTTCCTGAAGGTTTCTTCAACGAAGTCCAGGTGGTGATCCACGTGCTGTCGCTGAACCCTGAAGTTGAAGGCGACATTCCCGCGCTGATCGCTTCGAGCGCAGCGCTGGCCATTTCCGGCATCCCGTTCAACGGTCCGATCGGCGCTGCGCGCGTGGCTTACATCGACGGCCAGTACGTGCTGAACCCTGGCAAGACCCAGCTCAAGGACTCCGTCATGGATCTGGTTGTGGCCGGTACCGAAGCCGCCGTGCTGATGGTCGAGTCCGAAGCCAAGCAGTTGTCCGAAGAAATCATGCTTGGCGCCATCGTGTTTGGCCATGAGCAGGGCAACATCGCCATCAATGCGATCCACGAATTGGTGCGCGACGCCGGCAAACCGGTCTGGGCCTGGCAGGCACCTGCCAAGGACGAGCCGCTGATCGCCAAGGTCAATGAGCTGGCCGGTGCCAAGCTGCAAGCCGCTTACCAAATCCGCGCCAAGCAGGCCCGTACCCAGGCTTGCCGCGTTGTGACTTCCGAAGTCATGGCCGCCCTGAAGGCCGATGGCGCTGCATTTGACAGCGTGGCTGTTGAAGGCATGCTCTTCGACATCGAAGCCAAAATCGTCCGCAGCCAGATCCTGTCGGGTGAGCCGCGTATCGACGGCCGCGACACACGCACTGTGCGCGCCATCGAAATCCGCAACAGCGTGTTGCCCCGTACCCACGGTTCGGCCTTGTTTACGCGTGGCGAAACCCAGGCGCTGGTGGTGACCACGCTGGGCACTGAGCGTGACGCGCAACGCATCGACGCACTGTCGGGTGACTACGAAGACCGCTTCATGCTGCACTACAACATGCCTCCGTTCGCCACCGGCGAAACTGGCCGTGTCGGCAGCCCTAAACGCCGCGAGATTGGTCATGGGCGGCTTGCGAAACGCGCACTGATCGCCGTGCTGCCTTCCAAGGAAGAGTTCCCGTACACCATGCGTGTCGTCTCTGAAATCACCGAGTCCAATGGCTCGTCGTCGATGGCTTCGGTCTGCGGCGGCTGCCTGTCGCTGATGGACGCTGGCGTGCCGATGAAAGCCCACGTGGCCGGTATCGCCATGGGCCTGATCAAGGAAGACAACCGCTTTGCGGTGTTGACCGACATTCTGGGTGACGAAGATCATCTGGGCGACATGGACTTCAAGGTTGCTGGTACCACCGCTGGTATCACCGCGCTGCAGATGGACATCAAGATCCAGGGCATCACCAAGGAAATCATGCAGGTTGCACTGGCCCAGGCCAAGGAAGCCCGCATGCACATCCTGGGCAAGATGCAGGAAGCCATGGGCGAAGCCAAGGCCGAGGTCTCTGACTTTGCCCCGCGCCTGTACGTGATGAAGATCAATCCCGAGAAAATCCGTGACGTGATTGGTAAAGGCGGCGCTGTCATTCGCGCGCTGACCGAAGAAACCGGCACACAGATCAACATCGAGGAAGACGGCACCATCACCATCGCGTCGAACGACAGCGCCAAGGCCGACGAAGCCAAGCGCCGCATCGCCGAGATCACCGCTGAAGTCGAAATCGGCAAGGTCTACGAAGGCCCTATCACCAAGATCCTGGACTTCGGCGCCCTGGTCAATCTGCTGCCCGGCAAGGACGGCTTGCTGCACATCAGCCAGATCGCCCACGAACGTGTTGAGCGCGTCAGCGATTACCTCAGCGAAGGCCAGATCGTCAAGGTCAAAGTCATGGAGACCGACGAGAAAGGTCGCGTCAAGCTGTCCATGAAGGTGCTGCTGGACCGTCCTGCACAGGGCCAGGATCAGGGCTGAATCTGCTATTGATTTTGTAGCTGTTTGCGCCCGTCCTATAAGGGCTGCAGCCCTGAATCATTGAAAATTCTGATGAAAGCAGTTGAAATCACCTCCTTCGGCGCGCCCGACGTTCTGCGTCTGGGCGAGCGGCCTGCGCCGGTGGCGGGCAGCGGCGAGTTGCTGATTCGCGTCGCTGCCTCCGGCATCAACCGGCCTGATGTGCTTCAGCGCACCGGCAACTACCCCGTTCCTCCGGGCGCGTCGGACATTCCTGGCCTGGAAGTGGCGGGGGTGGTTGTCAGCGGTGATGCGCAGGCCATGGCCAGTGCCGGCTTCAAAGTGGGTGACCGTGTTTGTGCGCTGGTGGCCGGCGGCGGATATGCCGAACTGTGTGTGGCGCCTGTGGGCCAATGCCTGTCGACGCCAGACGGGTTCAGTGATGTTGAAGCAGCGTCGCTGCCTGAGACTTTCTTTACGGTGTGGAGCAACGTCTTTGACCGGGTTCAACTTCGGGCAGGCGAGACACTGCTGATTCAAGGCGGCTCCAGCGGCATTGGCGTGACAGCCATCCAGATGGCCAAGGCCATGGGTGCGAAGGTCTACGTCACGGTGGGCAGCGACGACAAAGCCGCCGCTTGCCTGCGGCTCGGGGCCGACCACGCGATCAATTACAAAACCAGTGACTTTGTCGAAGAGGTGAAAAAACTGACCGTCGGTCAAGGTGTCAACGTCATTCTGGACATGGTGGCGGGCACTTATGTGGCGCGTGAGATCGAGTGCCTGGCCGACGATGGTCGCCTGGTCATCATCGCGGTGCAAGGCGGCATCAAGGCTGAGCTCAATGCCGGTCTGGTACTGCGCAAGCGTCTGACCATCACCGGTTCGACACTGCGTCCGCGGCCGTTGGCTTTCAAGACTGCGATTGCGCAAGCACTGAAAGAAAAAATCTGGCCCCTGCTGGCAAGCGGCGCGATCAAGCCCGTGATCCACAGTACCTTTGCTGCGGCCGACGCTGCCAAAGCCCATGCGCTGATGGAGTCGAACCAGCATGTCGGCAAAATTGTTTTGACATGGTGAAGTCATGAGTGTGAAAAAACTGATTGCGGGCAACTGGAAAATGAACGGCAGCCTGGCCGCCAACGAGGCCCTGCTCAGGGCGCTAGCCAGTGGCATGCCGGTGCAGTCAGTTTGTGCGGTGGCAGTGTGTGTGCCTGCGCCGTATCTGGCACAGTTTCAGGCCATGGCCGTGACTCTGCCCGCGCTAGATGGCATTGATTTGGGAGCACAGGATGTGTCTGCCAAAGCGTCAGGGGCTTACACCGGCGAGGTGAGTGCGTCCATGCTCAAGGACTTCGGGTGTCGTTATGCCATCGTGGGCCACTCCGAGCGGCGCCAGTACCACTTTGAGACCGATACGCTCGTTGCAGAAAAAACGCAGCAAGCGCTGGCTGCGGGCATCACGCCGATTGTGTGTGT
This sequence comes from Polaromonas sp., assembly GCF_030680935.1. GTDB lineage: Bacteria > Pseudomonadota > Gammaproteobacteria > Burkholderiales > Burkholderiaceae_C > Polaromonas. The sequence continues at coordinate 90,173 of NZ_JAUXUP010000007.1, read as the reverse complement.
CGGCGAGACACTGGCGGAGCGTGAAGCAGGGCAGACCGAAAGCGTTGTCAAGCGGCAACTGGCTGCGGTGATTCATGCCAACGGCCACTGCATCAGTGAAATTGTCGTGGCCTATGAACCCGTGTGGGCGATTGGCACCGGCAAGACGGCCACGCCCGAAGAGGCGCAAGCGGTGCATGCGGTGCTGCGGGCACAACTGAAGGCCGCGACCGATCATGCGGACCGTGTGAAAATTCTGTATGGCGGCAGCATGAACGCGGCCAACGCCGCTTCGCTGCTGGCCCAGGCCGACATTGATGGCGGCCTGATTGGCGGGGCTTCGCTGAAAGCTGCCGATTTTTTGACAATTATTGCTGCAGCCGTCGTCTGACGTGCGTGTAGTGCTATTTATTTAGGAGTAAATATGAATGCTTTGTTAACCGTTGTTCTGGCGGTCCAGATGCTCACCGCGCTCGGCATGATAGGCCTGATCCTGGTGCAGCACGGCAAAGGCGCCGACATGGGCGCAGCCTTTGGCAGCGGTGGCTCTGGCAGCTTGTTTGGCGCCAGTGGCAGTGCCAACTTCCTGTCCCGCACCACAGCGGTACTGGCCGCTGTGTTTTTTGCCGCCACCTTGATGCTGGCCTACTTTGGCAATTCAGGGCCCCAGACGGGCACCAGCGTTCTGGAAGGCTCGGCGATTACTGCGCCCGTTCCGGCACCGACAGGTGCCGCACAGATTCCGGGCACCGCAGTGCCGGCAAGCACATCGGGCGCCGTTGCTGTGCCGCCTGCACCAGCTGCTTCCGGGGCTGGACAAATCCCGACGAAATAGAGTGATCAAGGGGTGCTGCGCCTCAGGGCGCAGCCTGAATTCAGGGTAAACTCTGAGACTGTCTGGAAAGCCAAAAACCTCCGGGTTTCCTCATGCCATCCAGACAGTTAAAACCGCGGACGTGGTGAAATTGGTAGACACGCTATCTTGAGGGGGTAGTGGCGAAAGCTGTGCGAGTTCGAGTCTCGCCGTCCGCACCACTTACAGGCACGGGTCTGCGCTGCAAGGGCAGGGCGCCGGGCCCGGAACAGCAAACTGGCACACGGCACAAGCGGCTTGCAGAAGTTGAATCGACGATGAACCTCGACCAATACCTCCCCGTCCTGTTGTTTATTCTGGTCGGCGTGGCTGTCGGCGTGGTGCCCCAGTTGCTCGGGCGTCTGCTTGGTCCCAACAAGCCAGACAGTGAAAAAAATTCCCCTTATGAGTGCGGCTTCGAGGCGTTTGAAGATGCCCGCATGAAGTTCGATGTGCGCTACTACCTCGTCGCCATCCTGTTCATACTTTTCGATCTTGAGATTGCCTTCCTGTTTCCCTGGGCCGTGGCGCTCAAGGAGATTGGTGCAGTCGGTTTCTGGTCCATGATGATTTTCCTGGGCATTCTGGTCGTGGGTTTTATCTACGAGTGGAAAAAGGGTGCGCTGGACTGGGAATAGCGGGCAGTGATCAAGCGACCGCATGAGCGGTAGCCACAAAGGTACAGGTATGTCACTAGAAGGTGTTTTCAACGAAGGCTTCATGACCACGAGTTACGACTCGGTGGTCAATTGGGCCAAGACCGGATCGCTCTGGCCCATGACGTTTGGGCTGGCCTGCTGTGCGGTGGAGATGATGCATTCGGCCGCAGCGCGCTACGACATCGGCCGCTTCGGCGCCGAGGTGTTTCGTGCCAGTCCGCGTCAGAGTGACCTGATGATTGTGGCCGGAACGCTCTGCAACAAGATGGGGCCGGCCTTGCGCAAGGTGTACGACCAGATGGCCGAGCCGCGCTGGGTGATCTCCATGGGATCGTGTGCCAATGGCGGCGGCTACTACCACTACAGTTATTCGGTGGTCCGTGGTTGTGATCGCATTGTGCCCGTGGATGTCTACGTCCCGGGGTGTCCACCCACGGCAGAGGCGTTGATCTACGGCATCATCCAGCTGCAGCAGAAAATCCGCCGCACCAACACCATTGCGAGGGCTTGATGGGTCCTTTGCATCCCGCTTCTGCTGAAGAACTCGCCGGCATTGTCACTGCTGCGCTGGGTGAAAAAGCCAAACGTGTCACCGTTGCGCTTGGTGAACTGACCGTTTTGGTCGATGCCGTCGACTACAAGGCTGCTGCCCAAATCCTGCGCGATGCCAGGGGTTGCCAGTTTGAGCAGTTGATGGATCTGTGTGGTGTTGATTACTCTGAATATGCCGATGGGCAATACGATGGCCGGCGTTTTTGCGTGGTCTCCCATCTGCTGTCGGTCAGCCTGAATCAGCGGGTTCGCCTGAAAGTTTTCTGCGCGGATGATGATTTTCCGGTCGTGGCCTCCGTCAACGACCTGTGGAATTCAGCCAACTGGTTCGAGCGCGAGGCATTTGACCTGTTCGGCATCATTTTTGAAGGCCACAACGACCTGCGCCGCATCCTGACCGACTATGGATTTATCGGCCATCCCTTCCGCAAGGATTTCCCGACCACGGGTTATGTCGAGATGCGTTATGACCCCGAACAGAAACGGGTGATTTACCAGCCGGTGACCATTGAACCGCGCGAAATCACCCCGCGCGTGATCCGTGAAGACAACTACGGAGGACTCCAGTAAGGAGCCCGCAAGAGACCGACATGGCTGAAATCAAGAACTACACACTCAACTTCGGGCCGCAGCATCCCGCTGCCCACGGCGTACTGCGCCTGGTGCTGGAACTGGATGGCGAGGTCGTGCAGCGTGCAGATCCGCACATCGGTCTGTTGCACCGCGCCACCGAAAAACTCGCCGAAAGCAAGACTTACATCCAGTCGCTGCCTTATATGGACCGGCTCGACTACGTGTCGATGATGTGCAACGAGCACGCCTACTGTCTGGCTATCGAGAAGCTGCTGGGTGTGGATGTGCCGATCCGCGCGCAATACATCCGTGTCATGTTCTCGGAAATCACGCGCCTGCTCAATCACCTGATGTGGCTGGGCTCGCATGGCAACGACTGCGGCAGCTCAACCATCCTGATCTACACCTTCAGGGAGCGTGAAGATCTGTTTGATATCTACGAAGCCGTGTCTGGTGCCCGCATGCACGCGGCCTACTTCCGTCCTGGCGGTGTTTACCGTGACCTGCCGGACAGCATGCCGCAGTACAAGGTCAGCAAGATCAGGAATGCCAAAGCCATAGCGGCCATGAACGAGAACCGCCAGGGTTCCCTGCTTGATTTCATCAGCGACTTCACGCGGCGCTTTCCCGGCTATGTGGACGAATACGAAACACTGCTCACGGACAACCGCATCTGGAAGCAGCGCACGGTGGGCGTCGGCGTGGTGTCGCCAGAACGCGCGCTTGGCATGGGCATGACCGGTCCGATGTTGCGCGGCTCAGGCATCGCATGGGACTTGCGCAAGCAGCAGCCTTACGAGGTGTACGACCGCATGGACTTCGACATTCCGGTGGGCAAAACCGGTGACTGCTACGACCGCTATCTGGTACGGGTCGAGGAAATGCGCCAGTCCAACCGCATCATCGAGCAGTGTGTGGCCTGGTTGCGCGCCAACCCGGGCCCGGTGATTACCAGCAACCACAAAGTCGCGGCTCCGGGTCGCGAGTCCATGAAATCCAACATGGAAGAGCTGATCCACCACTTCAAGCTCTTCACCGAAGGCTTTCATGTGCCCGAAGGCGAAGCCTATGCCGCGGTTGAGCATCCCAAAGGCGAATTCGGGATTTACATCGTCAGCGACGGGGCCAACAAGCCCTATCGCCTGAAGATTCGCCCGCCCGGTTTTGCACACCTTGCTGCACTGGACGAAATGGCCCGTGGTCACATGCTGGCGGATGCCGTGGCGATCATTGGCACCATGGACATTGTTTTTGGAGAGATTGATCGATGATCTCTGAAGTCACCAAAGCGCGCTTCGATAAAGAAGTCGCCAAATACCCCGCAGATCAGAGGCAGTCGGCCGTCATGGCCTGCCTCGCCATCGTGCAGGAAGAGCAGGGCTACGTCAGCGCCGAGAGCGAAAAACTCGTGGCCGGGTACCTGGGCATGGCGCCGATTGCGGTGCATGAGGTCACGACCTTCTACAACATGTACAACCAGAAGCCGCAGGGCAAGTACAAGCTCAACGTCTGCACCAACCTGCCGTGCCAGTTGCGCGATGGCACCAAGGCGCTGGCCTACCTGGAGCAAAAATTGGGCGTGACCATGGGCGGCACCACCGCCGACGGCCTGTTCACCCTGCAGCAGTCCGAGTGCCTGGGCGCCTGCGCCGACTCGCCGGTCATGCTGGTCAATGACCTGCACATGTGCAGCTTCATGAGCAACGACAAGCTCGACCAGCTGATAGCCGGCCTTCAATCTGCCGAGGCAAAGTAACCATGTCTGCTTCCAGCATTCTTTCCCAGTTTGAGGCCACCGGTGTCCAGACTTCTTTTCATGGCCGTCACATCAGCCCGCAGATCATGGCGGACCTCGACGGCTCGAACTGGCGCCTGAAAGACTACGAGGCACGTGGCGGTTACCAGGCGCTGCGCAAGATTCTGGGCCAGGACGGCGGCGAAGGCCTGACGCAAGACCAGGTGATCGCCGAGGTCAAGGGCAGCGGCCTGCGCGGGCGTGGGGGTGCCGGTTTTCCGACCGGCCTGAAATGGAGCTTCATGCCGCGCCAGTTCCCGGGTCAAAAATACCTGGTCTGCAACTCGGACGAAGGTGAGCCGGGCACGGCCAAAGACCGCGACATCATGCAGTACAACCCGCATATCGTCATCGAAGGCATGGCGATTGCCGCCTACGCGATGGGCATCAGTGTCGGCTACAACTACATCCACGGCGAAATTTTCACCACCTACAAGCGCTTTGAAGAGGCGCTCGAAGAAGCGCGTGCTGCGGGCCTGCTCGGCAACAACATCCTGGGCAGCAGCTACAGCTTTCAGCTGCATGCGGCGCACGGTTTCGGCGCCTACATCTGCGGCGAAGAAACCGCCTTGCTCGAATCGCTGGAAGGCAAAAAAGGCCAACCCCGTTTCAAACCGCCGTTTCCGGCGAGTTTTGGCCTGTACGGCAAACCGACGACCATCAACAACACCGAAACCTTCGCGGCCGTGCCCTGGATCATCCGCAACGGCGGCCAGGCTTATCTCGATTGCGGCAAGCCCAACAACGGCGGCACCAAGATATTCACCATCAGCGGCGATGTCGAGCGTCCCGGCAACTATGAAATCCCGATGGGCACGCCGTTTGCCAAGCTGCTGGAACTGGCGGGCGGCATGCGCGGCGGGCGCAAGCTCAAGGCGGTGATCCCTGGTGGTTCGTCCATGCCGGTGCTGCCAGCCGACATCATGATGGCCACCGACATGGACTACGACTCGATTGCCAAGGCTGGCTCCATGCTGGGCTCGGGCGCCGTCATCGTGATGGACGAAACGCGTTGCATGGTCAAGAGCCTGCTGCGCCTGTCCTACTTTTACATGCACGAGAGCTGTGGCCAGTGCACGCCTTGCCGCGAAGGCACCGGCTGGCTCTGGCGCATGGTGGACCGCATTGAACACGGCCAGGGGCGCGAGACCGATCTGGAGATGCTCAACTCGATTTCGGACAACATCCAGGGGCGTACCATTTGCGCGCTCGGTGACGCCGCCGCGATGCCGGTGCGCGCCATGATCAAGCACTTCCGCGCCGAGTTTGAGCACCACATCACCCACAAGACCTGCCTGGTCCCGGTTTACGCTTAATCGCGCCTCCCCTAAAAGCAAAAATTCACCATGGTTGAAATTCAACTCGACGGTCAGAAAGTGGAAGTGCTCGAAGGCAGCACGGTGATGCATGCGGCCGAAAAAGCCGGTACCTACATTCCCCATTTTTGTTATCACAAGAAACTCAGCATTGCGGCCAACTGCCGCATGTGCCTGGTCGATATCGAAAAAGCGCCCAAGCCCATGCCGGCCTGTGCCACGCCCGTGACGCAGGGCATGATCGTGCACACCAAGAGTGACAAAGCCATCAAGGCCCAGAAGGGTGTGATGGAGTTTTTACTGATCAACCACCCGCTCGATTGCCCGATCTGCGACCAGGGCGGCGAATGCCAGTTGCAGGACCTGGCGGTGGGTTATGGCGGCAGCGGCTCGCGTTACGAAGAAGAAAAACGCGTGGTTTTCCACAAAGACGTCGGCCCGCTGATTTCGATGGAAGAGATGAGCCGCTGCATCCATTGCACGCGCTGTGTGCGTTTTGGCCAGGAAGTCGCTGGCGTGATGGAACTCGGCATGTCGCACCGTGGTGAACATGCCGAGATTGAGACCTTCGTCGGCATGTCGGTGGACTCCGAGCTGTCCGGCAACATGATCGACATCTGCCCGGTGGGCGCGCTGACCAGCAAGCCTTTCCGTTACAGCGCCCGCACCTGGGAGCTGTCGCGCCGCAGGTCGGTCAGCCCACATGACTCTACCGGTGCCAACCTGATTGTTCAGGTCAAGAGCAACAAGGTCATGCGTGTGGTGCCACTGGAAAATGAAGACGTCAACGAATGCTGGATTGCCGATCGCGACCGCTTTTCCTATGAGGCCCTGGGCAGCGAGCAGCGCCTGACCGGCCCCATGCTCAAGCAGGGCGGGCAGTGGAAGGCAGTGGACTGGCAGACCGCCCTCGAATACGTGGCCAACGGCCTGAAGCAGATCAAGGCCGACCACGGCGCCGAGAGTATCGGCCTGCTGGCCAGCCCGCACAGCACGCTCGAAGAGCTGTACCTGGCGGCGTCGCTGATGCGTGGTCTGGGCAGCGACAACATCGATCACCGCCTGCGCCATGCCGATTTCACGCCTTCGCAAGGCGTGCGCTGGCTGGGCACTTCGATCGCATCGCTGTCGCAACTGCAGCGCGCGCTGGTGGTGGGCTCCAACCTGCGCAAGGATCATCCGCTGTTTGCGCAACGAATCCGGCAGTCAGTCCGCAAGGGCTGCGCGCTGAGTGTTATTAATTCAGCAGCAGAACTGGCCTCTGCCGATGCCTGGGCGATGCCGTTGGCGCACGCTACTCTGGCTGGCCCGGGTGCATGGGCGCAGGCGCTGGCCGATGTTGCCGCTGCGATAGCGGCAGACAAGGGTGTGCCCGCTCCTGCTGCTGGCCGGGCAACAGATGCCGCCAAAGCGATGTCCAAGTCATTGATGGGCGGTGAGCGCAAGGCCATCCTGCTGGGCAACGCTGCAGCACACCATGCCCAGGCCAGTACCTTGCTGGCCCTTGCCAACTGGATTGGCGAGCAGACCGGCGCATCCGTTGGTTACCTGACCGAAGCGGCCAACACCGTGGGCGCGCAGCTGGCCGGCGCCCTGCCGTCAGGCAAGGGCCTGAACGCGGGGCAGATGCTTGCGGGTGGTCTAAAGGCGGTCATTCTGCTGAACAACGAGCCGGAGTACGACTCGGCGGCGGGCGCAGCGGCAAAAGCCTCGCTCAATGCCGCCCAGATGGTAGTGACCTTGAGCCCCTTTAAGGCCAATCTGGATTTCAGCGACGTCTTGCTGCCGATTGCACCCTTTACAGAAACTCCCGGTACCTTTATCAACGCCGAAGGTCGCGTGCAGAGTTTTCATGCGGTGGTCAAACCTCAGGGTGAAACCCGGCCCGCCTGGAAGGTGCTGCGTGTGCTGGCCAACCTGCTGGAACTGCCCGGCTTTGATTTTGAGTCCGCGCAGGATGTACTCAAGCAGATCCCGGGCGCGCAAGATGCGGTGGTGTCGGCTGACAAGCTTGGCAACGCCACGCAAGCCACCATTGATCTGTCGGGGTCCGCTACAGCGCCTGTCGTCGCCAGCATTTACCAGCTCGACGGTTTGGTCCGGCGCGCCACGTCGCTGCAGCTGACCGCAGATGCGCGGCAGGCGGTGGCTGCTGAGGGAGTCACCGCATGATTGACAGCATATTCGGCTTTGGCCAAGGCTTGATGGGCGGCATCTGGCCGACCATGGTCTGGCCTGTGTTGTGGATACTGATCAAGATCGTCTGTGTGCTACTCCCCCTGATGGGCGCGGTAGCCTATCTGACGCTCTGGGAGCGCAAGTTGCTGGGCTTCATGCAGGTGCGACTTGGACCGAACCGCGTGGGCCCTTTCGGCTTGCTACAGCCCATCGCCGATGCGGTGAAGCTGCTCACCAAGGAAATCATCAGTCCGACGGCTGCCAGCAAAGGTCTGTTTGTACTCGGCCCCATCATGGCCATCATGCCAGCGCTGGCGGCATGGGTGGTGATTCCCTTCGGCCCCGACGTGGCGCTGGCCAATGTGAACGCCGGCTTGTTGCTGATCATGGCGATCACGTCGATCGAGGTGTATGGCGTGATCATTGCGGGATGGGCATCCAATTCGAAATATGCTTTTCTGGGCGCGTTGCGCGCCTCAGCCCAGATGGTCAGCTACGAAATCGCCATGGGTTTTTGCCTGGTGGTGGTGCTGATGGTGTCAGGCAGCATGAATTTGACCGACATCGTGATGGGACAGGCCAAAGGCATGGCCGCCGGCAGCGGATGGACCTTCCTGTCCTGGAACTGGCTGCCTTTGCTGCCTATCTTCATGGTTTATCTGATATCCGGCGTGGCCGAAACCAATCGCCATCCGTTTGACGTGGTGGAAGGCGAGGCCGAGATCGTGGCTGGCCATATGGTCGAGTATTCCGGCATGGGCTTTGCCATCTTCTTCCTCGCCGAATATGCCAGCATGTGGCTGGTGGCCATTCTTGGTGCACTCATGTTCCTGGGCGGCTGGTTGTCGCCGGTGGACCATGCCTTGTTCAACTGGATTCCTGGCTGGATCTGGCTGGGCCTGAAGACTTTCCTGGTCGTTTCCATGTTCATCTGGATCCGCGCGACTTTTCCGCGCTTCCGTTATGACCAGATCATGCGGCTAGGCTGGAAGATTTTTATCCCCGTCACCCTGGTGTGGCTGGTCGTTGTGGGCCTGTGGATGCAGACGCCCTGGAATATCTGGAACTAAGCGGAAAATCATCATGGCCAGCGCAACCGCTTCAACTTTTTCATTCCGGGATTTTTTCAGGAGCTTCATGCTCGTGGAATTGCTCAAGGGCATGGCTCTGACCGGACGGTACGCCTTCCGGCGCAAGATCACTGTGCAATTTCCTGAAGAGAAAACACCGCTTTCTCCACGCTTTCGGGGTCTGCACGCATTGCGCCGTTATGACAACGGCGAAGAGCGCTGCATTGCCTGCAAGCTCTGCGAGGCGGTTTGCCCGGCCATGGCGATCACGATCGAGTCGGATGTTCGCGAAGACGGTAGCCGCCGGACGTCGCGCTACGACATCGACTTGACCAAGTGCATTTTTTGCGGTTTCTGCGAGGAAAGTTGCCCGGTCGACTCCATTGTGGAGACACATATCCTCGAGTACCACGGTGAGAAGCGCGGCGATCTGTATTTCACCAAGGAGATGCTGCTGGCCGTGGGTGACCGCTATGAAAAAGAAATCGCCGCCAGCCGGGCTGCGGATGCCAAGTACCGCTGAAACCGCTTCAAAGCAGTTGGCTCAAGAAAGATTCGCCGAACATGGACGTTAAAACAGGTTTCTTCTATTTTTTCTCCCTGGTGTTGCTGTTTGCAGCTTTCCGGGTGATCACGGCGCGCAACCCTGTGCATGCGGTGCTGTACCTGATGCTCGCGTTTTCCCAGGCGGCCGCGGTTTGGTTGCTCCTCAAGGCCGAGTTTCTTGCCATTACTCTGGTGCTCGTGTACCTGGGTGCGGTGATGGTGCTGTTCCTGTTTGTAGTGATGATGCTGGACATCAACATGGACACCGTGCGCAGGGGCTTCTGGAAGCACTTTCCGCTGGCCGCTACGGTCGGCGTGCTGATCGCACTCGAAATGGCTGCGGTGCTGATGGGTGTGCGCTGGAAGGAAGAGGTCAGGGGCACCGCTCTGCTCAACGCCGCTGGCCAGACGATTCAGCCATCCAACACCATGGCAGTGGGCAAGTTGCTGTACACCGAGTATCTGTACCCCCTGCAGATTGCCGCGACCATTTTGCTGGTGGCGATGATCGCCGCCATTGCCCTGACCCTGCGCCAGCGCAAGGACAGCAAACACATCAACCCGGCCTTGCAGGTGCGCGTGAAGGCGCGGGACCGCGTCACACTCGTCAAAGTGGCGGCCACGCAGGCTGCCCCTGATGTGGCTGCACCACCGCCCCCCGCCGAGGAGAAAAAATCATGACATTGACCTTGGGGCACTTTCTATCGCTGGGGGCCATGCTTTTTGCGCTGTCGGTGGTGGGTATTTTTCTTAACCGGAAGAACCTGATTGTTTTGCTGATGGCCATCGAGCTGATGCTGCTGGCTGTCAATACGAATTTCGTCGCCTTTTCGTATTATCTGGGTGACATGCATGGGCAGATATTCGTGTTTTTCATTCTGACGGTTGCTGCGGCCGAATCGGCCATCGGTCTGGCGATCCTGGTGTTGCTGTTCCGGAACAAGTCCAGTATCAACGTGGACGAACTTAATACGCTCAAGGGTTAACACACATGAGTCAGACCCTTTCTGCCAGCACCTTGCTGGCCGTTCCCATGGCGCCGCTGGCCGGTGCCTTGCTGGCCGGTATTTTTGGCACGGCTTTTGGCGGCAACTGGATTGGCAAGCGCCTGTCGCACACCTTGACCATTCTCGGTGTGCTGGTGGCCTTCATTCTTTCGGCCATGACACTCAAGAGTGTGGCGATTGACGGTGCGCGCTTTAACGAGACGCTTTACACCTGGATGGTGGTCGGTGGCCTGAAGATGGAGATCGGCTTCCTGGTGGATGGCCTGACAGCCATGATGATGTGTGTCGTCACCTTTGTTTCGCTCATGGTTCATATCTACACCATCGGCTACATGGAAGAAGACGAAGGCTACAACCGCTTTTTCGCCTACATCTCGCTTTTCACCTTCTCCATGCTGATGCTGGTCATGAGCAACAACATGTTGCAGCTGTTTTTCGGCTGGGAGGCGGTGGGCCTGGTGTCTTACCTGCTGATCGGTTTCTGGTTCAACAAGCCGACCGCCATCTTCGCCAACATGAAAGCCTTTCTGGTCAACCGCGTCGGTGACTTCGGCTTTATCCTCGGCATCGGCCTGCTGGCCGCTTACGCCGGCACACTGAACTACACCGAAGTATTTGCCAAGTCGGGCGAAATTGCGGCGCTCAGCCTTCCAGGCACCGACTGGATGCTGATCACCGTGATCTGCATCTGCCTGTTTATTGGTGCCATGGGCAAGTCGGCCCAGTTCCCGCTGCATGTCTGGCTGCCTGATTCGATGGAAGGCCCGACGCCGATTTCGGCACTGATCCACGCGGCCACCATGGTCACCGCAGGCATCTTCATGGTGGCGCGCATGTCGCCGCTGTTTGAGCTCAGTGACACGGCGCTTAGCTTCATCATGGTGATCGGCGCCATCACCGCGCTGTTCATGGGTTTCCTGGGCATCATCCAGAACGACATCAAACGCGTGGTGGCGTATTCCACACTGTCCCAGCTCGGCTACATGACGGTGGCGCTGGGTGCCTCGGCCTACTCGGTGGCGGTCTTCCATCTGATGACCCACGCCTTCTTCAAGGCGCTGCTGTTTCTGGCGGCGGGTTCAGTCATCATGGGGGTGCACCATAACCAGGACATCCGCTGGATGGGTGGGCTGCGCAAGTACATGCCCATCACCTGGATCACGGCGTTGCTCGGCTCGCTGGCGCTGATTGGTACCCCGCTGTTTGCTGGCTTTTATTCCAAAGACAGCATCATTGAAGCCGTGCATTTCAGCACCTTGCCGGGTGCCGGCTTTGCGTATTTCGCGGTACTGGCCGGCGTGTTTGTCACCGCCTTTTATTCTTTCCGCATGTATTTTCTGGTGTTCCACGGCAAGGAGCGTTTTGACCAGAACCCCGATGCCCACCATGATGGCCATCACGATGACCACCATGGCCATGAGCCGCACCATGCACCGCATGAATCGCCGTGGGTAGTCACTGCGCCGCTGCTCCTGCTGGCCGTTCCGTCGGTGGTGATTGGTTTCATGGCCATAGGGCCCATGTTGTTTGGCGACTTCCTGAAAGACGCAATCATTGTCAACGCCGACAAACACCCGGCCATGGCAGAGCTGGCCAAAATCTTCCACGGCCCTGTGCAAATGGCTTTGCATGGCCTGATGACGCTGCCGTTCTGGCTGGCTCTGGCTGGCGTCGCTTCGGCCTGGTACATGTACATGGTTAATCCCGCATTGCCGGCGGCCATCAAGCGCCGGGTGGAGCCGCTTTACACCCTGCTGGAAAACAAGTACTACATGGACTGGTTCAATGAAAACGTGCTGGCACGCGGAGCGCGCGCGTTGGGCACCGGACTGTGGAAGGGCGGCGACGAAAAAATGATCGACGGTGCCCTGGTCAATGGCTCCTGGAAGCTGGTGGGCTGGGTGTCCGCGGTGGTGCGCAAGGTGCAAACGGGCTACATCTACCACTATGCGCTGGCCATGATCATGGGTATTTTTATCCTGATCAGTTACTTCTCGACCTGGCCCATGATCAAAAATCTGCTCGGCAAATAAGAGGAATAATAAAAATGGGATTGTTGAGCCTTGCCATCTGGACACCGGTTTTTTTCGGTGTCGTGTTGCTGGCACTCGGACGTGACGATCAGGCGCGCAGCGTGCGCTGGGTTGCGCTGATCGGTGCCCTTGTCAGTTTTCTGGTGACCCTGCCTTTGTACGGCGGTTTCGAGCTCGGTACACCCGCCATGCAGTTTGTCGAGAAAGCAGTGTGGATAGACCGGTTTGATATCAATTACCACTTGGGTGTGGATGGCATCTCTCTGTGGTTTGTATTGCTGACGGCGTTTATCAATGTAGTCGTCATCATTGCCAGCTGGGAGTCGATCACCACCCGCGTCAACCAGTACATGGCGGCTTTCCTCATCCTCAGCGGCTTGATGATCGGCGTCTTCTGCGCGCTCGATGGCATGCTTTTTTACGTGTTTTTTGAAGCCACGCTGATACCGATGTACCTGATCATCGGCATCTGGGGCGGGCCCAAAAAGATCTACGCCGCCTTCAAGTTCTTTCTCTATACCTTGCTTGGCTCGCTGCTGATGCTGATCGCGCTGATCTTCCTCTACGTCAAGTCCAATGGCAGTTTTGATCTTGCCACCTGGTATACGTTGCCTTTGAGCGGCACGGCGCAGACTTTCCTGTTCTTCGCTTTCTTCGCCGCCTTTGCTGTCAAGGTGCCGATGTGGCCGGTGCACACATGGCTGCCCGATGTGCACGTTGAGGCGCCGACTGGCGGCTCTGCGGTGCTGGCTGCCATCATGCTCAAGCTGGGCGCTTACGGTTTTCTGCGCTTTTCGATGCCGATCGCACCTGACGCCGCGCGCGAGTGGGCCTGGTTGATGATTGCGCTGTCGCTGATCGCCGTGATTTATGTGGGCCTGGTCGCCATGGTCCAGCAGGACATGAAAAAACTAGTGGCCTATTCGTCTGTGGCGCACATGGGTTTTGTCACATTGGGCTTCTTCATTTTCAATGACCTGGGTGTATCTGGCGGCATTGTCCAGATGATTGCGCATGGTTTTGTGTCGGGTGCGATGTTCCTGTGTATTGGCGTGTTGTACGACCGGGTGCATTCGCGCGAGATTGCCAGCTACGGCGGCGTCGTCAACACCATGCCCAAGTTCGCTGCCTTTGCATTGCTGTTTGCCATGGCCAATAGCGGCCTGCCTGCCACCGCCGGTTTTGTGGGCGAGTGGATGGTCATATTGGGTGCCATCAAGTTCAATTTCTGGATCGGCATGGGCGCTGCCACCGCCCTGATTTTCGGCGCTGCCTACACCCTGTGGATGTTCAAGCGGGTGTACCTGGGCCCGGTGACCAACGACGAGGTCAAGGGCCTGACCGACATCAACAGCCGCGAGTTCCTGATGCTGTCGCTGCTCGCCGTGGCCGTCCTGTACATGGGTATCTACCCCAAGCCCTTCACCGATGTGATGGACAGCTCGGTGGCTGGTCTTCTCAAGCATGTCGCGGCTTCCAAACTGCCATAAGCAACCCACATAAGAATTCAGATGATTGACAAACTATCCTGGATCGCGGCTTTGCCCGAGATCGTTCTGCTGGCGATGGCCTGCGTCATCCTGCTGGTGGATCTTGGCGTCAAAAGCCCGCAGCGCACGCTCACCTACGTGTTGACCCTGCTGACGCTGGCTGCGGTGGCCGCGCTCACGGCGGTGTACGCCGTCAACGGCACCACGGTGTATGGTTTCGGAAAAATGGTGGTCAGCGACCCCATGGGTAACTGGCTCAAATGTTTCGCCAGCCTGGCCATGATGGTGACCCTGGTGTACGGGCGGCCCTATGCGGCTGATCGGCAAATGTTGCGCGGTGGCGAGCTGTTCACGCTAGGCATGTTTGCGCTGCTGGGTATTTTCGTCATGATCTCGGGCAACAACTTCCTGGTGATCTACATGGGGCTTGAGCTCATGGCTCTGTGCAGCTACGCGTTGGTGGCGCTGCGCCGCGACAACGCAACCGCCACAGAGGCGGCCATGAAATATTTTGTGTTGGGTGCGCTGGCCTCGGGCTTCCTGCTTTACGGCCTGTCCATGATGTATGGCGCCACCGGTTTCCTGGACGTCCACGAGGTTTACACAGCCATTGCCGGCCGCCAGGTGAACCACCAGTTGCTGGTGTTCGGTCTGGTCTTCGTCGTGGCTGGCCTGGCTTTCAAATTGGGTGCGGTGCCATTTCACATGTGGCTGCCTGACGTGTACCAGGGCGCACCCACAGCCATCACGCTGCTGATTGGTGCAGCGCCTCAACTGGCGGCATTTGCCATCTGTATACGCTTGCTGGTGCAGGGCATGCTTCCGCTGGCGATTGACTGGCAACAAATGCTAGGGCTGATGGCTGTAGGCTCGCTGCTGGTGGGTAATCTCGCGGCGATTGCGCAATCCAACCTTAAACGCATGCTGGCCTTTTCCACCATCTCGCAGATGGGTTTTCTGTTGCTGGCGCTGCTGGCTGGCGTGGTCAACGGCAATCAGCTGAATGTGGAATACGCCTACGGTGCGGCCATGTTTTATGTCATCACCTATGTGCTGACCACGCTAGCGGTGTTCGGTGTCATCCTGCTGCTGGCGCGGGTTGGCCATGAATCTGAAGAGATCAGCGACCTGGCCGGTCTGAACCAGCGTAGCCCGCTGTTTGCGGGTGTCATGGCCATTTGCATGTTTTCGCTGGCGGGTGTGCCGCCGGTGGTCGGGTTTTACGCCAAGCTGGGCGTGTTGCAGGCGCTGGTTTCTTCGCAGCAGACCTTGTATGTAGTGCTGGCCGTTTTTGCGGTGATGATGTCGCTGATTGGTGCCTTTTACTACCTGCGTGTGGTCAAAGTGATGTACTTCGATGCGCCCAATGCCGGCATGCCCACAGCCATTGATGCACCTGCCGATGCCCGGGTGGTGCTGTCCATCAATGGCGCCCTGGTGTTGCTGTTGGGCATCATGCCCGGCGGGCTGATGACGCTGTGTACCCAGGCGATCGCCAGTGTCGTCAAGTCCCTGGGGACCTGAATGACCCAAACCGTTTCGGTGTGGCTGGTGGTGGGCCTGGCCCTGCTGGCCGCCAACCTGCCATTCATCAGCAACCGCCTGCTGCTGGTTTACCGCTTGACCGGTCCCAAAGTTCTGGCGGTGCGCCTGGTTGAGCTGGTTCTCTGGTACTTTGTTGTGGGCGGTATTGCGTTGCTGCTTGAGCAAAGCGTCGGGCAAATTGCGCCTCAAGGGTGGGAGTTTTACGCCATCACAGCCACCTTGTTCGCCACCTTTGCCTTTCCGGGTTTTGTTTTTCGCTACCTGTTCAAACACCGGTAGACATGGCCCCGGGTGCTCCCATCGCGCAAGCCGCTGAGCAGCTTGCAGACAGCCATCTGGTCGAGCAGCGCCTCAGCAGCCAGGAGTTGCTGCACGGTAATTTTCTGCACGCCTTCCGCGACACCGTGCGCCTGCCGGACGGAAACGAAGCCTCGCGCGAGTATGTGCGCCATCCCGGAGCCGTGATGGTGATTGCCCAGCTTGGCGACGGCCGCCTGGTGCTGGAGCGGCAATATCGCTACCCGGTGCAAAGGGTGATGCTGGAGTTTCCGGCTGGCAAACTGGATGCCGGTGAGGCATCGCTGGCCTGCGCGCAACGCGAGCTGCTGGAAGAAACCGGTTACTCCGCCGCGCTGTGGGCCCGGGCTGGGGTGATGCACCCCGTGATTTCCTACTCTACCGAATTCATTGACATCTGGTTCGCCAAAGACCTGACGCCCGGCGAGCGCAAGCTCGATGCCGGCGAGTTTCTTGACGTGTTGACAGCGACCCCTGCCGAGCTGCTACAGGGCTGCCGCGACGGCAGCGTGACCGACGGCAAGACCCTGGCAGGAGCCCTTTGGCTGCAAAACGTCTTGTCTGGCGCATGGACGCTGGACTGGCAAACCAGCGCGGCTTCCTCCGGGACCTGATAGGTTGATAATTGACCCATGAAAGTCCTCAACCTCCAGTGTTCGCACCAGCATGCCTTTGAAGGCTGGTTCGGCTCGGAAGATGATTTTCAAAGCCAGCTGACGCGTGGTCTGGTGAGCTGCCCACTGTGCGGTGACCCGGTCATCCAGAAAATGCCCAGTGCGCCCCGGCTCAATTTTGGCGCTTCCGCCGCGCTGCCAGAAGCTGCAAGCACGTCACGGGAAGTGTCTGTGCCCGCAACGCCCCGCAACCCCCCCACGCAGCAGGTAGTGGCGTCAGACGGCCATTCGGCAGGGCAGGCCGAGTTTTTAAAGGCCTTGCGCCATGTGCTGGCCCACACCGAAGACGTGGGTGAGCGTTTCGCCGACGAAGCCCGCGCCATGCACTACGGCGACGCCGAGCACCGCAACATCCGGGGTCAGGCCAGCCGCTCTGAAGCGATGGAGTTGCTGGAGGAGGGGATTGAGGTGATGCCCTTGCCGCTGCCGGCTGCGGTCAAGGAAACACTGCAGTAGCCAATGCTGGTCATCCCGGACTTGATCCGGGATTCAGGCGGGCATGACGCGAAGGAGTGGTCAACGTGACGTGGATTGCGGCTCAAGGCCGCAATGACAATTCAATCACGGGTACAAACCGCGCAACTCACGCGTATGCAAAATCCGTTTACAAGCCACGATGAATGTCGCTGTGCGCAGGCTGACCTTGTTGTCCTGTGAGACCTGCCAGACCGCTGCAAATGCCTCTTTCATGATGCGCACCAGGCGCGCGTTGATTTCGGCTTCGTCCCAGAAGAAGCTGGAGAAATCCTGCACCCATTCAAAATAGCTGACCGTCACGCCGCCGGCGTTGGCAATCACATCGGGCAGCACCAGCACGTTGCGCTCCTGCAAAATATCGTCGGCTTCGGGTGTGGTCGGGCCGTTGGCGCCTTCAATGATCATGCGGGCCTTGATGCGGCTGGCGTTGTCTTTGGTGATCTGTTGCTCCAGCGCGGCGGGAATCAGGATTTCGCAATCGACTTCCCAGAACAACTCATTGGGCATCACATCTGCATGCGCAAAGCCGCCGACGCTTCCGGTCTCCTGCACATGTTTGAGCAGAGCGGGCACGTCCAGGCCTGAGGACTTGTAAATTGTGCCGCCGTGGTCCTGCACCGCCACAATGCGCGCACCAGCCTCGGCAAACAGCTTGCCGGCCACACCGCCCACATTGCCAAAACCCTGCACCGCCACGCGGGCAGTCGCAATGTCCAGCCCTATGTGTTTGGCCGCTTCTGCGCCCACAGTGAAGACACCGCGGCCAGTCGCCTCGCGCCGCCCCAGTGAGCCGCCTAGATCCACCGGCTTGCCGGTGACCACGCCGGTGGCAGTGGAGCCGGTGTTCATCGAGTAGGTGTCCATCATCCACGCCATGATCTGCTCATTGGTGTTGACGTCGGGCGCCGGGATGTCCTTGTTCGGGCCGATGATGATGCCGATCTCGCTGGTATAGCGGCGTGTCATGCGCTCGAGCTCGCCACGCGAGAGTTTTTTGGGATCAACGCGAATACCGCCTTTGGCGCCGCCGTAAGGCACATTGACCGCCGCGTTTTTGATCGACATCCAGGCCGACAGCGCCATCACTTCCGACAGTGTCACGTCCTGGTGAAAACGCACGCCGCCCTTGCCGGGCCCGCGTGAGACGTTGTGCTGCACGCGATAACCTTCAAAGTGCGCCACCGTGCCGTCGTCCATGTGGATGGGCACGTCCACAATCAAAATGCGCTTGGGGCGCTTCAGTGTTTCGGCCCAGCGCGCCAGGTTGCCCAGGTGCGGTATCACCCGGTCCACCTGTTGCAGGTAATTGCCCCAGGGACCGAGCTGGTCGGCTTGCAGGTAAGAGGGCAGCGGGTGGGCGCCGGGGGTGGTGCTGGGGCCGGAAGCTTGCGACATGAAAAACTCCTTGTGGACAATCAATGCGCAGAGCTTAGGCCTGCGGCCGCCAACTGTCCAAGGCCAGCATCCTGTCATCTCATGCAAATAATGCATGACCGACAGAGGCCGTGTATCACCTCAGACGTTGAACTGCAGCGCCGCCAGACGCGCATAAATACCGCCGCGCTCCACCAGCTCGGCGTGGCTTCCCTGTTCCACCAGCCGGCCATGGTCCAGCACCAGGATGCGGTTCGCCTGCTGCACCGTGGCCAGGCGGTGCGCAATCACCAGCGTGGTCCGGCCCTTCATGGCCGACTCCAGCGCCGCCTGCACCATGCGTTCGCTTTCGGCGTCGAGCGCGCTGGTGGCCTCGTCCAGCAGCAGCAGCGGCGGGTTTTTGAGCATGGCGCGGGCAATCGCAATACGCTGGCGTTGGCCGCCCGACAAGCGCACCCCGCGCTCACCCAGAAAGGTGTCGTAAGCTTCCGGCAGCGCCATGATGAACTCGTGCGCAAACGCGGCACCTGCCGCTGCCTTGACCTCCTCGTCACTGGCTTTCGGTTTGCCGTAACGGATGTTTTCCAGCGCACTGCTTGAAAAAATAACGGCATCCTGCGGCACGATGCCAATGCGCTGGCGCAGGTCGTGCAACGCCATATCGGCAGTCCGCACGCCGTCGAGTTCAATGCGGCCCGAGGCCGGGTCGTAAAACCGCAGCAGCAGCTGAAACACGGTACTTTTGCCCGCGCCGCTGGGCCCGACGATGGCCACGGTTTCGCCGGGCCGTACCGTCAACGAGAAATCCGTCAACGCCGCCTGCAGCGGTCGTGACGGGTAGTGAAACGTCACCGCTTCAAATTTGATAGCGCTTCCCGCAGTAACCACAGGGGCTGGCGCCGGGTTCAAGGGGGAAAGTACCGGCGAGCGGCTGGCCAGCAGCTCCATCAAGCGCTCGGTCGCGCCAGCAGCGCGCAGCAGGTCGCCATAGACTTCACCCAGCACCGCCGTGGCGCTGGCCAGAATAATCACATACACCACCGTCTGGCCCAGGTGCCCCGCCGTGATGTCACCACGCATCACTGCCTGTGTGCCCTGGTACAGCCCCCAGAGCAAGGCGCCCGAGGTGGCAATGATGATGAAGGCAATCAGCACCGAGCGTGCCCGTGTGCGTCGGATAGCGGTCACAAACGCATTTTCGGTGGAGGTGTCAAAACGCGCGGCCTCGCGGTTTTCGGCGGTGTAACTTTGCACCACCGGGATGGCATTGAGCACCTCGGCCGCTATGGCGCTGGAGTCGGCCACCCGGTCCTGGCTGGCACGCGAGAGCTTGCGCACGCGCCGGCCAAACCAGACCGACGGCAGGACGATCAGCACCAGAACCACCAGCACCTGCACCATCAGGTAGGGGTTGGTGTACACCAGCATGGCCAGCGCACCCACACCCATCACGGCGTTGCGCAGCCCCATGCTCAGCGACGAACCCACCACCGTCTGGACCAGCGTGGTGTCGCCAGTCAGGCGCGACAGCACTTCGCCGGTTTGTGTGGTCTCAAAAAACTCCGGGCTTTGATGCACCACATGTACATACACGGCATTGCGCAGGTCGGCCGTCACCCTTTCGCCCAGCCAGCTCACCATGTAAAAACGCCCGGCCGAAAAAAGCGCCAGCGCTACCGCCACCGCAAACAGCGCCACAAAGTGCTCGCGCAACGCCAGTACCGTCGCGCCCTTGTCGGCCGCATTCAAGCCGCCATCAATCAGGCTGCGCAGTGCCAGCGGAAACACCAGCGTGGCCACGGCAGCCATGACAAGAAAAACCCCGGCCAGCACGATCCGGCCCCGGTAAGGGCGCAGAAAAGGCAGCAGGCCCGACAGCGAACGCGGCGCACCCTTGGGCGCGTCGGAAGGAGAGGAGGTAGCCATGCAGGGAGTTTAGTCGGGGCCGCCCTATCGGTGATTGCCCTGGACCTGACGGATTTCGCCGCGATTGAAGCCACATGACGGCGAAGCGTGTGTGCCAATGCCATGGCGACATCGTCAAAGGCGAGGTCGACCCTTATGGGCTGCCACAGCTGGGTGCCTTAAACTTTGTCGGCCATCCCTCTTTTTCTAAACCGGAGACAACAACATGAAGTGCAAGTCGATTCTTTTCCTGGCCCTGGCCAGCCTTTCTTTCACGGCTTTTGGCCAGGCTTTTCCGAACAAGCCGATCAAGGCCATCGTGCCCTTTGCGGCGGGCAGTGCCACCGACACGGTTGGCCGCGCCTTTGCCGCCAAGATGACCGAGACCCTAGGCCAGACCGTTGTGGTCGAGAACAAACCCGGCGTCAACGGCATGCTGGGCGCGGACGCGGTGGCCAAGTCCGCGCCGGACGGCTACACCATCCTGATTGGCACCAACAGCACCAACGCTGCCCTCAAAAGCTTGATGAAAACCCTGCCCTACAACCAGGACACCGCCTTCACCCCCGTGGCTTACATCGGCTCGGTGCCGCTGATTGTTGCCGTCAACAACGACGTGCCTGCCAAAAACCTGCGCGAGCTGGTGGCCCTGGGTAAGACCAAGGCAGGGCACATCACCTCGGCCAGCGCCAGCACCTCGCAACTGGTTTCTTCCGAAATGCTGGCCAGCATGGCCGGTATTTCGTTCACCAGCGTGCCCTACAAAAGCGGCCCCGCCGCCATGACAGACCTGATAGGCGGCCAGGTGATGATGTTCACCGCCGACTTTGCCGTCATGCTGCCCCAGATCAAGGGCGGCAAGATTCGCGGCCTGGCCGTGACATCGACAAAACGCTCACCGGCCATCCCCGAGCTGCCCACGGTCAACGAAGCCCTGGGCCTGAAAGACTATGAACTGATCGCCTACTTTGCCGTGTTTGCGCCGGCCGGCACACCGCCCGACATCGTTGCCAAGCTGAATCAGGCCGTCAATGCCGCCGCACAAAGCAAAGACATCCAGGAAAAGTTCTCGGCCATCGGTTTCGCGGTTGAGCCCGGCACACCCGAAGCACTGGCACAGCGCAACGCGATGGAAACCGTCAAGTGGGCCAAGGCCATCCGCGACGCAAAGATTGAGCCGCAATAAGCAAGTAGCCCGGCAAGGCGGTTGCGGGCCGCGCGCAGATGGTTCAGCTGTGCGCGCTGCGGGACCGGTCCTGGCCTCCAAAGCGTTATATATTTAATAGCGGCTAACGCATATTGAGAAAGGGCTGCAGGCCTAAATGGCATAAGTATGCACGCGATTCGCCGGGGCGAGAGATACTTGATGGGGCAGCGCCATCCCGGCGCAGGAGCCGTGTATGTCGGGTCTGTTCAGAAATTTTTTAACCATCGTGTGGGCGCTGTGGCGCTACAACAGCGTGTCGCCACAGTCACGCACATCGGCCTGGTTCTTCGTCACGCCTTTTGATACTGGCATCGCCACACTCAAAAGCGACAAATACCTGCAACTCGCCGAGTCGGCCCAGGTGGATTACATGCTGCAGACCGGCCTCATCAAAAAAACACTGGGCAGTGGCTACAACTTTGTCAACGCCGCGCAGATGGTCAAGTTCATCAAGCCCATTCGCCTGTTCAAGCGGGTGAGGGTAGAGACCCAGGTGGTGTTTGCAGACAGCAAGTGCGTCTGGTTCAGCCACAGATTTTTTGTGGGGGAAACCCGCCACGCTGAAGTGTTGGTGAAGATGAAGTTCAAAAAAGGGCCTGTGACGGTGGCGCCCCGCCTGCTGGTTGGCGCGTTTCGGGGTGCGAAGCCCTCGTGGGCCGACCATTGGGACGACGCGCTGGCCGCATGGTCATGACACGCCATCGACCGTATGGCCGGCCGCAAAAGGAAGTCTTCCAGGCGCGGGAGGATCGGAGTAGCCGCCTAAGCCGGCATTCGGGCGGCTGCTTACCCTGCGCCACTGGCGATGCCAGCCGGGCGCACCTTACGGTCGCCCGCCCCGACCCTTGATCCATAGCGACCCGTGCGCACATAGCTATTTTTGCCACTGGCCAGGTTCCGGAAAAATTGCTGGCAGGAGATCGGTGCTTCAGGAGCGCTGACAGCACCCGCCAGAGACGACCGGGTGCCCGCTCAGTTCAGAAGACGCTTCTGTAATTTCAGGAGCTTGTTGAGATTACGTGAACAACTGCACGTCCTTATTGGTTTTTTTGTAAACGGTTGCGGATTTGCCGTGTTCGCGGTTGCCTTATTTTCAGTAACTAGTTAACATCAAAGTGTAAGAAAAAGTTACTTAATCAATTTTGATAGTTTAATCAGTTACATCAAATCAAGGCCGTATCGTGACAAAAAACCTGACCCGCTTCTCCGTCCTGGCAGTCGCCATTGCTGCATTCAGCACCTTTTCGGCCAGTGCTCTTGCCGCCACCGCCACCGGCACGGCCAACGCAACTGTCCTGACGCCCATCGCTATCGCAGCTGGCACAGCCCTTAATTTTGGAACACTGGCGGGCAATGCCTCGGGCGGCACGGTGGTGGTATCGGCTGCTGGCGCGCGTTCGACCACGGGTACTGTGGTCGTGACGGGGGCTGCATTTTCGGCTGGCTCTTTCACCGTCACCGGTACCGGCTCTTCGACTTTTGCCGTGACCTACCCTGCCTCCTTCAACGTCACCAGCAGTGGCAACACCATGGCCGTGGCCGTGACGGGCGCAGCAACCGGCACACTCTCGGGTGGAACCGTGTCCTTGCCCGTCGGCGGGACGCTCACTGTTGGCGCCAACCAGGCTGCTGGCAGTTATACAGGCACCTATACGATGACCGTGGAATACAACTAAACTGCAACGCATGCCAACAGGTCTGTCTTTCTTTCGTGGTTCACCGTCTGGCCTGAACACGCTGGCGCTGGGCGCGGCGTTCGGTCTGGCCGCGCTGAGCCACGGGGTTAATGCGGCTTCGACCAGCGGCACCGCGAGTGCGACGGTGTTGGCTCAAATTTCTTCCCAGCCCGTTCCCATCGTCTCGGCAAGCCCTGCTTTTGTGGCAGCGTCGCAGTCCGTCGCGCTGCCTTTGCCAATCCGGCTCGGCTTCAGTATTGACCGTCCGTCGCGCCTTTCGGCGGCGGCGGGTGCCACTTCGAACGGAGCCGGTGAAGGTTCAAGTTTTGGCATGACCATGATTGATGTTGATGCCTCAGGAGTCGCGCGGTTCAGTGTGGCCGGTGCCGGCACCACTTCAGGCTACATTGTTCAATTCCCGGCTTCCACGGACAGTTTGCTCGATCGGTCGCCAAGTGCCGCTGTCCCCTGCGTAGACGGGGCTTCCACGGGACAAGGTTGTACAGACTCCGCACTGATTGTGCCTGCCCAAGCCCTCCGGGGCGGCGGCCGTCTGGCTGTTGAGATCAGTCAGGCCCTGAGCAAATTGATCGCGGGTGAGTTGAGCGTCCAGGTCAACTACAACTAGGCTTTGCGCCGGTTTGACCGCCTGAGACGCGGAACCTCATCCATGGAAACTTCCTTCTACAAACCCCGCGTGATCGCGAAATTTGCCTCGATAGTGAGTGCCTGTCTGATTGCCTGGGCGCCCGTTGCCTCGGCCAGAACCCAATCGATTACTGTCACGGCAACCCAGTCGGTTGTGAACTTTGGTTCTTTTGCGGTGCTTCCCAGTTGTGCCAATTGCTCCATCACCATCAGCCCCAGCGGTGCGCGTACCGCCACGGCCGGGATTGTGCTGACCAGCGCCAGTCCGGGGCAAGCTGCCAGTTACTCGGTTGTAGCCGTTTGCAATGGACAGGGCTGCGACCCCTACACGTCCGCTATTACCCCTACGTCTGCGACGATAACCGCCGGTGGGGTCACCATGACGGTTGACACTTTCACACTACAGCCGAGCGGAGCGCTTCCCAATTTCACCATGGGTGTGGGGGCCAGGCTGACGATCCCCAGCAACCCGGGTGCGGGCACCTATACTGGCGCAACGTTCATGCTGACGGTGAATTCCCCTTGAAGCCCGCAAACATGTCTCTTTCATGCCGAAGGCCGCAGGGCAAACCCGCTCCGGGGGGACGATGATGACCGGAATGGAGTCTTTCATGACAACCTTGCGTCCCAAAGCGGTTCTTTGTTCATTTGCCAGCCTGTTGCTGGTGTCGCTTATTGGTCTTGTGCCAGGGCGCGCGTGGGCGGATCTGATGATCAATCCGACGCGAATCGTGTTTGACAAGAATCAACGCTCTGCGCAGATCGATGTCATCAACGATGGCACAACGCCAGCCACCTACCGGCTCAATATTGTCAACCGCCGCATGACGGAAACCGGCGAGTTTCAGCCCATCACCGAGCCCGGTCCGGGCGATCAGTTCGCCGGTCAGATGCTTGTGTTTTCTCCCAGGCAAATTGTTTTGCAGCCTGGCACGCAACAACTCGTTCGCATCGCGCTACGCAAGCCTGCGGAACTCGCACCGGGCGAATATCGCTCCCACCTGAGTTTTGACAAGGTGGCCGACCCGACGCTGACCAATGCCATCGAGATTCAGGTAAAACCAGGCGGCAACGAGGTCGGTGTCACGATTGCAGCGCTTATTGGCGTATCGATTCCAATCATCGTGCGTCACGGGGAGACGGATGCTTCGGTCACCCTGACTGAGGTTTCCATCGAAAAACCCAGGGCACCAGGACAGCCCGGAGTGGTTGCGTTGCACATGAACCGCACGGGAAATCGCTCCGTGTATGGCGATCTCACGGCTACATTCAAGACAGCCAGTGGAGCTGAGCAGGTTGTTGCCCAGGCTGGTGGCGTGTCAGTCTACGTCCCGAACGCGCTTCGTCGGGTGAGGCTTACGCTGCAGACGCCTGTGGGCGCGGTCCTGTCAGGCGGTACCCTGCGTGTGACCTACAGGGAGCGCACTGCCGATGGCGGCAAGTTGCTGGCGGAAAACACCGTCCAGATTCCTTGATGATCCTGCCAGTCGGCTGCGCAAGCCCCGCTGACAGGAGAATCCCCATGCAAAAAGCACGTGGGGAGTGCAAAAGCCCAGGGATATAACAAGCTTGACGTCCCTTTTCAAATCGCTGTTTCACGGCGTCATCTTCCTTTTGTTGTGGGTCCTTGCGTACCCCGCGTTTGCCCAGCCGACCCCGTCCAAAGCCCCGTCGCTGGACAGCAATACCGTTCTTTTCGAGATTGGCATCGACCAGCATGTGCTGACCGATTCTTTGAACGCATTTCAGTTCGGCCAGAAAATATTCCTGCCTCTGGGCGAGATGTCGAGTTTGATGACCATCGCCATTCGGGCGTACCCGGACGAGGGTGCCGGACGCGGCTTTGTGCGCGGGGAAAGCAGGACGTTCTCACTCAACGTAGGCAACACAACGGTCACTTTGGGTGAAAAAACCTCGACCTTTGATGCAGCGGATATCCTGCGCCGGAACGATGACATCTATGTGGAAAGCAGGTTACTGGCTGATTGGCTGCTGGTTGACTTCGAGGTCAATCTCAACAGCTTGACCATCAAACTCAAACCTCGGGAGCCACTGCCCCTGCAGGCACGTCTGGCGCGTGAAGCTGGCTTGAGTGGACTCGCTGCCCGGTCAAGACCAGAAGAGTTGAATTATCCCCGGCGGGATAACCCGTACCGACTCGTTGATGCCCCGTTTATCGATCAGACGGTCTCCCTGGGGGCGCAGCGGGGCAACAGCCTCCAGTCCAACAGCGCCTCCTATACAACGTATATTCGTGGTGACCTCGCGGGCCTGCAGGCTTCCGCTTTTTTGTCTGGTACCAACCAGAGCAATTCCCGGCAAAGCCGTTTCACGGTTGGCCGCAGCGATCCGCAGGGCGAACTGCTTGGCCCTCTGAGGGCCAGGTCTTTTTCTCTGGGCAATGTCAGCGTGCCCGGGGTATCCAATATTTCCCGCAGCAGCGATTTCGGCAAGGGCTTTTCAGTCGGCAATCTGCCCCTTGAGCGCTCGACCCGGTTTGCCAGCCATACCCTGCAAGGCGATTTGCCGCCCGGCTGGGATGTGGAGCTTTATCTCAACAATGCCCTGATTGCCTATCGGCAGTCCCGAGGGGACGGGAAATATTCATTCGATGATCTGACGCTGGTGTATGGCGCAAATGAGTTCCGGTTGGTGTTCCACGGCCCACAAGGGCAGATCCGCGTAGAGCGACAAAATTTTTCGCTGGACGAATCTCTCAACGTGCCCGGCAGTTTTTACTACAACCTTGCCTCGAACAGTGACACAACAGGCTTGAAGCGTAGCGCCGCCCTCGCAGAGTGGGGCTTGAGCAAATTTCTGACGGGCACGCTGGGCGTGGTGGACCTGGAGGGCTTAGATCGCACCCGCCAGAACTACACCAGTCTGGGTTTGAATGGCTTCGCGGGCAACGCTCTTCTGGTGGGAAACCTGACCCAGCAGGCAAATGGAGGTTCACTCTCCGAAATCGGCGCCCGGACCCGACTGGGGGGCATTTCAGTCGGCTGGAGCCACCTGCAATTGAAAGACTTCACGAGTGAACTCTTCCCCTTGTCTGCGGACCCGGTACGCTCGCGCGACCGGATTCGCTTCGACGGATTGATCTCTCCTGACCTGCTGGGCGCCTTGCCCTTTACTTTGGAGTTCCAACGCGATCGCCTCCAGTCGGGAGCCCGTGTACTCGATGCAAGGGCGCTGCTTTCCACTTCTCTCGCGGCTGCAACGTTGACCAACCTGCTCCATGTGTCAAGCACCCAGAGCGCGCGTTCCGTCGACGGCGCTTTTCAGATTGGCGGCAATGTGGGTCAGTTCCGGGTTGGTGCCCAGGTCAGCTACCTGGTTCGGCCAGTTGCCAAGTTATCCGCGCTGGCTGTTTCTGCCGATCATGCTTTGGCGGGTGGTTATTTATTGAACGTCAGCAGTGCCTACACTTTTCAGGACTCGGTGCTGCGCCTTACGTCCAGCCTGAACAAGAGTTTTGGTGGGTATGCGCTGGCCTTCACAGGTGGCGTGACGTCCCGCCGCGAGTTCACCGTCGGTATTCAGGTATTCACGTCTGTCGCCCGTGAGCCGCGTCGCTCGCAGTGGATGCTTGATGCTGTTCCGGGCGCGGAGTCGGGCGCTGTTTCCGCTCGCGTATTTGTTGATCGCAACGGGAATGGGGTCATGGACGATGACGAGGAGCTTGTAAAAAATGTCGGCTTTCTCGTGAACTCTTCCAACCATCCCGTGCGTACGGATGCATCCGGCATCGCCTATATGAGGCATCTGCCTGGCAACCGGAACATCGATATTGCAGTCAATCCTGCAACTGTTGAAGATCCACAAATGGTTTCTTCGCTCAAGGGTGTGCGTGTAACTCCCCGTCCGGGTAATACCACCCAGATCGAGTTTCCGTTGGTATTGACAGGTGAAATTGATGGCACGGTTTACCTGGAGAGCAACGGACGTAAACGGGGTGTGGGCAACGTGTTGATTGAACTTGTTGATTCGTCTGGAAAAGTGGCGGCGCAAACACGCAGCGGCTCAGACGGCTTCTATGTGCTGGTCGAAGTCCGGCCCGGAAATTACAGCTTGCGTGTCGGCGAAGAACAACTCAACGAACTCAAACTGGCCTACGCTGGTCCGCTACGGATAACGATGTCACCGAAAGGTGTTTTTGTGAACGGGCAGGATTTTTTACTCCAGCGCCAGCGGTAACTCAAAGAGCGAGCGGGCGCTATCGCTCATGGGCAAGCAGCCCTTGCTGACGCGATCGACCTGAACGTCAACGCATGGCAATGATTTTTGTTATGCGGGGCTGCACCCGGCCCAGCTTGAAAAAACCTGGCGTGAATCGTGTTTCAACGGCGGCCTCACATCCGCAACACCGCCGCATACCCCGTCATCTCCAGATACCCGCGCCCCACTCGTTGGCCCTTGTTGTCGATCAGCTCGCTCAGGCCTTCCCAGTAGATCGCGCCGGTGGACTGGCGGCTGTCCAGCTCCTGGTTGTCGATGACGGCGCGCACGGTGTAGGTGTCTGCGGGTGTGCGTACCAGCCACTCGACCGGGTAGCTGGCCTGGCTCAATGGGCTTTTCCAGCGGCGCTGTGGATTGAAGATCACTTCGCCTCGGCTGAATGCATACACATCACCTTTGGCCGGGCGGAATGAGCCGCCGTCCCACACGGCGTTACCGTCTTTGTCGCGCAGGCGGAAGGCGGTCAGTGCGCTGCCGTCGTCCAGGTTCATGCCTATCCAGTCCCAGCCCACGGCGCTGGGGTGCAGCACTTCCTGGCTCCACTCGTGGTCCAGCCAGGCTTTGCCAGTCACCTCAAACGTCTGGCCTTTGAGTTGCAGGCTGCCGCGTGTGGCCAGCTGCGGCAGGCTGTAGTAATAACTGGCCTGCTTCTCGTCCGGCCCTTTGCGCGACAGGCCTTGTTTGCCTTGCAGCAGCACCGGCTGCGTCTCGGTGAACTGCAGGTTCAGCGCAAAGTCGGCCGCGGTCAAGCGGGCCGTGTGCGTGTTGCCCTGGCTTTGTAGTGTCCAGTCGCGCAGCTTCAGGTCCATGGTCTGTGTGCTGGCGCTGGCAACCTCAAAACCTTCACGCGCGATGCGTTGGTCGTGCCAGAGTTTTTTGCCCTGCACATCGGTGATGGCGGCGTGCGCAAAAATCAGCTGCCGGGCCGCAAATTTTGATTCCATGCCCTGGGTGGCGTCCACGCGTGAGCGAAAAAAAGTCAGCTGAAAACCAAACTCGCGCGCCCCTGCTGCAGGCCCGGCTGTGCTGGCATGGCCGGTGACGTACCACCACTCGGTGCGAAAGTCGGGGTGTGCACCAAAATCGCGCGGAAACTTCAGCGTCCTGGCCGGCAGGGCCCACAGCGGGCTGCTGCCCGCCATGCCCGCCAGCCCGGCGGCCAGCAAGACCTGTCGGCGCGGCATGCCGCCTGGCAAGGGTGCGGGCGGGGTGCGGGTGTACATGGCCCGATTCTCGCAGCAAGTAGCGGGGTCTTTAGGGCATACAGCGGTTGCGGGGCAGGTGTCTAGCGTCTATCCTAGAAACCTATGCGTGGCACTCAGCCTTTTTGCATTTGACTTCATTCGGGAGATCGACCATGTACAAGCAGATTTTGTTGGCTTACGACGGTTCCAAAGCCGGACAGAAGGCGCTGCTCGATTGCAGCGAGATCGCGCAATGGAGCCAGGCCACGCTGACCCTGATTGCCGTGACCCCGCTGTACATGGACCTGGTGGGCGTAGAGGGCGGCGTATACGACCGTACGCTGGCCGAGCACGAGAAAGAAAAATACACCGCTGTGCTGGCCGAAGGTTTGCAGCAGCTTGCCAGCTCGGGCCACCAGGCCACCGGCGAGGTACTGGTGGGTGAGACGGTGGACGAAGTGACCAAATATGCCAAGAAGATCAGCGCCGACCTGATTGTGGTGGGGCACAAACACCTGGACGGCTGGGCGGCTCGCTGGTGGCGCGGCTCGGTCTCCAAGTCGCTGATAGAGCATTCTCCGTGCAGCGTGCTGGTGGTGATTACCCACTGAGCCTCGCGTATCCCCGCATGCGCCGGGGGTGGTTTGTCGTTAGCGGCCACAGCCAGGGGCCACCCATCGTTCATTTATTTTGAATCCGATTGGCGATGCCGCGCGTATCCAAGCTGCTCAACCCCAAAAACCTCACCAAAAAGGTCTGCTATGAACACCTCCTCTTTCAAACTTGCCAGCCTTGCCGCGCTGACGCTTGCCAGTCTGGCTGCATGCACCACCATGGCGCCTGACGGCCCGGAACGCGCTGAAAAAGCGGTAGCCGTCACCGCCTCGAACAAGCTGCTCAAGTTCAATGCGGGCCGCCCTGGCCACATTCTGGCCACCCTCAACATCACGGGTTTGCAGGCCGGCGAAACCTTGCTGGGCATTGATTACCGCGTGGCCAAAGACCAGCTCTACGCCCTGGGCAGCAGCGGCCGGCTTTACACGCTCAATGAGGACACCGCTGCAGCCAGCGTTGTGGGCATGCCGTTTGCCGTCAAGCTCGAAGGCACGCAGTTTGGATTTGACTTCAACCCGACGGTTGACCGCATCCGTGTGGTCAGCAACACCGGGCAAAACCTGCGCCTGCACCCTGACACGGGCGCGGTGGTGGACAGCAACCCCGCGCTTGATGGCGTGCAAACCGACGGCAAGTTGACTTATGCAGCGGGCGACGTGAACTTTGGCAAGTTGCCCATGACCGTTGGCGCGGCATACAGCTACAACAAGGCCGACACCAAGATCACCACCAACTTTGCGCTGGACGCCGCCACTGGCGCCCTGGTGACGCAAGGTACACGCGAAGGCGTCACGCCTGCTGTGTCACCCAACACCGGTCAGTTCTTTACCGTAGGCGCTACTGGCATGGCTTTCACGACGGCCTCCTTTGACATCCAGGCTGTGAGCGACGTGGCGTTTGCGGCTTTGAACAGCGACAGCGCCAACGCCAGCCGCTGGGTGACGATAGATCTGAAAACTGGCGCAGCCAGGTCGCTGGGCACCATAGGCGGTGGTGAGCGCGTGGTTGGTATTGCGCTGGAGCCTTGAGCCAAATAACCGCCATGGCAGGCCGTCATGGCGGGCTGTTTCTGCTGGTACCTCCCCGTGTGTTGACGCGTTCTTGCGCGCCGCAGGCGGCATGGCTCGGTGTCCAAGTCGCTGACCGAGCACTCTCCGTGCAGCGTGCTGGTGGTGATCACGCACTGAGCTTCGGGCACCCCTGCAGGGGCGGAGGTGGGTTACGGGCAGCAGCCGCCCTGAGTCTGGATCGGCGGGCATTTCACCGAGCCGTAAGAACAAAACACGCAGCAATCGCCGGCCTTGGGCCGCATCAACAACTTGCATGCCGTGCATTCGTAAAAAAACTGGCAGGCGTCTGTGGGCATGGTTTCGAGCTGCGCGTGGCCGCATGACGGACAGCTCAGCAGCGATTCAAGAACAAGCGCGCTCATGGTTGTCTGACGGTCGAAGGGTAGCCCGCGTTTTCAGTGGCTTTGGTCAGCGCGGGCACAGCGGTTTGTGCATCGTCAAAGGTGACGATCGCCTGGCGCTTCTCGTAACTCACCTGGGTGGCGGTCACGCCTTTGACTTTGGACAGCGCCCGCTTGACGGTGATGGGGCAGGTGGAACACGTCATACCCGGTACATCCAGCGTGACCGTCTGAATGGCAGCATGGGCTTGCACGGCAACCATGGACAAGGCGGCGCAGGCGGTGAAGAGGGTCAATTTCTGAAGCAGCATGGTGAATCCTCGGTCAAGGTTTTGGGTCAGTAGAGCAACGGCGCCAGGTAGGGGTAAGACAGGGCAATCAGCACCAGCGCGGCAACCGCCATCAACAAGGCCTTGTAGCCGGTTTGCGCGGCGGGCAGGGCGCAGATGTCTCCGGGCTTGCAGTCGGCTGCAGGCCGGTAGATTCGTTTGGCAGCAAGCAGCAGTGCAAGCAATGCTGCGCCTATGAACCAGGGCCGGTAGGGCTCCAGGCTGGCCAGGTTGCTGAGCCATGCACCGCCCAGACCGACGGACACCAGCAGCAAAGGCCCCAGGCAACAGGCTGAAGCCAAAATCGCGGCCAGGGCGCCCGCAGCCAATGCGGTTTTTGTGGGGTTGTCTGTAGCCATGGGCATGTGCTTGTTGATTGGCATTGACTGTAAACTCTGTACTTATGTACGGAGTCAAGCCCCCCCAAGCAACATTGACAATCGGCCGTCTGGCCAGGGCCGCCGGCGTGAACCTGGAGACAGTGCGCTTCTACCAGCGCAGCGGCCTGATCCACGAACCGGAACGCCCGCCCAGTGGTTACCGCAGCTATGGCAGCGCTGACGTGCTGCGTATCCGCTTTATCAAGCGGGCCCAGACGCTGGGCTTTTCTCTGGAAGAGATCGCCACCCTGCTGCAGCTCGATGAAGCCACGGTGTGCGCCGAGACGCGCCAGCTCGCCTCGCGCAAGCTGGCCATGGTGCAGGCCAGGCTGGACGATCTGGTGAAGATGCAATCGGCGTTGACCGACATGATCCGCCAATGTGACACGTCGCAGGCGGATGGCCGCTGCCCCTTGATTGACGCGCTGTCTGAGGGCTGAGGTCTGGCCTCCATCCGGGTCTGCCGCCCAGGCTTCTAGTGCGTCGGCGCCGTCTGAAAAACAATTTCGCCGCTGGGAATGTGCACCACACGGGTCTCCTGGCAGGTGGGGTCTGCCAGGCTTTTGACAGCCACGGCCACAGCCAGCGAGCGGTCTGTGTAGAGCGGCCTGAGAGCGGTAGGCGGGAACAAGCTGCCTCGTAGCGTGTTCCTGCTTTCAATGCGGTATTGAGCGGGCGCCATGGTGTGTGCCTTGTTGAAGTGATGTGTTCATCTTAGGCAGGTCGCGCGGCCTTGTGATGACATTGCCGCATTTAAAACGTCACGTTGGTAAGCAAAAGAAAGCGCACATCACCCGCTGCCGGTGGATAGCCGGGCCCAGTCAACCGGCCTGCCCGCAAAGGCTGACGGGCCGCCTTAACCGGGCTTACCAGTCTTCCTTGACCGCCAGCACCGCATCGCGGCCCGCTGCTGCGCGTCCGGCCAGCCAGGCCGTGACCGTGCCGGCCAGCACCACCGCCGCGCACAGGCCCAAGAGGCGCGGCCAGGGCAGGGCCAGGTCCATGGTCCAGTGAAAGCTCTGCGGATTGACCACATGCACCAGCACCAGCGCCACGGCCAGGCCCAGCCCCAGGCCGGCCAGGGCACCGGCCAGTGTCCAGGCTGCGCCTTCACCGGCCACCAGCGCCAGAATTTGCCGGCGCGTCAAACCCAGGTGCGCCAGCAGGCCAAACTCTTTGCGCCGCGCCAGCACCTGCGCGCTGAAGCTGGCCGCCACACCAAACAGGCCAAACGCAATCGCCACCGCCTGCAACCAGTAGGTCACGGCAAAACTGCGGTCAAAAATTTTCAGAGAGGTAGCGCGTATCTGGCCACTTGATGCAAACTCGATCAGTTCGGCTGAGCCGGTTTGTGCCAGCGCCAGCGCGCGCACCGCTTGCTGCACAGTGGCGTCGCTGGCGCCGGGCGTCAGCCACAGCGCCACGTCGTTGATGCGGCTGTCGCCGGTCAGCGCCACAAAGTCGCGCTGGTCCATCGCAATGGCGCCAAACTGGCGTGCGTAGTCGCGCCAGACACCGGCCACATAAAACCTGGGGGCTGCAGCGGGTGTTTCATTTGCTCCCGAATTGATAGCTGCTTGCGCAGGTGCAGCAAGGGCCAGGGCCCCAAAAGACTCTGATAGTGGGGCAAACAGCGTGCCGGGGCGTGCGCCGTACAAATCAAGCATGGGCTCGCTCACATAAATACCGATCAGGCCGGGGGGCACCGGCAGGGGCTCGCCCACCAGAGGCAGGCTGGCTGCCGGCTGGTCCAGCTCGCGGGCGATCAGCGCCACTGTGGGTTGGTTGGCGTCCAGCAGCAGCTGCGTGCCGCGCAAGGTGCTGATACGCGCCACACCCGGCAGCTGCGCCAGCGCCTGCACAAAGTCCGGTGGCAAATACGCGGTGTCGCTGGCGGCGCTGCTGTTGGCGGTGCGCACATACAGGTCGGCTGGCAGCACCACGTCCAGCCACTGCGTGACCGAGCCGCGAAAACTCGCCACCATCACCGTCAAGGCGACTGCCAGGCTCAGTGATGCCACCACGCCGCTGACGGCCACCGCCGCGCTGCCACGCACGCGCCGCGCGCGCTCCACCGCCAGCAGCGGCAACAGGCGACGCGCCGCCAGTGGGGCCAGCCGGTCATACAGCAGGGCAATCATCCAGGGCAGCGCGCTGATGCCGCCCACCAGCAGCAGTCCGACCGACAGGTAGGCGCCCAGCGCAATGCCAAATACCGGCGGGCTCAGGGCCAGCAGGGCACCGGCCACCAGCAACAGCAAGCTGAGCCGGTATGGCGTGCCGGCGGCTGGTGGTGCGCCCAGACCTTTGAGGGTTTGCGCCGGTGGCAATTTTTGTGCGGCGCGCGCCGGCCACCAGCCGCCCACCAATGCAGCGGCCACGCCCAGCAGGCCGTACACCAACGCGCTGCTGCCGCTCCACTGCAGTGCCGGCGCCACGGCAGAAAAGTAGCCGCCGCCCAGGTCACCGCCCAGCAAGCGCAAAGCCAGCGCCGCCAGCGCCGTGCCCAGTGTTATGCCTGCCAGACTGCCCAGCATGCCGAGCAGTGCCGACTCCCACAGCACCAGGCGCAGACGCTCGCGGCCGGTCAGGCCCAACACACCGAGCAGCGCAAACTGCTGCGCGCGTTTGGCCACACTCAGCGACAACACCGAAAAAACCAGAAACGCACCGGTGAACAGCGCCACCAGCGCCAGCACGGTCAGGTTGACGCGGTAGGCCCGCGACAGGTTGCTGACCCGCTGGGCGTCGTCGCCGGGTTCGGTGGCGGTGATGCCGGGCGGCAAGGCCAGGGCCGCGACAAAAACCGCGCGGTCGGCGCCAGCACGCAGGCGTATGTCTATGCGCGACAGCTGGCCGATGCGGCTGAACAACTCTTGCGCTGCACCAATGTCCATCACCGCCAGCGGCGCGCCGGAGGCAGCCACGCTGCCTGCCACTTCGGTGTCCAGCCACTGCAGGCCGCTTTGCAGTTGCAGCCGCTGGCCGGGCAGGGCGCCGCGTGCGGCGGCATTGAGAAATACCTGGCCGGGCGACAGCAGCGCCAGGCGGTCAGCACCGGCGGCGGGCAGCGGCATCAGCGCCGGCGCCAGCGCGGCCACCACCAATGCATCCACACCCACCACACGCAGTGCCACACGTTTGCCGTCAGCAGCCAGGGCATAAGTGTTGATCTCCAGCACCGGGCTGGCCAGCGCCACCTGCGCATGGTTGGCCACACGGCCAAACAGCGCCTCGTCAAAGCCGCCGCGTACCGCCCGCAGCTCCAGATCCGGCTGGCCATTGACCGAGCGCACCGCCTGGGAAAACTCGCTGAGCGCCGAGGTGTTGATCAGCTGCACCGAAAACGCCAGCGCCACGCCCAGCATCACCGCCACCACCGCAGCGGCATTGCGCCACTTGTGGTGTATCAGCTCTTGCCAGGAAAAGGTGCGGAGCAGGCGCAGCATGAAGTACTCGGCTATGCAGAGCGCCAGAAGCGCAGCGGCACGCAGGTTTGCAACCGGTGTATGGCCTGCGCCATCAGCGCCGGGTGCAACTCGTGCCCGACGCTGGAGGCGATGTCGCAGGTGGCGTCGGCGCCCAGCGCCATCAGCTCGGCATAGGCCTGCTGGGTCAGCTGCACCGGCACCACGGCGTCTTGCTGGCCGTGCAACAGGTGCAGGGTGGTCAGGCCGGGCGCCTTGTCGGGCAGGGCGGCGTAACGCCCTGAAAATGCCAGCACACGGCCCACCAGGCCATCGTGGGTGTCGCTCAACGCCAGCGCCAGGGTGGCGCCTTCGGCAAAACCGGCGAGGGCTGTGTCGGACTGCAAAATGCCGAAGCGCTCCTGCTGTTGGCGGATGAAGGCGGCCAGCGTGGGCACGGCTTTGGCCACACGCTCGGCCCGGTTGCTGTCGGTCAGCTCAAAGGTCGGAAACCACTGGCGCACGGTTTTGCCCAGATGGATGGCTTCAAACCCTTCGGGCATCACCACCGCAGCTTCGCCAAACGACTCGCCGATGAGTGTGGCCAGTGCCAGCATGTCAAGGGCGGCAGCGCCATCGCCATGCAGCAGCACAAACAGTTGCCGAGGCGCCGTGGCGGGCAGCAGTTCCAGGGTGTCCAGGGGGTCGGGGTTCATGGGCTCTTTTTTTGCTCAGGGGGGTACCCGGCAGCTCAAGGCTGGCGCGGCCGCAGGGCGGGAAGCACATACTCCCGCACGATGCCGGCGGTGTCCCTGCGCTCGTCCGGACGCGAGGTGATCACCACCACCAGCTCGGACGAGGGCACCACATAAATATATTGCCCGCCCAAACCGTTGGCCGCGTAAGACGCCGGGCCGCCCGGATCGGGCAACACCCACCACTGGTAACCATAACGCGCCCACGCCGGCCAGGGGTAGCCCCCCGTGCTTTGCTGGCGTACCGAGGCTTCGGCGAAATCGGCCGGGATCACTTGCTGGCCAGCCCAGCGGCCGCCGTGCAGATAAAGCGCGCCGAACTTGGCCATGTCGCGTGCCGTGAGTTGCAAACCAAAGCCGCCGCGGCTGTGGCCTTGCGCATCGGAGGCCCACTGGTAGCGCGTCACGCCCAGCGCAGGC
This sequence comes from Polaromonas sp., assembly GCF_030680935.1. Lineage (GTDB taxonomy): Bacteria > Pseudomonadota > Gammaproteobacteria > Burkholderiales > Burkholderiaceae_C > Polaromonas. The sequence goes on along the minus strand of NZ_JAUXUP010000007.1, from coordinate 53,579 downwards.
GCCAGGTGTTTTTCGGCAAACTTGGCGGCACTCATGCCGGTCGCGCGCGACAGGATCACCGAGAGCAGTTGTGAGCTGTGCGAGTCGTAGCGAAAGACCGTACCCGGCTCGCTGGTCACGGGCCTGCGCAGCGCGAAGTTGAGGGGGTCGCCCCTGTCGTTGAAGCGATCGCAGCTGGCGGTGCGCGCTGCAAAACAAGTGTCCCGGGCCTGCTCGTCCCAGTCGAAGCCTGCGGTCATGGTCAACAGGTGCCGCAGGGTGATGTTTCTGGCCTTGGGGTCGGCGTCCGGGGCCAGGGCTTCAGGCAACCAGGTTCTGATTTTCTGGTCGAGGTCATTGATGAGCTTTTCCCGCAAGGCAATGCCTACCAGTGAAGAAAGCACACTTTTGGTCACCGAGTTCACAACGTGCAAGTCGGTGCGGCCCAGACCCTGGCCGTAGTATTCAAAAACCAGCCGGTCGTTGCGCACCACCAGCACGCTGCGGATGTGCGGCGCGCTGCTTTCCAGCCGCTGGCGCAATTGGGCCAGCAGTTCTGCGTTCATGCCCTGCTCGGCTGGCGCTGATTCAATCCATTCCTGCTGGCCCTGTGCCCAGGTCAGGGAGCCGGTCAGCAGCAGCGTGACGGCCAACAGGGAGTGAAGGAAGTGCTTCATCAAAAAACTCCTTCCACAGTCAGTCTGAGGACGCGGTCTGCGCGTTCGGCGGCCGCCCCGGAATGCGTCACCAGTACCAGCGAGGCGCCGTGTTCGCGCGTTTGCGCCACCAGCGCGTCCATCACTTTGGCGGCGGTGGTCGGGTCCAGGTTGCCGGTGGGCTCGTCAGCCAGCAACAGGCGCGGGCGGTGCACCAGGGCGCGGGCAATCGCCACGCGCTGCAACTGCCCGCCCGACAGCTGCTGGGGCAAACGCGCGCCCAGGCCGTCGAGCCCGACTGCCGTCAGCATGGCCTGCACGCGCGCGTCGTCGTGCTGGCCCAGCAGCAGCAGGGGCAGGGCGACGTTTTGCGTCACGTCCAGATGCGGCAGTACATGGAAGGCCTGAAACACAAAACCGACATTGACGCGCCGCAGCAGGGCGCGCTGGTCATCGCCCAGCGTGCCAAGGTCTTGCCCGACGAGGCTGACGCCGCCGGTGTCCCAGTTGTCCAGACCCGCCATGCAGTTGAGCAGGGTGGATTTGCCCACGCCGGATTCACCGACGATGGCGACAAACTCGCCCGCCGCCACCTGCAGCGAGACGTTTTTGAACACGGCGACGTCGCCGTAATACTTGGCGAGATTGGTGACGGTCAGCGTCATGTGTTTTTATCCACGATATCGAGGACCTGTTGCACCGCGCCCGGCCCATCACAGGCCACTACCCGGCGCTCGGGCATGCTGCGCAGCCAGGTGATCTGGCGTTTGGCCAGCTGGCGTGTGGCGGCAATACCCTTGTCGCGCAGCTCTGCCATGGGCGAGCTGCCGTCCAATACCTCCCATGCCTGGCGGTAACCAACACAACGCATGGATGGCAGGTCAGCATGTAAGTCGCCGCGCGCGCGCAGGGCCCGTACCTCGTCCAGAAAGCCGCCTGCCAGCATGGCGTCAAAGCGCTGGGCAATCCGCTGGTGCAGCCAGGTGCGGTCATCGGGCTCCAGAGAAATAATGGCTCCAGCCCTTGCGGGGTCTGCGTAACCAGCTATCGTTTTGGTAGCATTTTTCTGGTGAAAAAACGCCAGTGGCTGGCCGGTAAGGCGAAACACTTCCAGTGCGCGGGATATACGCTGCGAGTCGTTCGGTGCCAGCCGGGCCGCCGTCACCGCGTCCACGGTGGCCAGTTCGGCATGCAAGGCAGGCCAGCCTTTTACGCCCGCCTCGTCCAGCAGCTGGGCGCGCACGGCGGCGTCGGCAGGCGGCATGTCGTCCAGCCCGTCCTGCAAGGCCTTGAGATACAGCATGGTGCCGCCCACCAGCAGCGGCAGCCTGCCGCGTGCGCGGATGTCGTCAATCAGGCGCGTGGCATCGGCCACAAACTCGGCCGCGCTGTAGGCCTGGAGCGGGTCACGGATATCAATCAGGTGGTGCGGTACGGCAGCCAGTTCTGCGGCTGTGGGTTTGGCCGTACCGATGTCCATGCCGCGGTACACCAGGGCCGAATCAACGCTGATGATGTCTACCGGGTGCTGCGCCGCAACCGCCATGGCTGCAGCGGTTTTGCCGCAAGCGGTGGGCCCGGTCAGGGCAATCCAGCGGGGTGCCATCAGGCCCGGCCTGGCGGGGCCGGCTCGCCATGTTTTTGTACCACCGTCCAGGAGATGGCGGCAATGCAGACACTCCAGAAACACACGCCGTAGGCCAGCGGATACACCGTGCCGTCCATGTGGCTGCCAAGCCAGCCACCCATCGCAAAAGCGGCAATCATCATCAGGAAACCACTGAGTGCAGAAGCTGCACCGGCGGCGTGCGGAAACGGCACCACCGCGCCGCTCTGGCTGCAGGGCTGGTGCACGCCATGCGCAAACATGAACAGGTAAAAAGGCAGCAACAGCGCCCAGACGTTGTGCAGACCGGCCCAGGCCAGCGCAGCCATCAGCAGCCCGCCGGCAAGCGTCAGCACGGCGGCAATTGCCACTGAACGGCGTACGCCGAAACGCGGCAGCAGGCGGCGGCACCAGAAGGTGCCAAGCACATACACCAGCGCCATGGAAAACATCACCAGGCCGTACTCTGTTTTGGACAGGCCCAGCACCCGGATAAACACAAAGGACGAGGCGGCCAGAAAGGTGAAGAGGCCGCCGTAAGAGGCAGTTGACAGCAGCGCAAACGCCACAAAGGTCGGGTGCCGCAGGATGGCCCACCAGGTGCGTACCAGCGTGCCGGGCTGAAGTGCGCGCGGGTTTTTGTGCGCCGCGCTTTCTTCAAACCGGAGCGCCACCAGGCCCAGGGCAACTGCCCCAAATACCGCCGTGGCCAGCAGCGCCACGCGCCAGTTGAACAGGTCCGACAGCAGGCCGCCCAGCGGCGCGCTCAGGCAGGCGATCACACCCAGTCCGGTCAGGCCGCGCGACATGGCGCGGGCCGCCGCCAGCGGGGTGTACAGGTCGCGCACGATGGCACGCGCACACATGACGGCCGCGCCCATGGCCGCGCCCTGGACGATGCGCCAGATGATCAGCAATGCCATTGACGGCGCGAACGCGCTGCCGATGGCCGCCAGCACATAAGCACCCAGACCCCACAGCAGAATGGGGCGGCGGCCAAAACGGTCAGACAGCGGGCCCCAGAACAATTGCGACACGCCAAACGCCAGCAGCAAGGCGCTGAGGGTGAGTTGCGATTGCCCCATGCTGGCGCCAAAACCTTCGGTGAGGGCTGGCAGTGCCGGTAGATAGAGGTCGGTGGTGATCGGCTGTATGCCCAGCAACAGCGACAGCAACAGCACCACCAGTGCGGGTGACATGGCGGTAGGCGCCGCACTTTGCGGGGGTATCAGCGGAGAGGCAACAGGGGGCGTGACAGACATTGATCTGAGCGTAGCAGATCGATCCCTTTCCCTGTGGGTCACCGGCGCGCGGTCTTCTGTCTGCGGGTGTTATTTCAAGCTGAACAGCTGCGCCAGCGCTTGCCGGTATTGCGACTGGCCGACCGAGTTGGTGTTGTGGTGCGAGCCACCTTCCACCAGCATGAACAGCTTGGGCTGCGCTGCCGCTTCATACAACTTGCGCCCCAGACTGGGCGCGATCAGCCGATCTTCGCCGCCATGCGCCACCAGCAGTGGCGAGCCGATTTTTCCGACCTTGCGCACCGCCTCAAAACGCTGGGTGATCAGCATCGACACCGGCACCCAACCCCATTTGGTGGTACTGACCACGTCGGCAATCGAGGTGAAAGTGCCTTCCACAATCGTGCCACTTTCGTCATCGACCTCGGTGGCCAGGTGAATCGCAATTGGCCCGCCCAGTGAATGGCCAAACACATAACGCGGCCGGTCCGGGTATTTTTTCGCCAGCCAGTCCCAGGCTGCGCGCGCATCCTGGTAGGCGGTTTCTTCAGAGGGCAGCGCCTGCGTGCTTTTGCCAAAACCCCGGTAGTCCACGCCCAGCACGGAAAAGCCCAGCTCCTGCATGCGGCGCATGCGCGGGGCCGAGCCGGTCACGTTGTAGCGCGCGCCATGCAGGTACAGCAGAACGGGTGCATTCGGCCGCGTCCCCGGCAGCCACAGGCCATGCAGCCGGGCCGTTTCGCCATCGGCCCTGGGCTGGAAGTCGATCCAGACATCTTCCATACCCTCTGCAGCGGCCAGTCCACCGCCCCAGGTGCGGTCGCTGGGCTGGAAGATCCAGGCGCGCTGGCGCTCGTCCAGCGTGCTACAGCCTGCCAGCACGGCAATACCCACGGCCAGCACCATGGCGGCAAAAAGAGTCCAGCGTTTCATGAGCAAGATGGAGTGAGAAAGGCCGTAAAAGTTCGCATGCATGCTGATTGTTGCAGCGTCTTGTAGCCCCCTTGATGTCTGGTTGGTGAAGGTATTAAAAGTATGGGGGCTTGTTCTAAACTGGGGTGATGTCCCCTCAGTTTTCTTCGTCCGACCGCGCTCTGGACCGATCAGGCCTGTCGACTGCTCCTTCCAGTCTCGCCCGCGCCCTCGGCGCGGCAGGGTTGATTCCTTTCATCGCCGGTGCGGCAGCTGTCTGGCTGGTCGGCTTGCAGGACCCACTACCAAGCGCCGCGCTGCTGGCTTACGCCGCGCTGATCGCGAGTTTTCTGGGGGGCATCCATTGGGGTCTGGCCATGCGCGAGGAGGCGGCGGATGCGGTGCAGCTGCTGTGGGGCGTGAGCCCCAGCCTGCTGGGCTGGCTGGCCGTTTTGCTGCCCCCGCGCTGGGGCCTGCTGCTGGCGCCGGCGACCCTGATCGCCTGTTATGCGGTGGATAGTACGCTCTACCGCCGCCTCGGTCTGAGCGCCTGGCTGGGCCTGCGCGCGGGCCTGACTGTGGTGGCCTCGGTGAGCTGCCTGGCAGGCGCACTGGCCTGGTGGCTGCGATGAATCAGGCCGGCAAACCGGCAAGCGCTTAACGCCCGCGCAAAAACAGGCTGTCCAGCTCTTTGACCGTGATCTGCCGCCAGGTTGGGCGACCATGGTTGCACTGGTCCGAGCGGTCCGTGGCTTCCATCTGGCGCAGCAGGCCATTCATTTCGTCCAGGGTCAGCTTGCGGTTGGCGCGCACTGCGCCGTGGCAGGCCATGGTGGACAGCAACTCGTTTTGGGCGCGCTGGATCACGGTGCTGGCCTCGTGCTGCGCCAGCTCGGCCAGCACGCTGCGCGCCAGTTCCACTGCATCACCCTGGGCCAGACTGGTCGGTACGGCACGCACCGCCAGCGTGCGCGGCGAAAACGGCGTGATCTCCAGGCCCAGCGCCTGCAAGGTGTCGATGTGCGCCTCGGCTGCTGCCACCTCTTGTGGCGATGCCGCAAAGGTGGCCGGAATCAGCAGCGGCTGGCTGCTGATGCTGGCCGTGTCCATCTGGTTTTTCAGGCGCTCATAAACAATGCGTTCGTGCGCCGCATGCATGTCCACCACCACCAGTCCCTGGGTGTTTTCAGCCAGGATGTAAATGCCCTGCAACTGCGCGATGGCGCGGCCCAGCGGCCAGTCGCCGGGGGGCAGGTCGCTCGCACCCGTTCGGGCTGAGCTGGTCGAAGCCTCTGGACTGTGAAACCCTGCAACAGCCTCTGGGCGAGTGGGGTTTGGTGAGGGCCACATCGCCTCAAAGTCTGAGACATGGGGGCTCGCCCTGTAGACCTGATTTGCTCCGAAATTAATAGCTGGTTGCGCCCATGGGGAAAGGGCTGGAGCCTGATTTGACTCTATAGTTGCAACGGCCAGCGCGGCGGCTGCCGCTCGCGGTGCAGCCAGCGCGTTTTCAACCGCATGCCGCACCGCCTGGTGGATCTCGCGGCTGTCGCGAAAGCGCACCTCTATCTTGGTCGGGTGCACATTGACGTCTACCCTCGTCGGGTCCAGGCGCACGTAGAGCGCATACACCGGCTGGCGGTGGCCGTGCAACACGTCTTCGTAGGCGCTGCGTGCGGCATGGGTCAGCACCTTGTCGCGCACATAACGGCCATTGACGTAAGCAAACTGCTGGTCGGCCCGGGATCGCGCCGCATCCGGGATGCCGGCCCGGCCGGTGACGCGCACCTGGCCTGAGCTGTAGTCCACCGCCACGCTTTGGGCCAGCAACTCGCTGCCCAACACATCGGCCAGACGCCGCTCGTGCGCGTCATCACCCGCGCAGGCACGCCACTGTTCCACCAGCTTGCCTTCGTGCCAGATGGCAAAACCGACATCGGGCCGCACCATGGCGTGACGCCGCACCGCTTCAATGCAATGCGCCAGTTCGGTGGCATCGGTTTTGAGAAACTTGCGGCGCGCCGGTGTGGCGAAAAACAGCTCGCGCACCTCCACGGTGGTGCCGCGGCTGCGCGCCGCCGGGCTCAGCTCCCCCGTGCGGCCATCCAGCAGCCATGCATGGCCCGCAGGGTCGCCGTCATCGGTCCGCGACAGCAGGCTCATGTCGGCGATCGAATTGATCGCAGCCAGCGCCTCGCCCCTGAAGCCCATGGTGCCGACGGACTCCAGGTCTTGTAGCGACGAAATCTTGCTGGTGGCATGGCGCCGGAGCGCGACGGCCAATTCGCCCTGCGGAATGCCCGAACCGTCGTCCTCGACAGCGATCAGCCGCACCCCGCCGGCCTGTAGCCGCACCGTGACCTGCTTGGCGCCCGCGTCCAGCGCGTTGTCCACCAGTTCGCGCACCACCGAGGCTGGGCGCTCCACGACCTCGCCAGCAGCAATCTGGCTGATCAACTCGTCGGGTAGTTCGCGGATGGGGCGGCGGGGAGGGGGGGATTGGGGCACTTGGGGATTTTAGGGGAAGTGTTTTTTTCGTTTCTGATGCTTCGAATGGTTGTGGTTTGGCTGCTTGCCTGGGGAGCGTCGCCCTTTTCGCAAGCTAGCCCGCTTGATGTTCCTCTAACAAGCCGGGGCGAGACCCGGCTTGTTCGAAGTGCTTGCCAATATAAGCTGGCAAAGGCTGAAGGAATTTCACCATGTCAAAATCCCCCCCATGGAAATTCTCGCCTTTCTAATGGACTTCATCCTCCACGTGGACAAACACCTGGAGGCTTTCACCCGCAGTTACGGCATGTGGGTCTATGCCCTGCTGTTCCTGATTATTTTTGTGGAGACCGGTGTAGTGGTCATGCCCTTTTTGCCGGGGGACTCGCTGCTCTTTGTGGTGGGCGCCCTGTGTGGCATTGGCCTGCTGAGCCTGCCGTTGGCCATGGGGCTGCTGGTGGTGGCTGCGATTCTGGGTGACCAGTGCAATTATTCGGTGGGACGTTACTTTGGCCCCAAGGTGTTTCAGTGGGAGCAGTCGCGCTTTTTCAACAAACGTGCGTTTAACCAGGCGCATGATTTTTACGAACGTTATGGTGGCATCACCATCATCCTGGCGCGTTTCATGCCTTTTTTACGCACCTTTGCGCCCTTTGTGGCGGGTGTGGCCGAGATGAACCGCGCGAAGTTCACCGCCTACAACGTGGTGGGTGCATTGATCTGGGTGGTGGGTCTCACCAGTGCCGGCTACTTCTTCGGAAATCTGCCGTGGGTGCAAGCCAACCTGAGCAAAATCATCTGGGCCATGATTTTGATCCCGGGCGTGGTCGTGCTTTACGGCGCCTGGAAGGCCAGCCGCCGCAAACCCACCCCAGCTTAGGGTTTACCGTGGCGTGACGCGGCTTGACAGTGGCGGGCTGCGGTAGTCGGGCTGGATGCGGCAGCCCTTGCCGTACGTGGCCTCATAGCCGCGGCAGAGGGCCAGCACTTTCTGCGGCGTGGGTTTGTCGCCCTTGTTGACCCAGTCCAGCAGCGCGGTAAACATCGCGGGGTATTGCGCTTCTGCCAAGTAGCTGTGTTCGGATTCGTCCGTGAAGGTCTGCATCAGCAGGTGTCCGGTGCCGGCGCGCTCACGCACATCCCGGTAGGCCGATTCCAGCTCGACAAAGGCGGTCGGGTCGTTTGCAGCGTGCAGGGTGAGGGTCGGCACATTCACCCGCCCGTCGGGTGCGCTGTCTTTGGCTAGTTCGGCCACGGCTTGCGGATCGGCCTTGTAACGCAACACACCGGCGTTGAGGGCGGCATCGTTGGGCGAGCCGCTGTACACCGCCGTTGAGTTGTCAAACGGGTTGCGATTTCCCAGGCGCAGCTGCGTCAGGTCGCGAAACAGCCAGGTGGCGAAGTTCAGGTGACCGATCAGGGATTGCTCGCGGATATTCACCACTCGGGTGATGGTGGAGAGATTGGCAGCTTGCTGCGCGCTGCGTTGGGCGGCAGGTTTGCGCACCCCCGTGCAGTCGTCGATCCGTGACTGCAGTTCGGCGCGGGTCAGGGTGGCATCCATTGGCAAGCCCTGCCAGAGGGGATATTGCACCTCATCGGGTTTGGGATGGTTTTTGCACACGTATTGATAAACCGCCCGCAGATCGAGCCGGAAGGTGTAGGCCAGCTGCCCCCCACCGAATACGCTGTTGGTCAGAAGCACGCCATCGTAGGGGCCGCGCTGGCCGGCCGCCGTGGCATAAATTTCTGCGGCTTTGGAAGCCACGCCGCCACCGTAACTTTGTCCGTGCAGCAGCGTGCGGCGGGCCGCGCCAAAATGCTGCACAAAAATCTGTCGCAGGCGCTCGGTATCTTCTGCGGCCATGGTCACGCCGTAGCCGCCACGGCGGTAACTGGAGCCAGCCCAGGCATAACCAGCCTTGACAGTCACCGCCCAGCGTTTGAGGTCTTCTTCACTGCGTTCGGCTTTGGCGGGACCGGTGTCGGCCGGCCCGCCGTGGGCATGCATCACCAGTACCTGTTTGTCCCAATTGGCGGGGATGGCGATACGGTAAAACGCACCGCGCCCATCTTCACCGCCATAACATCGTGCCCCGCCAGGAATCTCGGCCGGGCAGGCCTGCAGTTGTGGTGGTGGGGCCTGGACACGCGGTGCTGCGCAGCCGTAGCCGACCCACACAACGCAAGCAAGGATGGAATAAAGGGGCAGATTCAGATTCATGTCGCGATGTTAAGCGGCGTTGAGGCGCGGGACATGCTGGAAAACCAGTGGGTCCCTGGCGCCCCTTGGTCAAAAGTAGTAAGTGAGCGTATTATTTATCCCAAAGCGGTGCCAGATGGCTGCCGCGCCGGAGACACTTGCAGATGAACGCACCACAAACCCTTTCACGCTGGAGCCAGCCTGGCTCCAGCCGCGTGCCCTTTTGGGCCTACACCGACGCCCAGCTGTATCAGCGCGAGCTGGATAAAATTTTTTATGGCCCGCACTGGGGTTACGTCGGGCTGGAGGTCGAAATCCCCAACACCGGCGACTTCAAGCTCAGCCATGTGGGCGAGCGCCAGGTGATTCTGGTGCGCGACCGGGTGGCGCCCAAAGACCGGGCCACGGACCACGGCATACGCGTGGTTGAAAACCGCTGCGCGCACCGCGGTGTGCGCTTCTGCCAGAACCCGCAAGGCAATGCCCGCAGCTTTGTCTGCCCCTACCATCAGTGGACCTACAAGCTCAACGGCGACCTGGCCGGCCTGCCTTTCAAGGACGGCGTGAAAGACGGCGACTGTATCAACGGGGGCATGCCTGAAGGCTTTGACCTGAAAGAACACGGCCTGACCAAACTGCGTGTTGCTGTGCTGCACGGACTGGTGTTTGCAAGCTTCAGCGAGGCGGCCGAGCCGCTGGAAGACTATCTGGGTGCGAACGTCATGCCCTGGCTGGACCGCATCTTCAAGGGCCGGCAGCTCACGCTGCTGGGTTACAACCGCCAGCGTATTCCGGGCAACTGGAAGCTGATGATGGAAAACATCAAGGACCCCTACCACCCCGGCCTGCTGCACACCTGGTTTGTGACTTTTGGCTTGTGGCGTGCCGACCAGAAAAGCCGCATGGTGATGGATGCGCATGGCCGTCATGCGGTGATGATTTCGCGCCGCAACGAGGGTGGGCAGGCGGCGGTGACAGAAGGCGTGACTTCGTTCAAGGCCGGCATGACGCTGCACGACGACCGGCTGCTCGACGTGGTGCCCGAGGCCTGGTGGAAGGTGGATGACCCATCGAACCCCGGCAGCGACATCACGCCGACCGTGACCATGATCACGCTGTTTCCCGGCCTGATCATCCAGCAGCAGGTCAACTCGCTGAGCACGCGCCACATCGTGCCGCGCGGCGAAGGCGAGTTTGACTTTGTCTGGACCCATTTCGGTTTTGCCGACGACCCGCCGGAGATGACCCAGCGCCGCCTGCGCCAGGCCAACCTGTTCGGTCCGGCGGGTTTTGTCAGTGCTGACGACGGCGAGGTCATTGAGTTCAGCCAGGACGGGTTCCGACAGGCCGGCGTGACCGGCTCCACCTTGTGTGAGCTCGGCGGTACCGGTACCGAGATGACGGAGCACATGGTGACAGAGACCTTGATCCGCAGCATGTATGCCTACTGGAAGAAGGTGATGGCGGAGGCTGCGGTATGAGCGGCGTGGCACTGGAGCGCCTGCAACTGCAGCACGAGGTGGACCAGCTTAACGCCGCGTATGCCGCAGCCCTCGATGAAAAGCGGTTTGATGCCTGGCCGGAATTTTTCCTCGAGGACGGGCGCTACACGCTACAGGCGCGCGAAAATTTTGACCGTGGTTTACCGCTGGCGCTGATGGACCTGGAGAGCCAAGGCATGATGAAGGACCGGGTTTACGGCATCACCCAGACGATTTACCACGGCCCGTATTACACACGGCATGTCATCAGTCCGGCGCAGGTGCTGGACGTCGAAGGCGACGTGGTGAACGCGCAAGCCCATTACGCGGTGTTTCGCACCCGGCCGGCAGGTGTCAGCGAGGTCTACAACGTCGGGAGGTATGTTGACCAGATCGTCCGCACGCCCGAAGGATTGAGGTTTCGGTCCAGGCTATGCGTCTATGACAGCGAGATGATCCTGAACTCGCTGATTTATCCCGTTTGATAAATACAAAAACCCTCTGCCGCCCGGACGGGGCGAGAGAGGGTTTTGTTTGCAGCAGACCCGTTCCGGTCTGCTTGCTGCTTAGCGTTTCTGGTCCTGCTTCTTGCCGATTTCGCTGCCGATCACCGCGCCGGCTGCCGCGCCGCCCACGGTGCCCAATGTGCCGCCGCCCAGTGCACTGCCGGCTACGCCACCCAGAACAGCGCCGGTGCCGGTGCCGATTTGCTGGTTCGTCAGAGAAGTGCCACAGCCTGTCAGGGCGATCAGGGATGCTGCTGCGGCTGCCATCAGAAGTTTCGTTGTCATCGTGTTCACCTTTGTCGGATTGCAGGCAAATCGCAAAAAGAGTTCGAATGAAGTCTTGGCGTTACCTGTAGCTCGACTTTAGGTTTCAGACCGCGCCGGACCTGTAGGAAAGCGCCTGCGTGTTCTGTCGTCTGTCCGCGTCAGCGCGCAGCAGATTTTTGCGGTTATAGGGGCCGATTGCGTGCCAGTGGCGGATTTTTTGCGAAGTAACGGCCGATACCGCGCATCAACGCGTCGGCAAGCTGTATCTGGTAGTCGTCGCTGCGCAGTTTGGCCTCTTCGTCGGGGTTGCTGATAAAAGCGGTTTCGACCAGGACACTCGGAATGTCAGGCGCCTTGAGCACGGCAAAACCGGCTTGCTCAACGCGTGGTTTGTGCAGCTTGCCCACGCTGCCGATCTCGCCCAGCATGGCGCCGCCCAATTTGAGGCTGTCGTTGATCTGCGCCGTGGTGCTCATGTCGAGCAGGGCTTTTTGCACCTGCGCGTCCTTCGCCTTGACGTTGACGCCACCGACCAGGTCGGCTGAATTTTCCTTGTCCGCCATCCAGCGTGCTGAACTGCTGGAAGCGCCCTTGTCACTGAGCGCAAAAACACTGGCCCCTTGTGGTCGCGGCGTGAAAAACGCATCGGCGTGGATGCTGATGAACAGGTCGGCCTGCACGCGCCTGGCTTTTTGCACGCGGATATGCAAGGGCACAAAAAAGTCCGCGTCGCGCGTGAGGTAGGCGCGCATGTTCGGCACGGCGTTGATACGGTCGCGCAGGCGCAGCGCGATCTGCAGCACCACGTCTTTCTCGCGCGTGCCGCCCGGGCCGATGGCACCGGGGTCTTCGCCGCCGTGGCCGGGGTCCAGCGCAACGATGATGAGCCGGTCGGTCTTGTTGCGGCTGCCGGCACCGGCACCCACCGTTTCGGGCGGCGGGCTGGGGGCCGCTGCAACGGCGGGTGATTTGTCTGCGGCGGGCGGCGGGGTGGCAAGTGCTGGCCGCTCCGATTGTTTGGCGATCAGGTCGCCCAGGGGGTCTACGGTCTGAGCCGCTGCGGTCGGGGGCCTGTCCTTGAGCCGCTCCGCAATCAGGGTTTCCAGTGGGTCAACGACGTGCGTGGGGTAGAGATCAAACACCAGGCGGTGCTGGTAGGCCGCAACCGGCTGCAGGGCGAACACCTGCGGCATCATGGGCTGCTTGAGCTCGACCACCAGACGCACCACGCCCGGCGCGTTCTGCCCGACACGGATGCCGGCGATGTTTGGGTCGGAAGGCTTGACCTTGGCGACCAGCTCGCGCAGCGCCGGGATCAGGTCAATGCCTTCGATGTCCACCGCCAGGCGCGGCGGCTCGGCGATGAAGTAGTACTTGGTCTTCAGGCCCGCGTCGGACTCTATGGTGACGCGGCTGTAATCCTTGGCCGGCCAGACCCGCACCGCCAGGATGGTCAGGCCGCGGGCAATCTGCTGCACGCCCAGGAGCAGCACCAGGCTGCCCATCTGCAGTGCGCCGCGTCGGCTCAGTCCGCCCTGGTTGCTCATGGGAGTAGCGCCGCGCCGGCGTCGGTGTGTGCGGTGAGGGTGACGGCGCGTGCGTCGTCGTCCTGCAGCTCCAGCGCCATGTCCAGATCGGCGGGCGGCAGGTGATCGCCGGCTTTTTCCGGCCATTCGACCAGCTTGAGGCCGGGGCTGGCGAAGATGTCGCGAAAGCCGGCTTCTTCCCATTCGTCGGGGTCATTGAAGCGGTAGAAATCGAAATGCCAGATGTTGAGCGGTCCGCCGGGCGCGTCGTCAACGGTATAGGGCTCGACCACCGCATAGGTCGGGCTCTTGATACGACCCGTCACACCCATGGCCGTGAGCAGGTGCCGCGCAAAGGTGGTTTTTCCGCTACCCAGATCGCCGTGCAGCTCGATCAGCACGTCGCTGCTGGCTTTGTCCTGCAGCTTCGCGGCCAGGGCTGCGGCAAACGCCTGCGTGTCAGCCTCGGTCGCCCAGGCAATACTTTTTACAATGAGCGGGTGATCGTTACTAGCCATCAATTCGTTTCTCAAATTCAAACGTGGGCGCGCGAGCTTGGATTTTCGCAAATTGGTATTGCAGGCGTTGATCTGTCATCGGCGGAACCCGGATTATCGGCCTGGCTGGCCGCTGGCTTTCATGGTGACATGAATTACATGGCGGCTCACGGCCTCAAACGTGCACGCCCGGCAGAGCTGGTGCCTGGAACCGTCAGCGTCATCACAGCGCGCATGGACTATTTGCCAACGGCCACGCCGCAGGCGCCGGGGCAGTGGCAGGCCATGGAACTGGCGCGGCTGGATCGGCCCGGTGAAGCGATTGTCTCGGTCTATGCGCGGGGCCGCGACTACCACAAGGTCATGCGTGCAAGGCTGCAGAAGCTTGCCGAGCGCATCGCAGGCCATGTGCAGCCTCTGGGCCATCGTGCCTTCACCGATTCTGCGCCGGTGCTGGAGGCCGAACTGGCTTCGCGCAGCGGACAGGGCTGGCGCGGCAAACACACGCTGCTGCTCAACCGCGAAGCCGGCTCCATGTTTTTCCTTGGTGAAATTTATGTCGATGTGGCGCTGCCGCCCAGCGATGCGGTGACCGAACACTGCGGCAGCTGCAGCGCCTGCATCACCATATGTCCAACGCAGGCGATTGTGGCGCCGCACAAACTGGACGCACGACGCTGCATCTCTTACCTCACGATCGAACATGCTGGTGCGATTCCGCTCGAACTGCGGCCCCTGATTGGCAACCGCATCTACGGCTGTGACGATTGCCAGCTGGTGTGCCCCTGGAATAAATTTGCGCAGCGCAGCGCACTGCCTGATTTTGACGAGCGCGAGGGCCTGACCGGCCAGCAACTGACCACCTTGTTTGGCTGGACCGAAGAAGAATTTTTGCGCTATACCGAAGGCAGCGCGATCAGGCGTATTGGGCATGAGCGCTGGTTGCGCAACATCGCCGTCAGCATGGGCAATGCCATCCACGCAGGCGCGGACCAGGCGGGCACTTTGCGGGCGGCCTTGATGGCGCGGCGTGATCATGCCAGTGAGGTGGTGCGGGAGCATGTGGAGTGGGCGCTTTCCATACCAATTATGAATCAAATCGGCCTCCAGCCCTTGACTGGCTTGCGTGAGTAGCTCCTGATTTTGTAGCATTTTGTGCGGCTTCAGACCTTCTCCCTATAATCCTTCCGTGCCAATCACCCCCTGCTCCCGCCCGCTTTGGGCCCGCTTCGCAGCGTGGCTGGGTTTTTTGGCCGTCTTCGCGGCGCTGATGGCACCCGTGTCCATGCTGGCCGAAGATGTGCGCACCGGCCAGCTCGGTGGACTCTGCAGCGCAGCCGGCGCTGGCCAGCCGGGCAGCGACGATGCTTCGTCTGCCAATGGGCACTGTGACCTGTGCGGCTCGGCCGGCCTGGGCTTGCCGATGCTGTACCGGGCCGATGGAACTCCTGCCGCCGCCAGTCTGGTGGCGGTGTTTTTCCAGGATGCCGTGCGCTCGGCATCGTCGCCGGGCCTGCCTTTCAGCCGCGGCCCGCCGGCACTTTGAAATAAACAAGTACCTGTCATTGCGGGCTTGACCCGCAAGCCATGCTGCGTGAACCCGGACTGTGGTTCATGCGATATGGATCCCGGATCGAGTCCGGGAAAACAAACCGGGGCAACACGCCCCTGACTTTCATTCCCGTCTGCCCAAGCCCAGGTGCGTCGTCACTGAACCGCTGGCCCCATCGCTGAATTGCTTTTATCGTCAGGAAAGAAACTCCCATGAAATCAAAAATATTGCTCATGTTGTTGGCGCTTTCGGGCGCCGCCCTGCAAGCACAAACCGTCGAAGTCAAGGATGCCTGGGTGCGTACCGCCGTGCCAGGTCAGCCAGGCACCGGCGCCTTCATGAAAATCACCTCCAGAACCGACACCCGGCTGGTCGGCGTTTTTACACCGGCTGCCGGTGTGGCCGAGGTGCATGAAATGAAGATGGCCAATGACGTGATGACCATGCGCGCGGTGCCGGCGCTTGATCTGCGCGCCGGCCAAACCCTGGAGCTCAAACCGGGGGGCTACCACGTCATGCTGATGGAGTTGAAGCAGGCTTTGCCGGTGGGAAGCAACGTGCCCTTGACGCTTGTTTTCAGGGACAGCAAAGGCCTGGAGAGCAAGTTGGCGCTGCAGCTGCCGGTCAGCGCTGCGGCGCCGTCGGCACACGCGACGCACAAGCACTGACTATTTGGTGGGGCGTTCGCCGAGCCGCCGGTAAACGGTAGCGCGGCTGATGCCCAGCGCCCGCGCCGCTTTGACTATATTGCCGCGCGCGTCGCTGACCGCTTTGCGGATCAGCGCGGTTTCGATGTCCTTGAGCTGCAGGGTGGGCACGGGTGTACCCCGGCCACCAAGCCGGCCCGCGGCCGGCGCGCGACCACGTAGCAAGGGCAGGGCGTGCAGGCGCAGGCCGGACCACAAAGGCACGTCGATGGCTTGCGGATAAGACAACGGGTTGCTTTTCGCGGCATCAAACAGCATCTCGTAAGGCATGGCAAACAGCTCGCTGCAGTGAACCGCTGCAGCGCCCGCGTTTTGCAGCGCGGGCACCATTTGCCGCGCCGCAGGATTGGCGCCGGTGACCCAGCCATCCGGGTCCAGGCAAACCATGCCGTCCATGTCGTCGCCCAGGCTCTGGCTTGACCAGTTCAGGCGGATCATCAGGTCGTGCGGGCGGTTCTGGATCAGCGCGTTTTCAATGCTGCGCGCCGACTGCACCACCAGGTGTTTGAGCTCCGGACGCTCCACCGTGTCCACGCCAGTCAGGTCCAGCATGCCGGCGCACCGCCCATCCGGTCCAAACAGCGGCGCCCCGGCGCAGCTGTAAGCTGAATTGGCGTTGAAAAAATGCTCGCCGCGGTGCAGCCAGACCGGCTGCAACTCGGTCAGCGCTGCACCAATCGCGGTGGTGCCCACGCTGTCTTCCGACAGGTCCACGCCGATGCGGGTGATCAGGTCCACGCGCCGGTCGCGCCGGTCTATGGCGCCATTGACATCCACCACCACACCCTGCGCGTTGGTCAGGATGGCGAAGTAACGCGTGCTGGCAATGGCGGCACCGAGTTTTTCCAGCACCGGACGCGCCGCCGCCGCCAGCACCTGGTTGGCTTCTTCGGTGCGGCGCAGTATTTGCGGAGGCAATATGTCAAAACCGACAGTCTGCTCGGGCTTTTTGCCGCTGGCCAGGCAGCGCTGCCAGGAGCGCTCAATCCACGGCTCGGCCAGGATGCCAGGCTGGCTCTTACCGCCGTGCAACACGGCCTGCCGCGCAAGGGCGATTTGCTGCAGGCGTTGCTCTGAAGAAACCGGAAGGGCGGTCAGCATGTGGTGCAGTGTTTTTGGAGGGCGTGGAAGTCGGGAGTATGCCCGGTGTGCTTGCAGCCTACCAGACCGTGACAAGTCCGACAGGCGCCGGTCTGGATTGCATCATTTTGAGAATATCGCCGCGCTTTGGCAAGCTCCTAGGGTTTAACCTAGTCGGGTGTTCGGTGGGCACTTCAACAATGGCCCAGTCCCATCCGCAGCCAGACAAACAACAGCCATCAGGAGACAAGCGCATGCAAGTTCAATTCAAAGTCAACGGCAAAGCCAAAAGCGTAGAGGCGCCGCCCAACACCTTCCTGGTACAGGTGCTGCGCGAGCAGTTCAAGATGACCGGTACCCACGTGGGCTGCGACACCGCACAGTGCGGCGCCTGCACCGTCCTCATGAATGGCCGCGCGGTCAAGTCCTGCAACATCCTGGCGGCGCAGGCCGAGGGCGCTGACATCACCACCATCGAAGGGCTGGCCGCCGCCGACGGCACCATGCACCCGATGCAGGCGGCCTTCAAGGAGTGCCACGGCCTGCAATGCGGCTTTTGCACCACCGGCATGGTGATGAGTGCGGTCGATCTGTGCAAGCACCACCCCAAGGCCAGCGAAGGCGAGATCCGTGAGCTGCTCGAAGGCAACATCTGCCGCTGCACCGGTTATCAGAACATCGTCAAGGCGGTGCAGCAGGGCGCTGCGACCATGGCGGCCTGATTCCGAGCGCTATTTTATTTTTCAGCGCCGCCATCCTGCGGGCCGCTGCCTCTTATTTCTTTCTGGAGTACACACATGGGTGCATCCGACTTCGTCAATCTGCCAAACATTGGCACCTCCGTCCGCCGCAAGGAGGACTACCGCTTTCTCACGGGCGGCGGGCAATACACCGACGACATCACGCTGGCGAACCAGAGCTACGCGGTGTTTGTACGGTCGCCGCATGCACACGCCAACATCAAGAGCATCGACACCGCCGCTGCCAAAGCCGCGCCCGGCGTGCTCGATGTGTTTGTCGGTGAAGACGTCGCCGCCGACAAGATCAACGGCCTGCCTTGCGGTTGGCTGATCACCAGTACCGACGGCAACCCGATGAAGGAGCCGCCGCACCCCATACTGGCGCAGGGCAAGGTGCGTTATGTGGGCGACCATGTCGCCATGGTGGTGGCTGAAACACTGGAGCAAGCCAAAGACGCTGCCGAGCTGGTGGAAGTGGACTACGACGTGCTGGGCGCCGTGGTGCGTGTCACCGACGCGGCCAAGGCCACGGCCCTGCACGAGGCTGCCCCCGATAACCATTGCTACAAGTGGGCGATTGGCGACAAAGGCCAGGTGGATGCGGTGTTTGCCAGCGCTGCACACATCACCAAGCTGGACCTGACCAACAACCGGCTGATCCCGAATGCGATGGAGCCGCGTGCGGTGATCGGCTCCTACAGCCGGGCCACGGACGAATACGTGCTGTATGTGTCCAACCAGAACCCGCACGTCGAGCGCCTGCTGCTGACGGCTTTTGTCATGGGCCTGCCCGAGCACAAAGTGCGTGTGATCGCGCCCGACGTCGGCGGCGGTTTCGGCTCCAAGATTTATCTGTATGCCGAAGACGTGTGCCTGACCTGGGCCTCGAAAAAGCTCAACCGCAACATCAAGTGGACAGCCGACCGCAGCGAGGCCTTTGTCAGCGACGCCCATGGCCGCGACCATTCCAGCCACGCCGAGATGGCGATGGACAAGGCCGGCAAGTTCCTCGCGATGCGGGTGCACACCGACGCCAACATGGGCGCTTACCTGTCCACCTTCGCGCCTGCCGTGCCGACCATCCTCTACGCCACCTTGCTGGCCGGTCAGTACACCTGTCCGCAGATTTATGTCGAGGTCGACGCCTGGTTCACCAACACCGCGCCGGTGGATGCTTACCGCGGCGCCGGCCGCCCTGAAGCGACTTATCTGCTGGAGCGTCTGGTCACGCGCTGCGGCTGGGAGCTGGGCCTGGCGCAGGACGAGATCCGCCGCCGCAATTTTGTCAAAGACTTCCCGTACCAGACACCGGTGGCACTGCAGTACGACGTGGGCGATTTCCACGCCCTGCTCAAGCGCGGCAACGAGCTGGCCGAGGTGGCGGGTTTTGAAAAACGCAAAACCGCCTCGGCGGCCAAAGGCCTGTTGCGCGGCATCGGTTACTCGTGTTACATCGAGGCTTGCGGTCTGGCGCCCAGCAACATCGCCGGTGCGCTCGGCGCGCGTGCCGGCCTGTTCGAATGCGGCGAGGTTCGCGTACATCCAACCGGCAGCGTGACGGTGTTTACCGGATCACACAGCCACGGCCAGGGCCACGAAACCACCTTTGCACAGGTGGTGGCCGCCCGCCTGGGCATCTCGGTCGATGCGGTGGACATCGTGCACGGCGACACCGGGCGCGTGCCTTTCGGCATGGGTACTTACGGCTCGCGCTCCATGTCGGTGGGTGGCACCGCCATCATGAAAGCGCTCGACAAGATAGAAACCAAGGCCAAGAAAATTGCCGCCCACCTGATGGAGGCCAGCGACGCCGACGTCGAGTTTGCCAATGGCGAATTCACCATCAAGGGCACCGACAAGAAGGTGACCTTTGGCCAGGTGGCGCTGACGGCCTATGTGCCGCACAACTACCCGCTGGACAAGCTGGAGCCCGGCCTGAACGAGACAGCGTTTTACGACCCGACGAACTTCACCTTTCCGGCCGGCACCTACATCTGCGAGGTCGAGGTGGACCCCGCCACTGGCGTGGTGCGGGTCGACAGCTTCACCGCGGTGGATGACTTTGGCAACATCATCAACCCGATGATTGTCGAAGGCCAGGTGCATGGCGGGCTGGTGCAGGGCATAGGCCAGGCGCTGCTGGAAAACTGCGTCTACGACCCCGAATCCGGCCAGTTGCTGACCGGCTCTTTCATGGACTACGCCATGCCGCGCGCCGACGACATGCCCAACTTCAAGCTGGACACCTTGTGCACACCGTGCAGCCACAACCCGCTGGGCGCCAAGGGCTGCGGCGAGGCCGGTGCCATCGGGTCGCCGCCGGCCGTCATCAACGCTGTGCTGGATGCGCTCAGGCCGCTGGGTGTGACCGACTTCGACATGCCTGCTTCGTCCAGCCGCGTCTGGGAAGCCATCCAGTCCGCCAAGAAATAACAGACAGCCAAGGAGAAAACCACCATGTATCCCTTCACCCTGGAACGACCCACCTCCCTGGCAGCCGCGGCCAAGCTCAGCATGGACGGCGCCAAACCGCTGGCCGGCGGCCAGACCCTGCTGGCATCGATGAAGCTGCGCCTGTCCAGCCCGGACCAGCTCGCTGACCTGAGCGGCATCAAGGAGCTGACCGGTATCAAACGCGAAGGCAACAACATTGTCATTGGCGCCATGACGCGTCACCTTGACGTGGCCAACAACGCAGACGTCAAGGCAGTGCTGCCGGCGCTGGCCGACCTGGCCGCCAACATTGGCGACCGGCAGGTGCGCGCCATGGGTACTTTGGGCGGTTCGGTCGCCAACAACGACCCTTCTGCCTGTTACCCCAGCGCAGTGCTGGCGCTGGGCGCCACCGTGCACACCACCACGCGCAAAATTGCCGCCGATGACTTCTTTCTTGGCATGTTTGCCACGGCGCTGGAAGAGGGCGAACTGATCACGGCGATCAGCTTTCCGGTTCCCAAACGCGCGGCCTACATGAAGTTCAAGCAGCCGGCCTCGCGTTTTGCGCTGGTCGGGGTTTTTGTGGCGCAGTTTGATGCAGGTGTGCGGGTGGCTGTCACCGGCGCGTCCAGCGGTGTGTTCAGGCACAAGGGGCTTGAAGCTGCGCTGAGCAAAAGTTTCACGCCCGAGTCTGCAGCGGCTGTGAGGATTGATGCAACGGACCTGAACAGCGACATCCACGCCACCGCCGCCTACCGCGCGAACCTGATCAGCGTACAGGCGCAGCGGGGCGTGGCGAAGGCGCTGGGTTGATGGTGCCCACCGTTCGGGTTGGGCTTGCCCAAGCCTCTGCCCTGACGGTGTGCAAGCCTTTTTGGCCTCCAGCCCTTTGTTGACGGGCGCAAGAAGCTATAAAAATAATAGCGACTGCGGCAAGTACTAAACTGGTCCGATGACAATTTTTCCCACGATTGATGCCCTGATGCAGGCGCTGCAGGGCGCCGGCTATTTTGCCGACCGCCGGCTGGCTGCCGCAGTTTTTCTGGCGCTCAAGTTGCAGCGACCACTGCTGCTCGAAGGTGAGCCCGGTGTCGGCAAGACCGAGCTGGCCAAGGCCTTGTCGCTGGCGCTGCAGCGGCAGTTGATACGCCTGCAGTGTTACGACGGGCTGGAGCAGCGTGAGGCCCTGTACGAATGGAACTACGCGGCCCAGTTGCTGCACATGCGTGCCGTGGAGTTAAGAGCCCCCACGCTCGGCACTGACGTGTCCTCGCTGCCCCCCGAGGGGGCGTCCACCGCCTTGGGGCGGCCCGGCGGCGGCGGGCACGGCAATCCGGCCGATGTCGAGCGCGAGGTGTACCAGGACCGCTATTTGATACGCCGCCCATTGCTCCAGGCCCTGCAAGCACCGGCGCCCGGCGCGGTGTTGCTGATCGACGAGGTGGACCGGGCCGATGAACCTTTTGAGGCCTTTTTGCTCGAGTACCTGGGCGAGTACCAGGTCAGCATCCCCGAAATCGGCACGGTGCGCGCCAACGTGACGCCTGTGACGATTTTGACCAGCAACCGCACGCGCGAGCTCAACGACGCGGTCAAACGCCGCTGTCTTTACCACTGGCTCGACTATCCGGATCGTGACCGCGAGCTGGCAATCATCCGGGCCCAGGTGCCCGAGGCGGGTGAGCAGCTTTCCGCCCAGGTTGCAGCGTTTGTGGACCGCCTGCGCCGCTCGCCGTTTGGCAATGCCTTCCAGCGCGCACCCGGCATCGCCGAAAGCGTGGAATGGGCCAAAGCCCTTGTGGCACTGGACACGCTGGTGGTGGACCCGGAAGTGGTGGCCGACACAGCAGGCATTTTGTTCAAGCAGCGTGAGGATGTGGCCGCGCTCACACACGCGCTGGCGGTGGACTTGCTCAAGCCGGAAGAGGCCACTGCTGGATGACAACTCCCACGCCCTTCGGGCTGAGCTTGTCGAAGGGATTTGCAGGCTTAGACAGGCTCAGCCCGAACGGATTTAGCGGGAAAACTCATGCTTTTAGGTGATTCAAGAGGCGGCAAGCTCGCCGACAATATCGCCGGCTTTGGCCGCGCCCTGCGCCGCGCCGGTGTCAAGGTGGACAGCCAGCGCATCGGTCTGGCCAAGGAGGCCGCGCTGGCCGTCGGCATCAGCGAGCGGGAAGACCTGGGCGCCGCGTTTGAAGCGGTGATGATCAGCCGCGAGCAGGACCGCCTGGTGTTCCGCGAGCTGTTCGACATCTATTTTCAGGACCCGAAAGTCGCCAACAAGCTGCTTGCGCAACTGCTGCCCAGCGCCGAAGGCAAGGCCGAGCCCAGCAAGCGCCGGCCGCGCGTGCGCGAGGCGCTGGCGCCGCAAAAAGCATTTGGCCAGCAGGCCAAACCCACCACCGAAGACCAGAAGGTCGAGTTTGATGCGGTGATGACGGCCAGCGACATTGAGCGCCTGCAACACGCCGACTTCAATGCGCTGTCGGCTACTGAATACCGGCTGGTCGAGCGGCTGGCGCGCGACATCAAATTGCCCCTGCCCATGTTTGCCTCGCGCCGCACCCGGCCCGCCAGCAGTGGTGCGCGCATGCACTGGCCCGGCGTGATGCACCAGGCCGCACGCACCGGCGGCGAGTTGATACACCTGCCCCGTTTGCAGCGGCGTGAGCAGGCCCTGCCTCTGCTGGTGCTGGTCGATGTGTCAGGTTCCATGGAGCGGTATGCGCG
The DNA here is from genome assembly GCF_030680935.1 of Polaromonas sp. Classification (GTDB taxonomy): domain Bacteria; phylum Pseudomonadota; class Gammaproteobacteria; order Burkholderiales; family Burkholderiaceae_C; genus Polaromonas. The sequence goes on along the minus strand of NZ_JAUXUP010000007.1, from coordinate 30,970 downwards.
CCTGCTGCTTGCCTTTTTGCACGCCGCGACCCGGCGCCATCCGCAGCGTGACGTGTTTGCCTTTGGAATGCACCTCACCGATTTGACGCCCGCTTTCCGCCAGGCCGACACCGACGAGATGCTGGCCCACGCCAGCGCGGCGATTGAAGATTTTGCCGGTGGCACCCAACTGGGCGCTTCGCTGGTCAGCCTGCGTGAGAAACATGCGCGCCGGCTGGTCGGGCGCCGCACCATCGTGCTGGTCATCAGCGACGGCCTGGACACCGGCGAGCCCGCCGATCTGGCGCGCGAACTGGGCTGGTTGCGCAGGCGCAGCCGCCGACTGCTCTGGCTGAATCCGCTGCTGCGGTTTGACGGTTACGCTCCGCTGGCCCGTGGCGCGGCGGTGTTACATGCGAACGCGCACGGCATGTTGGCGGTTCACAATTTAAGCAAGCTGGAGGAACTGGCAGCCAGTCTGGCGGCTCTGATGAAAAAATGATCTCGTATCCAACCGACAACTAGAAAAGGGAAAAACAATGGACATGCAAGGAAGCCGCCAACTGGCCGTGACACAACAACAGGCCTGGGACGCACTGAACGATCCCGCCGTGCTCAAGGCCTGCATTCCCGGCTGCGACAAGGTTGAGGCCACCGGCGAGAACCAGTACGCGATTGCGATGGCCCTGAAAATCGGCCCGGTGTCGGCCAAATTCACCGGCAAGATCACACTCAGCGACATCAACCCGCCGGCCAGCTACAAGCTGTCGTTTGACGGGCAGGGCGGGGTAGCCGGTTTCGGCAAAGGCAGCGCCGAAGTTGTTCTGGCGCCGAATGACGACGGTTGCGAGTTGTCTTACACCGTGCACGCCTCGGTCGGTGGCAAGGTGGCGCAACTGGGCCAACGCCTGATCGACGGCGCGGCCAAGTCCATGGCGGAAGATTTTTTCAAACGTTTTGATGAAGAAATGCAGCGCCAGCACCCCGAGAGTTATGCCGCCAAAATGGTGATGGGTGAGATTGAAACCGACACGCCGCCGCTTGCCGCGCCAGCCAAAGCGGCGATCCCGCTGTGGGTCTGGGTGGTGGGCGCCGCGGTGCTGGCGGTGGCCGTCTGGCTGGGCAGTTGAGCGCCCTGCAGCCGATTTGGTAAAAGGAAAAACCATGGAAAACCTCGATGTCATGGTGCTGCGTACCCTGCGCGACTGGCGTGCAGCGGGCAAACGCGCCTTGCTGGCCACCGTGGTGCGCACCTGGGGTTCGTCGCCCCGGCCAGTGGGCTCCATCATGGCGCTGTGTGAAGACGGCGCGGTGGTCGGCTCTGTCTCGGGCGGCTGTATTGAAGACGACCTGATTTACCGCTATACCCAGGCCTATGCGGCGACTGGTGCGGGCGCAGAAAGCAAAACGATTCCGTCCGGCCCACCCACTTTTGTCAAATACGGCATCACCGCCGACGAAGCGCACCGCTTTGGCCTGCCTTGCGGAGGTACGCTGGAGCTGCTGCTGGAATACGACCCCGAGGCCACCGTGCTGGCTGAACTGGTCCGGGCGCTGGAAGCCGGGCAATTGATGCAACGCAGCGTACGCCTGAGCGATGGTGCGGTGACGCTGGCGACTGCCACGGCGCCGGCAGAACTCAGTGTCTCCAGCACTGAGCTGGTCAACACCTTTGGCCCCGAGTACCGCATGTTGCTGATAGGCGCCGGCCAGCTCACTGAATACCTGGCCACCATGGCGCTGTTCAGCGGCTTTGCCGTGACGGTGTGTGACCCGCGCGAAGAATACCGCAGCGCCTGGTCTGTGGCAGGCGCCAAAGTGCTCAGCGACATGCCCGACGATGTGGTCATCGCCTTCAAGCCCGACAGGCGCAGCTGCGTGATTGCATTGACGCACGATCCCAAGCTTGACGACCTGGCGCTGATGGAAGCCCTGGGCACCGACGCGTTTTACATAGGCGCCATCGGCTCGCGCCGCAACAACGAAACGCGCCATCAACGCATGGCCGAACACTTCGGCCTGAACGAAGCCGCCCTGGCACGCCTGCGCGGGCCTATAGGCATCTACATCGGCAGCAAAACCCCGCCAGAAATTGCCGTCAGTGTGATGGCCGAAGTACTGGCCGTGAAAAACGGCGTGGTGCTGCCACGCGACATGGAAGTGGCGCAGGCCAAGAACGAACGTGCGGTGCTGGGCAACGATGCCGGTGAGCTGGTGTGTGACGTGGCCCGGGTGCCCTTCAATGCCGGCTAGCTGGATCACACCGCATGCATTCATCGGCGTAAACGCATGAACACACATTTTGTCAAAGCGGGGCTGATCGCAGCTGGACTCATGAACATCGGCGGTGTTCTTGTGTTTTCGCGGGCGTTCACCAATTCTGCGATCAACACTGCTGACCCGGTGGTGATGTCTAACTTCGGGCTTCTCATGATTGTGGTGTGGGGCCTGGCCTATCTGGGCGCGGCGACCATCCGTTCGGACATCAAATGGCTCATGGCTGCGTTTGCGTTCGAGAAACTGGTGTATGTCGTGGTTTGGGCCAGGTGGCTGTCAGAAAACAGCCTCAAGCAGCTTTATGCCAATGACTTTTTTGCGGGCGCTTTCTACGGCATTTATGGGTTGAACGATTTTGTGTTCATGGTGTTTTTTGCCTGCGCGTTTCTGTTTTGGCGCCCCAAAGAGTAGTCTGACCAATGGACAGTCATGCCGCGTCAGTCCACCACGCGTCAGACTGCTGCGCCAGCCCGAATGCAAAGCAAGTACTGACATGAACCACTAGACGGGTTCTCAGATAGCGGCAGAAACTGTTCAATGCTTCGGCTGATAGGAACTGGCGCGGCAACCTCGCAGCGGCTACCTTTCTGGTTTTTAAGCCAAATTAGCCCCTGGCCCATGCTTACTGTGCGCGCGCAGCTATCAAAAACAGAGCGCTCTTGATGCCCGCCACAGTCAGCAACAGCGAGCCGAACAGGTGTAATGTCGCCGTACCCACCGCCAGGGCGTAACGTTGCTGCTGCAGCATGGCAATCACTTCGGACGAAAAGGTGGAGAAGGTGGTCAGCGCACCCAGAAAGCCGGTGACCAGAAGCAGGCGCCAGACCGGGTCCATCTGCGGCATGGATTGAAACGTTGCCACACACACACCGACCAGGTAGCCGCCCAGCAGGTTGGCGGCCAGGGTTCCCCAGGGAATCAGGCCACCGGGGCTGAGCCACAGACCCAAGCCCCAGCGCGCCAACGCGCCCACACTGGCGCCCAGGCAGATGGCAAAAGCCGATGACAGCAGTGGCATGGCCTTGCCTCGTTCAGCGGCTCATCTGCATGGGCAGCCAGGTGACGATGCCGGGAAAGACGTACACCAGCGTCACGGCGAGACACATCAGAAGAAACATGGGCAATGTGACTTTTGCAATCCAGGTCAGCTCGCGCCCTGTCATGCCTTGCAATACAAACAGGTTGAAGCCGACGGGCGGGGTGATCTGCGCCATCTCAACCACCAGCACGATAAAAATACCAAACCAGATCGGGTCAATACCGGCTTTCTGGATCGTTGGCATCAGCACACCCATGGTCAGCACCACCATGGAGATGCCGTCGAGAAAGCAGCCGAGCAGTATGAAGAACAAGGCCAGCGCCAGGACCAGCTGCCCCTGGCTCAGGCCCAGCGAACCTATCCATTCGGCCAGATGGCGGGGCAGGCCGATGTAGCCCATGGAGAGCGTCAAAAAGGCCGCACCGGCCAGAATCAGCGCGATCATGCAGTACAGGCGCGTGGCGCCCATCAGTGCGTCACGGAAGGTGGCCCAGCTCAGCGAACCCTGCAGGGCCGAGATCACCAGCGCGCCGACGACGCCAATGGCCGCCGCCTCGGTGGCGGTGGCGATGCCGGTGTAGATCGAGCCCAGCACGGACAGGATCAGCAACACCACCGGTATCAGCGCACGCGAAGCGGAGAGCTTTTGCAGCAGGGTTGCCTTCCCGTCCCGGGGGGGGATCTGGCCGGGGTTGCGCAGGGCCCAAATGACGATGTAACCCGAAAAAAGAAGCGCCAGCAACAAGCCAGGAAACACCCCTGCAATGAACAGTTTGGCGATCGACACTTCCGCCGCCACGCCGTACACAATCATGATGATGGACGGTGGAATCAGCAGCCCCAAGGTGCTGGCGCCGGCCAGCGTGCCGACCACCATGTGCTCCGGGTAGCCGCGCCGCGTGAGTTCGGGCAAGGTCATCTTGCCGATGGTCGCGCAGGTGGCTGCGCTGGAGCCGGACACTGCGGCAAAAATCGTGCAACCGACCACGTTGGTGTGCAGCAGCCTGCCCGGCAGGGCCTGCATCCAGGGTGCCAGGCCTTTGAACATGTCCTGCGACAGACGGGTACGAAAAAGAATCTCGCCCATCCAGATGAACAGGGGCAGGGCGGTCAGTGTCCAGCTGGAGGCCGAGCCCCAGATGGTCACTGCCATCGCGTCGCCAGCCATGCGCGTGGTAAACAGCTGCATGCCTATCCAGGCCACGCCCGACAGCGTCAGTCCGATCCAGACACCGGTGCCCAAAATCAGAAACAGCGACAGCACCAGCAGTGCCATGATTCCAAGATCGCTCATGGCTTCCTCATTCGTTGCGCAGCGCTTCGCCGCTGACGGCCGTCACGCGGCGGCCCTGAATCTCCAGCACCAGCTCATCGACAAAAGCGATGAGCAGGATCACCGCGCCAAACGCCATGGCCAGTTGCGGCAGCCACAGGGGCGTGGCATCACTGCCGGTAGAGATGTCGTTGAATACACGCGATTGCCAGGCCAGCTTGCAGCTGTAAAAGGCAAACAGCAGGGCCAGCAAGGTGGCCAGCGCCAGCGCCCAGACCTCCATGGCTTTTTTGGCCTTGCCGTGCAGCGCGTTGATCACCAGCGTCACACGAATATGCTCGCCGCGCTTGAGCGTATGCGCCAGCGCCAGAAATCCGCTGGCGGCCATCAGGTAACCGGCATAAGCGTCGGTGCCGGGCACATGAAAATGCAGTTGCCGGCTGACGATGGACAGCAGCACCATCACCAGCAGACCCACCATGAAAAGCGCCGCCAGGGCGGCGGCGCTGTTGTAAATGCCGTCTAGCAGCTTGCGCATGTCGGCGTGACTTACTTGCGGTAGGCGTCAATGATGGCCTGGCCCTCAGGACCGGCCTTGTCGGTCCATTCCTTGAGCATGGTGTCGCCCACTTTTTTCATGTCGGCCTTGAGCGCGGCGGAAGGAGGCAATACCTGCATGCCATTGGCCTTGAGGGTTTCCAGCGTCTTGGTGTTGACGCCCCGGCTTGCAGTCCAGCCACGGGTCTCGGCATCTGCCGCGGCCTTGAGCACGGCCTGGCGGGTCGGTGCATCCAGCGCGTCAAACGCGGCCTTGTTCACGATGACCGCATTTTTGGGCAGCCAGGCCTGGGTGTCGTAGTAATACTTGAGGTGCTCGTACAGCTTGCTGTCCACACCGGTGGCGCCCGAGGTCATGGTCGATTCGACCACCCCGGTGGCCAGGGCTTGCGAGAACTCGGCAGCCTGCACGGTGACGGGCTGCGCCCCGACAAGTTCGGCGATGCGCGAGGTGGACGGGCTGTAGGCGCGCCATTTGATGCCTTTGAGGTCGGCAGCGGAGTTGATCGGCTTTTTGGAATAAATGCCCTGTGGCGGCCATGCCACCGCGTACAGCAGCTGCAGGCCCTGCTCGCCAAGTTTCTTTTCCAGTGCCGGCTTCTGCGCCTGGTACAGCTTCATCGAGCTGTCATAGCCGTCGGCCAGAAAGGGCAGGCCGTCGGTGCCGAAAATCTGCCACTCGTTCTGGAAGTTGGCGAGCAGGATTTCGCCAGCCTGGGCCTGGCCGCCCTGAACAGCGCGCTTGATCTCTGGTGCCTTGAAGAGGGACGCGTTGGCGTGCACCGTGATCTTGAGCTTGCCGCCGCTGGCCTTGTCCACGTCGTTGGCGAACTGCACCAGGTTTTCGCTGTGGAAGTTGGTGGCGGGGTAGGCTGCGGGCAGATCCCACTTGGTCTGTGCGAAAGCGGCAGTGCCGACGCTCAGGACGGCGGCGATGAGTGCGAGTTTGAATTTCATGAAAAACTCCTGGGCAAATAGGGTGGTTGAGGATGCTAAGTATGGATAGGATAGACGCAAATCCCGCGCCAGTTCACCGGGCATACCCCAAAAAAACCTGACAACACGTCCAGGACCCCCTCCTTATGAACCTCCGCTTTGTTGAAGCTTTCTATTGGGTGGCCTCGCTGAAAAGTATTTCGCGGGCGGCTGAAAAGCTCTATCTGACCCAGTCCGCCATGTCCAGCCGTATCGCTACGCTGGAGGGCGAACTGGGTGTTCTGCTGCTGGACCGCCACGACAAGCAGTTCAAGCTGACGGCGGCAGGCACACGTTTTCTGCTGTATGCGGAAAAGCTGCTCTCTCTGCAGCGTGAGGTCAAGGCAGAGATGGGCTCAGGGCAGGCCATGGCCGTCTCCATGCGGATCGGTGCGATCGAGTCGGTGCTGCATTCGTGGCTGATTCCGTGGCTGGAAAAACTGCGTGCCGATCACCCGGGGCTGGAGCTGGAGCTGACGGTGGAGACCACGCCCATCCTGGTGGACCAGATTCAGCGCGGTACGCTGGACCTGGTGTTTGCGGTGTTGCCGGCGGCTGCCGATGGTGTGCGCAACCAGGCCCTGCCGACCATGGACATGGTGTTTGTCGGGCACCCGGAGCTGCATAAAAAAAGAAATTACCGGCTCGATGAGCTGGCCGAGATGGAACTTCTGACCTTTCAAAAAGGCTCGCAGCCGCATGTCACGCTGCTTGATTTGTTCCGTACACGCAAGATGGAGCCCAAAAAGGTGCACGCCATTTCATCCATTTCAGCGATGGTGCAACTGGTGCAGGGCGGCTTTGGTGTGGCCTTGTTGCCGCGCGCGGCGGTTGAACGCCTGACCGGCTTTGCGCGCCTGAAACCGCTGACCTGCGATGTCCAATTGCAGTCGCTGCCCATCCATGCCAGTTACCGCACCGATCCGACTTCGAGAACGGTGGAAACCGTGCTGCAGTCCGCGGTTGCATTCGCCGGTGGGGCGAAAAAACGCACCAAAACAGCCACTAAAGGTAAACCCGTATTATCGAAAAAATCGATGATCTGAGCAAAATATTTTGAATTTGCGGTCCGCTGGCGACCCTCCCACAATCCGCTCATCGTCATCAAGGTGACACATGACTGAGGGATTTCACGGTGAGTTCATTGTCTGAATCAGCGATATCGGTTTTCGGCGCCGACGGCATCCAACATGCCGCGCATGTTCGCGGTCTGATCCGTCAGGGTCGATGGGCTTCGCATACCAGTGGCCTGGCCAGTGACCATGTGCAGGGCAATGTGGTGATCCTGCCTTCGGCCGATGCCAGCGACTTTCTGCGTTATTGCCAGCGCAACCCCAAACCCTGCCCTGTCCTGGCCGTGTCGGAACCGGGTCAGGCGTCTTTGCCGACACTGGGTGCGGACATCGATATCTGTACCGACTTGCCGCGTTACCGCGTTTGGCGTGATGGTGAACTGGTGGACCAGCCCACAGACATCAGCAGCCTGTGGCGCAAGGATCTGGTGACCTTTGTCATTGGCTGCTCATTCAGTTTTGAGCAGGCGCTGATGGAGGCCGGCCTGAAGCTGCGCCATGTGGAGCAAGGCAAAAACGTGGCCATGTTTCGTACCAATATTGCCACCGAAGCGGCCGGTCCGTTCAGGGGCCCGCTCGTCGTGTCCATGCGACCGATGAAAGCCGCTGCAGCCATTCGTGCTGTGCAGGTCACGTCGCGCTTTCCAAACGTGCATGGCGCGCCGGTTCATATCGGCGATCCATCGCTGATCGGCATCACCGACCTGTCCAGACCCGACTACGGCGATGCGGTGGAAGTGATGCCCGACGAGTTGCCGGTCTTCTGGGCCTGCGGCGTGACGCCACAGGCAGCCATCCAGCAGGCACGCCCCGGCTTGTGCATCACCCACGCCCCCGGCGCGATGCTGATCACCGACCTTCTCAACAACCAGCTTGCAAGTTTCTAACCAAGGAGTCCTTTGATGAAAAAATTTATCTTCTGTCTGTCTGCCCTCGCGGTAGCAGCCACCGTGTCGGCCCAGACCAAATGGGACCTTCCCACGGGCTACTCTGCCAATAGTTTTCAGACCCAGAACGTGCAGCAGTTCGCCAATGAGGTGGACCAGCTCACAGCGGGCAAACTCAAGATCACCCTGCACCCGGGTGGCTCGCTCTACAAGGCCAATGAGATCAAGCGCGCGGTACAAACCGGGCAGGTGCAGGCGGCCGAATTCATCCTCTCTGGCGCTGCCAATGAAAACCCGCTGTTCGGGATTGACTCCATCCCCTTCCTGGCCACCAGTTACGCTGATGCGAAGAGCCTGTATATGGCTGCCAAACCCGCACAGGACAAGCTGCTGGCGTCCCAGGGTGTCAAGGTCTTGTTCACCGTGCCCTGGCCTGGCCAGTCGCTGTATTCGCTCAAGCCCATCAGCACACCAGCCGACTTCGCCGGTACCAAGATGCGCGCTTACAACCCGGCGACCACACGTATCGCGCAGCTGCTCAAGGCGCAGCCGGTGACCATCCAGCTGGCCGAACTGGGTCAGGCGCTGGCGACCGGTGGGGTGCAGAACTTCCTGACGTCCAGCGCCAGTGGTGTGGAAAGCAAACTGCATGAGCAGGTCAAGTACTTCTACCCCGTCAGCGCCTGGCTGCCGCGCAATGCGACAGTGGTGAGCCAGAAAGCGTTTGATGCACTGGACAAATCCACGCAGGAGGCGCTGCTCAAGGCCGCAGCTGCGGCCGAACAACGCGGCTGGGCGACCAGCGAGAAACTGGACGGCGAGTACATGAAAGAGCTGGCGGCCAAAGGCATGACCATCAGCGCGCCTTCGGACAGCGTCAAGAAGGAACTCGCCGCTATCGGCGAGACCATGACCGCCGAGTGGCTCAAGACCGCTGGCCCTGAAGGCCAGGCTGTGGTCGACGCTTACCGCAAGAAATAAGCGGCATCCGCGGTGGGCAGGTCTGTGCAATGCAGACCTGCTGGTAGAAGGCCCGCCGCTTTTCTTCTCTCGTTTTTTTGATCGATGCAGGAGCACGTGATGGGCAAACTCGTCCGGAATTTTTACAAACTGCTGATGGGCTTGTCCTGCATGGCCATGCTGGCGGCCTTTGGCACCGTGATGCTGGGTGTGCTGGCGCGCGAGGCGAAGTGGGATATCCCCGGTCTCGACGCTTATGCCGGTTATGCGATTGCGGCGGCCCTGTTTCTCGCGCTGCCAGGCACGCTTCAACATGGCGACCACATTCGCGTGACGCTGTTGCTTGATCGGGTTTCTCCCAGGGTACGCAGTGTTCTTGAGTGGTGGTCTCTGGCTGCGGGGCTGGCCTTGACGGCCTACGTGGCCTGGTACGCGGCGCGGCTCGTCTGGGTGTCGTACATCACGCACGATGTCTCGCCGGCCGCAGACGCATCGCCCCTGTGGATTCCACAGCTTGCGATGGCGCTGGGCTGCATCGGCTTTGCGCTTTCCTTTGTACATGCACTGGTCGAGCGCTGGTACGGCGGCAGTTTTATTGCCGTCTCCAGCGAAGCCGCCCACATTGAATAAACCCCGGAAAGACAAACATGGACATCGTTATTGCCTTCGGGTTGATCGTGCTGCTTTTTGTGGCGCTGGGGTCGGGCTTGTGGATAGGGCTGTCGCTGCTGGCAGTGGCCCTGCTGGGGATGGAGCTGCTGACCCAGCGACCGGCGGGGGACAGCATGGCGCTGACCATCTGGGGCTCCACCTCCAGCTGGACCCTGACCGCGTTGCCGCTGTTTTTGTGGATGGGTGAGATTCTGTTTCGCAGCAAGCTGTCCGACAGCATGTTCAAGGGGCTGGCGCCGTGGCTGGACCGCCTGCCGGGCCGGCTGCTGCACATCAATGTGGTCGGATGCACCATCTTTGCGGCGATTTCCGGCTCGTCGGCCGCCACCTGCGCGACCATCGGCAAGATCACCCTGCCCGAACTCAAGAAGCGCGGCTACCCCGACGACATCTCGGTCGGTACGCTGGCCGGCGCAGGCACGCTGGGCCTCTTGATTCCGCCTTCCATCATCATGATTGTGTACGGCGTCGCTGCCAATGTGTCCATCGCCAAGCTGTTTCTGGCCGGTGTGATTCCAGGCCTGATGCTGGCCGCGCTCTTCATGGGTTACATCATGGTCTGGGCCTTGTTCAACAAGGACAAGGTGCCGGCGGCCGATGCGGCCATGAGTTTCGGCCAGAAAATATACGCTTCGCGGCACCTGATTCCCGTGGTGTCGCTGATTGTGGTGGTGCTGGGCGGCATTTACAGCGGCATCGCCACCGCCACTGAAGCTGCTGCACTCGGGGTGGCGGGCTCGCTGGTACTGGCGGCCATTGAAGGTTCCCTGAACTGGAGCAAGTTCAAGGAGGGGCTGGTTGCCGCCTGCCGCATCTACTGCATGATCGGCCTGATCCTGGCGGGCGCGGCCTTTCTGACCCTGTCCATGGGCTTCATCGGTCTGCCGCGACACCTGGCCGAGTTCATAGGCGCGTTGAACCTCTCGCCTTTCATGCTGATGCTGGGGCTGATCGGCTTTTTTATCGTTCTGGGGTGTTTCCTCGACGGCATCTCGGTCGTTGTGCTGACCATTGCTGTCCTGCTGCCTACGGTAGAAGCCGCCGGGTTCGATCTGATCTGGTTCGGCATCTTCATTGTGCTGGTGGTCGAGATGGCACAAATCACGCCACCGGTCGGCTTCAATCTTTTTGTCATCCAGGGCCTGACAAAACGCGAGGTGACCTGGATCGCACGCACCGCGCTGCCCTTGTTCCTGCTCATGATTGTCGCGGTGCTGATTACCTACTTCTTCCCCGACGTGGTGCTGTGGCTGCCGCGTCACATGTAGTTCAACTGCCAGGGCCTGTTCACACTACTTATGCAAGATGCGTTGCGAGTCAAAAAGGTCATGCGCGAGGCGCAAAACGCAGCCGGGCTGGCGCCCGGCAAGGGTTTGCAACGCTGCGCATGGCCTTTTTGGCCGCAACCCGGAGGGAACGGGGTGAAAACAACGCCACTCGGCGTTGCACTCCTAACCCAGACACCCAGTCTGGGTGTCGTCGTGCGCCTTGATTGGCGCTGTTTTCACCCCGTTCGCACTTGTATAAATAGTGTGAACAGGCCCAAGCCACTTCTTTTCAGGAGTTCCCATGAAAAAACTTTTGATCTCCGTCCTGTGCGCGGTTTCGCTGGGTCATACCTCTGCCGTGATGGCGCAGACCACCTGGAAACTCGCTACCGGCTACCGGGCTGAATCGTTCCATACGCAGAATATATTGCAGTTTTCGCGTGACATCGAACAGGCAACGGCTGGCCAGTTGAAGATACAGGTACACCCCAACAACACCCTGGCCAAACTCAATGACATCAGGCAGGCCGTGGTGGACGGCAAGGCCGAGGCCGGCGAAACCATCATGACCAGCATGGTGAAAGACATCCCGATTGCCGGTGCGGATGCGGTGCCTTTTGTGGTGAGCTCCTACAAGGATGCCGCGCGTTTGTGGAAACTTCAACGACCGGGCATAGAGAAACACTTTGCACAGCGCGGGCTGATCCTGCTCTACACAGTTCCCTGGCCGCCACAGGGCCTGCACTCCAGCAAACCCATACGCAGCCTGGCCGACTTCAAGGGCACACAGATGCGGACCTACAACTCGACCACCTTGCGTATTGCCGAACTGCTGGGCGCAAAGCCGGTGGATGTGGCCATGGTGGATGTGGGTAAGGCCCTGGCCGAAGGCCGCATGGACAACATGATCACGTCCGCACTGACCGGGGTGGAAAACAAGGTCTGGGGCGCTATCAAGTACTACTATGAGATCAACGGCTGGTTTCCGAAAAATGTGGTGTTTGTCAGCAGCAAGTCCTTTGACGCACTTAAACCCGAAGCGCGCAGCGCCGTACGCAAGGCGGCTGCGGAGGCCGAGGCCAGAGGCTGGGCGGCCAGCGAGTCGCTCGCCAGCAGCGCCACCGAAGAGCTGCGGCAAAATGGCATCAGGATTGACCGTATCCCGCCGGACGTGGAGCTGGAGATCAAACGCATGGGCGAAAAATTCTCACGCGAGTGGGTGCGCACGGTGGGCAACGAGGCCAATCAGATTTTTGTGCCCTACTACCTTCAGTAAACATTTTGGGCGTGCGGGGCGCTGCCTCGCCGTCATTTTTTTTGAACCAGACTTCGACATGACCGACAACAAATCGACCGCACCGACCACCCCCCAGGCCTCCGGGAGGGCGGACAAACGCTGGCAATTCTGGATAGACCGTGGCGGCACGTTCACCGACATTGTGGCTAAAAAGCCGGACGGCTCCTTGCTCACCCACAAGATGCTCAGTGAGAACCCCGAGCAGTACCGCGACGCGGCAGTGGCCGGTATCCGCCATCTGCTGGGCCTCAAAGCCGGAGAGCCGATTCGCGCCGACCAGGTCGATTGCGTGAAGATGGGCACCACGGTGGCCACCAACGCCCTGCTGGAGCGCAAGGGTGAAAAAACGCTGCTGGTGACCACACGCGGTTTTCGTGATGCGCTGCGGATCGCCTACCAGAACCGTCCCCGGCTGTTTGACCGCCACATCGTGCTGCCAGAGCTTCTGTACAGCGCGGTGGTCGAGGCCCAGGAACGTGTAGGCGCCCAGGGTGAGGTGCTCCAGGCGCTCGACGAAATGCTATTGAAAAAGGAGCTGCTTGCGCAATACCAGCAAGGGCTGCGCAGCGTTGCGATTGTTTTCATGCACGGCTACCGTTTCACTGACCATGAAAAGGCTGCCAGCCGCATTGCGCGAGAAGTTGGCTTTACGCAGATCAGCACCTCGCATGAAACCAGCCCGATGATGAAGTTTGTCAGCCGGGGCGACACCACCGTGGTGGATGCCTACCTGTCGCCGATTCTCCGGCGTTATGTGGAGCAGGTGGCGGGCGAGATGCCGGGTGTCAAACTGTTTTTCATGCAGTCTTCCGGCGGCTTGACCGACGCCCATGTGTTTCAGGGCAAGGACGCCATCCTGAGCGGCCCGGCCGGCGGCATTGTGGGTATGGCACGCACCGCAGCGATAGCGGGCCACACCAAGGTGATCGGTTTTGACATGGGTGGCACGTCCACCGATGTGTCGCATTACGCTGGCGAGTTTGAACGTGAGTTTGAAACCCAGGTGGCCGGTGTGCGTATGCGCGCCCCGATGATGAGTATCCACACTGTGGCGGCGGGGGGCGGCTCCATCCTCAAGTTTGACGGTGAGCGTTTTCGGGTCGGCCCGCAAAGTGCCGGCGCCAACCCTGGACCGGCCAGCTACCGCCGCGGCGGGCGCCTGGCGGTGACCGATGCCAATGTGATGGTTGGCAAGGTACAGCCGCGTTATTTCCCCAAGGTGTTTGGCCCGAATGCCGACGAACCCCTGAGTTATGAGGCGGTGGAAACCCAGTTCAACGAGCTGGCAGGCCAGACCGGGCGCGCCGCTGAAGTGGTGGCCGAAGGTTTCATCAACATCGCGGTACAACAGATGGCCAATGCCATCAAGAAAATTTCTGTGGCCCGGGGTTATGACGTGACGCGTTATACGCTGCAGTGTTTCGGCGGCGCAGGCGGCCAACACGCCTGCCTGGTGGCCGATGCACTGGGTATGACGCGGGTGTTTGTACACCCGCTGGCCGGTGTGCTTTCTGCTTACGGCATGGGGCTGGCCGACCAGAACGTGATCCGCGAGCAGGCGGTGGAACTCAAGCTGTCGGATGCGGCTTTGGCAGAAGTTGAAAGCAAGCTGGATGGGTTGGCCGCCACCGCGCAGGCCGAGCTGCAGCGCCAGCAGGTCAGCCAGGGCGCCATCACCATGCACCGCCGCGTGCATGTGCGTTACGAGGGCAGCGACTCTGCGCTGATCGTGCCTTTTGGCAGCCTCGACCAGATTGAAACTGCTTTCGAGGCGGCTTACCGTCAGCGTTTTGCATTCCTGATGCAGGGCAAAGGGCTGGTGGTGGAAGCGGTGTCGGTCGAGGCGGTGGTGGCCGGTGATGCACCGGTGGAGCCGCGCCACGCGACCCACGAGCCGCGCGAGGTGCCGCGCCGTGAAACTGTGCGTATGTATTCTGGCGGGCAGTGGCACGATGCCGCGCTGGTGGTGCGCGAGGACTTGCAGCCTGGCGACATCATCAGCGGCCCGGCCATCATTGCCGAGAAAAACGCTACCACCGTGGTCGAGCCTGGCTGGGAAGCGGCGCTGACGGCGCTGGACCACCTGGTGCTGGACCGCCGTGCCGAACGCGCCATCAAGTTCGCCGCAGGCACCACGGTGGACCCGGTACTGCTGGAAGTGTTCAACAACCTGTTCATGAACATTGCCGAGCAGATGGGCCTGCAGCTGCAGAACACCGCCTACTCGGTCAACATCAAGGAGCGGCTGGACTTCAGCTGCGCGCTGTTTGACACCGCTGGCAACCTGATTGCCAATGCGCCCCACATGCCGGTGCACCTGGGTTCCATGGGTGAGAGCATCAAGACGGTGATCCGTGAAAACACCGGCAAGATGCAACCCGGCGATGTGTATGCGCTGAACGACCCTTACCACGGCGGTACCCACCTGCCAGACATCACGGTGATCACACCGGTCTATCTGGGCGCGGCAGAGACGCCGACTTTTTATGTCGGCTCGCGTGGACACCACGCCGACGTGGGCGGCACCACGCCGGGATCGATGCCGCCGTTTTCAACACGTATTGAAGAAGAGGGCGTGCAGATCAACAACGTCAAACTGGTGGGGCGCGGTGTGTTGCGCGAGGCCGAGATGGTGGCCTTGCTAAAGAGCGGGGAGTACCCGTCGAGGAACCCGCAGCAGAACATGGCCGACCTGAAAGCGCAGATTGCCGCCAACGAAAAAGGCGTACAGGAGCTGCGCAAGATGGTGGACAGCTTCAGCCTGGAGGTGGTGCTGGCCTACATGCGCCATGTGCAGGACAACGCCGAAGAGTCGGTGCGCCGTGTCATCACGCGGCTGAAAGACGGCCAGTTCACGCTGCCGCTGGACAACGGCGCGCAGATCAGCGTGGCGATTCGTGTCGACACAAAAAACCGCAGTGCCGAAATTGACTTCACTGGCACATCGGCGCAGCAGACCAACAACTTCAATGCACCGACGGCCGTCTGTATGGCGGCTGTTCTTTATGTCTTCCGTACCCTGGTTGATGACGACATTCCGCTCAACGCGGGTTGTCTGAAACCGTTGAAGGTGATCATTCCACCGGGCTCGATGTTGAACCCGAACCCGCCGGCCTCTGTCGTGGCCGGCAATGTGGAAACCTCCACCTGTATCACCAATGCGCTGTTTGGCGCGCTGGGTGTCATGGCCGCCAGCCAGTGCACCATGAACAACTTCACCTTTGGCAATGCCAGCCACCAGTATTACGAAACCATCTCGGGCGGCTCTGGCGCCGGCGGGGTGACGGACGCTGATGGCAAGGTGATCTCGGGTTTTGACGGAACCTCGGTGGTGCAGACCCACATGACCAACTCACGCCTGACTGATCCGGAAGTGCTGGAGTTCCGCTTCCCGGTGCGGCTGGAGAGTTATGAAATTCGCCAGGGCTCGGGTGGCGCTGGCAAGTGGACGGGCGGCAACGGCGGCGTGCGGCGTGTGCGTTTTCTCGAACCCATGACAGCCAGCATTTTGTCCAATGGGCGCAAACACGGCGCGTTTGGCATGGCGGGCGGCGAGCCGGGTCAGGTCGGTCGCAACGTGGTGGTGCGTGCGGGTGGGCAAATCGAGGCCTTGGACCATATCGGCCAGGCCGAGATGTTGCCGGGCGACGTGTTTGAAATCCACACGCCCGGTGGCGGCGGATTTGGCGTGGCCTGAACGACTCGTCAAAAGACGCCAGGGCCATGGAAAGAAACAACCGTCTTCAGCGCTGGTTCGGCACGGCCGACCCTTCACCGCACGAGTCGGTTCCGGCCCACAGTCCTGCCGCGCCGAAGTCTGAGTTGCGCGCGATCCGTGCCGCCATGACACTCGCCGTGGCGCCCTGCACCGACAGCCACCGCCTGCGGGCCTCGGCCCGCATCGCGATAGCCCACTCGGTAGTCGATTTGTGGCTGTTACGTGCCGACATCTTTCAATACCTTGCGCAGGATCTCGGGCAGAAGGCGGCGGCCCAAGCGATCATGCGCCTGGCACCACTGTTTGAAGGCATGGTGCCTGCCGTTGCGGCGCACCGGAAAATTCCTGACAATCAGGCGCATGAGCGACACCTGCATTGAAAACTACCGTTTTCTAGCGCGTTACAACCGCTGGATGAACCAGCGTCTTTATGACGCTTGCGGGACGCTCAGTGACGAAGAGCGCAAGCGTCAGCGCGGCGCTTTTTTTGGCTCCATCCACCACACGCTGACACACCTGGTGCTGGCAGACAAGATGTGGCTGCATCGGTTTGCCTCGCAGGAGACGGGGTTCGCCGCGCTGCCCGCAGCGGCACTGGCCTTGCCGGAAGGCTCTGACTACAGCAGCGACCTGCACCCCGACTGGCAGGACCTGCGGCAAACGCGCGACGCGCTGGATGAAGTGATTGAACAGTGGCTGGCCGAGATGACAGCAGACTTTCTGACCAGCACCATGCGATACGCCAATACCAAGGGGGTGCAGCGTGCGCATCCGGCCTGGCAGGCGCTGACGCATTTTTTCAACCACCAGACGCATCACCGCGGACAGGCGACCACGCTGTTGATGCAGGCCGGTGTCGATGTTGGCGTGACCGACCTGGTTGCGCTGTTGTGAGGCGGCCCCGGTCTTTTTTCTGATCACACCGACACGCGCAGGCTCAGAACAACTGGTGCGCCAGCCACGCCAGGCCTGCCGCCATCGGCAAGGTGGCGACCCAGGACAAAAGGATGGTGCGCAATGCGCTTTTATTGAGCGTGTCGGCGCCCGACCCCACGCCAGCAATCGCGCCTACCGACACATGTGTGGTGGAAACGGGCAGGCCGAACTGGCTGGCACCCAGCACCAGCGTGGCGGTGATGAGGTTGGCAGACAGCCCCTGCGTGGGGTCCATTCGGCTCACGCGCCGGCTCATGGTTTCGGCCACTCGCCTCGAAAGCAGTACGCCGCCGAGCGCCATCAAGGCGGCAATCATGGCGATGGAGGTTTGCGCATTGAGCAGGTGGGCTGCCACCAGCAGCGCCGCCAGCTTTGGGGTGTCGTTGACGGCGCGTGCAAAACAGATCAGGCTGGCGGAAAAAATATGCAGCCGGTTCAGCATGCGGGCAATGGCCAGCCGGGCCAGGGGCGCCGCCAGTTGGTCGCATTGGGGGTTGGAGCCCATCACCAGTTGAGGAGCGGTCATCTGTTGCAGCACAGAGCCGGAGGTTACGGCAAGCACTGGCGGTGCAATGACGCAGGCGCAATCCGTGTCGGCGCGCCGCAGCAACAGGAGCCGCCAGGCAAGCCAGCCCAGCACGGCAGCCAACACAGGACTCAGCAGCAGAGGCAGCACGAAGGTGTTGGCGAGCCGGGCGAACTGCAGCTCACCCGGGCTGGCCGCGAGCCCTGCGCCCACCAGACCGCCCAGCAGGGCATGGGTGGTGGAAATCGGGAGCCCCGCGCGTGTGGCGATGATGACCGTGAGTGCCGCTGCCAGGCCCACGCTGGCGATGAAGCGCGGGGCGTCCACCACCAGCGCGGGCAGCAGCCCCTTGCCCGAAAACTGCTGCACCAGGCCGTTGGCCAGGTACAGCGACATCAGGCTGCCGGCCACGGTGGCCAGCGTTGCAAGGATCAAAGCCTGGCGATAACTCAGGGAGTCTGAACCCCAGACGGTGGCGAAGCCCTTGAAGTTGTCGTTCGCGCCGTTTCCGAAGGCCAGAAAAAGTGCGACGGCGACAAGCAGGTACTCCATGGCGTGGCGGACAACAAATCAGCAACATCCGGCAGGGCCGCAAAAACCAGCGTTATTGCCCTGCGCACCGTCAAACGGCAGGCTGGTGCCGCAGCCTTCAAAAATCCCGTAGTGCGTGTCAAAGTTGCCAATGAAACTGAAGTGCGGCGCAAACCGTGTTCCTTGCAGCATGTGCCAGGTGTTCCCGCAGACCGGGAAGACCTTGCCGGTCTGGATGTCGTGGTGTTTGTCCAGCGCGAAGCGGCCGGCGTGTTCTGCAATGCTGCCGCGATAGACCACAGCCTGGCCGTAGTCCTCGCAAGCCGATTCCAGCGTGGCCAGCTTGAACAGTCGCCAGGTGGCCGAATAAAAGCGCAGGTTGCCGGTGCGCGCCGCCAGTTGTGGATCGGTGATGTCCAGGGGCCGGTCTTCCACCAGGCGCGGGTCGGCAAAGCCGTGGCCTTGCGCCAGGCGTTCGAAGTCTTTCCAGTACAGCGCGCCGCCCAGGCATTCACCGTACAGCACCGGGTCGTTCTTCACCGCTGCCGGCACGCGGCGATCGGCGTACACGTCGGAGAAGTAAAACTCGCCACCGGGTTTGAGCAGACGCTGCACACCGGCGAGCACGGCGTCTTTGTCGGGCGAGAGGTTGACCACGCAGTTGGAGACGATCACGTCAAAACTGCCGGGCTCCAGCCCGAGCTCGTCGAGGCGCTCGATGTAGCCATGCAGAAATTCCACGTTGCTGTAGCCAAACAAAGCGGCGTGGTGGGCCTGATGCGCACGCGCCACGGCCAGTTGTTCATCGGTCATGTCCACGCCGACCACGGAGCCGGCAGGCCCGACCAGCTGTGCCAGTGCATACACGTCGCGGCCAGAGCCGCAGCCGAGGTCCAGCACGCGGCAGCCTTCAAGCAGCGGCGGGCAGACCAGGCCGCAGCCGTAGTACCGCGACAGCACCTCGGGGTGGATGCGTGCGAGCAGCGGCTTGAGCCACTCGGGCATGCTGCTGACGTCACAGCAGGCGCTGGTCTTGAGGTCGGCCGTGCCCTGCAGCTGGCGGCCGTAGTAGTCGGTGACGATGTCGTAGGTGTTGTGGTTTTCGTTCATGGGGTTCTTCTGAAAGTAAAGGTGCTATGAAATCAGGAGCTGCTTGCGGAGGTGTTGATTGGGCTGGAGACCGATTTGGCCAGATGCTTCTGGGCCATGAAGCCCACCGGCAGGTGGACCAGGTCCCCTGCTTCGTCGATGTCGTGCAGCACCGGCCCCTGCCACGCGCGCAGGCCCAGCGCGTCCAGGCGTTGCAGCGTTTCGGTGGTGACGGTGGATGTGCTCCACGGCATGTTTGCAAAAACACCGGGGCAGGGCCCTTGCAGCCCGATCAGCACGTAACCACCGTCGGCCACGGGTATGAGTACCGCATCGTGTTGAGCCAACTGCCGGGCCGCCTGGCGCAGGTGCTCGCAGTCCAGAGCGGGGCAGTCGGTGCCGATCAGCAGCACCGGGCCGTGGTGGAAGGTGAGGGCGCGCTGCATCGCGCGGTCCATGCGTTCACCGAGGTCCCCCGCGCCCTGCGCCGTGCAGGCCACACCGGCGGGCAGCGCCACGCCGTGCCAGGCGGTGTCACCGGGCGCCGGGCTCATACACAGCTCCACCGCGTCCAAACCGGCCGCCACGGCCTGCTGCAGCGTGTGGTCCAGCATCGCCCGCGCCAGTGTCGCCGCGCCCTCAGCGCCCAGCGCGGGGATCAAGCGGGTCTTGACGGCGCCGGGCTGCGGCGCCTTGGCAAAAATCACCAGGCGGGTCATGGCATGTTCACCGGTACAGCTCGGCCAGCCGTTCGGGCGCGACGCCGCGCCAGTAGGCCCAGCGCAAGCGCCACATCAGCAAAATCGTGCGCCAGACACCGCGGCTTTCCCAGCGCCGGCCGGATGTCTGCACCCGGGCTTGCAGGCAGACCGGACGCGAAAGCTGCAGCAGGCGACGGGACATCTCGATGTCCTCCATCAGCGGCTGGGCCGGAAAGCCCCCCGCGGTCTCAAATGCGCTGCGGGTCATGAACATCGCCTGGTCGCCGGTGGCGATGCCTGTCCAGCGCGAGCGCCGGTTCATCAGGGCGGCGATGAGCCTGAGCATGACCGGGCGGCCTGCGATTCGTACGTCAAAACGGCCCCAGACTTTCGAACCGTCGGCCAGGGCGTTGCAGATCAGCGCGTCGGCGCTGGCGGGCAGCACGGTGTCGGCATGCAAAAACAGCAACACATCACCGGTGGCTTGTGCGGCGCCCGCGTTCATCTGCAGCGCCCGACCGCGCGGCGCAGCAATCACCTGTGCACCACCGGCCTGCGCCAGCACTGCGGTGTCGTCGCTGCTGCCGCCGTCGGCAACGATCAATTCAGCGCCGCTGGCCAGCAGCGGTGCCAGCGCTCGCAGCGCCGCACCGATGCCCGCAGCTTCGTTGAGCACGGGCATGACGATGGAAAGTCCGGGTCCCGCCATGATGGGGCGTTGCAGGTGGGGTCTCAGTGCTCCAGGGCACCGCCGCAACTGCTGCCCTGGCCGGCGGTGCAGCCAAAGCAGTGGCCCGCCACGCGGATCGGCTGCTCGTCGATCCCGGCGCTGAGCAGGTCGCGCAGATGGCGCTGCAGGCCGGAAGTGCCCAGCGGCAGGCCGAGCTGCTGGTTGAAGTCGCAGTCGGACAGCCAGCCTTGCCAGTCCACGCTGACCGTGTTGCGGCACATCACGCCAGCCAGGTTCTGTTCCTGGAAGCTGCCCTTGAGCAACTCCATATAGCTGTCAAACGTGCCTTTGGACACCAGGGTCGAGCCGAAGCGCTGGATAGGCATGTTGGTCAGCGCGAACAGCTCATTGAAAACAATGCCGAAATGCGCCAGCAGTTCGCGTTTGTAATCGGCTTGCAGGGCCTGCTGGTCGGGCGGCAGGGATGCACCCTGCGGGTTGTAGACCAGGTTCAGCGACAGGCCCGAGCCACTCTGGCCGTAACCGAGCTGGTTGAGTTTTTGCAAGGCCGCGATACTGAGGTCGAAAACACCTTCGCCGCGCTGCTTGTCGACATTGGCGGCCGAGTAACAAGGCATGGACGCCACGATGTCCACGCCTTGTTCGGCCAGAAATTCGGCCAGTCCTTCCTGCCCGGGCTCGAACAGGATGGTGAGGTTGCAGCGGTCGATCACGCGCACGCCTTGCGCGCGTGCGCTGCGCACCAGATCGCGAAACCCCTCATGCAATTCGGGTGCGCCCCCCGTCAGGTCCAGCGTGCCCAGACCGCGTGCCGCCAGCACCTGGGGAATCAGCGCCAGCGTGTCAGCATCCATCATTTCGGTGCGGTTCGGGCCGGCGTTGACATG
Organism: Polaromonas sp.; assembly: GCF_030680935.1. Taxonomy (GTDB): domain Bacteria; phylum Pseudomonadota; class Gammaproteobacteria; order Burkholderiales; family Burkholderiaceae_C; genus Polaromonas. The sequence goes on along the minus strand of NZ_JAUXUP010000007.1, from coordinate 9,633 downwards.
GCAATGCAGGCAACTCTGGTTGCATTTGTAGCCAAGGTTGACCTGCAGGGTGTCGAGCTGCGCGCGGCGGATGGCCGGGAAAGGTGTTTTTTTCAGCAGGGGGAGGGTGTCGTGCATAAGGTGGGCCTATCCAATGAAGTGTCAGGTCAGGAGCGCGGCCAGACGCGCGCGCACCTCGGGGGCCATCGCGTCGGGCTGGGTGACCAGCGCGTTCTGCAGTGCGCTGTGGGCCTCGCTGGCCGGTTGTTCGGCTCCCAGCAGACGTATCGCCTCCGCCACCACCTGCTGGGCGCGACCGGCGTTTTTGAGCAAGTTGGCCAGTGCCATGTTGGCATTGACATGCGCCTCTCGGGGATGCCAGCAATCAAAGTCAGTCACCATGGCCAGCGTGGTGTAAGCGATCTGCGCCTCGCGCGCCAGTTTGGCCTCAGGCATGTTGGTCATGCCAATCACACCGGCGCCCATGCTGCGGTACCAATGGGATTCGGCCAGGCTGGAAAACTGCGGGCCCTCGATGCACACGTAGGTGCCGCCTTCGTACAGGGTTACACCGTGGTCGGAAGTATCGGCGGCCAACACGCCGCGCACAGCACGCGCCAGCACGCCGGCAGCAGCAGCGCAGACCGGTTGCGCCATGGACACATGGGCCACCGCGCCGTTGCCGAAGAAAGTGCTTTCGCGGCGTTTTGTCAGGTCAATGAACTGGTCGGGCAGCACCATGTCCAGCGGCTTGAATTCTTCACGCAGCGAACCCACGGCCGACACCGAGACGATGTAACGCACGCCGAGCTGCTTCATGGCATGGATGTTGGCGCGATACGGCACCTCGAAAGGCAGCAGGCGGTGGCCGCGCGCGTGCCGGGCCAGAAAAACGGCGGGAATGCCGTGGACCTTGCCGGTGACCAGCACGTCGGATGGCGCGCCGAAGGGCGTGTCCATCACCTGCTCCTGCGCACCTTCAAGCGCGTCCATCTGGTAGAGGCCGCTGCCTCCGATGATGCCTACCAGTGCCTGGGTCATGCTTTTGCGGTCCTTTTGATGAGGGGGTGGAGATTCAGGCTCAGCCGCATATTCTGAGCGAATTTGCAGGAAGCAGTGTTAGCCTCGTATTACAACCACTTCATGAATTCGTCGTTGGCGTGGGCCTTTTCTTACAGCGCGTGGGCCGGTTTTTGTAAGAATCAGCGTTTTCGTCCGACTGAATTGACATAACCATCAAAGGACGGTCGTGAACTCACGCAAACTCATCATCGCCGTACTCTTGCTGGCGGGCATAGGCGTTTTTTTTGCGCTGGATCTGGGCCGTTATTTGAGCTTGGGCTTCATCAAGGACAGCCAGTCGTCTTTCCAGGCCGTTTTTGAGCAGAAACCGGTCTGGGTGACACTGGCATTTTTTGCGGCCTATGTGGCCGTGACGGCCTTGTCCCTGCCGGGAGCCGCCATCATGACCCTGGCGGCCGGTGCCGGCTTTGGCCTGGTGTTGGGGACCATTGTGGTGTCTTTTGCATCCACACTGGGAGCCACGCTGGCCATGCTGGCGGCGCGTTACCTGCTGCGGGACAGCATCCAGGCACGTTTTGGCAAGCGGCTGGACGAGATCAACAAGGGTGTGGAGAAAGAGGGCGCGTTTTACCTGTTCTCGCTGCGTTTGATCCCGGTCGTGCCGTTTTTTGCGCTCAACCTGCTGATGGGCCTGACCCGCATCAAGACCTGGACCTACTTCTGGGTCAGCCAGCTTGGCATGTTGGCCGGCACCGTGGTGTATGTGAATGCCGGTACGCAGATCGCCAAAATTGATTCGTTGCGGTCGATTGCCTCGCCGGCGCTGATCGGCTCTTTTGTGCTGCTTGGGGTCTTGCCGCTGGCGGTCAACAAGGTGCTGCAGTTTTTCAGGCGCCGCAAGGTGTACGCGCGTTGGGCCAAGGTGCGCCCCACGCGATTTGACCGCAACCTGATCGTCATCGGTGCTGGCGCCGGCGGGCTGGTTTCGGCCTATATCGCCGCCGTGGTCAAGGCCAAAGTGACGCTGGTGGAAGCCCACAAGATGGGCGGCGACTGCCTGAACTACGGTTGCGTGCCGTCCAAGGCGCTGATCCGCAGTGCCAAACTGGCGCACCAGATGAAACATGGCGCCAGCTACGGCCTGAGCGACAGCACGCCGGGGTTCAGCTTCAAGGCGGTGATGCAGAGGATTCAGGCGGTCATTCGCGCCATAGAACCACATGACAGCGTCGAGCGTTACACCGGGCTGGGGGTAGAGGTGCTGCAGGGTTATGCGCGTATCGTCAACCCCTGGACGGTGGAAATCACCCTCAATGAAGGCGGCACCCAGACCCTGACCACCCGTAGCATCGTGATCGCAGCCGGTGCCCGGCCGCTGGTGCCGCCTCTGCCGGGGCTGGAAGAAGCTGGCTATGTGACCAGCGATACCCTGTGGGACGTATTTGCCCAGCTCGACGAAGTGCCCCGGCGGCTGGTGGTCCTCGGTGGTGGGCCGATAGGTTGCGAGCTGGCTCAGGCTTTTGCGCGCTTGGGCTCACAGGTCACGCAGGTGGAGATGGCGCATCGGCTGATGCTGCGGGAAGACGAAGAGGTCTCGGCGCTGGCACAAAAAACACTGAGCGCCGATGGCGTGCAGGTGCTGACGGACCACAAGGCGCTGCGCTGCGAGGTCTCGGCTGGCGTGAAGACGCTGGTCGTGACGCATGCGGGCAGCGAGCTACGCATTGACTTCGACCAGCTCATCTGCGCGGTCGGCCGGGTGGCGCGGCTGGAGGGTTACGGGCTTGAAGCGCTGGGGATTCCGGTCCAGCGCACGGTCGATACCAACGAGTACCTGCAGACGATCTACCCGAACATCTATGCGGCGGGTGATGTGGCCGGACCTTACCAGTTGACCCATGTGGCGTCGCATCAGGCCTGGTACGCCGCGGTCAACGCGCTGTTTGGCGAGTTCAGGCTGTTCAAGGCAGATTATTCGGTCATTCCCTGGACCACCTTCATCGATCCGGAGGTGGCCCGTGTTGGCCTGAACGAGCAGGAAGCCAAAGAAAAAAATATCGCGTTTGAGGTGACCCGTTATGGCATGGACGACCTGGACCGGGCGATTGCCGACGGCGAGGCGCGGGGTTTTGTCAAAGTGTTGACGGTGCCGGGCAAGGACAAAATTCTCGGCGTGACCATTGTGGGTACCCATGCGGGTGACCTGCTGGCCGAGTATGTACTGGCCATGCGGCACGGGCTGGGACTGAACAAAATCCTCTCCACCATCCACACCTACCCGACGCTGGCCGAGGCCAACAAGTTTGCGGCCGGCGAATGGAAGCGCGCGCACCAGCCCAAGCGCCTGCTGGAGTGGGTACGCCGTTACCACGACTGGAAGCGGGGGTGACATGAAGCCCGTACTGCCGCACCTGAGCCGACTGTTTGGGGCGGGACTGACGGTTCTGCTGGGCACTATGGCGACCGTCATGGGAGCCCATGCACAGCCGCTGGCGTTGACAGCGTTTTCATCGGTCACCGGACAGCAGCCGCCAGCGCCCTGGCGCGTAGTGGGTGTGCCCGGCGGAAAAATCCCGCTGACCAGCTTTGCGCTGGTCGAACTGGACGGGCGCAAGGTGTTGCGGATTGAAGCGGCCAAGTCGTATGCCAACCTGGTGCATGAGTTGCCTGCGGTGGTGCCTGAGGCGGGGCTGCGGCTGGGCTGGCGCTGGCGGCTGGACGAACCTCTGCGCGGAGCCGACTTGCGCCGTCGCGAGGGCGACGACAGCCCGCTCAAGCTGTGTGCGCTGTTTGACATGCCGCTGGACAAACTCGGGCTGATCGAACGCAACCTGCTGCGCCTGGCGCGTGCCGTCAGCGGCGAGAAACTGCCGTCCGCCACCCTGTGTTATGTCTGGGACGGCACGTTGGCGCCGGGAACCCTGCTGGACAACGCCTACAGCGCACGTGTGCGCTTCATCGTCCTGGACAGCGGTGAGCAGCGCCTGGGTCAGTGGGTTGCCCATTCGCGCGATCTGGGGGCTGATTTTCGTCGCGCCTTTGGCAAGGAAAGCGATGCAGTGCCGCCGCTGCAGGCCGTGCTGGTTGGCGCTGATGCCGACAGCACGGGTGGCCGTAGCCTGGGCCATGTCGGGGATGTCACCTTGTCCCCTTGAAAGTCCCCGGTTTTGGCACCATGCGAACCATTGCGCTTGGACTACCTCCCGAAAGCTACTGATTTGATAGCTGCTTGCGCATGTGGCGTAAGGGCTGGAGGGCGATAAGGCATGAAAAAACCCGCCGGCGGCGGGTTGACTGGACAAGCGCTGAGCGCTTATTTTTTCGCTGCGCTGGAGGCAGGTTTCGGCGCATCTGCCTTGGCCCCGGCTTTGGCATCGACCTTGACTTCGGCCTTGGTTTCTGCCTTGGGGGTCACAGCGGCCTTGATGTCCTTGGCGGTTTCTTTGGCTGCATCCTTGGTTGCCACGGCTGCACCCTTGACGGCGTCTTTGGTGGCAACCGCCGCATCCTTGGCTTTTTCAGTGACCGGTTTGTCGGCCTTGGCTTCTGCTTTGCCGCCGACTTTGTAGCTTGCGCCATTGACCGTCATGCCCTCGGCCGAAAATTTGGCTGCGCTGTCGGTACCCACGCCTTTGACGCGGGTGACAAAGTCATTCCAGTCCTTGAAAGGCGCCTTCTTGCGTTCTGAAATGATCAGCGCCGACTTGACCGGACCAATGCCCTTGATGCTGTCGAGCTCGGCAGAAGTGGCGGTGTTGGCGTCAACAGCAGCAAAAGCCACGGCGACATACATGGCGGCGACAAAGGCCAGCAGTTTCTTGAACATCAGAAATCTCCTCGAAGTGAATGGTTGTGGCGGGTGATCCCTCCTGGCATTCAGGATGTCCCGATCTAATAACGGCTGCCCCGTAGTCGGCGTTGACCCCGTACCAGGGGGTCACACAGAATAAGCCCTAGGCGGACTTTGCCAGCACATTCATGTAAGCAGCTACACCGGTTTGCACGTCAGCAAACGAATGCTTACATCCGACCGCTCGCAGCGCTGTCAGATCGGCCTGTGTGTAGCTCTGGTACTTGCCAACGAGTGCGGTGGGGAAGTCCATGTAGTCGATCAGGCTGCCGCGCGCGGCTTCTTCGAGCGTCAGGGCTGCCTCGCCCTGTTGCTGGCGCAAGGTGTTGACGACGGTCAGCGCCACGTCATTAAAAGCCTGTGCCTTGCCGGTGCCGAGGTTGAAGAGGCCCGAGGCCTGCGGGTTATCCAGGAACCACAGGTTGACCGCCACCACATCGTCGATGAACACGAAGTCACGCATCTGCCCGCCCGGGCCGTAGCCACCGTATTCGCCGAACAGCTTGACCTTGCCGTCGGCGCGGTACTGGTTGAACTGGTGAAAAGCCACGCTGGCCATGCGGCCCTTGTGCTGCTCACGCGGGCCATAGACGTTGAAGTAGCGAAAGCCGGCCACCTGGGTCTGGGCGCCCGAAAAATCAGGCCCCAGCTCGCGCCTGAGCTTCTGGTCGAACAGCAGCTTGGAGTAGCCGTAGACGTTGAGCGGTTTTTCAAACTCGGGTGACTCGCGGAAGGTGCTGGAGCCGCCATAGGTGGCCGCCGACGAGGCATACAGCAGCCGCGTGCCCTGCTCCTGGCAGGCCGAGAACAGGTCACAGGACAGCGTGTAGTTGTTGTCCATCATGTACTTGCCGTCGGGCTCCATGGTGTCGCTGCAGGCGCCCTCATGAAAGACCACATCCACATCGCCAAAAGCGGCTTCTGCAAACAGCTCGTAAAAGTCGTCTGCGTCGATGTAGTCGGCGATCTGCAGATCGGCCAGGTTGCGGAATTTGTCGCCGTCGGTCAAATCGTCCACCGCAATGATGTCGTTGATACCGCGCGTATTCAGGCCCTGGATGATGTTGGCACCTATAAACCCGGCGGCGCCGGTGACTACAATCTTCATGGGAATAGTTCCTCGTAACTGACTGTCGCCGTACCAAATTTGCCGACGACGATGCCCCCGGCACGGTTGGCCACCGGCACCGCTTCACGCAGGCTCAAACCGGCTGCAGCCATGGCCGCCAGGGTGCCGATCACGGTGTCGCCCGCACCCGTCACATCAAATACCTCACGCGCCAGCGCCGGCACATGCAACTGACCCGCAGCGTCGAACAAGGTCATGCCTTCTTCGCTGCGCGTCAGCAACACGGCATCCAGCTTGAGCGATGCCCGCAAATTCTGCGCTTTGGCCTGCAAATCGGCTTCATCGCGCCAGGTGCCTATCACCTGTTCAAGTTCGGCGCGGTTGGGGGTGATGGCGTTGGCATTTTTATAACGCGAATAGTCTGCGCCCTTGGGGTCCACCAGTACCACCTTGCCTGCGGAACGCGCCTGGTCAATCATCAGGCCGATGTGCGCGAGGCCGCCTTTGCCGTAGTCCGAGAACAGGACGCTGTCGTGCTGCGGCAGCAGTTTTTCAAACGCGGCAGATTGCGAGGCCAGTACTTCGCTTTCAGGCGTATTTTCAAAATCCAGCCGCAGCAGCTGCTGCTGCCGGCCAATCACGCGCAACTTGACGGTGGTTTTGAGCTGTGGATCGCGCCCGAAGCAGGGCGTGATACCGGAGGCCGCTACCAGGGCTTCCAGCTGATGGCTGGCTTCGTCATCCCCCACGACGCTGAGCAGCGAGGCGCACGCGCCCAGGGTGACGATGTTGTAAGCCACATTGGCCGCGCCGCCCATGCGTTCTTCCTGCCGGGTCACGCGCACGATGGGCACCGGCGCCTCGGGCGAGATGCGGTCCACCGCCCCATACCAGTAGCGGTCCAGCATGGCATCGCCAACCACCAGCACGCGGGCTTGGGCAAGCTGTTCTCGGGACACGGTTGAGTGTGCGGTCATGTTCATCAAATCTTATTCAAGTGGACGCCGCGGATCTGGCTTTGCCAGGCCGCAGGTGTCCGCCCCCTGCAAGGGGGGAAGGTGCTACACGCAGTGAGCATCCGACGGGGGTGTTCCAAATCTCTGGTGTTCATAACTCTTCTATGCGCCGTGCCGGGTAACTGTCCCAGGCCTGGCAGCCGGGGCAATGCCAGAAATGCTGGGTCGCCTCAAAACCGCAGGCGGCACAGCGGTAACGCAGCAGTGGTTTGGTGGCTTTGTCCAGCGCGCGCTGAAGCAGTCCGCGCTGCTGCTCGTTGCCCAGCTGTTCACCGGCGATCCATTTGGAGGCAGCGACCAGCGAGGCCTCGCGTTCGAGATGTTGGCCATACCACTGGCGGGTTTCGCTGGCGCCGCTGTCAAGCCGGATGATGGCATCGAGCAGGTCGAGTGAGGGCAATTGGGCGTAGCTGGTTTTGAGCAGTTCCAGGGCTGCGGCTTGTTGACCGCCTTGTTGCGCAATGTTGACCAGCAGGCCGGCGGCCAGCGGCAGGGCCTGCGGTGCATTTTGCGCAAGCTTGCGCAGGCTGGCGAAGGCTGCGGCGTGCTGGCCCTGCTGAGTCTGGAGTTTGGCCAGATCGATCAAGGGTCGCGGCGAGGCAGGCGCCAGCGCAACCGCCAGTTCCAGGCTCTCCAGCGCCTGTTCAGGGGCACCTGATGCGGCTGCGGCCTGGGCCTGCTCGCACAGGTAGTGCGCTTGCCGATTGCTGAAGCTGCCCTGGCTGCTACTGTCCAGTTTGCCGGCGATCTCGGTGGCGTGGTCCCAGTCGCGTGAACGCTCGTAGATCGACAGGCGGGCCAGGCGGGCTTCTTCTTCGTAACTGGTTCCTTCGAGTTTTCTCAAGGCCAGTTCGGCACGGTCCAGCAGGCCGGCCTTGAGAAAATCAAGCGCCAGTGCATGCTGGGCCCGGTCACGCTCGGGCTGTGTCAGGTCGCCGCGCGACATCAGGTGTTCGTGCACACGCACTGCGCGCTCGTACTCACCGCGCCGTCTGAACAGATTGCCCAGGGCGAAATGCAGCTCCGAGGTGTCAGGGTCGTTCTGCACGGCTTCGATGAAGGCGTCAATCGCCTGGTCCTGCTGCTCGTTGAGCAGAAAATTCAGGCCGCGAAAATAGGCCTTGGGTGCTTGCCGGTTCTCTATGCGCAATTGCCTCAAGTCCAGCCTGGAAGCCAGCCAGCCCAGGGTGAAGGCAATCGGAAACCCCAGCAGGACCCAGGTGAAGTCAAAGTCCATGGTGCATCGTCGAAGGGTTCTCGCTCATGGCGGCGGTGGGAGGGTTCAAGCGCGCGGCACGGCGGGTTTTCCACCAGCGCGGCATCATCATCAGCACCCCCAGGGCCAGGCCGCTGGCAAATGCCACCAGCACCACCAGCACCAGCGGCGCCTGCCACACGGTGCCGAAGAAAAAGTACACGGACACGGTTTGCTGGTTGTTCAGCGCAAACGCAAAAAGCGTAAAAAAAATGGCTGCTTTGAGCAGCCACATCAGGTATTTCACGTACGGTCCCCTTGTGGTGCGGCAATTGTAGCCAGCCCACCCGCAGAAACCGCCTATTTGGCTTTGGGCGCCAGCATTTCTTCGGTTCGGGTGTCGACGGCCTCGCGCAGTGCTTTGCCCGGCTTGAAATGCGGTACACGTTTTTCAGGAATCGCCACACTTTCGCCGGACCGCGGGTTGCGCCCCATGCGCGGCGGCCTGCGGTTGATCGAGAAGCTGCCAAAGCCCCGGATCTCGATCCGGTGCCCACGCACCAGCGCATCGCTCATGGCGTCAAGAATTGTCTTGACGGCATATTCGGCGTCGCGGTGTGTCAGCTGGCTGAAACGGGCAGCCAGCTCTTCAACAAGATCACTTCGGGTCATAAGAATAGGGGGACAAAGAAATGGCGTGCTGTTCCGGGGAGCAGGCACGCCATGTTCAGGAAGTCCGGTTTACTTCTCAGCGTTGTCCATTTTGGCGCGCAGCAGCGCACCCAGGTTGGTCAGCCCCGCGTTGTCACGTGAAGACTGCTGGCTCAGCGAGGCCATGGCCTCCTGCTGGTCGGCGTTGTCCTTGGCTTTGACCGACAGCTGGATGTTGCGGGTCTTGCGATCCACGTTTACCACAACGGCCGACACTTCGTCGCCTTCTTTCAGCACGTTGCGCGCGTCTTCCACGCGGTCACGGCTGATTTCGCTGGCGCGCAGATAACCAATGATGTCTTCGCCCAGATCGATCTCGGCGCCTTTTGCATCCACGGTCTTGACCTTGCCCGTCACAATCGCGCCCTTGTCGTTGATCGACACAAAGGTGGTGAACGGGTCAGAGTCAAGCTGCTTGATGCCCAGGGAGATGCGCTCGCGGTCGACGTCGACGGCCAGCACAATCGCTTCGACTTCCTGGCCCTTTTTGTAGTTGCGCACGGCGGCTTCGCCGGGCTCGTTCCACGACAGGTCAGACAGGTGCACCAGGCCGTCGATACCAGCAGCCAGGCCCACAAAGACGCCGAAGTCGGTGATCGACTTGATCGGGCCCTTGACGCGATCGCCGCGCTTGGTGTCCTGTGCAAACTCCAGCCATGGGTTGGCTTTGCACTGCGTCATGCCCAGGCTGATGCGGCGCTTGTCTTCGTCGTTTTCCAGAACCATGACTTCGACTTCGTCGCCGAGGTTGACGAGCTTGCTCGGGGCCACGTTCTTGTTGGTCCAGTCC
>NZ_JAUXUP010000002.1 GCF_030680935.1 Polaromonas sp. | reverse complement strand
GGCGGCCGGCCACAAGACCCTGGTGCCCGCCATCATCGCCGAGCTCAAGAAGCAGGGCGCCGACGACATCATCGTGTTTGTCGGCGGCGTGATTCCGCGCCAGGACTACGAGATGTTGTACGAGGCGGGTGTCAAAGGCATCTACGGCCCGGGCACGCCGATTCCGGCCAGCGCCAAGGATGTGCTGGAGCAGATCAAGGCTGCGCTGAAGTGACTTCCGGCGAACTGGTGGCCGCGGTCCTGCACGGTGATGCCGCCGCGCAGCGTCGCGCGATCGCCAAGGCCATCACGCTGCTGGAATCCACCCGCGCCGATCACCGCGCCCAGGGCGACGAGTTGCTGACGGCCTTGCTGCCGCACACCGGCAAGGCCTTCCGCCTGGGCATCAGCGGTGTGCCGGGCGTCGGAAAATCCACATTCATCGAAGTGCTGGGCCTGCATTTGATCAAGCAGGGGCATCGCGTGGCGGTGTTGACGATTGACCCCTCGTCATCCGTCTCTGGCGGCTCCATTCTCGGCGACAAGACACGCATGGAACAACTGTCGGTGCACGAGCGCGCCTACATCCGGCCCAGCCCGTCGAGTGGCACGCTGGGCGGCGTGGCCGAAAAAACCCGCGAGGCCATGCTGGTCTGCGAAGCCGCCGGGTACGACATCGTGATCGTCGAAACCGTGGGCGTCGGCCAGAGCGAAACCGCCGTTGCCAACACGACCGACATGTTTGTGCTGATGCAGTTGCCGAACGCCGGCGACGACCTGCAGGCGATCAAGAAAGGTGTGATGGAGCTGGCCGACCTGGTCATCATCAACAAAGCCGACATTGATGCCGACGCCGCCATGCGAGCGCAGGCCCAGATCACCTCGGCCATGCGCCTGTTTGGCCTGGTCAACAACGCGATGGGCAGCGCTCAGGCTGCGGCCTATGACTCGTTCTGGCACCCGCAGGTGATCCAGCTCAGCGCGCTGCACAACACCGGCGTCGATGCTTTCTGGACGGCGGTTACCCAGTTCAGAAGCATTCAAACAAGCAATGGAAAACTGGCCGAGCGGCGTCGACTGCAGTCGCTGGCCTGGATGTGGGAGCGCATTGATGCCGCGCTCAAGCAGGCGTTTCGCCAGGACCCGGCGGTCAGCGCCCTGTTGCCGGCCATGCTGGCCGATGTGGCCGGTGGCCGCATTCCTGCCTCGACTGCAGCACGAAATCTGCTCGCAGCCCATGCCAGTCGGGCGTAAGTAGCTATCAAATATGTAGCGTAGTAAAAGACAGAGAGAAAGCACACCATGCAGGAAATCCTTGAGCAACTCGAGAAAAAACGCGCCGCGGCCCGACTGGGCGGCGGGCAAAAACGCATAGACGCGCAACACGGCAAAGGCAAACTGACGGCGCGCGAGCGCCTGGAACTGCTGCTCGACGAAGGCACGTTTGAAGAGTGGGACATGTTTGTCGAGCACCGCTGCACCGACTTCGGCATGGCCGACAACCGGCCGCCGGGTGACGGCGTGGTCACCGGCTACGGCATGATCAACGGCCGCCTGGTGTTTGTCTTCAGCCAGGACTTCACTGTGTTCGGCGGCGCGCTCAGCGAGGCCCACGCCGAAAAAATCTGCAAGGTGATGGACCAGGCGATGAAGGTTGGCGCGCCTGTGATTGGCCTCAACGATTCGGGTGGTGCGCGCATTCAGGAAGGCGTGGCTTCCCTAGGCGGTTATGCCGATGTTTTCCAGCGCAACGTGATGGCTTCGGGCGTGGTGCCGCAGATCAGCATGGTCATGGGGCCGTGCGCTGGCGGCGCCGTGTATTCGCCGGCCATGACTGATTTCATCTTCATGGTGAAGGACTCGAGCTATATGTTTGTCACTGGCCCCGAGGTGGTGAAGACAGTGACGCACGAAGAGGTGACCGCTGAAGAGCTGGGCGGGGCCACCACGCACACCACGCGCAGCGGCGTCGCCGACCTGGCCTTTGAAAACGATGTGGAGGCGCTGCTGATGCTGCGCCGGCTCTACAACTACCTGCCGCTGAACAACCGCGAAAAGGCACCTATCCGCCCCAGCGCCGACCCGGCTGGCCGCATGGACTTGAGCCTGGACACGCTGGTACCCGAGAACCCGAACAAACCTTACGACATGAAGGAGCTGATTGCCAAAACCGTGGACGACGGCGACTTCTTCGAACTGCAGCCCGAGTACGCCAAAAACATCATCATCGGTTTTGCGCGTATGGAAGGCCAGAGTGTCGGCATCGTCGCCAACCAGCCGCTGGTGCTGGCCGGCTGCCTGGACATCAAGAGCAGCATCAAGGCTGCGCGCTTTGTGCGGTTTTGTGATGCCTTCAACATCCCGGTGATCACCTTTGTGGATGTGCCCGGTTTCATGCCCGGCACCAGCCAGGAGTACGGCGGCATCATCAAACACGGCGCCAAGCTGTTATATGCCTACGCCGAATGCACGGTGCCGAAAATCACCGTGATCACGCGCAAGGCCTACGGCGGCGCTTATGACGTGATGAGCTCCAAGCATCTGCGCGGCGACGTCAACTTTGCCTGGCCGAACGCCGAGATCGCCGTCATGGGCGCCAAGGGTGCGGTCGAGATCATCTTCCGCGAAGACCGCAAGGATCCGGTCAAGCTGGCCGCGAAAGAGGCCGAGTACAAGGCGCGTTTTGCGAACCCCTTTGTGGCTGGCGCACGTGGGTTTATTGACGACGTGATCCTTCCGCATGAGACCCGCAAACGCATCTGTCGTTCGCTGGTGATGCTGAAAGACAAGAAGCTTGAGAACCCGTGGCGCAAACACGGGAACATTCCGCTGTGAGCGTGGGTGTGACCAGCCCTACTCGCCACAGCCTGGGTGGGAGCGTGCTGCCCGGGTACTTTGCTTCGTGTCCCCCGCCCTGCGGGCTCCTCCTTGACCTACGCAAAGCACCCAGGCAGCCCGCTCTTGAAGTGGCGGGTATGGTCGGCCTGCACAAAACCCCGTTCGCAGCAACGGGCGCGCTGCGTCCGTCGCAGCGAAGTCAAGGAGGAGCCCAAAGGGCGGGGGACATGAGCGGAGGCGGATGCAGCGTGCCCATTGCGGGCACAGAGCCAAATCGCCCAATGAAGATTTCCGGATAGGAGCCTGATATGTTTACCAAAATTCTGATCGCGAACCGGGGTGACCAGCCGCGAAGCGGCGCAGCAGCGCAGCTACATCGGCTGATGCACGAAGTGCATGCAGGCGATTTCACCCCGATGGAGAAGGCATATGTTTGAAAAAATACTGATAGCGAATCGGGGTGAAATCGCCTGCCGCGTCATCCTCACCGCCCGCAAGATGGGCATCAAAACCGTGGCGGTGTATTCCGACGCTGACAAGGACGCGCGCCATGTCGAGCTGGCCGACGAGGCCGTCAACATCGGCCCTGCGCCCAGCCGCGACAGTTATCTGCAGGCCGACAAGATCATCGCCGCCTGCAAACAGACGGGCGCCCAGGCGGTGCATCCGGGCTATGGCTTCCTCAGCGAAAACGCCGGCTTTGCCAAGCGGGTCGAGGAAGAGGGCATTGTGTTCATCGGCCCCAAGCATTATTCGATTGCCGCGATGGGCGACAAGATCGAGTCGAAAAAGCTGGCTGGCGCGGCGGGTGTCAACTGCATTCCCGGCGTCAACGACGCGATTGAGACCGCCGAGAAGGCGGTCGAGATTGCCCAAGGCATTGGTTACCCGGTGATGATCAAGGCCTCGGCCGGCGGTGGCGGCAAGGGCTTGCGTGTGGCCTTCAACGACAAGGAGGCGTTCGAAGGCTTCACCAGTTGCCGCAACGAGGCGCGCAACAGCTTTGGCGATGACCGCGTCTTTATCGAGAAGTTTGTCGAGGAGCCGCGCCACATCGAGATCCAGTTGCTGGGCGATTCGCACGGCAATGTGATTTACCTGAACGAGCGCGAATGTTCGATCCAGCGCCGGCACCAGAAGGTGATTGAAGAAGCGCCGTCACCCTTCATCAGCGACGCCACACGCAAGGCCATGGGTGAGCAGGCCGTGGCGCTGGCCAAGGCGGTCAAGTATGAAAGCGCCGGCACGGTGGAGTTTGTGGTCGGCAAGGACCAGAGTTTTTACTTCCTTGAGATGAACACCCGGCTGCAGGTCGAGCACCCGGTGACCGAATGCATCACCGGCCTGGACCTGGTCGAGCTGATGATCCGCGTCGCGGCCGGCGAAATACTGCCGCTGGCGCAAAAGGACGTGCAGCGCAATGGCTGGGCCATCGAGTGCCGCATCAATGCCGAAGACCCGTTTCGCAGCTTTCTGCCTTCAACGGGCCGTCTGGTGCGCTTCCAGCCGCCGAAGGAGACGATGTTTGCGGCCGATATCGCGAACCTGATGGGCGTGCGGGTCGATACCGGCGTCCAGGACGGCGGCGAGATCCCGATGTTTTACGACTCGATGATCGCCAAGCTGATCGTCCATGGCAAGGACCGTCTTGATGCGATTGCCAAAATGCGCGAGGCGCTCAATGCCTTTGTGATCCGCGGCATCAGCAGCAATATCCCGTTTCAGGCGGCTTTGCTGGCACACCCGAAATTTGTGGCTGGCGACTTCAACACCGGCTTCATCGCCGAGAACTACGCCCAGGGCTTCCACGCCGAAGACGTGCCGCATGCCGACCCGGACTTTCTGGTGGCGCTGGCGGCCTACGTGAACCGGCGCATGCTGGGCCGCGCTGCCGGCATCAGCGGGCAGATGCCCGGCCACGGCGTGATGGTGGGTGAGGCGTTTGTGGTCATTGGCCTGGGCGCCGGTGGTGCCAACACGGAGCATCCGGTGGTGGTGCGTGACTATGAAGCCAAATCGGGCTCCAGCCGAATAGAAACGGGCGCAAACAGCTATGAAATTTGTAGCAACTGGCACCTCGGCGGCGCCCGCATCCGCGGCACGGTCAACGGCCAGCCGTTTGCCGCTCAGGTCGAGCGCGGCGTCGGGCGCAACCCGCTGGCGATCCGCGTTGCCCACAACGGCACGCGGCTGGACGCGCTGGTACTGTCGCCGCGCGCTGCCAAGCTGCATGCGCTGATGCCTTACAAGGCGCCGCCCGACATGAGCCGGTTTGTCCTGTCGCCCATGCCCGGCCTGCTGGTCGAAGTGGCCGTGTTGCCCGGCCAGAAGGTGCAGGCCGGCGAACGCGTCGCGGTGATCGAGGCCATGAAAATGGAAAACGTGTTGTTCGCCACCGCCGACGGCGTGGTGGGCAAGGTGCTGGCCGGCAAGGGCGAATCGCTCTCGGTGGACCAGCCGATTGTGGAATTTGTCTGAAGTCCCCGGGAGTCGGCATGAACACCCTTGAATTTGAAACTTCCCTGAAAGCCGACGGCTTCGGCGAGATCGCCACCGTCGAGCGCATGGCGGGTTACCACCTCGGCGAACACGACCATCCCTTCGATGCACGCGCGCTGATCACCGCCGGGCAGATCACGCTGGTGGTCGAGGGTGTGTCCACCACCTATGGCGTGGGGGACATCTTCACGCTGGCCGCCGGGACGCCGCACCACGAAAGCGCGGGCCCGCAGGGCGTGAGTTATCGGGTGGGCCGCCGCGCGGTCAGCACATCATGAAGCGACCGTTCAAAGTCCTCGGCATCCAGCAAATCGCCATTGGCGGCCCCGACAAGCAGCGCCTGGGAAAACTCTGGGTGGACATGCTGGGCCTGGAGGTCACCGGCACCTTTCGCAGCGAGCGCGAAAACGTCGATGAAGACATCTGCGCCCTCGGCAGCGGGGCGTTCAAGGTCGAGGTGGACTTGATGCAGCCCATTGATCCCGACAAAAAGCCTGCCGTGCACACCACGCCGCTCAATCACGTGGGTCTTTGGATCGACGACCTGCCCAAAGCGGTTGATTGGCTGACAAGGCAGGGTGTGCGTTTTGCGCCTGGCGGTATCCGGCAGGGGGCAGCGGGTTTCGACATCTGTTTTCTGCACCCCAAGGCCAATGACGAGTTTCCTATTGCAGGGGAGGGTGTGCTGATCGAGCTGGTGCAGGCGCCGCCCGGGGTGGTGGCTGCCTTTGCCCGGCTGCAAGCGAATGCGTCCTGAGGCCGCGCGGCGGGCGGACTGAGGGATTCACCCGAGAGCGCTTCCTGGTATGCCGGGCGTAAACTGGTCTGACCGCTTGGCCGCATTCGCACGGCGCGAGGGGGCAAAGGAGACAGCGCTTGCAGCCTACCAACGTAGCCAATCCGTCCTATTTTCACAAGGTCGTTGATTGCCAATGGGCTTGTCCGGCCCACACCCCCGTTCCTGAATACATACGCCTGATTGGCCAGGGGCGTTACACCGACGCCTACATGGTCAACTGGGTGTCGAATGTTTTTCCGGGTATTTTGGGCCGAACCTGCGACCGCCCTTGCGAGCCGGCCTGTCGCCGCAGCCGGGTAGAAGAGAACAACGGCGAGTTGCCAGAACCTGTTGCCATCTGCCGTCTCAAGCGTGTGGCGGCCGACATGAAAAACGATGTCAGCCTGCGCATGCCCAAGGTCGCACCCCAAAACGGCAAACGTATTGCCTGCGTAGGCGCGGGCCCGGCTTCGCTGGCCGTGGCACGCGACCTGGCGCCGCTCGGTTATGAGGTCACGGTGTTTGACGGCGAAGCCAAGGCGGGCGGTTTTATCCGCACGCAGATCCCGCGCTTTCGCCTGCCCGAGTCGGTGATTGATGAGGAAACCGGTTACATCCTGGATCTTGGGGTGCAGTTCAAAAGCGGCCAGCGCATCGAATCCATGCAAGGCTTGCTGGCAGAGGATTACGACGCAGTGTTTGTCGGCTGTGGCGCTCCGCGTGGCCGCGACCTGCAACTGCCTGGCCGCCAGGAGATCAGCAACAACATACACATCGGCATCGACTGGCTGGCTTCGGTGTCTTTCGGCCACATCACCACCATTGGAAAACGCGTGATTGTGCTGGGCGGTGGCAACACCGCGATGGACTGTTGCCGCTCGGCGCGGCGTCTGGGCGGCACCGATGTGAAGGTGATTGTGCGCAGCGGCTTTGATGAAATGAAGGCCTCGCCCTGGGAGAAGGAAGATGCGCAGCATGAGGGCATTCCCATCCTCAACTTTCATGTGCCCAAGTCGTTTGAGCACAGCGGCGGCAAGCTTACCGGCATGACCTTTGAAGTGGTCAAGGCGGTGTATGACGCCAAAGGCAAACGCAGCCTGGTCGCCACCGGCGAGGCCGACGTGCTGGTTGAATGTGATGCGGTGCTGATCGCGGTGGGGCAGGAGAACGCCTTTCCGTGGATTGAGCGGGACAGCGGCATTCACTTTGATGAGTGGGGCCTGCCCGTACTGGACAAGCAGACCTTCCAGTCCAGCCTGCCCAACGTGTTTTTTGGCGGCGACTCGGCCTTCGGACCCAAAAACATCATCACGGCAGTGGCCCATGGGCATGAGGCGGCGGTGTCGATTGACCGCTTTCTCAATGGTGAAGACGTCACCCGCCGGCCCGACCCCATGACCAACCTGATGTCCACCAAGATGGGCATTCATGAGTGGAGTTACGACAACGACACCTCGAACGATGCCCGCTTCAAGGTGCCCTGGGCCAAAGCCGAGGTGGCACTGGCCAATATCCGGGTGGAAGTCGAACTGGGCTTTGACGCCGCGACGGCTTTCAAGGAGGCCGGGCGCTGCCTGAACTGCGATGTGCAGACCGTGTTTGCAGAGCCGGCCTGCATCGAGTGTGATGCCTGTGTGGACATCTGCCCCATGGACTGCATCAGCTTCACGGCCAATGACGATGAGACGGTTTTACGCACCCACCTGAAAGCCCCGGCACTCAATCTGACCCAGGACTTGTATGTGTCGGGCGAGCTCAAAACCGGTCGCGTGATGGTCAAGGACGAAGACGTCTGCCTGCACTGTGGCCTGTGCGCCGAGCGCTGCCCGACCGGTGCCTGGGACATGCAGAAGTTTTTGCTGACAACGACCCAGGCGGGGCCATCGTGCCGGGATGGTAGTAAAACTGCTGCTCGTGCAGGGGGCGTGCCAGCATGAAAAAAAGAATAGAAGCCGTCAACAACTTTGTCATCAAGTTCGCCAATGTCAACGGCTCGGGCTCTGCCTCGGCCAATGAGCTGTTTGCCAAAGCCATTTTGCGCATGGGTGTGCCGGTCAGTCCACGCAATATTTTTCCCAGCAACATCCAGGGTCTGCCCACCTGGTACGAGGCCCGGGTTTGCGACAGGGGTTACCAGGGCCGGCGCGGCGGCATCGACATGATGGTGGCCATGAACCCGCAGACCTGGGACGCCGATGTGGCCGAACTGGAGCCCGGGGGCTACCTGTTTTACGACAGCACCCGGCCCCTGCCGCCCGACAAGTTCAGGGACGACATCCACGTCATCGGCATGCCGCTGACCGAGATCTGCAATGCGGTGTACAGCGATCCGCGCCAGCGCCAGCTGTTCAAGAACATTGTGTATGTGGGTGCGCTGTCGGCGCTGCTGGAGATCGAGCCGCAAGTGCTTGAGAAACTGTTTGCCGAGCAATACAAGGGCAAGGAAAAACTGCTGGCGTCCAATGTGCAGGCCTTGCATCTGGGGCGTGATTTCGCCACGGAACACCTGCAGGTGCCACTGGGCATACGGGTGCAGCGTGCCGACAAGGTAGGCAAGCGGATTTTTGTGGACGGTAACAGCGCGGCCGCGCTGGGCTGCGTGTACGGCGGTGCCACGGTGGCGGCCTGGTACCCGATCACACCTTCGTCCTCGGTGGCCGAGGCCTTTCAGTCCTACTGTGCCAAATACCGGGTGGACCCGGAAACCGGCAGGCACAACTACGCCATTGTGCAGGCGGAAGACGAAATCGCTTCCATTGGCATGGTGGTGGGCGCGGGCTGGAACGGCGCGCGCGCTTTCACCGCCACCTCTGGCCCCGGCGTGTCGCTGATGACAGAATTTTTAGGGCTGGCCTATTTTGCCGAGATACCCATCACCATCATCAATGTGCAGCGCGGCGGGCCGTCAACCGGCATGCCCACACGCACCCAGCAGGCTGACCTGATCTCTTGCGCCTATGCCTCCCATGGCGACACCAAACATGTGTTGCTGCTGCCGCAAGACCCGCATGAATGTTTTGAGCATGCCGCCGCGGCGCTGGACCTGGCGGACAGGCTGCAGACCCCGGTGTTTGTCATGACCGATCTGGATATCGGCATGAACCAGCGCCTGTGCGAGCCCTTTGTCTGGGACGACAGCCGCAGCTACGACCGGGGCAAGGTGATGAGCGCAGAAGAGCTGGAAGCAGGCAAGGACTTTGGCCGCTACAAGGATGTGGATGGCGATGGTATTCCGTGGCGCACCCTGCCGGGTACCCACCCGAGCAAAGGCAGCTATTTCACCCGCGGCACCACGCGCAACCCCTATGCCCAATATTCCGAACGCGGGCCTGACTATATCTACAACGTTGAGCGCCTGCTCAAGAAATTTGCCACGGCCGCCACCCTGGTGCCGCAGCCGGTGTTGCGGCCTGCGGCCCGCAAGGCGGCGTTTGGCGTGATTTATTTTGGCTCTACCAGCCCCGCGATGCACGAGGCCCTGGACGTGTTGACCGAGGCCGGTTTGGACCTGGACGCCATGCGGTTGCGGGCTTTTCCGTTTGCGGCCAGCGTGGCGGAGTTCATTGCCGACCACGACAAGGTCTTTGTGGTCGAGCAAAACCGTGATGCGCAAATGCACTGTCTGCTGGTCAACGAACTCGATGTGGACCCGGCCCGCCTGGTGCGTGTGCTGCATTTTGACGGGACACCGATCACCGCGCGCTTCATCACCGAGGCGATCCGGCAAAAAATGCAGGCTGAGGCCGCCGTGCCAGCACCAAAAACCAGGGCCCTGTCATGACCTATCTGGCCAAACCCAAGCTGCACCACCCGTCGCTGACTGTCAACAAGGTTGGCTACACCCGGCGCGACTACGAAGGAAAAATTTCCACCCTGTGCGCCGGTTGCGGGCACGACTCGATCTCGGCGGCGATCATTCAGGCCTGCTGGGAACTTGACATCCAGCCGCACCGCGTCGCCAAACTGTCGGGCATAGGCTGCAGTTCCAAAACGCCGGACTATTTTCTGGGCGCCTCGCATGGCTTCAACACCGTGCATGGTCGCATGCCGTCGGTGCTGACCGGCGCCAACCTGGCCAACCGGGATCTGCTCTACCTCGGTGTTTCGGGCGACGGTGACTCTGCCTCCATTGGTCTGGGCCAGTTTGCGCATGCGATGCGGCGCGGGGTCAACATGGTGTACATCGTCGAAAACAACGGTGTGTACGGCCTGACCAAGGGACAGTTTTCGGCCACTGCGGATCAGGGCTCCAAAAGCAAGAAGGGCGTGGTCAACAGTGACAGCCCGGTCGATCTGGTGGCGCTTGCGCTGCAACTGGGTGCCACTTATGTGGCGCGCAGTTTTTCTGGTGACAAGGCACAGTTGGTACCACTGATCAAGGGTGCCATAGGGCACGGGGGTGCGTCCTTCATCGACATTGTCAGCCCCTGTGTGGCTTTCAACAACCATGCGGGCAGCACCAAGAGTTATGACTATGTGCGCGAGCACAACGAATCGGTCAGCCGCATTGATTTCATCAGCCCGCGCGATGAGATCACCACCAGTTATGCGCCGGGCGAGGTGATTGAGGTTCAGCAGCACGATGGCAGCAGCTTGCGCTTTCGCAAGCTGCAGTCTGACTACGACCCGACCGACCGATATGCGGCGCTCAGTTACATGAATGCGCACCAGGCGCGGGGCGAGGTGGTGACAGGGCTGCTGTATGTTGATCCTTTGGTCACCGATCTGCATGTGGCCCTGAATACCAGCGAGACGCCGTTGAACCAGTTGGACGCGGCACAGTTGTGCCCGGGGGCCAAGCTGCTGGACAAGATCAATACGGCGCTGCGTTGATGGGTTAATGCGTGAATGCCTCCGGGCCTCGGGGGCTCTTTTTACAGGACCGGAGGGCAATCATGTCTGAACGTACCGTTTTTCAATCCATCCCTCACCGGCATGTAGTGAGCCTGCCGCCACAGGCCAGCGTGCGTGAAGCAGCCCGCGTCATGACCAAGGCCAGCTGCGGCAGCGTGCTGGTTATCGACGCCGCGGGAGTGATGCTGGGCATTCTGACCGAGCGCGACTTGATGACCCGGGTGCTGGCCAGGGATTTGAACGCCGCGACCACGCCGGTGTCGGAGGTGATGACACCCCATCCCCGGTGTGTGTTGCCCGAAACGACCGTGTCCGACGCGGTGCTGATTTTGCTGGAACGCGGCTTCCGGCACCTGCCGATTGTCTCGGCGGCCGGCAAGATCCTGGGTGTGTTTTCGATCCGCGACGCCTTGCCACGCGAGATTGACAGCGCCGTGAGCCTGGCCGAGTTTCGTGACTCGGTCAACGACGCGCTGGGTTGAGGGGGCAGGCCCCCAGAACCTAGCCCTTGCCCGCTTCGCGTCTGGCGCGTGAGCGTGCCAGAGCTGCTTCAATGATGGCGCGTTTCTGGTCCAGGATGACGGGGTCGGTGTGCTGAGAGTGCCCTGGCAGGTCGGTCAGTGCGGCTTGTGCTTTTTCTTCAAGCCTTTTCTGGTGTTCGCCCTTGTCCCGCGTGCGCCGAACGCTATGAAACTCATAGCGGCTGCGGGCCAGGGCTGCGTCGGCCACTGACCAGGCGGCCCAGCCGGTCCGCCCGGCTGTGACGTTTTCCAGGCTGATGCAATCCACGGGGCAAACCGGAATACACAATTCGCAGCCGGTGCAATAGGGCTCCATCACGGTGTGCATGAGTTTGTTGCTGCCGACGATGGCGTCGGTCGGACAGGCGTCCAGACAGAGGGTGCAGCCTATGCACCAGTTTTCGTCGATCACCGCCAGCTGGCGCGGGCCTTCCTGGCCATGAACCGGGTTCAGTGCCTTGACCGGCTTGCCGGTGATGGCTGCCAGGCGCGCGATGCCGTCTGCGCCGCCGGGCGGGCACTGGTTGATGTCGGCGTCTCCCCCGGCAATGGCCAGGGCGTAGCTGGCGCAATCGGGGTAGCCACAACGGGTGCACTGCGTTTGCGGCAGCGCGGCGTTGATCCGGTCGGCGAGCGGGTTCACGGCGCTACCGTTTCCTGGGCGACAGCCGGCGGCTTATTTCCTGGCCACTGCCTTTTTGGCGACCACGCGGGGCTTGGCTGCGGCGACTTTGGCAGGAGCGGATTTCGCTACCTTTTTAGGAGCTGTTTGCGCTTTGCCAGAAAGGGCCGGACCCTTGTTGTGCTCAAGAATAAAGGCTTTCACCTGCGGATAAACCACCTCGCGCCAGCGGCGGCCGCTGAAAATCCCGTAGTGGCCCGCGCCCTTGACTTCCAGGTGCTTCTGGCGCGACTTGGGCACGTTGTAGCAAAGGCCGTGGGCGGCTTCGGTCTGGCCAGAGCCGGAGATGTCGTCCAGCTCACCTTCGACCGTGAAGTGGGCGGTGGTGGTGATGTCCTGCGGGCGCACGCGCTCCAGCTTGCCGTCTTTTGACTTCACATCCCAGGTGCCGTTGACCAGGCTGAACTCCTGGAACACGATCTTGATGGTGTCCAGGTAGTAGTCGGCGTCCATGTCCAGCACCGCGTTGTACTCGTCATAAAACTTGGTGTGTGCCTCGGTGCTGGCGTCATCACCTTTGAGCAGGTTCTTGAAATAGTCAAAGTGGTTGCTGGCGTGGCGGTCGGGGTTCATGGCTACAAAACCGGTGTGCTGCAAAAAGCCCGGGTAGACGCGCCGCCCTGCACCCGCAAAGTTGCTGGGCACGCGGTAAATGACGTTGTTCTCAAACCATTCAAAGCTTTTGTTCATCGCCAGGTTGTTCACCGCCGTCGGTGATTTGCGCGCATCAATCGGCCCGCCCATCATGGTCATGGACAGCGGCGTGGTTTCGCCCCGGCTGGCCATCAGCGATACCGCGGCCAGCACCGGCACCGTGGGCTGGCAGACACTGATCACATGGCAATTGCCGTAAATGCCCTGCACATGGGTGATGAATTCCTGCACATAGTTGATGTAGTCGTCGAGGTTGAAGGTGCCATCGGACAGCGGCACGGTGCGGGCGTTCTTCCAGTCGGTGATATAGACCTTGTGGTCCTTGAGCATGGTCTTGACGGTGTCGCGCAGCAAGGTGGCGTAGTGACCGGACAGCGGCGCCACGATCAGCACGGCGGGCTGGCCCTTGAGTTTGGTCAGGGTGGCGGTGTCGTCGGTAAACCGCTTGAAACGGCGCAGCTCGCAAAAGGGTTTGTCCAGCTCGACGCGTTCGTGCACGGCGACCCCGGTACCGTCCACATCGACCGTGGTCAGGCCAAATACGGGTTTTTCATAGTCCTTGCCCAGGCGGTAGATCAGGCTGTAGCCGGCCGCTGCACGCTGGGCCAACGGGTTCTGGCTGAACGGCGACAGCGGGTTGTTGTAAAGCTTGGCAGCGGCTTGGGCAAAGTCAACAAACGGCTCCATCAGGGAGCGCTGGGCTTCATAAACTTGGTAAAGCATGTTTTAAAACCTTTGCACAACGACATGTTGCAGTGCAGCAAATAATAACAGGTGTACTTATAAATTTCTGGAGGGCAAACACCAATGCCGGAGGGCTTTGTTTTTGCCTCGCATAATGGACGACCTATGAGCGACAACACCAGCGCCGCGCCGCAAGAACTGCTGAACAGCCTGACGCCCAGCGACCGCATGCCGGTGCTGTTTGTTGGCCACGGCAGCCCGATGAACGCCATTGGCGACAACGAATACCGCCGCAGCTGGGAGGCGCTGGGCACAGGATTTGGCTCCAAATATCCGCCGCCGCAACTGATTCTGTGCATTTCTGCACACTGGCTGACCGAAGGCTGGTGGCTGACCGGCATGAACGCGCCCAAAACCATCCATGATTTTGGCGGCTTTCCGCAGGAATTGTTTGATCAGCAATACCCGGCACCCGGCGCACCCGCTGCTGCGCGCGAGATCAGCCGTTTTGTCCGGCAACGAGGCTCGGCGCCGCTGGGCCTGGATCTGGACACTTGGGGGCTGGACCACGGCACCTGGGCCGTCCTCAAGCCCATGTTTCCAGCTGCCGACATTCCGGTGGTGCAACTGAGCATGGACTACAGCCGCCCGCCGTCCGAACACTACGCCCTGGCCAGGCAGCTCAAGGGCTTGCGCGAGCGCGGCGTGCTGATTGTCGGCAGCGGCAACATCGTGCACAACCTGCGCCAGGCGCAACGTGGCGCAGCCGGCAACCAGGCCTACGACTGGGCGCTGGAGTTTGACCAGACAACTGGCGGCTACCTGCAGCAGGGCAATCTGGACGCGCTGCAGAACTTCCAGAAGCTCGGCCAGCTGGCGCAAATGGCGCATCCGACCTACGAGCATTACCTGCCGCTGCTGTATGCGGCGGCGGCGGTGGATGCCAGCGAGCAGCCGCAGTTTTTCAACACCAGCTTCCAGCTCGGCGCTATCTCCATGCGCTCCGTCGTCTGGGGCTGAAGATCCACATCCAGAACACACCATGCCAACTCGCCAAACCGTCCAGAACTTTATCGCCACGGTGGAGCGGGGTGAGTACATTGAAGCGATCGAGCAGTTTTATGCACCCGACGCCAGCATGCAGGAAAACAGCCAGCCGGCGCGCCGGGGCCGCGATACGCTGGTGGCGTATGAGCGTGCGGTCATGGCCGCCTGTAGCGCCATGCGTACGCTGCCGGTCGAGTCATTTCTTGTCGATGGCGACTTTGTCGTGATCCACTGGGTGTTTGAGTTCACACGCCTGTCGGGCAAAACCATGCGCATCGACGAACTGGCGCACCAGCGCTGGGAGGGCGAAAAAATCATGGAAGAGCGCTTTTTTTACGACCCCATCGCGACGCTGGCAGAGTAGTGGCCGATTGTTGCTATCATTTCGATAGCTTCTTGCGCCCGTCAGATAAGGGCTGAGGCCATTATTTATGCCTGATCCCCGTCCTGCGGGCTGTCGACGGCAACATCCGGCAGACGCAGCCATGGCCAGCGCGCCTGGTAGTCGCGGGCTTTTTGTTGGTACAGCTTGCCGTGGTCAACACGCGGGTTGGCGCGCAGTATTCCCGCGTACAGGTCAGCCAGCCCGTAGGGCGCATACACCCTTGTCTGCCCCTGTGCCTGCCGCAGGCCCACGCTGGTGCTGCCGACCAGAAACCGGTCCACACCCTCGCAGGCATTTTTCAGCGGCGGGCAGGGCCGGCCGAAATACGCCGGGTACCAGGTGTGTACGCGTGCCTGGTTTTTGACCTCGAGTTCCACACCCAGATCGCTGAAGGCGTTTCGGGCGCGCTGGTTGATGGCGGCTTCTGCGGCTTCAGACGGGTCGCCGGCATCAAAGTAGAAGATGTCGTAGTCGCGGATACCGGCCTTTGGCGACTGGCCGCTCCGTAGGTTCCACACCGTCTGGAACAGGCAGCCTCCGACCAGCCAGGCATCCGGCAAATCCAGTTCGGGCAGTCGCTCCAGCAGCACCCTGTTGCAGCGGTTGCGCAGGGCGTCCTGCGAAAAACGCTGCGCCAGATCGTCCATCAGTCGAGTTAGAGAACCTTGGCAATAGACGCGCAGACGTGGGCGATGTTCTGGTTGTTCAGCGCGGCCACACACATGCGGCCGGTGTCGGTGCCGTAGACGCCGAATTCGTTGCGCAGACGCACCATCTGGTCCTTGGTCAGGCCCGAGTAGCTGAACATGCCAATTTGCGTGGTGATGAAGCTCATGTCTTCCTTCACGCCAGCGGCTTTCAGGCCGTCCACCAACGCCTGGCGCATGGCCTTGATGCGTACACGCATTTCGGCCAGCTCTTTTTCCCACAGCGCGCGCAGCTCGGGGTTGTTCAGCACATTGGCGACCACCGTCGCGCCGTGGATCTGTGGGTTGCTGTAGTTGGTGCGGATCACGACTTTCATCTGCGACAGCACGCGTTCGGCTTCTTCCTTGCTTTCGCACAGCACCGACAGGGCGCCGACACGTTCGCCGTACAGGCTGAAGCTTTTGGAAAACGAGGTCGAGACAAAAAAGTTCAGGCCGGCGGCGACGAACTTGCCGATGACCGCGCCGTCTTCAAGAATGCCGTGGCCAAAGCCCTGGTAGGCCATGTCCAGAAAGGCGGTGAGCTTGCGCGCCTTGACCGTGGCAATGACCTGGTCCCACTGGGCGCTGGTGATGTCATAACCGGTCGGGTTGTGACAGCAGGCGTGCAGCACGACGATGGTGCCTTCGGCGGCTGCATTGAGCGCAGCCAGCATGCCGTCAAAGTTGACGCCGCGTTTGGCCACGTCGTAATACGGGTAACTTTCCACCACGAACCCGGCCTGGGTGAATAGCGCGCGATGGTTTTCCCAGCTCGGGTCGCTGATCAGCACCTTGGCATTCGGGCTGAGCTTTTTCAGGAAGTCGGCGCCGATTTTCAGGCCACCGGTGCCGCCAATGCCCTGGGCGGTCGCGACGCGGCCACTTTTAACCGGCTCGCTGTCAGCGCCGAAGACCAGGGTTTTGACGGCCGCGTCATAGGCGGCAACCCCGTCCATGGGCAGGTAGCCGCGCGGCTTGGGCGCTTCCATCATGGCTTTTTCAGCGATCTGCACGCACTGCAGCAGCGGCAACTTGCCCTTGTCGTCGTAATACACGCCCACGCCGAGGTTGACCTTGTTCGGGTTGGTATCGGCATTGAATTGCTCGTTCAGGCCCAATATGGGATCACGGGGGGCCATTTCGACGGCGGTGAAAAGCGACATGAAAATCCTCTGGAAGGGTGGTTTGTGTTTTTTAAACGGTTCGGTACGCCATCTGGTTTACCGGGCGTTACGCAGACAGTCGGCGAATCGGCGGCTTCACGGCTCCGCCCATCGTCCAAATGTCGTATTCTGTTTGGTTGCCCCGGATTTTAGCGGGCCAGGATTAGGAACTTGTCCGTCAATAATTTGGGGCCGCGCAAATGGATATTCGGGATGGGATGCAAGGCGCAAAATCCAAGACAAGGCTGGTGGCCTTGCCTGATTTTGCAACGCTGCAGACCGCCCGAAAATCCGTTTGCCCTTCGGGTTGGGGCGAAACCGGGCGATTTGCCCACCAAATTCCTTGCATGGGCATCCAGCCCATGCTGCGGAATGTTGGCAGACAACTCATCCCGATTGCGCCCCAACGCGACCCCCAATTATTGACGGACAAGTTCCGATATTTATGCAAGAAGTGATTGAAGTTATTCCCGAAGCCGCTGCAGCGCCCGCTGCCGGCGAATTTGTGCGTTTTGCAGACTCGCCCTTCGAGTTGTTCATGCCCTACCCGCCAGCCGGGGACCAGCCGGTGGCTATTGAGCAACTGGTCGAGGGCATCAACGATGGCGAGGTGTTCCAGACCCTGCTGGGCGTGACCGGCTCGGGCAAAACCTTCACCATGGCCAATGTGATCGCGCGGCTGGGACGGCCGGCGATTGTGTTTGCGCCCAATAAAACGCTGGCGGCGCAGCTGTACAGCGAGTTCCGCGAGTTTTTCCCGAAAAACGCGGTTGAGTATTTCGTCAGTTATTACGACTACTACCAGCCTGAGGCCTATGTGCCCCAGCGCGACCTGTTCATTGAAAAAGACTCGGCAATCAACGAACACATCGAGCAGATGCGCCTGTCGGCGACCAAAAGCGTGCTGGAGCGGCGCGACACCATCATCGTGGCCACCGTCAGTGCGATTTACGGCATTGGTGCGCCTGAAGACTACACACAGATGCGGTTCATCGCTCGCACCGGCGACAAGATGAACCAGCGCGACGTGATCTCGCGCCTGATCCGCATGCAGTACGCCCGCAACGACCAGGACTTTGCGCGCGGCACCTTCCGCGTACGCGGCGATGTGATCGACGTGTTCCCGGCCGAACATTCTGAACTGGCGATCCGCATCGAACTGTTCGACGACGAGATCGAAACGCTGTCGCTGTTCGACCCGCTGACTGGCCGTGTCCGCCAGAAAGTGCCGCGTTTTGTGGTGTACCCGAAAAGCCATTACGTGACGCCGCGCGACAAGGTCATGGCGGCGGTCGAGACCATCAAGCTGGAGTTGTCCGAGCGAGTCAAACAATTTGTCGGCGATGGCAAGCTGGTCGAAGCCCAGCGGATCGAGCAGCGCACGCGCTTTGACCTGGAAATGCTCAGCGAGATCGGCCATTGCAAGGGCATCGAGAACTACACCCGCCACCTGAGCGGCGCGCCGCCGGGCTCGCCGCCGTCCACGTTGTGCGATTACCTGCCCAAAGACGCTGTGATGTTCCTCGACGAGAGCCACGTCATGATTGGCCAGCTCAACGCCATGTACAACGGCGACCGCTCGCGCAAAACCACGCTGGTCGAGTACGGCTTTCGCCTGCCGAGCGCGCTGGACAACCGGCCGCTGAAGTTTGAGGAGTTCGAGTCCAAGATGCGGCAAGCGATTTTTGTCTCGGCCACGCCCGCCGCCTTCGAGCAGCAGCACGCGGGCAAGGTGGTCGAGCAGGTGGTGCGCCCGACCGGGCTGGTTGATCCCGAGGTCGAAGTGCGGCCAGCCACCCACCAGGTCGATGATGTGCTGCAGGAAATCCGCATCCGTGTCGACAAGAACGAACGCGTGTTGATCACCACCCTGACCAAACGCATGGCCGAGCAGCTGACCGACTACCTGACCGACAACGGCGTCAAGGTGCGTTACCTGCACAGCGATGTGGACACGGTCGAACGCGTGGAAATCCTGCGCGATCTGCGGCTGGGCGCGTTCGACGTGCTGGTCGGCATCAACCTGCTGCGTGAAGGCCTGGACATTCCCGAGGTCAGCCTGGTGGCAATTCTTGATGCCGACAAGGAAGGTTTTTTGCGCGCCGAACGCAGTCTGATCCAGACCATAGGCCGGGCTGCCCGCAATCTCAATGGCCGCGCCATCCTGTATGCCGACCGCATCACCGATTCCATGAAAAAGGCGATGGACGAAACCGAACGCCGCCGCAACAAGCAGATTGCTTTCAACATGGAGCATGGCATCACGCCGCGCAGCATCGTCAAGCGTATCAAGGACCTGATCGACGGGGTCTACAGCGAAAAATCAGGCAAGGAGGCTGAAAAGCTGGAGATCCAGAAGGCGCTGGTCGAGGACATGAGCGAAAAAGACATCGCCCGCGAGATCAAGCGCCTCGAAAAACTGATGATCGAACATGCCAAAAACCTGGAATTCGAAAAAGCAGCCAAAGTGCGTGACCAGCTGCATGTGCTGAAGGCACAGGCATTTGGCGCCCCGGGTACGGACAACCTGCTGCTGGCTCCGGATTGAATGCTCGTTAAAGTGTTTGTCCAGGACAAAAGTGGACGTCTGCGTT
The DNA here is from genome assembly GCF_030680935.1 of Polaromonas sp. Taxonomy (GTDB): domain Bacteria; phylum Pseudomonadota; class Gammaproteobacteria; order Burkholderiales; family Burkholderiaceae_C; genus Polaromonas. Next base: position 100,796 of record NZ_JAUXUP010000002.1, on the reverse strand, counting down.
ATAATGGCGACTGAATCGGTCGGGCATTTGTGCTATACTTGACGAAAATAGTCGGGAACAAAGCAAAACAACAAAGCCCTGAAACCGATAAGGCCGGCAGGCCGGGGCGGGTGGAGAAAGAGTTCCTTGGCGGGCCATAAGCTTGTCAGGGTGAGCCAAACGACAGTCAAGCCAACTTTGAAGGAGCTTGAAAATGCGCCTCACGACCAAAGGCCGCTTTGCGGTCACCGCGATGATTGACCTGGCCCTGCGCCAGAACAACGGCCCCGTTACGCTGGCTGCGATCAGTCAGCGCCAGCAGATCTCCCTGTCTTATCTCGAGCAATTGTTCGGCAAGCTGCGTCGCCATGAGCTGGTCGAATCGACCCGTGGCCCGGGCGGCGGTTACACGTTGGGCCGCAAGGCCGCCGAAATCACCGTGGCCGATATCATTGTGTCGGTGGACGAGCCGATTGATTCCACCCAGTGTGGTGGGAAGGAAAACTGCCTCGGTGACGGTGGCCGCTGCATGACACATGAGCTGTGGGCATCGCTGAACAGCCGCATGGTGGAGTTTCTTGATTCCGTGACCCTGCAAAAGCTGGTCGACGACCAACTAGCCAAGGGGGTGGTGGTTGAGAATACGCCCATGGTAAAGAAGGCTATCTTCACTGCGCCGCTGCCAAAACCGATGCGCGTCAATGCGCCCAATTCGGTTTTTGCCTTGGGCAACGCGTTCTCCAAATCCTGATTGTTGAGGGCGCCTTGTCGGGCATGACTGCCGGAGGCTGACGCCCATTTTTTGATGCTGCAAGCCAGCCGTGAACTAAAAAGCCAGCTACATGGAAACTCCACACTTTCCCATTTACATGGACTACAGCGCCACGAATCCCTGCGATCCGCGGGTGGTGGATGCCATGATCCCCTGGTTGCGCGAGCATTTCGGCAACCCTGCTTCGCGCAGCCACGCCTGGGGCTGGGAGGCGGAAGCCGCCGTCGAAAAGGCGCGTGAACAGGTGGCCGAACTGATAGGCGCGGACCCGCGCGAAATTGTCTGGACCAGCGGTGCCACCGAATCGAACAACCTCGCCATCAAGGGCGCGGCGCATTTTTACAGAACGCGCGGCAAGCACCTGATCACGGTGAAGACCGAGCACAAGGCCGTGCTCGACACTTGCCGCGAACTGGAGCGCCAGGGTTTTGAAGTGACTTACCTTGACGTACAGGACGATGGCTTGCTGGACATCGAGGTGCTGAAAGCGGCCCTTCGCCCCGACACGATCCTTGTGAGCGTGATGTACGTCAACAATGAAATCGGCGTTATCCAGGATATCGCGGCCATAGGCGCGCTGTGCCGCGAAAAGGGCGTGATCTTCCATGTGGATGCGGCGCAGGCGACCGGGCGGGTGGACATTGATCTGGCGACCTTGCCAGTCGATTTGATGAGCCTGACCTCGCACAAGACCTACGGCCCCAAAGGCATAGGTGCCCTGTACGTGCGCCGCAAGCCTCGCGTGCGCCTGGAGGCACAAATGCACGGTGGCGGGCATGAACGCGGCATGCGCTCCGGCACCCTGCCAACACACCAGTGTGTCGGCATGGGTGAGGCCTACCGCATTGCCAAGCTGGAGATGCACGAAGAAAACAAGCGCATCCGTGCCCTGCATGAGCGCATGCTGGCTGGCCTGAAAGACGTGGAAGAGGTTTTTTTAAACGGCCATGCCGACAAACGTGTGCCGCACAACCTGAACATGAGCTTCAATTATGTTGAGGGTGAGTCGCTCATCATGGGCATCAAGGGTCTGGCGGTCTCCAGCGGGTCGGCCTGCACCTCGGCCAGTCTCGAGCCCAGCTATGTGCTGCGCGCGCTGGGCCGCAGCGACGAACTGGCGCACAGCAGCTTGCGCATGACGATTGGCCGCTGGAGTACCGAAGAAGAAATCGATTACGCGGTGGCGACGATCAAGGAAAACGTGGCCAAGCTGCGTGACCTGTCGCCACTGTGGGAAATGTTCAAGGATGGTGTCGATCTGTCCACCATTCAATGGGCCGCTCATTGAGCCCGACCCGAAACCATCAGACAGCTTTGAAGAGGTAAACAAAATGGCATACAGCGAAAAAGTGGTAGACCACTACGAAAACCCCCGCAACGTCGGCTCGTTTGAAAAAGGCGATGACACGGTAGGTACCGGCATGGTCGGCGCGCCTGCTTGCGGCGATGTGATGAAGCTGCAGATCAAGGTCAATCCGCTGACCGGTGTGATTGAAGACGCACGTTTCAAGACCTATGGCTGCGGCTCGGCAATTGCGTCCAGTTCACTTGTGACCGAATGGGTCAAGGGCAAGACGCTTGACGAGGCGGCCAGCATCAAGAACAGCGCGATTGCCGAAGAGTTGGCTCTGCCGCCCGTGAAGATTCACTGCTCCATCCTGGCGGAAGACGCGATCAAGGCCGCCGTCAGCGACTACAAGCTCAAGCACGCCCACTAAACTTTTTCAAGCGACCCGGAAAATCATGTCCGTTACCCTCACCGACGCCGCAGCACGGCACGTCACCCGCTACATGACCAAGCGCGGCAAGGGCGTGGGTGTGCGTCTGGGCGTCAAAACCACCGGTTGCTCCGGCCTGGCTTACAAGCTTGAATACGCGGATGAGATTGCGCCTGAAGATGTGGTGTTCGAAGACAACGGTGTGAAAGTGCTGGTCGACCCGAAAAGCATGGCCTATATCGACGGTACGCAGCTGGACTTTGTGCGCGAGGGGCTGAACGAAGGCTTCAGGTTCATCAATCCGAATGAGCGCGACCGTTGTGGGTGCGGCGAGTCTTTTCGGGTGTGAAGCTACTGCACGGGCGTGATCGAGGCGCGGGCAGTGCTCGCAATCCTCACGTACCCACAGTACGTTCCGGTTGCTCCGCGCTGGCCACTCCTCGCTGACGCCCGCTCGCTACGCTTCCCATCCCGAAAACCAGTTTCCCGTGCCAAGTCTCCAATCCAACGACTTCGAACTGTTTGACGTGCCTGTGCAGTTTGCACAGGACAGCGTTGTGCTCGATGCGCGCTGGAAAGAATTGCAGCGCGAGGCACACCCCGACAAGTTTGCGGCCCAGGGTGCCGCCGCGCAGCGGCTGGCCATGCAGTGGTCGGTGCGTATCAACGAGGCTTACCAGCGCCTGAAAAATCCGCTCAAGCGTGCCGTGTATCTGTGCGATATGCACGGCGCGCCGATTGAGGCCGAAAGCAATACGGCCATGCCCGCAGATTTCCTGATTCAGCAGATGCAGTGGCGCGAAGCGCTGGAAGATGCCGTCAGCCTTGAAGACATGGAAGAAATAGCGGCACAGGCCTTGTCCAGTAAATGTGAGCAGCTATCAAAAATAGAGCAACTGGTGGATGGTGCGAAGGACTTTGCGGCGGCAGCGAACCAGGTGAGAGCCCTTATGTTCATCGAGCGTTTTGGCAGCGAGGTCGATGCGCGTATCGACTCGCTGGGACAATAAGTATTCAGAAAAATTCAGTCGAAATTTCCAACATCCATGGCTTTACTGCAAATATCCGAGCCCGGTCAAACACCCGATCCGCACCAGCGGCGGATCGCCGTGGGCATTGACCTGGGCACCACACACTCGCTGGTGGCCAGTGTGCGCAACGGCATCGCCGAATGCCTGCCAGACGCGCAAGGTCGCGTGTTGCTTCCCAGCGTGGTTCGTTACAGGCTTGACGACAAGGGGACCGATGGCCGGCAAATCGGCTTTGATGCGCTGTCCGCACAGGTACAAGACCCGAAAAACACCATTGCTTCTGTCAAACGACTGATGGGCCGCAACATCGAAGACATTGGCAACCGCGCGCGGTTGCCTTACGAGTTGATCGACAAGCCCGGCATGGTGACGCTTCAGACCGTTGCAGGTGAAAAAAGCCCGGTCGAGGTCAGTGCCGAGATTCTTGCCACCTTGCGTTACCGGGCAGAAGACACGTTTGACGATGACATCTTCGGTGCGGTCATCACAGTGCCCGCGTATTTTGACGATGCCCAGCGCCAGGCCACCAAGGACGCGGCCCAACTGGCCGGGATCAATGTGCTTCGCCTGATCAACGAACCCACAGCGGCGGCGATTGCCTACGGCCTGGACAATGCCAGCGAAGGCGTTTATGCCATTTATGACCTGGGTGGCGGCACCTTTGATATTTCCATACTGCGATTGAGCCAGGGTGTGTTCGAAGTGGTGGCAACCGGCGGAGACTCCGCCCTCGGCGGCGATGATTACGACCATGCGCTGGCCGATTGGGTACTGGCCAAAGCCGGGCTGGCGGCCGACACCCTGACTGCCGGAGACCGGGCGGCGCTGCTGCAAGCCGCCAGGGCCTGCAAGGAGGCACTTTCTGCTATTGATTCAGTAGCATTTTCCGCACGGCTGGCAAGGGCCAACATTCAATTTGACATGAAGGCGGCAGATTTTGAGGCCGCCACCGCCGGTTTGACCCAGCGCACGCTGACGGCTGTACGGAAAGCCTTGCGCGATGCAAAACTTGGCAAGGGCGACGTGCAGGGCGTGGTACTGGTAGGCGGATCCACCCGTATGCCGCAGGTGCGCAGGGCGGTGGCGGGCCTGTTTGGCCGGGAGCCGCTGACCAATCTGAACCCCGATGAAGTGGTGGCGCTGGGCGCGGCCATCTCTGCTCACCAGCTGGCCGGCAACAGCACAGGCAACGATCTGCTGTTGCTGGACGTGATACCGCTGTCGCTGGGGATTGAAACCATGGGCGGTCTGGTCGAGCGTATCGTTCCGCGCAACCAGACCATTCCGACCGCCATGGCGCAGGACTTCACCACCTACCAGGACGGCCAGACCGCGCTCGCCCTGCACGTGGTGCAGGGCGAGCGTGATCTGGTGGCCGATTGCCGCAGTCTGGCGCGGTTTGAGCTGCGCGGCATTCCCGCCATGGTGGCAGGCGCGGCGCGCATCCGTGTGACCTTCACCGTCGATGCCGACGGGCTGCTCAGCGTCAGCGCCAAAGAGCAGGGCAGCGGGGTAGAAGCCAGCATCGATGTGAAGCCTTCGTACGGTTTGTCCGATGAAGACATCGCCCGCATGCTGCAGGAAAGTTTTTCAACCGCGCAGCAGGACATGCAGGCGCGCGCACTGGCTGAGGCCCGGGTGGATGCCGACCGCATGTTGCTGGCCACGAGCAACGCATTGGCGGCCGATGCCGACTTGCTGACCGTGCAGGAGCAGGCGCAGGTGCACGATCTCATGGCCGTGTTGCAGCAGACCTTGCAGCAGGGTGCTGCGGCAGACATTGAGGCCGCCATCAAAACCCTGGCCGATGGAACAGAAAACTTCGCCGCGCAGCGCATGAACCGCGGTATCCGCCAGGCCCTGGCCGGCAAAAACATAGCGACGGTCTGAAGCACCGCAACCCCATGCCCATCATCAAGATACTGCCTCATCCAGAATACTGCCCGGAGGGCGCCGAAGTCAGCGCGCCTGCCGGTACATCGATCTGTGAGGCGCTGCTCGACAACAACATCAACATCGAGCACGCCTGCGACATGAGCTGCGCCTGCACCACCTGCCACGTCATCGTGCGCCAGGGGCTGCAGTCGCTCAATGAGATTGATGAAAACGAAGAAGACCTGCTGGACCGGGCCTGGGGCCTGGAGCCCAATTCACGGCTGAGCTGCCAGGCTTTTCTCGCCCAAAGCGATGTGACCGTCGAGATTCCCAAGTACTCGATCAACCACGCCAAAGAGGTTCACTGAGGGCTTGTCATTGCCATGGCGCCTGTTTGTGCATGACACCCTCATACAGCGCACTCGCTTCGAATGTCGCCAGCCAGCGCTGTAGACGGGGCCAGGGCTGCGCGGCAAACCAGACCGGGTCGGTATGTGCGAATTGCCGCACAAAAGGCAGCAGGGCCATGTCGGCCAGGCTGGCGTTGGCGCCCAGTAGCCACCCATGATCCAGGCGCGCATCGAGCTGCATCAGCCAGGATGATGCGTCGTCCCTCTGCTTCAGCGCACAGCCAATCGGGTCGCCCCTGGGCTCCTGCGGATAGCGATTCGGGTATTTGTAGCGGTCCAGCTGCTGCTTGAAGGCACCATCGTTGGCGGCGATGAGCGCATCGATTTCTTCACGCGAGCCGCCCGGCGGCGTCAGCCACTGGGCCGGGTCGTGCCGGGCCAGGGCCCAGTGCATGATTTCCAGGCTTTCGTCCAACACCTTGCCGCCCGGTAATACCATCACCGGGACCGTACCCTTGGGTGAAGCTACCAGCAAGGCGGCGGGCTTGTTCTTCAAAACCACTTCGCGCAACTCGTGGGCCTGCCCGCTGACGGCCAGCGCCAGCCGCGCACGCATGGCGTAGGGGCATCGGCGAAACGAATACAGGACGGGCAGGGTGCCCATCAATCGTTTTCTTCTGCACCGGCGCTGGCCGACGACGGTAGTTTTGCGCCTATGTGCGGCTGGCGGCGCCGATTGGCGTAGTCCACCTGGCGCTGGCGTTCGATGAAGCCGCGCTTTTGCTCTTCGGTTTTCTTGTCATGGCAGCCTGGGCAACTCACGCCCGCCACGTACAGGGGGGACGTCTTGTCTGCGGCGCTGATTGGATCACGGCAGGCGCGGCACAGATCGTAGTGGCCGGTGGCCAGGCCATGCACCACCGACACACGCTCATCAAACACAAAACACTCACCCTGCCAGCGGCTTTCGGATTCGGGCACGGTTTCCAGGTATTTGAGAATGCCGCCCTCCAGGTGGTAGACCTCCTCAAAACCTTGGGTGCGCATGAAGGCGGTGGACTTCTCGCAGCGTATGCCTCCCGTGCAAAACATCGCCACCCTGGGTTTTTTGCCGTCTTTTTCGGCCAGCAGGCCACCCGGGGCCGACTGCGCTTGGACCCATGCCGGTAACTCCGAGAAGCTGCTGGTGTGCGGGTCCACCGCGCCTGCAAAGGTGCCGATACCGACTTCATACGCGTTGCGCGTGTCCACCAGCACCACCTCGGGGTCGGCAATCAGCGTATTCCAGTCCTGCGGTTTCACGTACTGGCCGGCCATCTGGTTGGGGTTGATGCCGGGCACGCCCAGCGTGACGATCTCGCGCTTGAGGCGCACCTTCATGCGGTAAAACGGCAACTTTTGCGACCAGGACTCTTTGTGCGTCAGCGCGGCCAGCCGCGGGTCGCTGCGCAAATGGGCCAACACGGCGTGTACTCCTTCGGCGGGGCCGGCGATGGTGCCGTTGATGCCTTCTTCAGCCAGCAGCAAGGTGCCGCGTACATCTTTGGACTCGCAATAAGCCTGTAGGGGTGCCCGCAACGCTGCAAAGTCGGGCAGGTCGACAAACTTGTAGAGGGCGGCGGTCAAAAAGTCTGGCATGGCAGGGAGATTGTGGAATAGCGCTCAAAAACAAGGCCGCAGGCGGCATCAATACGCCCATCGTATCAAGGCGCCCGCCAGCCCAGCCTGAGCTTCGTCAAGGCCCTGACAAACACGCGGCGCAAAAGCCCACAAGCATTTGCGTCGTGGCCGTTGGCGCTTTTGCTGCAATGCAGCAAAATGGATGCATGCTTATTAATTCGGGCTTCTCTGACCCTGCCGAGTCCTTATGGCCAAAAGCCTGAGCAGCCTCTGGCTCAAAAGTGTTCGCCGCATGGGCCGGGCCCAGCAGGCACAAGGCCGCAGGCTGCTGCAAAGCCTGGTGCCCAAACCCGTGCGCGCACCGGCGGCGCAAGTCGCCAGGCGCATCAAGTCATCCAAAGTGGCAACAAGCGTGCGCAAGCCGCGCGCGCTGCCCGAGGTGCCGGGCAGCTGGCAAAAAGCCTGGTTTTCAGCGTCCGACGCCGGAGAGCTCGCGCCGGCGCGCATGGCCTACTGGCTGTACCTGCCCGCCAGTGCAGGCCAGTCGCCACTGCCGCTGGTGGTCATGCTGCACGGCTGTCAGCAGAGCCCTACCGATTTTGCGGCGTCCACCCGCATGAACCAGCTGGCCGAGCGCAAAGGTTTCGCGGTGCTGTACCCGCAGCAATCGGGCGACGCCGATTCGCACCGCTGCTGGCACTGGTACAAGCGTCAGACGCAACAGGGCGGCGGGGATGTGCAGCGGGTGGCCGGGCTGATTGCCCATGTGCAGCGCAAACACGCGCTGGACCGCAGCCGCAGCTACATTGCGGGCCTGTCGGCGGGTGCTGCGCTGGCCACCCTGGTGGCCCTGCATCATCCGGAACATATTGCAGCGCTGGGCATTCATTCGGCGCCGGTCTTTGGTACCGCCGATTCGCCTGTCAGTGCATACCGCGCCATGCAGCACGGCACCCGGCTGGCGCACATCGCTGCGGCCCACGCGGTGGCCCATTCGCAGCCGCAGTTTCCCGGCATGCCGGCGATTATTTTGCATGGCGACCGCGACGCGGTGGTCAGGCGCATCAATGCGGCGCAGCTGTTTGACCAGCTCAAAGTCCTGAATGCGCCACTGCTTGGCAGTGCCCTGCCGGTGCTGCGCAGCTACCCGGGCCGCAGCGGTGGCCGGCGCCCGCGCCATGCCTACACCAGCGCCAGCGTTTATGCAGGCCGCAAGCCGCAGCTGGTCTGCTGCGAGATTGCCGGGCTGGGCCATGCCTGGAGCGGCGGCGCTGGCCAACTGGCTTTCAGCGCACCCGAGGGGCCTGATGCTTCATTGATGCTGTGGACGTTTTTTGCCCGGCACCACAGACCGCGGGCGACGCAACTGCCAGACGCCATGCCGGATGCAGCGCCAAGCCCATAAAGGCTTGGGGACAGCTATTGATCCTGTTTGGCGGCGGAGGCCGCCACCCGCAGTACGAAACGGGCGCGCAGGTCCTCCACGCGTGAGCGGTTGAAACCCATGTCGCCGGATCCGAGCCGGCTGGCCGACCGGACGTGAATCACGCTGGCCGCCGGGTCGAGCAGGAACTCCACATCGTCGGTGAATTTCAGCCGGCGGGTGCTGCACTGGGTGTAAAGGTAAGCGGGTTCGCGAGTCACCAGCACGCAGCCCGGCGTTTTCTCCAGCAAGGCGATCAGCCGGGTCATGGCCTGCCGGGGATCACCGGTGTAGGCGATGGGCCGGACATCGGCATAAGCGCGTTGCGGGTGGTCGGGATACAGCGCGGCCTGGCTGGAGACGCTGTTGGGCGTCAGGGCCGGTGGCTTGAGGCGCCCCTTGTGAACGCCCAGATCTTGAGGTGGCGTCCCGCTGAGCAGGCCCATCTGTCCGGCCAAAAAGACAAAGAGGGCCGCCACCAGCGCCAACAAAGCCGAAACCCCCAGGATTTTCATCATGCATCCTTGATGAAGCCATCGGCACATGTGGATGGGCGTGCGTTAAATCCGCCTGCAGCCCTTGTGGGTTGTGCACAATTAGCTACTGATTTTATAGCAACTACAGCCGGGACAGACGCTCCAGCGCGAGATTCAGCGTCTCGTCCTTCTTTGCAAAACAAAAGCGCACCACACGCTGGTCAAAGCCATGTCCATAAAACGCCGATAGCGGGATCGCGGCAACACCGATCTCGGTGGTTAGCCATTTGCAGAAGTCGGCTTCGTTCAAGTCGCTGACCCCGGAGATATCGACGCACTGGAAATAACTGCCTTCGCTGGGCATCAGTTTGAAGCGGGTGCCGGCCAGGCCGGCGCGGAACAGGTCGCGCTTGCGCTGGTAGAAAGCCGGCAGGCCGAGGTAGGGGCTGGCATCGGCCATATAGGCGGCCAGGCCGTGCTGCACCGGTGTGTTGACCGTGAAGACGTTGAACTGGTGCACCTTGCGGAATTCGGCCGTCAGGGCGGCGGGCGCGGCAACATAGCCGACTTTCCAGCCGGTAACGTGGTAAGTCTTGCCAAAGCTGCTGACGATGAAAGCGCGCGCCGCCAGGCCCGGGAACCGCGCGGCGCTTTCGTGCTGGCGGCCCTGCTCAGCATCAAACACCATGTGCTCGTAAACCTCGTCGCTGACCAGCAGTACATCGGTGGGTGCCAGAATTTCCTGCAGGCGCAGCATGTCCGAGTGGGTCCAGGCGGTGGCGCTCGGGTTGTGCGGCGAATTGATGATGATGGCGCGGGTTTTTGCGGTGATGGCACCGGCAATCAGATCGAAGTCGGGCCTGAAACTGCCGGGCGTCAAAGGTACACGCACTGCCACGCCGCCGGCCAGCTCGATATTCGGTACATAACTGTCGTAGCAGGGCTCCAGCACGATGACCTCATCGCCGGCGTGCACCACCGCCAGAATCGCAGTGATGATGGCCTGGGTGGCCCCGGCGGTGATGGTGATCTCGGAGTTGGCGTCGTAGCTGCGGCCGTGCAGCTTGAGCAACTTGTCGGCCACCGCCTGGCGCAGCACCGGAACACCGGTCATGGGTGGGTATTGGTTCAGGCCGCGGGTCATGGCATCGGTCACAGCGGCTACCAGCGCGGGGTCGCACTCGAAGTCCGGAAACCCCTGGCCCAGGTTGACCGCATTGTGTTCTGCAGCCAGGGCCGACATCACGGTAAAGATGGTGGTCCCGACCGCTGGCAACTTGGTCTGAAGTGTGGGGGTTCGCGCGCTGACAGGCGCAGCAGGTGTCTCGGTGGTCATGTTGGTCACAGTTCAAAATCGCCATGGCGGCTGCTCATGGCGCGGGTGATCTGGCTGCGGCTGAGTTTGTCGTTGAGCAGCTCGGCAAATTTGTACACGAAGTTGCGCAGATAGGCGCTGCGCTTGAAGGCCACGCGCGCTACATTCACGCCAAACAGGTGACCGGCCGGCAGGGCAATCAAGTCTGCGTTGGTGCCGTCGTCCCTGAGCGCCATTTCCGCCACGATGCCCACCCCGAGGCCCAGGCGCACATAGGTCTTGATCACATCGGAGTCAATGGCCTCCAGGGCGATGCGCGGATGCAGGTGTTTGGCGGCAAAGGCCAGGTCGACCTTGGTGCGGCCGGTAAACGACGGGTGGTAGGTGATCAGCGGCTGTTCAGCAAGATCCTCCAGCGTGATGTTGTCCTGTTTCGCCAGCGGGTGGTCCAGCGGCAAGACCAGCATGTGTTGCCACTCATAACAGGGCAGGGTGACGAGTTCTTCGTAGCGCGCCAGTGATTCCGTGGCGATGCCGATTTCGGCCACCTCGTCGATCAGCATGCGGGCGACCTGGTCGGGTGAGCCCTGGTGCAGGCTGACATTGACCTTGGGAAAGGCCTCGCGCAGCCTGGCCACCGGTTGCGGCAGTACATACCTGGCCTGCGTGTGCGTGGTGGCGATGGACAGTGTGCCGCTGTCCTGAGCCGAGAATTGCTCGCCGATGCGTCGCAGGTTGCCGACTTCACGCATGATCAGGTCTATGCTTTTGAGCACATGTTCGCCCGGCTCGGTCACGCGCTTGAGACGCTTGCCGTGGCGCGCAAAAATTTCCACGCCCAGTTCTTCTTCCAGCTCAATGATGGCTTTGGAAACACCCGGCTGGGAGGTGTGCAGCGCGCGCGCGGTTTCGGTCAGGTTCAGGTTGCGCCGTACCGCCTCCTGAACAAAGCGGAATTGATGGAGATTCATGCGTAATTCAGGCTAATTATTCGCTTCATTATGCCTGCTGGAACTATAGAGATCCATTCAACAGCGCCCCAATGTGCCCAGCACCGGCCCGTCAGGACAGGGCGATGTCGGCCATGAGGGCGGTCATGTCGGGGTGCTCACCTGCGGTCGGCAGCAGTTCGACCACCAGCGCCGGGTGCAGCGCGCGCAGTTCTGCCACCAGCACAGGCAGATCTTCTCGTGCGTGTTTGCCAACACCGAGAAAAAGCGGAAATATCTTTATCCGACCAGCGCCAGCAGCTATCAATTCGGTAGCGGCCTGGGACAGGTCAGGGGTGCACAACTCCAGGTAGGCGCAGTTGACCAGGGCGTCGGCGTCGCGCGCGCGAATGGCTGCGGCGACCGCTTCTATGGGCAGGCGCCACTGGGGATCGCGCGAGCCGTGGGCAAAAAGAATGACGCCTTGTTGCATCGTCAACGCCGCAGCACCAGCCAGCCGAAGGCGCCCAGAGAGATGGCCATGTACAGCAGGCCAGGCGCCGCCGCCGCCAGCCAAGGCTGCCAGCTCTGCAAATTGCCGATATAGCCAAACACATTGTTCAGCAGGAAAAAACTGATGCCGATCATCACGCCGCCAAATACATAGCCGGCGATGCCGCCACTGCGAAAGTGCAGGTAGGCAAAGGGCAGGGCCAACACCACCATCACCAGGCAGCTCAGCGGGTAAAACACCTTTTTCCAGAACTCAATTTCATACCGCTGGGCGCTTTGCCCGTTGGCATTGAGGTGGCGCACGTAATTGAACAGGTCCAGGGTGCCCATGCGCTCCGGTTTGAGTACCGCTACAGATACCATTTCCGCGCTGATTTCAGTGGGCCAGCGAAAGCTGGTGATCGGGTTGATGCTGATTTTGGCCGAGTCGCGGCCTGCGTCGGCTGCGTTGGCGCTGGCGGGCGCCGAGCGCACGGCGAAGTCGGTGCGGGTGCCGCCCTGCAGTTGCCAGGAGTCGTCTTTCCCGAACCGGGCCAGCGGGGATTGGGTGATGGACGTCAACAGGCCCTTGTTGTCGAACTCAAATACGCGAACGCCCTGCATCTCGTTGTCAGATGAAAGGGCTCGCACGTTGACAACATAGCTGTTGTAAGCCTGCTTTTCCTTGAGCCAGGCGCCCGTCTGCCCGATGGTGATGCGGCCCTGGTACCGTGCCTTGAGCAGCTGTGCGGTACGGTCGGCAGCCGGGGCCAGGTAGTCGCCCACCGCAAAACACAGCACCACAAAAAATGCGCCCAAGGTCAGGAGCAGCCGCAGGGCGCCCCAGGGTTCCAGTCCGCTCGTACGCAAAATGGTGTATTCGGAACTTTGTGCCAGCCGGGCCATCACGAAAATAGTCCCGATCAGTACCGAAATCGGCACCAACTCGTACAGATGGCTGGGAATCAGCAGCGCCACATACGCCAACGCATGCCTGATCTGATAGGTGTTGGCGTCATCGCTGACCGCCCCGGCAGCGTTTTTCCCGAGGTATTGCAGCTCATCGACCAGGTCAAAAAAGAAAAACAGTGCCAGAAAACCAACCGCTACAAAGGCGATGGATGCGAGTACCTCACCGTAAATCAGACGCCGAATGGTTTTCATGCGCCTGTCCCGGCGAGCCCGTGCGCGCTCTGCACCCGGCGTTGGCGACTCAGGGCTGACTTGAGCGTCCAGTTCAGGTGTCGCTTGGACAGCCAGATCACTGCCACCAGCAGGGCGCCACCATGTAGCGCCACCAGAAAGCCACCCAGGTTGGCTGCGCCCACCCTGATCCAGCTCTGGCCCAGATTCAGCAGGTTGTGATAAACCACAAAAGTAAACAACACAAATATCAGGTTGCCGCTGCGTCCTGCGCGCGGGTTGACGCTGGCCAGTGCCAGCGCAATCACCACAAAGTTGATGGCCGCCAGTGCCATGCCAAGGCGCCAGGCCAATTCACCCTGGTTGCCCCGGGTGGGTTGGCGCAGCAACTCGCGCGTCGATTTCGACCGTTCCGGAACGTAGGCCCCGGTCAGGAGGGTACTGTCTCCGGCCCTGCTGCCGTATTCCCCGAACTCGGTGATCTTCAGTGCCGACTTGCCGATCTCGCTTTCGAGCCGCTGGCCGTTGTCCAGCAGCAGCAACTGGGAATTCCCGACATTTTCGATGCGCCCCGAACTGGCGGTGGTCACCGAATTTTTGCCTTTTTCGGTGGAGGCAATAAACACATTGTTGCTGGCTTTTCCGCCGGTGGTGTCGCGGTCAATGAAGAACACCCGGTTGCCGCTGGATGACTCCTGAAACTGGCCGGGGGCAATACGGTCCAGGTCGCCCCGCTGTTCGTAGCGGTCTTTCATCTCCTGGGCCTGCTGGTTGGACCAGGGCCAGACAAAAAGCGACATCAGCGTGATGACCAGCAGCACCGGCCAGGCAAACCGGAACATGGGCACCAGAAAAAATCCGATGCCACGACCACTGACAAACCAGACCACCATTTCGCTGTCGCGGTACATGCGCGACAAGGTGCTGACCATGGCCACAAACAGCGATAGCGTCAGGATGATGGGCAGGCGCCCGAGGGCCGAGTAACCCATGACCATCATCACGTCCTGCGGGTTGACGCTGCCGCGCGATGCCTGCCCGAGTGTGCGGATCAGGATGATGGTGATCACAATGGTCAGCAAAACCACTAGGGTCGCCCCGAAACTGCGGGCCAGCTCTTTGCGGATCGAAGATTGGAATAACATTGGCTGAAACTTTGCCTTCTTGGCCTGACAACTGACCGTACTACCGCGCCTGCAACATCGCTTGAAACACCCAACCCCTGATTATGGACTTTGAACTCAAACCCCTGACCCCCGCCCGTTTATGTGCCGAAAAATGCGATGCCCTGATCGTTCTGGTAGCTGGTGACGCGGTTACCGGCAGCGACCCGGTCTCCGTGATGGCTGCGATGGCTATCAAGGCGGGCGATTTTGAAAGCAAGGCCGGCAAGCTTCTCAGTGCCTACCGGGCGCCGGGCATCACGGCCACCCGGGTGCTTCTGGCCGGTGCTGGGGACGGCAGCCAAAAGAGTGTCCGTACCGCCGTCCAGGCAGCCATGGCAGCCCTGAAAACCACCAATGTGCGGCGTGTGCTGCTCAGCCTGCTGGCCTTGCCCACGCCGGGCCCGCAAATCGTTCGCGCTGCCGTCGTGGCCTGCGCGGATGCCGGTTATACCTACAGCACCACCAAGTCGAAGCCGGCAGAACAAAAACTGCAACGGGTGGTTGTGGGGGTTTCGGCGCTTGCGGCCAGCAAACCCGGTTTTGACAAGGCGGTGGGGCTGTGCAAAGGGCTGGCCCTGACCCGCGAGTGGGCGAATCGCCCGGCCAACCACGCGACGCCCACCCTGCTGGCGCAGGCCGCAAAAGAACTTGGCAAGCTGCCCCGGCTCCGGGTGGAAGTGCTCGGCCCCAAAGAGGTCGCCAAACTTGGCATGGGCTCGTTCATGGCCGTGGCGCAGGGGTCGGAGCAGCCGTTGCGCTTTATCGTGCTGCGTTATGACGGTGGCGCCAAGGCAGAGGCGCCGGTTGTGCTGATCGGCAAAGGCATCACTTTTGACACCGGCGGCATCTCGATCAAGCCTGCTGCGGAAATGGACGAAATGAAATACGACATGGGGGGAGCGGCCAGCGTGCTCGGCACCTTCCGGGCGCTGGCCGAACTGCAGCCGGCGCTTAATGTGGTGGGCTTGATTCCCGCCTGCGAGAACATGCCCGACGGCCGGGCCATCAAGCCCGGTGACGTGGTGACCAGCATGAGCGGGCAAACCATCGAAATCCTCAACACCGACGCCGAGGGCAGGCTGGTGCTGTGCGATGCGTTGACTTATGCGGAGCGTTTCAAGCCGCGGGCCGTGGTGGACATTGCCACCCTGACTGGCGCCTGCGTGATCGCGCTGGGTGGTGTGCGCAGCGGCCTGTTTTCCAGTAATGATGCGCTGGCCCAGTCGCTGGCAGCGGCGGGCGACAGCTCGCTGGATTTGTGCTGGCGCATGCCACTTGACGACGAATACGCCGACGGCCTGAAGACCCATTTTGCCGACGTTGCCAATGTGGCCGGCCGTGCCGGCGGCGCTATCACGGCCGCCAAGTTTCTGCAGCGTTTTGCCGGCAAGTTCGCCTGGGCGCACCTGGATATTGCCGGCACGGCCTGGAAAAGCGGCGCGGCCAAGGGCGCTACCGGTCGCCCGGTGCCCTTGCTGGTGGACTTTCTGCTGGCTCAGGTACAGCCGGTCAAGGCCGTCCGCAAAGCGTCAACCGCATCCCGCAGTGCCAAAGCGAAGCCCAGATCACGCGCATGACCGAAGTCGCTTTCCATTTCAATGTGCCGGACAAACTGGCCTACGGTTGCCGGCTGCTGCGCAAGGCCTGGGGAAGCGGGGCGCGGGTGATAGTCACCGCCGAGCCGGATACCCTGGAGCGCCTGGACCTCATGCTCTGGACCTTTTCTGCGCTTGAGTTTGTACCGCATTGTCGCCAGAGTGCGCCGGTCGCCACGCTGGCGGCAAGCCCGGTACTGCTGGCCTCCACGCTGGCGGACTGCCCGCACCACGAGGTGCTGGTTAACCTGGGGCAGGGCGTACCGCCGGGTTTTGAACGGTTTGAGCGGTTTATCGAACTGGTCACCGTCGCCGACGCTGACCGGGCCGCAGCTCGCAGTCGTTGGAAACACTATACCGACCGTGGTTATGCCATGAAGCGGCACGACCTGGCCAGCGCATGACCCGATCTTCGCCGCCGCCGCGTTTTGTGCCCACCCTGACCGAGGTGGTCAGGCCTGCGCAGACGCCTGCCGGGGAAGTGGCGAGTGAAGCGCCGGAGCGGCCAGCGCATGATCTTTTGCGCCTGCAGGAGCAAATGGTGCACCGCGTGATGCAGCGTGTGGATTTGACGCTGGAGCGGCTGTTGCGCGAGACCGTAGGGCGCCTGGTACTGGAGCACACCCAGGCACTGGCCCCCAGCCTGCGGGACGAAATTGAAATGGTGGTGCGTCAGTCGGTGAATCAGGCTTTTGAGCAGGAACTCGCCAGCCAGTTGCTGGACCGGCCCTGAAAGTACTACAAAAAGGTGTCCAACCCGCGCGTTTTATTAGCACCGCTAATATCTCAATACTTTCCGTTCTTTCGTCGTCGTGCTGGCAACACCCTAGGGCTGCTTGCTATGGTGTGGGCGCGAAAATTGCGGTATGTTCTGTGCCGTTGAGCAAAAAAAACGGTTCTCAACCTTTAACGGTAATTTCCTAATTGGAGTGTATTTATGCAAATGAAATGGACTGCGGTCGCTTTGGCCGCCATGTTGGTTGTTGCCTGCGGCAAAAAAGAAGAAGCCAAGCCAGCCGCCACTGCACCTGCTGCCCCGGTCGCTGCAGCGCCTGCTGCTGCCGGTGATACGCTCGTCGTCAAAATTGGTCACGTTGCCCCGACTTCCGGTGCACAGGCCCACTACGGCAAGGACAATGAAAATGGCGTCCGCATGGCCATTGAAGACCTGAACAAGCAAGGCGTCATGATTGGTGGCAAGAAGGCCACCTTCGAAATCGTGGCTGAAGATGATGCTGCCGATCCAAAACAGGGCACGGCTGCTGCACAAAAACTGTGCGACTCCAAAGTCGCTGGCGTGGTTGGGCACCTCAACTCGGGCACCACCATTCCTGCGTCCAAGGTGTACAACGACTGCGGTATTCCACACGTCACGGGTGCTGCTACCAACCCCGACCTGACCAAGCCTGGCTACAAGACCACCTACCGCATCATTGCCAATGACCTGGCACTGGGCGCTGGCCTGGCGTTTTACGCCGCTGATACGCTGAAGCTGAAGAAAGTGGCCGTCATTGACGACCGCTCGGCTTACGGCCAGGGTGTTGCCGACATTTTCAAGAAGACAGCCAAGGAAAAAGGCATGACCGTGGTGGACGAGCAGTTCACGACAGACAAAGCCACCGACTTCATGGCCATCCTGACCGCCATCAAGGCCAAAGGCCCTGACGCTGTTTTCTACGGCGGCATGGACCCACAAGCCGGCCCGATGCTGCGCCAGATGGAGCAACTCGGCATGACCAAGGTCAAGTACTTCGGCGGTGACGGCATCTGCACTTCAGAGATCGCCAAACTCGCTGGCGGCGCCAAGACCCTTGAAAACGTGATTTGTGCCGAAGGTGGCGCTTCGCTGGCCAAAATGCCAGGCGGCGCCGAGTGGAAGAAGCGTTACGACGAGAAGTATCCTGGCCAGTTCCAGGTTTACAGCCCGTACACCTATGACGCTACTTTCGTTTTGGTCGACGCCATGAAACGCGCCAACTCGAGCGATCCGAAGGTTTACATCCCCGAGCTGATCAAGACCAGCTTCAAGGGCGTGACCACCACCATCGAGTTCCTGCCTAGCGGCGAGTTGAAGAACCCGTCCATCACTTTGTACAACTACAAAGACGGCAAGAAAGTCGCTCTGGAGTAAATCGCCCCAGCGTCAGAAAAAAAGCCACCGCGAGGTGGCTTTTTTTTGCCCCTCATGAGAGGGTGTTCGGCAAAATTGCTTTAAGGCCGCGCCCAAGGGGCGCATCAACGCCAGCGGGCCAGCGTGCCCGCGGCGCTGGAGCAGATCTGAGTTCCTGCAGGATCAGGACTTGCAAGGTGATGCGCTGCAGGGCGTACCGTACTTCGAGTTTGGGTGCATGGGAGTCAATCCCGGGCTACGACCGCAATACCCGCGCCGAAAGCCCGACACAAAAAAGCCCAGGCAGGCTGGGCTTTCAGGAGTTTTCGCCACCGTGTCGGAACTCACGGCAACTGTACTATTTGGCGGAAGAGGCGGGATTCGAACCCGCGGTGGGTATAACCCCACGCACGCTTTCCAGGCGTGTGACTTAAACCGCTCATCCACCCTTCCGCGAAGCCTCAGATTGTAGCAGTGCGAACGTGGGTAGCGCGCCTGCTACTGGAGGGCGCTGCGAAACTGGTGTCTTTCGAGCTGGCCCCGGGTCACGAAGGCCAGCGCCTGCGCATGGGTGGATTCCAGCACCACGGGGGGTGCGCAACCTGCCTCCAGCGCCTCACGCCAGCGGTTGGCGCACAGGCACCAGCGGTCGCCGGGTTTCAGGCCAGCAAAGCGATATTCTGGGCGGGGCGAGACCAGGTCATTGCCGCGCGCCGTGGAAAATGCCAGGAACGCGATGGTCACCCGCACGCAGATCAGGTGCGACCCAAGGTCGGATTCGTCGGTGTTGCAGCAACCATCCCGGAAGTAGCCTGTCAGCGGATCGTAGGAGCAGGGGACCAGATCGGTGCCCAGCACATTCCTGGCGGTCATGCCTGTCGTCTTTCGCTGATCAGGCGGGTTTGGTGGACTGCACCATGGTCATGGCCGAGGTGATCAGGGCAGACACTTCGGTCATGTTGCTGGGAACAATCAGCGTGGTCTTGGCGTCGGCTGCAACGCGGGAATAAGCCTCCATGGCCTTTTCCGCCACCTTGAGCTGTACGGCCATTTCGCCACCGGGCTGGCGGATGGCCGAAGCGACAACTTCGATGGCGCGTGCATTGGCTTCGGCCACTGCAGTGATGGCGGCGGCTTCACCCTGCGCATTGTTGATGGCCGCGAGTTTTTCGCCTTCCGAGCGGGCGATAAACGCCTCGCGTTCGCCGGTGGCGATGTTGATCTGCTCCTGGCGACGGCCTTCCGAGGCCGCGATCAAGGCGCGCTTTTCACGCTCGGCGGTGATCTGCGACTGCATGGCGTGCAAAATTTCCTTGGGCGGTGTCAAGTCCTTGATTTCATAACGCAGCACCTTCACGCCCCAGTTCAGCGCGGCCTCGTCAATCGCGGCGACCACCTGGGCGTTGATGATGTCGCGCTCTTCAAAGGTCTTGTCGAGCTCCAGCTTGCCGATCACGCTGCGCAGCGAGGTTTGCGCCAGCTGGGTCACAGCCACGATGTAGTTGGACGATCCGTAGCTGGCCCGCATTGGGTCGGTGACCTGGAAATACAGAATGCCATCGACCTGCAACTGCGTGTTGTCACGCGTGATACAGACCTGGCTGGGCACGTCGAGCGGAATTTCCTTGAGCGAGTGTTTGTAGGCGACCCGGTCGATAAAAGGAATCAGGAAGTTCAGGCCCGGTGTCAGGCTTGCGTTGTATTTGCCCAGGCGCTCCACGACCCAGGAGTTTTGCTGGGGCACAACCTTGATGCTGCGCGCAATAAAAATGACGGCAATCACCAGGATGACGAGTGCAATTTCCATGAAGTTCTCCGTTGAATAAAAAAGTGTCGGCTTCAGCCGCGCTGCATCAGACTGCCCACTGTCTCACAGTTTTCCGACGACCAGGCGGTTGCCATTGAGTTTTCTGACCTTGAAAAGCCCTGGCTCGGGCGCTGCGTCCCGGTCGGCGAGTTCCACGGTCCATTGGGCCCCGCGGTACTTGACACTGGCCGTGGCATCGTCGTTCCACTGCTGGACATGCACGGTTTCACCGATATCCATTTGTACGTCGCGGTTGGCGTTGGCCTGCGCCGGCTTTGGGCTCTTGCTGCGTTTCCAGTGCCAGGCCACCACCGCACCGCCGCCGACCACTGCCGCCGCCACGATCTGCACAATGACAGAGGCGCCAAGATGGGCGGCCAGGGCGCCGGCAATCATGCCCACGGCCAGCATCAGCAGGTAAAAGGTGCCGGTAACCAGCTCCAGCGCGACGGCGCCGCCTGCCAGTAGCCACCAGATGGTCGATTCACTCATGTCCAGTCTCTCCTGCGTTTCGTAAAAGCCACATTTTGGGCCAGAAGCGTGAATTGGCAAGCTTAACCCCACCCCGGCAAGGCCAGGCCGGCTCGGGGTTCATGAAATATCCTTACACTTCGCCCCTGATTCGATTTTTTTGGCAGTTCCAGGCAAAGGCCTTTTGATGAAATTCCGCTTTCCCATCGTCATCATTGATGAAGACTTCCGCTCCGAAAACACCTCCGGGCTGGGCATCCGTGCGCTGGCGCAGGCCATAGAGACGGAAGGCTTCGAGATTCTGGGCGTGACCAGTTACGGCGACCTGTCGCAATTTGCACAGCAGCAAAGCCGCGCCAGCGCCTTCATTCTGTCGATTGACGACGAAGAATTCACGCCCGGTCCGGATCTGGATCCCGCCGTGCTGAATCTGCGCCACTTCATTGAGGAAGTGCGGCGCAAAAACCTGGATGTGCCGATTTATGTCTACGGTGAAACCAAGACCTCGCGCCACATTCCCAACGACATCCTGCGTGAACTGCACGGTTTCATCCACATGTTTGAAGATACGCCGGAGTTTGTGGCGCGTCACATCATCCGCGAGGCCAAGAGTTACCTCGAAGGTGTGCAGCCGCCGTTTTTCAAGGCCTTGCTCGATTACGCCGAAGACGGCTCTTACTCCTGGCACTGCCCGGGGCACTCGGGCGGTGTGGCCTTCCTGAAAAGTCCGGTCGGGCAGATGTTCCACCAGTTTTTTGGCGAAAACATGCTGCGCGCCGACGTGTGCAACGCGGTGGAAGAGTTGGGCCAGTTGCTGGACCATGACGGCCCGGTGGGGGCGTCCGAGCGTAATGCGGCGCGTATCTTCAATGCCGATCACTGCTTTTTTGTCACCAACGGCACCAGTACCAGCAACAAGATGGTCTGGCACCACACAGTTGCGCCGGGCGACGTCGTAGTGGTAGACCGCAACTGTCACAAGTCCATTTTGCACGCCATCATCATGACCGGGGCCATTCCGGTGTTCCTGAAACCCACGCGCAACCATTTCGGCATCATCGGCCCGATTCCGAAAGAGGAGTTCGAGCAGGCCTCCATCCAGGCCAAGATCAAGGCCAACCCCCTGCTCAAGGGCGTGGACGCCAGGAAGGTCAAGCCGCGTGTGCTCACCATCACGCAATCAACTTATGACGGCGTGCTCTACAACACCGAGACCATCAAGGGCATGCTCGACGGGTATGTCGAGAACCTGCATTTTGACGAGGCATGGCTGCCGCACGCTGCCTTCCACCCGTTCTACGGCAGCTACCACTCCATGGGCAAGAAACGGGTGCGCCCCAAGCAGGCCATGGTGTATGCCACGCAGTCCATCCACAAACTGTTGGCCGGCATCAGCCAGGCGAGCCAGGTGCTGGTGCAGGACTCGCAGACGGTCAAACTGGACCGTCACCTGTTCAACGAGGCGTATCTGATGCACACCAGCACCAGCCCGCAGTACAGCATCATTGCAAGTTGTGATGTCGCGGCGGCCATGATGGAGCCACCCGGTGGCACCGCGCTGGTCGAGGAAAGTATTCTGGAAGCGCTGGACTTCCGCCGCGCCATGCGCAAGGTGGCCGAAGAATACGGCGACGACTGGTGGTTCAAGGTCTGGGGGCCGGACAAGCTGGTGGACGAAGGCATTGGCCGCTCGGAAGACTGGATCATCAAAGGCGAAAGCAAAAACGCCAAGGCTGGGGTCAACTGGCACGGCTTCGGCAAGAAGGCCACCGGCTTCAACATTCTGGACCCGATCAAATCGACCGTGGTCACACCCGGCATGGACCTGAACGGCAAGTTTGCCAAAACCGGCATTCCGGCCAGCATCGTGACCAAATTTCTGGCTGAACACGGCGTGGTGGTCGAGAAAACCGGCCTCTACAGCTTTTTCATCATGTTCACCATCGGTATCACCAAGGGCCGCTGGAACAGCATGCTGACCGCCTTGCAGCAGTTCAAGGATGACTACGCCAAGAACCAGCCGATGTGGCGCATCCTGCCCGAGTTCTGCCAGAAGTACCCGCGTTACGAAAAAATGGGTTTGGCGGACCTCTGCCAGCACATCCACCAGCTCTACGCCAAATACGATATTGCGCGTTTGACCACCGACATGTACCTGAGCGACCTGACGCCAGCCATGAAGCCCAGCGATGCCTACGCCCATATCGCGCTGCGCAAGACCGAGCGGGTTGAAATTGACAATCTGGAAGGTCGCATCACCGTCGGGCTGGTGACGCCGTATCCGCCCGGCATTCCGCTGCTGATTCCGGGCGAAGTTTTCAACAGAAAAATTGTTGACTACCTGAAGTTCTCGCGCGAGTTCAATGCGCAGTGTCCGGGCTTTGAGACTGACATACACGGTCTGGTTGAAGTGGAAGACGAGGGCGGCAAAAAGCATTACTACGCCGATTGCGTCAAGGCGTAAACAGGCAGTCGCGCATGTGGTCCCACGACGTGGCTGGGGTGGAGCGGGCCACCGTCCTGGCCGTTTCGCCGGAAGCTGTGGAAGAGCTGGACGGCTGGTTGCTGGCTTTCGACAGCGGTACCGTAGGCCGCGCCAAAAGTGCTGCGCCACTGCAACACACCGCATGTGACGAAAGCGTGGTCGGCAAGATAGCGGCGCGCTATGCCGCGCACGACCTTGCACCGATATTTCGCTTGCCCCTGCTCGCGTGTTTTGACGGCGTGCGGCGCGAACTGGCGCTGCGCGGCTACAGCGCCGAACGTCCCACCCTGGTGCAACTGGGGTCGGTCAGTGCCATGCGTGCGACTTTTACCCAGCCACCGGCCGAGATCGCCACATCGCCCGATGCCGCCTGGGCGGCACTGTTTCTGGGCGAGGGGTTTGACCCGGTGGATGGCGCCAGCCGCGTGGCAAAACTCGGCAGCGCGCACGGCTCGCTGTATGCCAGCGTGCGTGAGGCCGAAGCTACCGTGGCCGCAGGTGCTGCTGCCTTTTCGCACGGCTGGGCCAGCGTGCACGGTATGCGTACGGCGCCAGCCTTCCGGGGCAGGGGGATGGCCGGCAGGGTGCTGGCCGGGCTGGCCGAAGCAGCCTTGTCGCGCGGCTTTGAGCGCAGTTTTTTGCAGGTGGAGGCCAGCAACGTGGCGGCACTTGCGCTGTATCAGCGGGCGGGTTTTACGACGGCCTGGTGTTATGAGTACTGGCGTCCCGCCTGAGGTGTCAGTGACACAGTGGAAGTCGCTACGTTTTTGATAGCTGCTTGCGCCTGTCAACCAAGGGCCAGAGACTGATTTGACTGTTAGCGCGCAGCTGCCAGAGCTGTACAGCAGCTTGATGCCCCATTTTTACAAGCCCTATCAACCCCTGGCCCAACAGGGGCGAGCCTGAGTAGCTACCAAAAGCATAGCGAATCGGCGACACGCCGGGCGCCGGCAAGGCTCAAGCGGCTTCGGCTGACTCACCGAGCCCGCCCACCACGTGGCTGAAGCCGCCATCCACATACATGATCTCTGCGCTGACCCCCGCCGCCATATCGCTGAGCAGGAACGCAGCCACATTGCCTACGTCTTCGATCGTCACGTTGCGGCGTATCGGCGATGCCTCGGCAACGCCGCGCAAAATCTTGCCGAAATCCTTGATGCCGCTGGCGGCCAGGGTTTTGATGGGGCCGGCGCTGATGCCATTGACCCGCAGGCCCGTGCCTTTTTTGCCTACCGACTCGGCCAGATAGCGCACCGACGACTCCAGGCTGGCCTTGGCCAGACCCATGGTGTTGTAGTGGGGCACGGTGCGCACTCCGCCCAGGTAGGTCAGAGTCAGCAGGGCCGATTTTGGGTTGAGGAAGGGCAGGGCTGCCTTGGCCATGGCTGGAAAACTGTAGGCGCTGATGTCGTGCGCAATCCGGAAGCTCTCGCGCGACAGGCCGTCCAGAAAATCACCAGCAATAGCCTCGCGCGGTGCAAACCCAATGCTGTGCACAAAGCCGTCAAAGGTCGGCCAGGTGGCGGACAGGTCGGTAAACAGCTTGTCGATCTGCGCGTCGTCCGCGACGTCACAGTCAAAGATCAGGCTGGAGCCAAAGTCGGCGGCAAACTCGGTGATGCGCTCCTTGAAACGCTCGCCCACGTAGCTGAAAGCCAGCTCGGCGCCCTGGGCGTGGCAGGCTTTGGCAATGCCATAGGCGATGGAGCGGTTCGACAACACGCCCGTGATCAGCAATTTTTTGCCTGTGAGAAATCCTGCGTTTGTGCCCATGCTTGTGCTCCAGTGTGTGCGAAAGACCCGGCTTGCGCACCAAGTCATGCATGCCTGGTGATCCTGCGCCGGTTCAATTAGTGCAGAATTGTCGCATGCGGGATTTGTCTTTTTTTCGGGCCCTGACGCTGGCCTGGCTGGCATGCTTTGCGCCGGTGACTTGGGCCGCCCACGCCTATGCGCAGTTTGGCGACATCAAGTACCCGACCGGTTTCACCCATTTCGCCTATGTCAACCCTGCGGCGCCCAAGGGAGGCGAGATCCGCATGGTGCCGCCAACCCGGCCGACCAACTTCGACAAGTTCAACCCCTTCACCTTGCGCGGCACGGCCCCCTACGGTATCGGCATCTTGATGATCGAGAGCCTGCTGACCGGCAACTCCGAGGAACCCACCACCGCTTACGGTTTGTTGGCCGAGGACGTCGAGGTGGCGCCTGATCGGCTTGGGGCGACCTTTCGCATTCACCCCAAGGCACGCTTTCAGGACGGCTCGCCTGTGCTGGCCGCCGATGTGCTGCATTCCTTCACACAGTTGACCGGCAAGCTGGCCGCGCCGCAGTACCGCAGCATTTATGCCGAAGTCAAGGGGGTCCGGGTGTTGTCGGAGCGGCTGGTACGTTTTGACTTTGCAGTGCCCAATCCCGAACTGCCGCTGGTGGTGGGCGGCATGCCGGTGTTCAGTCGCGCATGGGGCGGTGGCAAGCCGTTTGACAAAATTGTGTCTGAATTGCCGATAGGCTCTGGACCGTACAAGCCGGCTAGCGCCGCGATGGGCCGCGACATCACCTATGTGCGCGACCCTGCCTATTGGGGTGCGGATTTACCCAGCCGCAAGGGCCAGTTCAACTTCGATCGCATCACCTTCAAGATTTACCTGGACGAAACCTCGCGTTTCGAGGGACTCAAGGCCGGCGAATACGACTTCATGCGCGAGTTCATTTCGCGCAACTGGGCGCGCCAGTACACCGGCAAGCAGTTCACGTCGGGTGAACTGGTCAAACGCGCTTTCGAAAACCGCAATCCCGGCGACTTCCAGGGTTATGTATTCAACCTGCGCAAGGAGAAGTTCAAGGACGTTCGGGTGCGCCAGGCCATCGCATTGGCCATGGACTTTGAGTGGATGAACCGTCAGTTGTTCTACGGTATCTACAAACGGGTCAACGGTTATTTTCCGAACAGTGAGTTCCATGCAGAGGGCCTGCCCATGCCGGATGAACTGGCGCTGCTGGAGCCCCTGCGCAGCAAGCTCAAACCCGAGGTGTTTGGTCCGGTGCCGTTGTCCCCCAGCACCACGCCGCCAGGTAGCTTGCGGCAAAACCTGCGGCAGGCCCAGGCCTTGCTGAAGGAGGCCGGCTGGACCTACCGGGACGGTGCCCTGCGCAATGCCAAGGGGGAGGCCTTCACGATGGAGTTTCTCAACGACCAGCCATCGCTCGTGCGCATCGTCGGCCCCTTCCAGAAAGCACTCGAAAAACTAGGCATCACCATGACTTACCGGGTGGTTGATTTTTCACTGAGCAAACAGAAAATGGACGCGTTTGACTTCGAGGTCACCACTTTGCGTTTGCCGGGTTCCACCGCGCCAGGCAGCGAATTGCTGGAGCGTTTTGGCTCCGAGGCGGCCAAGACCCCGGGCTCGTCCAACGTCTGGGGCATTGCCGATCCAGCGGTGGATGCCTTGCTGCAAAAGATCGTGGCTGCGAAAACCCGGCCTGATCTGAGTGCTGCGATGCGTGCGCTTGACCGGGTACTGACGCATGGCCATTACTCGGTGCCACAGTACTATGGCGATGCCTTCCTGATCGGTTACCGGCCTGCGCCTTTTGTTCTTCCCCCCGTGATTCCGCCGTATTACCAGGCCGACACCTGGGCCATGAGCACCTGGTGGGCTTCTGCGATCAACAAATAATGGCCAGCTACATCCTCAAACGCCTGCTGCTGATGATTCCCACCTTGCTGGGGGTGCTGCTGCTGACCTTTGCGATGGTGCAGTTTGTGCCTGGCGGGCCGGTTGAGCAGATGGTGGCGCAGTTGCAGGGGCGGGACTCCGGCGGCGAGCGCGCGGCCTCTACCGGTTCCGGCTATCGTGGCCGCCAGGGGCTGGATGCGCAGCGCATCGAGGAAATCAGGGCGCTGTACGGCTTTGACAAACCGGTGCATGAGCGCTTCTTCCAGATGCTCGGCCAGTTTGCGCGCTTTGACCTGGGCAAAAGTTTTTACCAGCACAAGGACGTCTGGCAATTGGTCAAAGAGAAGTTGCCGGTCTCCATCAGCCTGGGCCTGTGGACGTTTTTTATCAGCTACCTGATAGCCGTGCCGCTGGGAGTCGCCAAGGCGGTGCGGGCGGGTACCCGGTTTGACTTTGTCACCACCTTGATTGTGCTGGTTGGTTACGCGATTCCCGGCTTTGTGCTGGGTGTGGCGTTGCTGGTGGTTTTTGGCGGGCAGTTGCAGTGGTTTCCGTTGCGCGGCCTCACGTCTGCGAACTGGGAGACATTGAGCTGGGGTGCGCGCATCACGGATTACCTGTGGCACATCACCTTGCCGGTGACGGCCATGGTGCTGGGGAGTTTTGCGGTCACGGCGGTGCTGACCAAAAACTCGTTTCTGGAAGAAATCCGCAAGCAGTATGTGCTCACGGCACGCGCCAAAGGCCTGTCCGAGCGGCAGGTTCTGTGGAAGCATGTGTTTCGCAATGCGTTGATTCCCATCATCACCGGTTTCCCTTCGGCGTTTATTGGTGCTTTTTTTACCGGCTCGCTGCTGATCGAAACCCTGTTTTCGCTCGACGGCCTGGGCCTGCTCAGCTACGAAAGCGTGATCCGGCGCGACTACCCGGTGGTGCTGGGCACGCTGTATTTGTTCACGCTGATCGGTCTGGTGACCAAGCTGATTTCGGACCTTTGTTATGTCTGG
Source organism: Polaromonas sp. (assembly GCF_030680935.1). Classification (GTDB taxonomy): domain Bacteria; phylum Pseudomonadota; class Gammaproteobacteria; order Burkholderiales; family Burkholderiaceae_C; genus Polaromonas. The sequence continues at coordinate 73,349 of NZ_JAUXUP010000002.1, read as the reverse complement.
GTTGATCCCCGCGTGAAGTTTGATTGAGTCATGACGACCGGTACCTTGCCTCTTTCTGCATCCCCTTCCAGGCGCGCCTGGCAGCGTTTTCGCCGCAACAAGCTCGGTTACCGCAGCCTGCTGATTTTCTGCGTGCTGGTGGTGCTCAGCCTCTTTGCCGAGGTACTGTCCAACGACAAACCGCTGCTGGTGCGGTATCAGGGCGAGTTTTACTTTCCGCTGATCAAGGACTATTCTGAAAAAACCTTCGGCGGCGATTTCGATACGCCCACTGACTACCTCGATCCCTTTGTTCGCGACAAACTCAAAGAGGGCAGCAACTGGTCGATTTATCCGCTTAATCCGTATGGGCCGCGCACCATCAATTATTTTGCAAAAGCGCCCAACCCCTCGGCACCTTCGCGCGACAACCTGTTCGGCACCGATGACCGTGGCCGAGACCTGCTGGCGCAGCTGATTTACGGTTTCCGGCTCAGCGTGTTGTTTGCGCTCGCGCTGACGCTGATCGGCGTGGTGGTCGGCATCCTTACCGGGGCGGTGCAGGGTTATGCGGGCGGCAAAACCGACCTGGCTTTCCAGCGTTTTATCGAGATCTGGGGCTCCATGCCCGAGCTTTACCTGCTCATCATCTTCAGTGCGGTGTTTGCGCCCAGCGTGGCCTTGCTGCTGTTGCTGCTCAGCCTGTTTGGCTGGATGGGGCTGTCCGACTACGTGCGCGCCGAATTTTTGCGCAACCGCCAGATGGACTACGTGCGCGCAGCCCGGGCGCTGGGGGTGGGCAACCTGCAGATCATGTGGCGCCACATCCTGCCGAACAGTCTGACCCCTGTGGTCACGTTTTTACCGTTTCGCATGAGCGCGGCCATCCTCGCCCTGACCTCACTGGATTTTTTGGGCCTCGGTGTGCCGCCCGGCACGCCCTCGCTGGGCGAGCTGCTGAGCCAGGGCAAGGCGAACATCGACGCCTGGTGGATTTCGCTGTCCACCTTCGCCGTGCTGGTGCTGACGCTGCTGCTGCTGACCTTCATGGGCGATGCCTTGCGTGATGCGCTGGATCCCCGGAAGGTCGACAAATGACAGCCCTCCTGAATGTCAAGAATCTGTGCGTCGCATTTCAGGGCAAAGAGGTGGTGCATGGCATCGATCTGACCATTGCGCCGGGCGAAAAACTGGCGTTGGTGGGCGAGTCCGGCTCCGGCAAGACGGTCACCGCGCTGGCTTTGCTCAGGCTGGTACAAAACGCAGACATAGCTGGCGAAGCGCTGTTTGCGGGGCGTGATGGCCAGGCAGACCTGTTGTCCATGCCCGAGCGCGCGCTTCGCGGCATACGCGGCCAGGACATCGCGATGATTTTTCAGGAGCCGATGACGGCCTTGAACCCGCTGTTCACGGTGGGTGAGCAGATTGCCGAAGTTTTACAGATAAAGCAGGCGCTGACCCCTGCTGAATCTGCGCAAGCCGCTATCAAATTGCTAGCAGATACCGGTATAACCGAAGCCGTACGGCGCGCCAATGCTTTTCCGCACCAGCTGTCGGGCGGACAGCGTCAGCGCGCCATGATCGCCATGGCGCTGGCCTGCCGCCCCAAACTGCTGTTGGCCGACGAGCCGACCACAGCGCTGGACGTGACCCTGCGCACGCAGATTCTGGACTTGCTGACGGGCTTGCAGCAGCAGACCGGCATGGCGGTGCTGCTGATCACCCATGACCTGAACCTGGTGCGCCGCTTTGCCGACCGGATTGCGGTGATGGAGGACGGTCACATTGTCGAAACCGGGCCTGTGGCAGAGGTTTTCCAGAATCCGCAGCACGCCTACACCCGCAAGCTGATCGACAGCCGCCCGGTACGCGACGTGACCGAGCGTCTGCGGGAGCCAGGCGCCGCGCCCGTAATGCAAGCCAGTGCGTTGCGTGTGAGCTACCCGATGCGCCTGCCCGGCATCAAAGGCTGGTTCAAATCAGGCGAATTTATCGCGGTGCACGGGGCCAGTTTCAGCATTGCGCCGGGGCAGACGCTGGGCGTGATCGGGGAGTCGGGCTCGGGAAAATCCACCTTGGCACTGGCGGCACTGGGCTTGCACCCGCACCAGGGGCAACTGCAGGCGGCGGGAGGCCATTGGAGCGGTGACGCGGCAGGCAACAAAGTGATTCGACGCGCCGTCCAGGTAGTGTTTCAGGACCCGTTTTCTTCCTTGTCGCCGCGCATGACCGTCGAAGAAATCGTTGGCGAAGGCTTACGGGTGCATCAGCCAGGTCTGCCGGCTGCGCAGCGGCAGGCGCAGGTGTTGCGCGCGCTGGCCGAGGTCGGCATGACCGAGGCGCAGTTTCCGGGATTGTTACAGCGCTATCCACACGAGTTTTCGGGTGGGCAGCGCCAGCGTCTGGCGATTGCCCGGGCCTTGATCATTGAACCTCAATTGCTGGTGCTGGACGAGCCCACCAGCGCGCTGGACGTGACCATCCAGAAGCAGGTGCTGCACTTGCTGCAAAAACTGCAGCGTGAGCGTGGCTTGAGCTACTTGTTGATCACCCACGACGTGGACGTTATCCGCGCCATGGCGCATCAGGTCATCGTCATGAAAGACGGTGAGGTGCTGGAGGCCGGCACCGTGCAGCAGGTACTGGAAAACCCTGAACATCCCTACACCCGCGTGCTGGTCGCTGCGCAGGTCTGACCCCGGCAGGGGGGATTGGGCGGGCCGGGCATGCAAACTGCTTGCGCCGGTGTGTGCGGCAGGTTACAATACTGGCTTCACGACCAAATGGGCGGGTTTTCACCGCCCATTTTTTTTGGGCGTTTGTTTTTGGAAGCAGTGAGCAAAACACCGCTTTTTTGGACCTGAATGGCATTACACGAGACGATTGAGCAAACAGTCACAGGACTGGGTTACCAGCTGGTGGAAATTGAACGCACCGGCGGTGGTCTGCTGCGCGTCACGATTGACCAGCCCTTTGTTCAGGGGGGCGAAGAGCGGTTTATCAACGCCGAAGATTGCGAAAAAGTCACGCGCCAGCTGCAGTTTGTGCTGGAAGTTGAAGGGGCGGCGTATGCCCGGCTGGAGGTGAGCTCGCCGGGTATAGACCGGCCCCTGCGCAGCGAGGCTGATTTTGAGCGTTTTGCCGGCGAGCTGGTCGACATCACGCTGAAGGCGGCGGTAGGTGCGGCAGTGTCTGCCGGAACCGGCATCTCGGCCAGCCGGAAAAAATTTCGCGGCACGCTGGAGCGTGCGGCTTCGGGGTGGCAGGTGGTCTGGAGCGAAGAGCCCGCAGACAAGCCAGGGTACAAGCCCGGACAGAAAGTAAGCAAGAAACGGATTCCCGCGCCGCTGCAGGCACTGGGATTCACGCTGGACGAAATTGTGCAGGCGCGGCTTGCGCCTGTGGTTGACTTCAAGGGGCGCCGGCCGAAAAGCCCGCCCGCAACAGAGATATAAAAAAGGAAAGGCAGGCTTGTGAAATGAATCGCGAACTGTTGATGTTGGTGGATGCCATCTCGCGTGAGAAGAATGTGGAACGCGATGTCGTTTTTGGTGCTGTCGAGCTTGCGCTCGCATCGGCCACCAAAAAGGTGTACGCCGAAGGCACGGATATCCGTGTCGTGGTGGACCGCGACAGTGGCAACTACGAAACTTTCCGCCGTTGGCTCGTTGTGGCAGACGAAGCCGGCCTGCAAAACCCTGAAGCCGAAGAGTTGGTCAGCGATGCCCGCGACGAGATCGCCGATATCGAAGAAGGCGACTTCATCGAAAAGCCCGTCGAAAGCCTGCCCATAGGCCGCATTGGCGCTCAAGCGGCCAAGCAGGTCATCCTGCAAAAAATCCGCGACGCCGAGCGCGAGATGTTGCTCAACGACTTCATGTCGCGCGGCGACAAGATTTTTGTCGGCACCGTCAAACGCATGGACAAGGGCGACATCATTGTCGAATCCGGTCGCGTCGAAGGCCGCCTGCGCCGCAGCGACATGATCCCGAAAGAAAATCTGCGTTCCGGTGACCGCGTCCGCGCCATGATCATGGAAGTCGACACCACCCTGCGTGGCGCGCCCATCATCCTGTCGCGCACGTCGCCGGAGTACATGATCGAACTGTTCCGCCAGGAAGTGCCCGAGATCGAACAAGGCCTGCTGGAGATCAAATCCTGCGCCCGCGACCCGGGTTCGCGCGCCAAGATCGCCGTGTTGTCCCATGACAAGCGCGTTGACCCCATCGGTACCTGCGTCGGCGTGCGCGGCACCCGCGTCAACGGTGTGACCAACGAGCTGGCCGGTGAACGTGTCGACATCGTGCTCTGGAGCGAAGATCCGGCCCAGTTCGTGATCGGCGCGCTGGCACCGGCCAATGTGTCATCCATCGTGGTCGATGAAGAGCGTCATGCCATGGATGTGGTGGTCGATGAGGAAAACCTCGCGATCTCCATTGGCCGCGGTGGCCAGAACGTGCGCCTGGCCGCCGAGCTGACGGGCTGGAAGATCAACATCATGACGGCCGATGAGTCCGCTGAAAAGCAGGCCACCGAGACCGACACCAGCCGCAAGCTGTTCATGGAAAAACTCGATGTGGACGAGGAAATCGCCGACATCCTGATCTCCGAAGGCTTCACCAGCCTGGAAGAAGTGGCTTATGTGCCTATCCAGGAAATGCTGGAGATCGAATCCTTCGACGAAGACACGGTCACCGAACTGCGCACGCGCGCCAAGGATGCGCTGCTGACCATGGAAATCGCCAAGGAAGAAAACGCTGAAGGCGTCTCGCAGAACCTGCGCGATGTCGAAGGCCTCACGCCCGAGCTGATTGCCAAACTCACGGAGGCCGGCGTCGGCACCCGTGACGACCTGGCCGATCTGGCCGTGGATGAACTCACCGATATCACCGGCCAGTCCGAGGACGACGCCAAGGCCCTGATCATGACCGCGCGCGCGCATTGGTTCACCGATGATGCCGCCGAAACTGCCGACGCCGCTGAGCCTGCAAGTGCAGACCTCGCGTCCAAAGAGCAATGATCATGGAGGCCAGCAGGAAAAAAACATATGTCCAGTACCACTACCGTCGCTGAATTCGCAGCTGAACTGAATAAACCCACCGCCATACTGATCGAGCAATTGACCAGTGCCGGCGTTGCCAAGGCGCAAGCCGATGACCGTCTCTCCGAGGCCGACAAACAGAAGCTGCTGAGCTTTCTGCAGGCCAGCCACGGCACGGTCAGCGCCGAGCGTAAAAAAATCACGCTGGTCAAAAAGTCCACCAGTGAAATCAAGCAGGCCGATGCCACAGGCCGTGCCCGCACCATCCAGGTCGAGGTGCGCAAGAAGCGCACCTTCGTCAAACGTGACGAGAGCTCCGAGCAGCCGGCTGACGATGCCGTTGCGATGCCGGAAGCGCCTCAGGCGCCGCAGGTCGATGAAGCTGAACTGGTACGCCGCGAGGAAGAGGCCAGCCGCCATGCGGAGCTTCTGCGCCGTCAGGAAGAAGAACTGACAGAAAAACGCCGCTTGCGTGAAGAGCAGGACGCCAAAGAGGCTCAGCGTGAGCAGGAGCGGCTTGTCGCTGAGCAAGCCGCGCAGGCCGCCGCACAGGCCTCAGCGGCGGCAGCTGAAACCAAAAAACCGGCGACCGGCAAATCTGCTGCCGCCAAAGCCGCCGCCGTGCAGGCGCCGGTGGTAGACGATGCGGCCGCCGCCGAAAAGGCAGCCATCAAAGCCGCCGAAGTCAGCGCTGCGCAGCTCGCCGCCAAAGCCAAGGCCACCGCTGAATTCCAGGCTGATGCCGTCAAGGCTCAGGACCTGCAGGACCGCCGCAAGAAAGCCGAGGCGGAAGCTGCCGGCATTCGCGCGATGATGAATGCACCCAAGCGCGTGCTGGTGCCACACGTCGATCCCAAAGCCGTCATCAAGGGCACTTTGCACAAGCCGGCTGTGGTGCCGGGTGCTGCCAAACCCGCTGCAGCGGGCGGCACGGCCGCTGCCGGCGCCGCGGGCAAGAAGGAAGTCAAGTCTGAGAACCTGTCTTCGACCTGGAAAGACGATGCTGCCAAGAAGAAGGGCGAAATCAAGACCCGTGGTGCTCCGGTTGTGCCGGGACGCGGCAACTTCCGTGGTGGCCCGCGTGGCCGTCGCACTCCGGATCGCGATTCGCGTTCCGAGTCCAACTTTGTGGCGCCCACCGAGTTCAAGGTTGTTGAAGTACATGTGCCAGAGACCATCACGGTGGCCGAGTTGGCCCACAAGATGAGCGTCAAGTCGTCCGAGGTCATCAAACACCTGATGAAGCTGGGCCAGATGGTCACCATCAACCAGCCGCTGGACCAGGACACCGCCATGATTGTGGTGGAAGAGATGGGTCACAAGGCCGTGACGGCCGCTCTGGACGATCCGGAAGCCTTTACCGATGACGATAACGCCGGACCACAGGCCGAGTTGCTGCCGCGCGCGCCGGTCGTCACCGTCATGGGTCACGTCGACCACGGCAAGACCTCGCTGCTCGACTACATCCGTACCGCCAAAGTGGCCTCCGGTGAAGCCGGAGGTATCACCCAGCACATCGGCGCCTACCACGTGGAAACCCCGCGCGGCATGGTGTCCTTCCTGGATACACCGGGTCACGAGGCGTTTACCGCCATGCGTGCCCGCGGCGCCCAGGCGACCGACATTGTGATTCTGGTGGTGGCAGCTGATGACGGTGTGATGCCGCAGACCCGCGAAGCCATCAAGCACGCAAAGGCAGCTGGTGTGCCCATCGTGGTGGCGATCAACAAGATCGACAAGCCCGGAATCAACATGGAGCGCGTCAAGGGCGAACTGGTCACCGAAGAGGTGATCCCCGAAGAGTTTGGCGGCGACGTGCCATTTGTCGGCGTGTCGGCCCATACCGGCGCCGGTATCGACGCCCTGCTCGAGCAGGTGCTGTTGCAGGCTGAAGTGCTGGAGCTCAAGGCGCCGGTTGATGCGCTGGCCAAGGGTCTGGTGATTGAAGCCCGGCTCGACAAGGGCCGCGGTCCTGTCGCTACCGTGCTGGTGCAGGCCGGTACGCTCAAGGCGGGCGACGTGGTACTGGCCGGTTCGACCTTTGGCCGCGTGCGCGCCATGCTGGACGAAAACGGCAAGCCGATCAAGACCGCAGGTCCGTCGATTCCTGTGGAAATCCAGGGCCTGACGGAAGTGCCACAGGCCGGTGACGAGTTCATGGTCATGCTCGACGAACGCCGTGCCCGGGAGATCGCTACCTACCGCGCCGGCAAGTTCCGCAACACCAAGCTGGCCAAGCAGCAGGCGTCCAAGCTGGAGAACATGTTCTCCGACATCGGCGCCGGCGAGGTCAAGATGTTGCCCATCATCATCAAGGCCGACGTACAGGGTTCGCAGGAAGCGCTGGCCCAGTCGCTGCTCAAGCTCTCGACCGACGAGGTCAAGGTGCAACTGGTGTACTCCGGTGTGGGTGGTATTTCCGAGTCCGACGTCAACCTGGCGATTGCGTCCAAGGCAGTGGTGATCGGCTTCAACACCCGCGCCGATGCCCAGGCCCGCAAGCAGGCAGAAAACAACGGCGTCGATCTTCGTTACTACAACATCATTTATGACGCTGTGGACGAGCTGCGCGCCGCGATGTCTGGCATGCTGACGCCGGACAAGAAGGAAGAAGTCATTGGTACCGCCGAGATCCGCCAGGTGTTCAAGGTCAGCAAGATCGGCTCGATTGCCGGCTGTATGGTCACCGCCGGTGTGGTCCGCCGCTCTGCGCGCTTGCGCCTGCTGCGTGAAAACGTGGTCATCTTCACCGGCGAACTCGACTCGCTCAAGCGTTTCAAGGACGATGCCAAGGAAGTCAAGGAAGGTTTCGAGTGCGGCTTGAACGTCAAGGGCTACAACGACATCCAGGTCGGCGACATGCTGGAGTTCTTTGAAATCCGGGAAGTGGCCAGGACACTGGAGGTCTGATCGCCGCGAGGCCGGTTGTGCCGAAAGGGCAACCCGCCAACCGGCAGGCTCACTGAGTTATGCGTAAAAAATCATCCACCCCGAACCGCGGTTTTCGCGTTGCCGACCAGATCCAGCGCGATCTGACGGAGCTGATCGCGCGCGAGTTGAAAGATCCGCGGGTGGGGATGGTGACGATCCAGGCGGTCGAGGTGACGCCGGACTACGCACATGCCAAGGTGTTTTTCAGCGTCTTGATCGGCGATCCGACCGAGTGCGAAACCGCCCTGAACCAGGCGGCGGGTTTTCTGCGCAACGGCCTGTTTAAAAAGCTGATGATTCACACGGTTCCCACGCTTCATTTCCAGTTTGACCGCACGACCGAGCGCGCGGCCGACATGAACGCCCTGATTGCCAAGGCGGTTTCCTCCCGCGCCCAGGACGACTGAGTTCGCGCCGTTTCCCTTGATGACAGGTTCAGGGACAACGGTGCCAACGCCACGCCGGGCTTGCCCGTGCGTTGAGCCTGTCGGAATTTATGACGCAAACTTCTCCTCATCGCCAAAAGATACAGCGACGTCCCGTGCATGGCGTGTTGCTGCTCGACAAGCCGTTGGGCCTGTCGAGCAACCAGGCGCTGCAAAAGGCGAAGTGGTTGCTGCGCGCGGACAAAGCCGGCCATACCGGTACGCTGGATCCGCTGGCCACTGGCGTGTTGCCGTTGTGTTTTGGTGCCGCCACCAAGTTCAGCCAGCTCCAGCTTGACGCCGACAAAACCTATGAAGCGGTGCTGCTGCTGGGCCAGAAAACCAGCACCGCCGATGCCGAAGGCGAGGTGATTGAGACGCGTCCGGTGCCAACTATCACGCCCGAACTGCTCGCAGAAATGACGCGTCGTTTCACCGGCCCGCTGGCGCAGGTTCCGCCCATGTATTCGGCCCTGAAGAAAGACGGCAAGGCGCTGTACGAATATGCGCGCAAAGGCGAGGAAGTCGAACGGGAAGCCCGCCACATCAATATTTACAAGTTGAATATGGCTCCAGCCCATGACCCACGGGCGCAAGCAGCTATCAAAATAGTAGTTTCCTGCAGCAAAGGCACTTACATCCGCACCCTGGGCGAAGACATTGGCGAGGCCATCGGCTGCGGCGCCCACCTGGGCTCGCTGCGGCGGCTGGAGACCGGTGGCTACACCGACGGCCAATGCGTCAGCCTGCCTTCTCTCGAAGCCATGAGCGAGGCCGAACGCGAGGCTTGCCTGTTGCCTGTGCAGTCACTGGTGGCAGCGTATCCGGCTGTCACATTGGGCGCCGATGATGCAGGGCGTTTCCTCAGCGGTCTGCGTCGCCGTGGCAATGCCGGTCAATGGGGGCCCGATGCCGCGCTGGTACAGGTCTTCGGCACAGATCCTGCGGCTTTCCTCGGCTCAGCCCATGTGACCGCTGACGAACTGATTCCGGGCCGCCTGCTCAGCCCGATTGAAATTCAGGACATGCTGGCCGCCCGCCGTCCTGTTTCACCTGTTTCCTCCAGCCCAGCGGCCAGCGCCGCTATGGCTTAGTACCACCGATTTGAAGTTTTTAGAAAGCGAACCATGAGTCATAAACAAATCCGCAACATCGCCATCATCGCCCACGTTGACCACGGCAAAACCACCATGGTCGATCAGCTGCTGCGTCAGTCCGGCACCTTTGCCCAGCACGAGAAAGTGGTCGACACCGTGATGGACAACAACGCCATCGAAAAAGAGCGTGGCATCACCATCCTGGCCAAAAACTGCGCCGTGACCTGGGAAGGTACTCACATCAACATCGTCGACACACCCGGCCACGCCGACTTCGGCGGCGAGGTGGAGCGTGCGCTGTCCATGGTTGACGGTGTGGTGCTACTGATCGACGCGCAGGAAGGCCCCATGCCCCAGACCCGTTTTGTGACCAAGAAGGCGCTGGCCCTGGGCCTCAAGCCTATCCTGGTGGTCAACAAGGTGGACAAGCCCGGTGCGCGCCCTGACTATGTGGTCAACGCCGCTTTCGACCTGTTTGACAAGCTCGGTGCTACCGATGAGCAGCTCGATTTCCCGGTGGTCTACGCCTCCGGCATCAACGGCTGGTCCTCGCTGGAAGAGGGCCCGCCCAACGAGCAGTGGGGCCCCGACATGTCGGCCCTGTTCAATACCATCCTCCAGCATGTGCCACATCAGGAAGGTGACCCGGCCGCGCCGCTGCAACTGCAGATTTCTGCGCTCGACTTTTCGACCTTCGTGGGCCGTATCGGCGTGGGCCGCATCAGCCAGGGCACCATCAAACCCATGATGGACGTCGTGGTCATGGAAGGCCCGGACGGCAAGGCCATCAAGGGCCGGATCAACCAGGTGCTGACTTTCCAGGGCCTGGAGCGTGTGCAGACCACGGAAGCTGGACCCGGCGAGATTGTGCTGATCAACGGCATTGATGAAATCGGCATTGGCGTGACCCTGACCGATCCGGTCACTCCGATGCCGCTGCCCATGCTCAAGGTCGATGAGCCGACGCTGACCATGAACTTCTGCGTCAACACCAGCCCGCTGGCCGGCCGTGAAGGCAAATACGTCACCAGCCGCCAGATCTGGGACCGGCTGCAGAAAGAGCTGCAACACAACGTGGCACTGCGCGTCAAGGAAACCGATGAGGAAGGCATTTTTGAAGTCATGGGCCGGGGCGAGCTGCACCTGACCATCCTGCTGGAGAACATGCGCCGCGAAGGTTTTGAGCTGGCTGTGTCCAAGCCGCGGGTTGTGATGAAGGAAGTCAACGGCGAGAAACACGAGCCGATCGAGCTGGTCACTGCCGACATCGAGGAAACCCATCAAGGCGGCGTCATGCAGGCCCTGGGTGAGCGCAAGGGCGATTTGGTCAACATGGAATCTGATGGTCGTGGGCGTGTACGCCTCGAGTACCGCATTCCGGCACGCGGCCTGATTGGTTTCACCAATGAATTCCTGAACCTGACGCGCGGTTCCGGCCTGATCTCCAACATCTTCGACAGCTACGAAGCACACAAGGGTGACATCGGCGGCCGCAAGCAAGGCGTGCTGATCTCCATGGACGCTGGTGAAATATTCACCTACGCCCTGGGCAAGCTGGACGACCGTGGCCGCATGTTTGTGCGCGCCAACGACCCGGTGTACGAAGGCATGATTGTGGGTATCCACAGCCGCGACAACGATCTGGTGGTCAACGCCACGCGTACCAAGCAGCTGACCAACTTCCGTGTGTCCGGCAAGGAAGACGCGATCAAGATCACGCCGCCCATCGAGCTGACGCTGGAATACGGCGTGGAATTCATCGAGGAAGACGAGCTGGTTGAAATCACGCCCAAGTCGGTGCGTCTGCGCAAACGCCACCTGACGGAAAGCGAGCGCAAGCGCGCGGGAAGGTAATTGGCCCCCACGGTCACTCACTGCGTGTAGCTCCCCGCCCCACTAGGGGGCCGCTGCGCCTGCGGTCTGGCAAAGCCAGTCCCGCGGCCCCTGCTGGAATGAAGTCGGGGAGGGCGGTGACAGGCTTGAACGCTTGAACCTGACATTTCCTTCATGAAACTCACACACTCCAAAGCCGTTTTGCTGATGATCGCGATCACGCTGATGTGGTCCATCGCGGGCGTGGTGACGCGCCATCTTGAGTCGGCAAGGAGCTTCGAGGTCACTTTCTGGCGCAGTTTTTTCACCTTGCTGTCGCTGCTGGTGATCCTTCCGCTGTTCCAGGGGCGTGTCGTGTTCACGAAGATTCGCCATGCCGGCCGCTACCTGTGGATCTCCGGCGTCTGCTGGAGCATCATGTTCACCGCGTTCATGGTGGCCATGACTATGACCAGCGTGGCCAACGTGCTGGTCACCATGGCGGCCGGGCCTTTCATCACTGCCTTGCTGGCGCGGGTATTTATCGGGCATCGCATTCCCGTACGTACCTGGGTCGCGATTGCGGTGGCTGGTGCGGGCATCGTCTGGATGCATGGCAGCCAGGTGGGCGCCGGAGCGGGCCAGCTGGCAGGTACGTTGGTGGCGTTTCTGGTGCCACTGGCCGCAGCCGTCAACTGGACGGTGGTTCAGCGCAGTCAGGCGCACGGTGAAAAAATAGACCTCGTACCCGCCGTGCTGGTCGGCGCCTTTATTTCTGCCTTGACGACGCTGCCGCTGGCTTTTCCATTCGCAGCGACGGCGCATGACCTTGGTTTACTGGCCTTGCTCGGTCTGGTGCAGCTGGCCATCCCCTGTGTGCTGTCGGTGATCTGTGCGCGTGTGCTGAAAGCGCCGGAAATATCGCTGCTGGCGCTGCTCGAGATTATTTTTGGCATTCTGCTGGCCTGGGTAGGGGCGGGGGAGGTGCCCGCTGCCAGTGTGCTGACCGGCGGCACGCTGGTGATAGGCGCGCTGGTCGCCAATGAACTGCTGGGATGGAGACAACGCGCATGAACGCTATTACCGATTCAAATTCCGGCGCCAGCCACAGCGATGTCCTGACCGAGGTGCGCGGGCGGGTGGGCTTCATCACCCTGAACCGGCCCAAAGCGCTCAACGCCCTGTCGCTGCAGATGGTGCGGGACCTGAGCGCTGCGCTGACGGCCTGGCAGGGTGACCCGGCGGTGTTGGCGGTAGCCATACGCGGGACCAACAAGGTGGGCCGACCCGGCACGCCAGAGAGCCTGTTCGGCGGATTTTGCGCAGGGGGAGATATCCGCTTCTTCCACCAGGCCGCGTTGGCGGGGGACGCGGACCTGGACGCATTTTTTACCGAGGAATACAGCCTCAATCACCTGATCCACAACTACCCCAAGCCCTACATCGCCTTCATGGACGGCGTCGTCATGGGCGGTGGCATGGGCCTGTCGCAAGGTGCCCGGGTGCGTATCGTGACCGAACACAGCAAGCTGGCCATGCCAGAAACCAACATCGGCCTGTTTCCAGATGTCGGTGGCGGCCACTTCCTGAGCCGCTGCCCGGGCAGCGTGGGTGAGTACCTGGCGCTGACCGGCGTGGTGATCAGCGGTGAAGAGGCGCTGGCGTACGGCCTGGCCGATGTACTGCGACCGGCTGCCAGCCTGCCTTCGCTGTGGCAGCAGTTGGGGGATCAGTCTTTTGCCAGCGGCGCTGATGCTGCGCAATGGGTCGCTACCAATTTAATAGCTGACCACGCAATTCCGGAAAGGGCTACAGGCCAATTGGATGCCTTCTTTTCACTGGCACGGGTGAAACACATGGTCGATGCGCTGGAGGCCACCACAGACAACGAGTGGGCGCAAAAGACCGCTGCCGTGCTGCGCAAACGCTCGCCACTGATGCTGCATGTGACCCTGGAGCAGATTCGCCGCGCCAGAACCATGAGCCTGGCGGACGACCTGCGCATGGAGCGCGACATGGTGCACCACTGCTTTTACCTCAAGCCGGGTGCGGCCAGCGAAACGGTGGAGGGCATACGTGCACTGGCGGTGGACAAGGACTATGCGCCCAAGTGGAGCCCGGCGCGCATTGAAGACGTCAAGCCGCAGATGGTGCAGGCCTTTTTTGCCAGCCCCTGGGCAGCCGATGCGCATCCACTGCGCGCCCTGACCTGAGCCTGCAGCTCAGCGGCTGCGGGACTTCATGGCCCGCTCCACCTCGCGCTTGCCTTCGCGGTCCTTGATGGTGTCGCGCTTGTCGTGTTCCCCCTTACCCTTGGCCAGACCCACTTCGCATTTGACCTTGCCGGCTTTCCAGTGCAGGTTCAGTGGCACCAGCGTGTAGCCTTTTTGCTCGATCTTGCCAATCAGCCGCCGGATCTCTTCCTTGTGCATCAGCAGCTTTTTGGTGCGCACCGAGTCCGGCCGGATGTGGGTCGAGGCGGTACCCAGTGGATTGATCTGGCAGCCGATGATGAAAAGTTCGCCATTGCGGATCACCACATAACCGTCGGTCAACTGCACCTTGCCCTCGCGCAGCGACTTCACCTCCCAGCCTTCCAGCACCATGCCGGCCTCAAAACGCTCTTCAATGTGGTAATTGAAAGTGGCCTTTTTGTTGTCTGCAATCCGCACCGCCGCAGCGGCGGCCTTGGGCGTGAGATTGGCAGCGGGCTTGCCAGTTGGTTTTCCGGAAGAGGCTGCGGCCGGTTTTTTGGAGGATGCTTCTTTGGTGGCCATGTAGGAAAAGGTAGGGGCGGCGCCGGCTAATACAATCGGGCGCAGCCCATGATTGTATGAAAACCGTTCACAAGTCCGTTCTCATCTGGTACAGCGCCGCCGAAATGTTTGCCCTGGTCACCGACGTAGCCAGTTACCCGCAATTTTTACCCTGGTGCGATCATGCTGAAGTCAGCTCTGAAGACGCCCAGGGCATGACGGCCAAGGTCGGCATCGCGTTTGCAGGCATCGGCCAGAGTTTTACCACCCGCAACACCCACGTCAAGGACCGCAAGGTCTCCCTCAAACTGGTCGATGGGCCTTTCTCGAAGCTGGACGGTCACTGGGACTTCACCCCGCTGGGCGATGGCAGCCAGCGCGCCTGCAAGGTCAATTTCACCTTGCGTTATGACTTTGACAACCCCGCCCTGGCGGCTTTGGTCGGCCCGGTGTTTGACAAGATCGCGGGAAGCCTGGTGGATGCTTTTGTCAAACGCGCGGCCCAGGTGTATGGCGAAGCCGAGGCCTGATGCGGGCGGGCGAATGAAGATCACACTGGCTTATTCACCGGCACCCCGGCAGGTGCGCGAATGGTCCCTGGAGCTGCCATCCGGCAGCACCGCTGGGCAGGCGCTGGCCGCCAGTGGGGTGATGGCGGAATTTCCTGAACTCGCCGCAAGGCGTCTGGCGCTGGGGGTATGGGGGAAAAAAGCCGGGTTGGGGCAGGTGCTCAGTGACCAGGATCGTGTGGAGATCTACCGGCCGCTGCGGGTGGACCCCAAGGTGGCGCGGCGCGAGCGCTTCAACACCCAGGGTGTCAAAAAGTCCGGTTTGTTTGCCAAAAAAAGGGCGGGGGCCAAGGCCGGGTACTGACGCTGTCACGGGCGCTGGGCGAATCCTGCCGCGCACGGGCTCCTGCGCGTCAAGCTATTTGCATTCGCTGTCAATAATGGCCTGCAGGCGTTTGCTTTCAGCCGCGCGGGTGTTGTCGTCCATGATCTCGCGCTCGCCTTTGGCATTCACCGTTGAAACCCGCACGCCTGATTGAAAGGATGCCAGGCCCTTTTTGGCTCGCTCGCAATTCTCTGCCTTGATGGAGGACACTTTTTCCGCTTCAGCCTTCTTTTGGTCGGCTTCTTCCTGTTCCAGTTTTTTCTTTTTTGCTTGCAGTTCGGCATCTTTGCCGGACAGCTTGGGCGCATTGGCTTTTGCCGCCGCTGTAGCCGCTGTCGCAGCGCTGGCCGCCGCACTGGTTGCTGCGCCCGCCTCGTTGGCTTCTGCCGGTACCACCACGACAGCCGCACGGCCCTTGCCGCCGGGCTGCTTCAGGATGTCTTTTTCCTTGATATCGGCAGCCGGCGGGCGATCACTGAAAACCTTGCGTCCGTCCTTGTCTATCCACTGCCACTGCGCCGCTGCTGACAGGGACAAAGTCCAGGCCGCAAGCAAGAGCAACAGCGATTTGGGGGTGAGGGTCAAGTCCATGGATTGAAGTGTAGCGGTCTGTGCCGGTGAAGATCATGTCCGGCACATGGTCCCGTCGGCTATTTTGTAACGCGGCAGCACGCAGGCCGGCGCAAGGGTTTGTACCGAGCGGCGCGGGTACAATCGTGTTTTTGGAGCTATCCCTATGCGCCTACTCGGCAAAGCGCTCACCTTCGACGACGTATTGTTGGTGCCAGCGTTCTCCCAGGTCCTGCCCAAGGACACCTCGCTTTCCACCCAGTTCTCAAGAAACATCCGCCTGAATTTGCCCTTGGTGTCGGCCGCCATGGACACGGTCACCGAAGCGCGGCTGGCCATTGCCATTGCTCAGGAAGGTGGCATAGGCATTGTTCACAAGAACCTCACGCCGCAGCAGCAGGCCGCCCATGTGGCCAAGGTCAAGCGTTATGAGTCCGGTGTGGTGCGTGATCCGGTGGTGATCACGCCCGAGCACACGGTGCTGCAGGTGCTGGAGCTCTCCGAGCAGCTGGGCATATCCGGTTTTCCGGTGTGCGACGGCGGCAAGGTGGTGGGTATCGTGACCAGCCGCGATCTTCGTTTTGAGACCCGCTACGACGTCAAGGCGCACCAGATCATGACGCCGCGTGAACGGCTCATCACCGTCAAGGAAGGCACTTCGGCTGCCGAAGCCAAGGCCTTGCTGAACAAGCACAAGCTGGAGCGCGTGCTGGTGGTCAACGACGATTTTGAGCTCAAGGGCCTGATCACCGTCAAGGACATCACCAAACAGACCAACTTCCCCAATGCCGCGCGCGACGCCTCGGGCCGCCTGCGTGTGGGCGCGGCCGTCGGTGTGGGCGAGGGCACCGAGGAGCGGGTGGAGGCACTGGTCAGGGCCGGTGTGGATGCCATCGTGGTGGACACCGCCCATGGCCACAGCCACGGCGTGATCGAGCGCGTGCGCTGGGTCAAAAAGAACTATCCCCAGATCGATGTGATTGGCGGCAACATTGCCACCGGCGCAGCTGCGCTGGCGCTGGCCGAGGCCGGTGCCGACGCGGTCAAGGTCGGTATCGGCCCGGGCAGCATCTGCACCACCCGCATCGTCGCCGGCGTGGGTGTGCCTCAGATCATGGCCATCGACAACGTGGCTACAGCGTTGCGTGGCAGTGGCATTCCGCTGATTGCCGACGGCGGCATTCGTTACAGCGGCGACATCGCCAAGGCCATCGCCGCCGGCGCCGGCACGGTGATGATGGGCGGCATGTTTGCCGGCACCGAGGAAGCACCGGGTGAAGTGATTTTGTTCCAGGGCCGCAGCTACAAAAGCTACCGCGGCATGGGCAGCATAGGCGCGATGCAGCAAGGCAGCGCTGACCGCTATTTTCAGGAGGCCACCACCGGTAACCCGAATGCAGACAAGCTGGTGCCCGAGGGCATTGAAGGCAGGGTGCCCTACAAAGGGTCCATGGTCGGCATCGTTTACCAGATGGCCGGCGGTCTGCGGGCCAGCATGGGCTACTGCGGCTGCGCCACGATTGAAGACATGCGCAACAAAGCGGAGTTTGTCGAGATCACCACGGCCGGCATACGCGAAAGCCATGTGCACGATGTGCAGATCACCAAGGAAGCGCCCAACTACCGGGCAGACTGACCGCTTTGGCTTGCCAAGGGCGTCTTGAGAGACGCCTTTTTCTTTTTTTGCCTGAAACGCCTCTCATGCAGCACCAAAAAATTCTCATCCTCGATTTCGGCTCGCAAGTCACCCAGCTGATTGCCCGCCGCATCCGTGAAGCCCACGTGTTCTGCGAAGTGCACCCCTGCGATGTGACCGACGACTGGGTGCGTGACTACGCCAAAGACGGAAACCTCAAAGGCGTGATTCTGTCGGGCAGCCATGCCAGCCTGTGGGAAGACGAGAGCCTGCGTGCCCCCAAAGCCGTGTTTGAACTGGGCATCCCCTTGCTGGGTATCTGCTTTGGCATGTATGCCATTGCAGAGGCACTGGGCGGCACCGTAGAAGGCGGCCACAAGCGCGAATTCGGCCATGCCGAGTTGCGCGCGCATGGCCACACTGCGCTGCTGGATGGAATCGCCGACTTCACCACGGCCGATGGTCACGGCATGATGAACGTCTGGATGAGCCATGGCGACAACGTCACCGCGATGCCGCCAGGCTTCAAGCTGATGGCATCGACCAGCAGTTGCGCCATTGCCGGCATGGCCGATGAAGCGCGCAAAATTTACGCTGTGCAATTTCACCCAGAGGTCACCCACACCACCCAGGGTCAGGCGATATTGAACCGCTTTGTTCTGGACATTTGCGGCGCCCGGCCCGACTGGATCATGGGCGACTACATTGAAGAAGCAGTCGGGAAAATCCGCCAGCAAGTGGGTGATGAAGAAGTCATCCTCGGCCTGTCGGGCGGGGTTGATTCATCGGTCGCGGCGGCGCTGATCCACCGCGCGATTGGGGACCAGCTCACCTGCGTGTTCGTTGACCACGGCCTGCTGCGTCTGAACGAAGGCGACATGGTGATGGACATGTTTGTCGGCAAGCTCCATGCGAAGGTTATCCGGGTTGATGCGGCCAATCAGTTTCTGGGTCACCTCGCCGGTGTTAGCGAGCCTGAGGCCAAACGCAAGATCATCGGCCGCGAGTTTGTCGAAGTGTTCAAGGCCGAGGCCGCGCGCCTCAAGGCTGGTGATGGCGGCCACAAAGGCGCCAAGTGGCTGGCCCAGGGCACGATTTACCCTGACGTGATCGAGTCCGGCGGCGCCAAAAGCAAGAAGGCTGTGGTCATCAAAAGCCACCACAACGTGGGTGGCCTGCCCGAGCAACTGGGCCTCAAACTGCTGGAGCCGCTGCGCGAACTGTTCAAGGACGAGGTACGCGAGCTTGGCGTTGCCCTGGGCCTGCCGCATGACATGGTGTACCGCCACCCGTTTCCCGGCCCCGGCCTGGGCGTGCGCATACTCGGCGAAGTCAAAAAAGAGTACGCCGACCTGCTGCGCCAGGCCGATGCGATCTTCATCGAGGAACTGCGCAACTTCAAGGACCTGGATACCGGCAAGAGCTGGTACGAGCTGACCAGCCAGGCCTTCACTGTGTTTCTGCCGGTGAAAAGTGTCGGCGTCATGGGTGATGGCCGCACCTACGACTACGTCGTGGCCCTGCGTGCGGTGCAAACCAGCGACTTCATGACGGCAGACTGGGCAGAGCTGCCCTATGCGCTGCTCAAAAAAGTGTCCAGCCGCATCATCAATGAAGTGCGTGGCATCAACCGCGTCACCTACGACGTCAGCAGCAAACCACCAGCCACGATTGAGTGGGAGTAAGGCTAGCAGCGAAGGGCGAGGAGGACGCGAAGCGAAGGGCGAGGGCCCCGCGTCAGCGGGATCGACCAGCGCAGCGTCCGGCGAGTCAATTGCCCTCGATGGGCAATTGGCGAGAGCGCGGCCACAGGACGGCGTCCCCCGCGTCAGCGGGATAGCCCAGCGTAGCGTCCGGCGAGTCAATTGCCCTCGATGGGCCATTGAGGAGAGCGCGGCCCGGGACGGTGGATCCCCGCGGAGCTAAACCCACCCACCCCCATTTCATCGCATACTCTCGCCATGTACCTGCCTCCCCACTTCAAAGGTGATCGCGCTCAGGCTGCAGCGCTGATGACAGAGCACCCGTTTGCCAGCCTCATCAGCGTGGATGAGGCGGGTCTTCCCTATGTGACGCACCTGCCGCTGCACCTCGAAGAGCGACCTTCGTCGGGCTCAGGGCAAACGGACTTTGTGCTGCTCGGCCACGTCGCCAAACCGAATCCGCATTGGCGCTATCTGCTCTCCAGGCCGCAGGCAGTAGTCACCTTTCTGGGTCCACACGCCTACATGTCGCCCAAGGTGTACCCGGATCTGGCGCGCGTGCCCACCTGGAACTACCTGGCGGTGCATTGCACGGTGCAGGCCACGCTGATTGAAGATCCCGCCGGTAAGGACGCCTTGCTGAAAAAGCTGATCGGTGACCACGAGCCGCCGTATGCGGAACAGTGGCGCGGGCTGGGTGAGGACTTCGTCCACAAGATGCTGGCCGGCATTGTGGCTTTCGAGCTCCAGGTGACTGACTGGCAGTGCAAGGTCAAACTCAACCAGCACCGGCCCGAGGCGCGTGCGGCGATGCAGGCCATGTATGCGGCCGGTTCACCCGACGAACAGGCGCTCGCCGGCTGGACGGACAGGTTATCCTGAGCATAAAAGTGGGCCGTAGCCCTTGTCCAGGCTGCGCAAGCAGCTATCAAAAGAGAAGCATTTATGAGTGATGCCGACTTCATGCAACTGGCACTGGCGCAATCCCGGCAGGCGGCTGCCGAGGGTGAAGTGCCTGTTGGCGCGGTGCTGGTGCGCGATGGCCACGTCATCGGCAGTGGGCGCAACGGCCCGATTGGCAAGCATGACCCAACAGCCCACGCTGAGATACAGGCCCTGCGGGCTGCTGCGGCGGCCGATGGCAACTACCGCCTGGACGACTGTGAGCTGTTTGTCACCCTCGAGCCTTGCGCCATGTGCTCTGGCGCCATGCTGCACGCCCGGCTCAAACGTGTGGTGTTCGGCGCGTCTGACCCGAAAACCGGCGCTGCCGGCTCCGTCGTCAACCTGTTTGCCAATCCACAGCTCAATCACCAGACCGGGGTGCAGGGCGGGGTGCTGGCCGACGAATGTGGTGCCGTGTTGCAGGATTTTTTCCAGCAAAGGCGGGACGAACAACGCAAGGAAACAAAAATGAACCATCCCCTGCGTGATGACGCGCTTCGCACGCCTGACACGGCCTTTGATGCCTTGCCAGGCTACCCCTGGGCGCCGCATTACATCAGCGATTTGCCGTCGCTGGCGGGCCTGCGTATGCATTACCTGGACGAGGGTGCTTCGACAAGCTCAGCACGAACGGATCAATTGACCTGGTTGTGCCTGCATGGCAACCCGGCCTGGAGCTTTTTGTACCGCAAGATGATTCCGCTATTTCTGGCTGCTGGGCACCGCGTGGTGGCGCCCGATCTGATTGGCTTTGGCAAAAGCGACAAGCCCAAAAAAGACGGTTTTCATACCTTCAGCCGGCACCGGCAAATCCTGCTGGAGTTGGTGAAACACCTGGATTTAAAAAACGTGGTGCTGGTGGTGCAGGACTGGGGCGGCCTGCTGGGCCTGACGCTTCCGATGGCCTCGCCGCAGCGCTACCGCGGCCTGCTGGTCATGAACACAACACTCGGAACGGGCGATGTCCCGCTTTCGCCGGGCTTTGTAGCCTGGCGCGAGATGTGCGCCAAAAACGCCGAGTTCGACGTGGCGCGGCTGTTTGCACGCGGCAATCCCCAGATGAGCGCAGAAGAATGCGCCGCCTACAACGCGCCTTTCCCCGACAAAGGCCACCGCGCAGCGCTGCGCGCCTTTCCGGCCATGGTGCCGGAGTTTGAAGACTCGGACGGCGCTGCCGTGTCGCGCCAGGCGCGTGATTTCTGGCGCGAGCGCTGGCAGGGCCAGGCCCTGATGGCGGTGGGGGCGCAAGACCCGGTGCTGGGTTTGCCGGTGATGCATGGGCTTCAGAAGGTGATTCGAGGATGCCCCGCACCCCTGGTGCTGGAGCAGGCCGGGCATTTTGTCCAGGAGCACGGCCAGGCGATTGCAGAGCAAGCGCTTGGCGTGTTTACGGCTGGTGCAATGGGATACTCCAGTTCGTGAAAAAACATATCTACATCTTCTCCCCCTGCAGCGCGGTGCGCGACAAGCCAGCCTTCAGGCGCGGCGTATTGCGCCTGAAAAAACTGGGTTATGAGGTGGAGGTTGATGCAGCCGCCTTGAGCAGCCACCAGCGTTTTGCCGGTGACGACGACACCCGGCTGGCCGCGATAAACCGGGCGGCGGCCAGCGGCGCCGATGTGGCGCTGATCTCGCGGGGTGGCTACGGCCTGACCCGCATCCTGCCCCGCATCAACTACAAGGCGCTGGACAAGGCCGTCTCGCGCGGAACGCGGTTTGTCGGCCTGAGTGACTTCACTGCACTGCAAAACGCGCTGTTGGCCAAAACCGGTGCCGTTAGCTGGGCCGGCCCGGCACTGGGCGAAGACTTTGGGGTGGAGGGCGAGCCCGATGACATCATGGAGGCCTGCTTTGACGACCTGATCAGCGGGCAGGGCGAGGGCGCCGGCTGGCGACTTCCTAAAAGCGCTATTGATTCAATAGCTGCTTGCGCAGGTGGCGCAAGGGCTGAAGGCCAATTCAGCGTCAAAAATGCGGTTTTGTGGGGTGGCAACCTGGCGGTGTTGTCGTCGCTGGTCGGCACGCCCTACCTGCCCGATGTCAAGGGCGGCATTTTGTTTCTGGAAGAGGTGCATGAGCACCCTTACCGGCTGGAGCGCATGTTGACCCAGTTGCTGCACGCGGGCGTACTGGCGAGGCAAAAAGCTGTGGTGCTGGGGCAATTCACCAATTACAAACTGGTGCCGCATGATCGCGGCTTCAAGCTGGCCACAGTGGTGGCCTGGTTGCAAAAGCAGATCAAGGCGCCGATATTGACTGGCCTGCCTTTTGGCCATGTGCCGACCAAGGTGGTGTTGCCGGTGGGGGCCAAGGTGACCCTGGCGGTGGAGGACAGGGATGCGTTTTTGCTCTGGGGTCACACGCACTGAGTGCGGACAAGCCTCAATTCGTCAGTGAACTGCGGCGCGACCCCAGCCCGCCGGGCAGCAGGCCGTCAAACATTTTGGTGATGCCGCTGACTTTTTGCCGGGCGATGGTTTCGCCTTGCATGGCCGACAGAACCGCCATCACATCACCCCGGGCATACCAGAGGCCTTGCGCGTCCTGGGCGTAGCGCACCCGGAGGGCGATTTTCGGGTAATGTTTTTCGCCAAACTCCCCGAGTTCGTTGAGCATCAGTTGCCGAATGCCCTCAGTGCGTTTTTGCAGGCTGGTCGAGCTGGCTTCACCGCCACTGAGCAGGCCCAGCAAACTGCTTTTCAAATCAGGTTTAATCCATCGCATGGGGTTAAGAACTTTCACTGAACAGGCCAATACGAAGCTCGCGGTCTGGTAGATTAAGGTTTCATCGCCAGACAAGCAAGCGGTAATGCGTGACTTGGTTAACGCAAAACAACAAATAAATCAACGTGTTAGTAACCAAATGTCATGTCAGTTCTGGGGCTGATATTCAATATGAATACTTACTGCCTCATTTTTCGAGCGAATTTCTGGAGAAGAGGCACTTTCATTTCTTGTGATTTATTTACCGGTCAGCAGGCCGTTTTCTCGCAACTCTTTCTTTTGAAACCACCTATATGACAAGTTATCCATCGCATTACATCAACGGCCAATGGGTCAAAGCGCAATCGGCCGAAACGCTGCCGGTGCATGACTCCAGCACCGAAGAAATCATGGCCACGGTGCCGGCCGGGACGGCGCTGGAAGCCGAAAGTGCCGTGCTTGCCGCACGTGCTGCGTTTGAGGGCTGGTCCGGTTTGTCGGTAGAGGCGCGTGCTGCCTACCTCGACAAGGTGGCTGCTGGCCTGAAAGCCCGCACGGACGAGCTGGCACTGGCCATAGCGCGCGAGGTGGGCATGCCTTTGAAAATCGCACGCGCGGTGCAGGTAGGCGGGCCCACCTGGCACTGGGGCAATTTCGCCAAGGTGGCGCGCAATTTTGAGTGGGAAAAGAAGGTTGGCAACTCGTTGGTGGTGCGTGAGGCGATAGGCGTGGTGGGCTGCATCACCCCCTGGAACTTTCCACTCAGCCAGATCACGCTGAAGGTGGCACCCGCGCTGGCTGCGGGCTGCACCGTCGTGCTCAAACCGAGTGAAATCGCACCCATCAACGCGATGATCCTGGCCGAGGTGATTCATGAGGCCGGTTTGCCCCCCGGTGTGTTCAACCTGGTCAACGGCATGGGCCCGGTAGTGGGCGAGGTGCTGGCCACGCACCCGGAAGTGGACATGGTCAGTTTTACCGGCTCCACCCGCGCCGGCAAACGGGTCAGCGAGCTGGCCAGCCAGTCTGTCAAACGGGTGGCGCTGGAGCTGGGCGGCAAGTCGGCCAGTGTCATCCTGGACGACGCAGACTTTGAAGCGGCCGTCAAAGGCACGGTGTCGGCCTGCATGCTCAACAGCGGGCAAACCTGCTCGGCCCACACGCGCATGCTCGTGCCTGCCAGCCGTTATGACCAGGTCAGGACGCTGGCCCAGGCCGCAGTTGCCAAGCTCAATGTCGGCCCCAGCCTGGAAGAGGGCAGCAGGCTCGGCCCGCTGGTCAGTGCGAATCAGCGCGAACGTGTGCTGGGTTTTATCCGCACCGGCATTGAAGAAGGTGCCGATGTGATTGCCGGCGGTGCCGAGCCACCAGCGCTGGCCAAAGGCTACTTTGTGCAGCCGACGATCCTGGGGATCAAGGCCACAGACACGCTCGCGCAGGAAGAAATCTTCGGCCCGGTGCTGGTGGTGATTCCCTACAAGGACGAAGAAGACGCGGTGGCGATTGCCAACAGCACCATTTACGGGTTGGGTGGCGGCGTCTGGAGTGGCAGCGACGAACACGCGATGAAAGTGGCGCGTCGCCTGCGCACCGGGCAGGTGGACATCAACGGGGGCCCCTTCAATGGCAGCGCACCCTTTGGCGGCTACAAGCAATCTGGCAATGGCCGAGAAAACGGTGTGTATGGTTTTGAAGAGTTTCTGGAGTTCAAATCCATGCAGCTCAAGCCCGCCGCCGCCTGACCGGCGTCCAGGTGGCCGTGGGGTGGGGGCCCGATATACCGATACCAACAAGAGGAGACACCCATGGTCTGGACCAAACGATTTTTTGGCTTGCTGCTGTTGCTGGCCGTTCTTCTGGCGGCTGCTCTGGCGGTGTATGTGTACCGCAGTTTTCCCGCCCTGGACGGCGAGCTGAAGCTGGCCGGCCTGGGTGCCCCAGTCACCGTGGCGCGCGACGCAGCCGACGTGACCCACATCCAGGCGCAATCGCCGCACGATGCGTGGCTGGCGCTGGGTTATGTACATGCGCAGGAGCGTGGCTGGCAGCTGGAGTTCAATCGACGGGTGATGCACGGCGAGCTGTCCGAGGTACTGGGCGAGGCCACACTGGAGACCGACAAGCTGCTGCGTACCCTCGGCATCATGGAAGCTGCAGCACGCCAGTGGCAGGTATTGCCTGCCGACGGCAAAGCCGCTCTGCAGGCCTACAGCGACGGCATCAACGCTTTTTACGCCAGCAGCTCACAGGCGCTGTCACCGGAGTTCCACATCCTTGGGGTCAAGCCAGGCGGGCGCACGGGCCAGCCCTGGACGCCGCAGGACAGCCTGGGCTGGTCGCTGATGATGGCGCTGGACCTGGGCGGCAATTGGGGCACCGAATTTGCACGTCTGTCGGCCGCACAGGTGCTGAACACCGAACAGCTGTGGCAGTTGTTCACGCCTTACCCTGGTGAAGCGCCCGCTTCCAGCACTGATTTTTCAAAACTGTACGCCGGGTTGGGCCTTTACAAAACCCCACCGGATGCTATTAAAACAGGAGCTGTTGGCACAGGTCGGGAAAGGGCTGGAGGCACTTTTGACACTCAACTCCTGGGTGACATGCGGAGCCAGCTGGCGCAGGGCATCCAGGACTGGTCTGGCAATCTGGGCAACGTCGAAGGCAAGGGCTCGAACAACTGGGTGCTGCCCGGCAGCCGTACGCGAAGCGGCAAACCGCTGCTCGCCAATGACCCGCACCTGGGCCTGTCGGCGCCAGCCATCTGGTACTTTGCACATTTGAAGGCCCCCGCTGGCCAGACCCCGGGCGGGCTCAGCCAGCCCGGCATGGACGTCATTGGCGCCACCTTGCCTGGCCTGCCTTTTGTGGTGCTGGGGCGCACCGACAAGGTGGCCTGGGGCTTCACCAACACCGGGCCCGATATGCAGGACTTGTATCTGGAACAGATCAACCCCGCCAACCCGCAGCAGTACAGAGTGCCGGGGGCTTCGGGACAGCCGCAATGGGCCGAATTCAAGACGCGCCGTGAAACCATCGCCGTCAAGGGCAAGCCGGACGTCAGCCTGACGGTGCGCAGCAGCCGCCACGGCCCGGTGCTCAGCGACGTGCAAAAGGCCCATGGCGAGGTCATTGACACGGGTAAATATGTACTTGCCCTGCGCTGGAGTGCACTGGAGACCGACAACCTCACGGTGCTGGCTGGCGTGCGGGCCAACCGCGCGCAGTCGGTCGACGAACTGACCGCCGCCTACGCCGATTACCACTCACCGATGCAGAACGTGGTGATGGCCGATGTGGCGGGCAAGGTGGCCTACAAAGCCGTGGGCAGGGTGCCGCTGCGTCACGCCGACAACGATATCCGCGGCCTGGCTCCGTCGCCCGGCTGGGAGGTGCGCTACGACTGGGCGGGCTGGCTGCCGTATGCGCAAACCCCCCAGAGCAATGCCGCCGCAATCGCTGCCAAAGGCTGGTTTGCCAATGGGAACCAGCGGGTGACCACGCCCGGCGACGGGATTTTTATGGGCCAGGACTGGGTGGTGCCCTACCGTTTTGAGCGCATTGAAAAGTTGCTGTCTGCCACGCCCCAGCACGATATCGCATCCATGAAAACCATCCAGGGTGACCAGCTCTCCCTGGCCTCTGTCAAGCTGCTGCCGTTTTTACAGAAAGTCGCGTCGCAGCATGCGCTGGCCAAAGACGCGCAGGCGGCGCTGGCAGGTTTTGACGGCAACATGCAGGCCAACACGGCAGCACCGCTGATTGTCTCGGTCTGGGCCGACGAGTTTACGCGCGGTGTGGTTGGCGGCAAGCTGGGCGCGGAGCGTTTTGCCGCGATGTACGGCAAGCGGCATTTCCGCAGCGCGATGGAAGACATCCTGCAACGCGACGACCGATTCTGGTGCGGAGCCGCAGGCTGCGCTGTGCAGTCCAGCGCAGCGCTGGATCGGACCCTGACGCGCCTGCAGGCCAGCCATGGCGACGCAATTTCGGCGTGGCAATGGGGCAAGGTCCACCAGGCGGTGTCGGTGCACAGACCGTTTGGCAGTGTGCCAGTGCTGGCTCGGGCGTTTGATGTGAAGGTGCCAACCGGCGGTGACTCCTTCACCGTCAACGTCGGCCAGTACTGGCCCAACGATCCCAAAATCCCGTTTGCCAACCGCCACGCTGCTTCGCTGCGCGCTGTGTACGACCTGGCCGATCTGGAGAAGTCCCAGTTCATCTACCAGACCGGGCAAAGCGGGCTGGTTTTTTCCAGCCGCTACCGCGACATGAGCGCCGATTGGGCCGAGGTGGCCTACCGGCCGCTGCAAATGAAACCGGCGGCATTTGCACACCAGCTGAAACTCAGCCCCTGAGCCCCTGAGCCCCTGAGCCCGTGAGGCTCAGGCCGGTACCGCGTCCACGTTGACCCGGTCCCAGTGGCGGTGCCTGGCCATGGCGGCCATCAATGCCTGCGAAATCTGCCCTTCAGCGGCCTTGCGCGCGTCGGCCATCAGCACACCTGCTGTGGGCTCCATCACCTGGTTGCCCTGGCTCTCCAGGGCAAAGCCCAGCGTGCTCAAAAGCTGCACGCCTTCATTGAGCGCGCAGACGGTCTTGCAATGCTTGTAGGCTTCCAGCACAAAGTGCACCGCATCACCTAACTGTGCCAGCGCGGAAGCGCTATTGACGCCGCCGGGCAGCAGCACCGCATCAAACATCACCGAAGGCATGTTGGCAAAGGTGTGGTCCACCGCCAGTTGTTTGCCTGAGGAGGTGTTGACCGTCCCAAGCTGGGGCGCAATCACCTTGCACACTGCACCAGCGTCCAGCAGGTCCTGCTGAATACGCTTGAAGGTGAACAGGTCTACCCCATCGGCTACCAAAATGGCCACCTTGCGCGTCTTGATGTCGGGTGCCGGGCGCGCCATGCTCAGCGCGGCGTCTTCTTCGACAGTCTGCGCTATTTTGTAGTCCCTGAAACCGAGGCGGCCCGCAGCCGCCTTGGCGTCCGGCGCCTGGATGCCCAGCGGCGCGGCCACGCGGGCGGCAAGTTTGGCATCCACATGCGCCAGGTTATCCACCATGCGCTGGCGGATGTCGGGGACTTCGACTTTGGACAGCTCAAACCGGAAGGCGGCGACGATGTGGTCCTTTTCAGTGGGGCTTTGGCTGTTCCAGAAAAGCGTGGCGTGCGAAAAATGATCGTCGAAGGAAGGGCTACGCCGCCGTATCGTGGGTGACTCCAGCACCTCCGGGTGGGACTGAAAGCCCTGCGACCCGCCATCGACGCGAAATTCTGTGCCATTGCCCAGGGTGTTCGGCTCATAGGCCACGCGGCCCTTGTTGACACTCTGGCGGTGCATGCCGTCGCGCTGGAAGTTGTGCATCGGGCAAACCGCCTTGTTGATTGGAAGTTCGTGAAAGTTGGCGCCACCCAGACGGGAAATCTGCGTATCGGTGTACGAAAACAGCCGACCTTGCAACAGAGGATCATTGGAAAAATCAATGCCCGGCACCAGATGCCCAGGGTGAAAAGCGACCTGCTCGGTCTCGGCAAAAAAACTGTCGGGGTTGCGGTTCAGCACCATTTTGCCGATCAGCTGCACCGGCACCACGGATTCGGGAATCAGCTTGGTCGGGTCCAGGATGTCAAAGCCAAGTTTGTCTTCCTTGCCTTCGGCAATGACCTGCACACCGAGCTCCCACTCGGGGAAATTACCGCTGTCAATGGCTTCCCACAAATCGCGGCGGTGGAAATCGGCGTCTTTGCCGGCAATTTTCTGCGCTTCGTCCCAGGCCAGACTGTGTACGCCGAGTTTGGGTTTCCAGTGAAACTTCACAAAATGGGCGTCACCGCGCGCATTGATGAGGCGAAAGGTGTGTACGCCAAACCCTTCCATCATACGGTAGCTGCGCGGTATGGCGCGGTCCGACATGGCCCACATCAGCATGTGGGTGGATTCGGGCATCAGTGAGACAAAATCCCAGAAGGTGTCGTGGGCACTGGCCGCTTGCGGCATGCCGTGGTGCGGTTCCGGCTTGAGGGCATGCACCAGATCCGGAAACTTGATCGCGTCCTGAATAAAGAAGACCGGGATGTTGTTGCCCACCAGATCGTAGTTGCCCTCGTCGGTATAAAACTTCACTGCAAAGCCACGAACATCGCGCACGGTGTCGGCTGATCCTGCGGACCCAGCGACTGTGGAGAAGCGTACAAAAACCGGCGTCTCCACTTCCGGGTTTTGCAAAAAACCGGCGCGGGTGTACTGCTCAAGCGGTTTGTAGAGCTTGAAGTAACCATGGGCGGCGCTGCCGCGTGCATGCACGGCGCGCTCCGGGATGCGCTCATGGTCGAAGTGGGTGATTTTTTCGCGGAGTATGAAGTCCTCCAGCAACGTGGGCCCGCGCACGCCTGCTTTGAGGGAGTTGTGGTTGTCGGGGACTTGCAGCCCCTGGTTGGTGGTCAGACTGGTGCCGGATTCGATGGTGAAGGCCTGTAGCTGTTTTTGCTTTTCTGCCGCGCTGCCTGTTTTGGGCTGGCTGGCGGGATTGCGCTTGGGTTGCGGCATCTGGGGTCCTTGAAAGGTAAAAAAAGAAAAGAGGTCTACCCGGTCAATGGGTCAACGGGTTTCGCTGTCCAGCAAAAGGTCCAGCCCTTTGGCAAGCACCATCACCGCCAGGACAGCCACCATGGCGACTACGGTCCAGGCCAGTGCCGATTGCAGGGGCTCTGCGACACCTTCCGGCAGGCCAATCAGCAGCGCCACGAGAGCGCCCACCGCGCCGAAAAGCCACCGCCATGCCCGGCGAGCCAGCGGCGCCGGCGCCTGGGCGTGTAACTCAGGTGTGGTGGCAATGGTCATGATGAAAACTCCCAGGCAATAAGGCGGGCAATACGGCAGGAAATCGATGACTCTGGTGGCTGGTGGCGGACGAGGGTGTCCACTGAGGGAAGCTTATGCAAGGAGTCGCCTGGAAACCGTAGCTCGTCTGCGCCAGCAGTTGTAAGGGCCGGCTCGTCTAGCTGTAAGACCCGTCTTACGACGAGGCAATGCACCGGGTACTTGGCCTACACCGGTACATCCACCTTTCCCTCAAGCCTTGGTGGCACCAGGTTTTAAAGTTGGTCATGCCACTTTTGGTCGATTTTTCTGCTGGAGAAAATCTGCATGACAGCTATTTTTGAGAATGAAACAAGGGGCACATCAGAACCCGCCCGGATGCTGGACGACGATGTATTGCAGTCGGCTGGGGAGGCAGTACTCGCGAATGCGGCGCCTGCCGCCGTGTTGCCGGGGCAGGGCCATCCGCCGGCCATGCCCGCCAGCCGCGCGCATGGTTTGCTGAATAGTCAGCGATCCACGCTCGCACGGCGGGTGGCGCAGCAGCCCTTGGCGGCGTCCCTGTTGGCTTTTGGAGCTGGTGCAATCGCTACAGCCTTGCTGCGGTCAGTTATCAAGCGCCGCAGGCGCCAAGCATGAAGGACGATTTAATGCTGTCAGTCGTCACCGGGCCTGCAACGCCGCTTCCAACCGAAATGCCGCCGCCCGTCATGCCCCCGCTGCCGGAAGTGCCGCCCGAAGTGGTCGATTTGCCGCCCGACCAGCCAGCGCTTCCGGTGCGCGAGCCTGGCAAGGTGGTGCCGATGCAGGCCTGATTTCCCCGGGTCAGCGGTCTCGGCGGCTGTCCATTTCCTGCACGGCACGGCGCGCTGCGTCGCCTTCCGGAATCGGCTCACCGCTGTCGCGCCACTGGACGGCCGCCTTGAAGCCTTCGGCCTGGGCATAACGGCGAAACCACATGCCTTCAGGGTTGTGGCGGGTGATACCGTCAAACACCGTGGCCATCATCTGGCTCTGCTCCAGTCCCATGGTCAGCATCACCTGGTTGACCACCATTTTGTGCATGGCGAGGTGCGAACGCGGCACACCGGCGATGCGCTGCGCCAGTTTCAAGGTGGCTGCTTCCAGCTGATCAAAAGGCACACTCTCATTGGCCAGACCCCATTCGGCGGCTTTTTTGCCGTCTATGGTGTCGCCGGTGAACATCATCTGTTTGGCGCGCGTGGGGCCCAGCCGGTAGGTCCACATGGCGGTGGTGGGGCAACCCCAGACGCGGGTGGGCATGTAGCCAATGCGGGCATCGTCGGCCATGACGAGCAAATCGCAGCACAGGGCAATGTCGCTGCCGCCAGCCGCAGCGTAGCCGTGCACCTTGGCAATCGTCGGTTTCGGGCTGCGCCACAGACTCATGAAGTCTTCGGTGTTGCGTTTCATGTAGGCGTAATCGACCATGGGGTCCCAGGGGAACTGCTCCTGCTGGCAGGGATGGTCGATGTTGCATTCGCCAAAGTGGTTCAGGTCGTAGCCGCCGCAAAAACCCTTGCCCGCGCCTTCCACAATGATGACGTGAACCTCGTCCTCGGCCGCTGCCCAGTCGATGGCGGCGCGGATCTCGCGCGGCATCGCATCGTTGATGGCATTGAGCCGTTCGGGACGGTTCAGCAGCAGGCGGGCGATGCGCGGGTGGTGGGTGTCCTGGTGGATGCGCAGGGTGCTGAAGTCAGGCATGGGGTCTCCCGGGTGGTGTCTACGACTCATCATAGACATTGCCAGAGGGGCTGTGAAGGGCGTATTAACTGGTTGCGCATGCAACCAGATTAATTTACAGTTGTGGCCGCAACTACGCGCGATCCCCACCATGACTTCCCCGGCTTCTCCTTCTCCCGATCGTGTTCCCGTGCTGATCGCCGGGGGTGGCCCGGTCGGGTTGACTTTGGCGGCGTTACTTTCCAATTACGGCATCGCCTGCATGGTGGTCGAGGCCGATGAGGGTTACTGCAGCGGTAGCCGCGCCATCTGCGTGTCACGGCGATCGCAGGAAATTCTGGCCTGGGGCGGAGCCGACAAAGCGCTGGTGGACAAAGGTCTGTCCTGGGTCGGCGGACGCAGCTACTGGCGCGACACAGAGGTACTGCATTTCGAGATGCCCAGTGAGCCGACGCAGCGTTTTGCGCCCATGGTCAACATCCAGCAGTTTTATGTGGAGGAGTTTGCGCATCGTGCCGGAACCAGTGCGATGGACGTGCGCTGGGCAAGCCGGGTCGCGGCGGTACGTCCGCGTGACGACGGCGTCGAGGTGGTTGTGCAAAGTCCGGCGGGACTGCACACTGTCCACGCCGACTGGATGATCGCCTGCGACGGTGGACGCAGCACGGTGCGAGAGCAGTTGGGCT
Source organism: Polaromonas sp. (assembly GCF_030680935.1). Classification (GTDB taxonomy): domain Bacteria; phylum Pseudomonadota; class Gammaproteobacteria; order Burkholderiales; family Burkholderiaceae_C; genus Polaromonas. The sequence continues at coordinate 41,640 of NZ_JAUXUP010000002.1, read as the reverse complement.
TGCAGCTCAAGGGCACGCAGTACGACGGAAAATACGTGATTGTGGATGTGGTGCAAAAGACCAGAAGGCCGGTCGAGCGATTGGCCTGGTTTGACCCACCGTCCAACCCCGGCTCCACCATCCTGATGCACCGCCAGCCTGATGACGTGTGGCGCATCGACTACCAGATACGTGACGACGAAGACCCGGCGGAGGCCGTCAAGCCCGAAAACGTACTTCCGCGCGTGCAAAGCCACCTGAGCATGATCGGGGAAGACCAGCCTTGGACGCCACTGTGGATATCCATCTACAACGCCAAATGCCTCACGCTGGACGATTACCGCCATGGGCGGGTGTTTTTTGCGGGTGACGCCGCCCATCTGGTTCCGATTTTCGGCGTGCGTGGTCTCAATTCCGGTCTGGACGACGCCGGCAACCTGGCCTGGAAACTGGCCGCGGTGATTGAAGGCCGCGCGGCCGACGGCCTGCTCGACTCCTACTCGACCGAACGCGTCTGCGCCGCCCACGAAAACATCGCCTATGGCGCCAAAAGCACGGAGTTCATGGCGCCGCCCGACTTTGCCTTCAAGCTCATGCGCGAGGCGACGCTGCGGCTGGCTGCCAGCGACGCGACGCTGCGGCCGCTGATCAACCCGCGCCAGTCGTCTCCCGTCGCCTATGAGGGCTCAATGCTCAACGCCGCGCAGGCCGGCGAGTGGACCAGTGATCTGGCCGCCCCAGGCAGGCCGGCACCCGAAGCCTTGCTGGCCGGGCCTGACGGTCCGCTGCACCTGACGCGGTGTTTTGGCCGGGACCTGCTTTGCCTGGTGTTTACGGATGGCGCTTTGCCGGATGCAATTCGGGCGCTGCCGAAACACGGTGTCGCCGTGCTGGCCATTGAGGCCGGTGCCGATACCCTTGGCCAGGCGCGGCAGCGTTATGGACTGCCCGATGCCGCGGCACCTGCGCTGGTGCTGGTGCGGCCGGATGGCTACGTGATGGGGCGCTGGCGCGGGCTGGACTCGGCGCCACTGCTGAAGGCGCTTGAGCAGAAAGGTTTTGCAATATGACCGATGCCGATCTCGACACCAGTTATTCCGCGTTGTGCGAGGCGCTTGCGCAGGTGGGGGAAGGCAAGGCTCCGCTGTTGCTGGCGATGTTATGCCTCTCGCTGATGAGCCGCGCGGGTCAGGCTGGCGATGTCCTGCCCCTGATCACCAATGCCCTGCTGCAATGCGCAGATGACGCGGCGGAGCCTGCCCGTGCCACCTAGGTCCGCCGTACCACCTAGGTCCGCCGTACCACTGGCCTTGGACCAGCACCTGACGTGGCGGCTGCACCGCATCAACAAGCTCAGCGACAAGCTCAGCAGTGATGCCTATACACAGGAGTTTGGCCTGCCGGTGGGGGAGGCGCGGTGCCTGGCGGCGATCGGAAACTTTGCGCCCTTGTCGGTCAAGGACCTGGCCGCCCGCGCCAATCTGAACAAGGCCCAGGCCAGCCGTGCGGCCCAGGCGCTGACGGAGCGAGGGCTGGTCAGCAAGCAGGCCAGCCCGCTGGATGGGCGCGGCGTGGTGCTGACCACCACCCGCAAGGGACACAAGCTGTGGACCGGGGTGATGGCGCTGATCGCGCGGCGCAACCAGGAAATCTTCGGCTGCCTGTCGGGCGCCGAGCGTCGGCAACTGGGCGCCATGCTGGACCGCCTGATAGCGCAAGCCGGGTCCGAGAGCTAGCTGCTCGCCGGGCACAAGCGCCACCCGGCCAGCAAGCGAGGGGTCTTGTCAGCCCATGCCGGCCAGGTAAATGATGGCGCGCAGTGATGAAAATTCGTAGTCGACAAACTCGTCGAATTCGCGGCCCTTCAACAATGCGGGCGTCCATTTGTTGGCTGCCATCGCGTCGGTCCAGGTTTTGCTGCGCGTGGCTTCGACGACCATGCGTGTCAGGGTCTCGCGCTGCTCGGCGTTGATACCGGGCGCCCCATAAACGCCGCGCCAGTTGCCAATCACTACGTCATAACCCTGCTCTTTCATCGTGGGCACGGCCACACCCGGCAGGCGTTTTTGCGACGTCACGCCAATCGGGCGCATTTTGCCGCTTGTGATGTATTCGGCAAACTCGCTGTAGCCACTGCCGCCTACCGTGACGTTACTCCCCAGAATGGCTGCGGTGGCTTCGCCGCCACCACGGAAGGCAACGTAGTTGACCTTCCTCGGGTCCACCCCCACGCTGCGTGCCAGAATGCAGGCCGCGATGTGTTCGGTTGATCCGCGTGAGCCGCCGCCCCACTTGACGCTGGCCGGGTCTTTTTTGAGCTGCTCGACCACATCCTTCATGCTGTTGAAGGGCGAGTTGGGCGGCAGCACAAAGACGTTGTATTCGCTGGTCAGGCGCGCTATCGGCGTGACCTGGGTCAGGTTGACCGGCGGCTTGCCGGTGATGATGCCGCCCAGCATGACCGCGCCCATGACCATCATGGCGTTTGGGTCGCCCTTGCTGCTGTTGATGAACTGCGCCAGGCCCAGCGCGCCGGCGGCGCCGCCTTTGTTGTCGTACACCACTGCATCGGCCTGTTTGGCCTCCTGCAGGGCTTTGCCCAAGGCGCGGCCGGTGGTATCCCAGCCGCCGCCGGGGTTGGCGGGGATCATCATCTTGACGGCGGGGGCAGCGCCTGCTGTCAGGGGCAGAGCGCCCGCAGCGGCCAGTGCGGCCATGGATTTGAGAAAGGTATCGCGACGCATGTTTGTCTCCTCTTGGGGTGGTGGTGAGCCTGCATGGTGCGCAGCGAGGCTGTCATTCGGCTGTCCGCAAACTAGGTGAAAACGCGCGCTTGGCAGGGCTATCGCTGGCGGTCAATAGCCTTATAGGCTCCCTTCGCGACGTCAAAGGCCTAAAATGCAGGGTTACCCCTGAAGCCCCATGAACGCCCCCATCGACGTTTCCTTTTTCGCGCGCGCCGCCAAACCGCTGACCAGCTACCGAAAGTACTGGGCCAGCCGCTTCGGCACGTCGAAATTTTTGCCCATGAGCAGGGCCGAGATGGACGTGCTGGGCTGGGACAGCTGCGACATCATCATCGTCACCGGCGACGCCTATGTGGACCACCCGAGCTTCGGTATGGCGGTCATTGGCCGCATGCTGGAGGCGCAGGGCTTTCGCGTCGGCATCATCGCCCAGCCCGACTGGCAAAGCGCCGACCCCTTCAAGGCGCTGGGCAAACCGAACCTGTTTTTCGGCGTGACCGCCGGCAACATGGATTCGATGATCAACCGCTACACGGCGGACCGCAAAATCCGCAGCGACGACGCCTACACCCCCGGTGACATAGGCGGCAAACGTCCTGATCGCGCCGCGCTTGTCTATTCGCAGCGCTGCCGCGAGGCTTACAAGGACGTGCCAATCATCCTCGGCGGCATTGAAGGCTCGCTGCGCCGCATCGCGCACTACGACTACTGGTCCGACAAGGTGCGCCGCTCCGTTGTGATCGACGCCAAGTGCGACTTGCTGCTGTACGGCAACGCCGAACGTGCGATTGTGGAGATCGCGCACCGCCTGGCCGCCAAAGAGCCGGTGGCCAGCATGACCGACATCCGCGGTACGGCATTCATTCGCCGTAGCGGCGACGAGACTGCCCAGGGCTGGTTTGAGATCGATTCGACCAGCGTGGACGCCCCGGGCCGGGTCGAGGCGCACGTCAACCCCTACCTGATGATTTCGGAGCAGGCCAAAGAGCAGGGCGCCAGCTGCGCACGCGAAGACGAGGCGGCAGACGTTGCGGTCAAAGCCGAGTCAGCCGGCTCGCCGGTGCTCGCCAAGGTTTCGCAGGCCAACCCCGCCATCAAGCCTCTGACTTTTGTGCCTAACCCGGCTTTGTCCCACATGCAGGGCAAGATCAAGGTCCCGCCGCGTGACCGCTCGGTGATCCGCCTGCCGTCTTACGAGCAGGTCAAGAGCGACGCCGTGCTGTATGCCCACGCGAATCGCGTGCTGCATCTCGAGACCAACCCCGGCAACGCGCGCGCGCTGGTGCAGGCGCATGGCGAGGGCGCGACCGCGCGCGACGTGTGGATCACGCCACCGCCGATTCCATTGACCACCGCCGAGATGGACTACGTGTTTGACCTGCCGTACGCGCGTTCGCCGCACCCGTCTTATGCCGACGAAAACGGCAGCCACGACGGCGCCACCAAAATCCCGGCCTGGGAAATGATCCGCTTCAGCGTCAACATCATGCGTGGCTGTTTTGGCGGTTGCACTTTCTGCTCGATCACCGAGCACGAGGGCCGCATCATCCAGAGCCGCTCGGAAGACTCCGTCATCCGCGAAATTGAAGCCATCCGCGACACCGTCAAGGGGTTCACCGGCGCGATTTCCGACCTCGGCGGTCCCACCGCCAATATGTACCGCATAGGCTGCAAGTCGCCCGAGATCGAGGCCGCCTGCCGCAAGCCCAGCTGTGTTTACCCCGGCATCTGCCAGAACCTCAACACCGACCACAACCCGCTGATCAAGATGTACCGCCGTGCGCGGGCGCTCAAGGGCGTGAAGAAAATCCTGATCAGCTCCGGCCTGCGTTACGACCTGGCGGTGCAGTCGCCCGAGTATGTGAAAGAGCTGGTCACCCACCATGTCGGCGGTTACCTGAAGATCGCGCCCGAGCACACCGAGCAGGGCCCGCTGACCAAGATGATGAAGCCCGGCATCGGCAGTTATGACAAGTTCAAGCAGATGTTCGAGAAGTACAGCCTCGAAGCCGGCAAGAAGCAGTTTCTGATTCCCTACTTCATCGCCGCCCACCCCGGCACCAGTGACGAAGACATGATGAACCTGGCGATCTGGCTGAAGAAAAACAGCTTTCGCGCCGACCAGGTGCAGACCTTCTATCCGTCGCCGATGGCCACCGCCACGACCATGTACCACACCAACAAAAACCCGCTGCGCAAAATCACGCGCGACAGCGAGACGGTGGACATCGTGCGCGGCGACAAGCGGCGACGCCTGCACAAGGCCTTTTTGCGCTACCACGACGCCAACAACTGGCCGCTGCTGCGCGAGGCGCTCAAAGCCATGGGCCGGGCTGATTTGATCGGCAATGGCAAACACCATTTGATCCCGACCTTCCAGCCGCTGACCGACGGCGGCTACGTCAGCGCACGCAAGAAGAACTCGACCACCGTGGCGCTGAAACCCGTGACCCCGGTGAAGGGCCGCATCCTGACCCAGCACACCGGCCTGCCGCCGCGCGACAACGGCTCCGGCAAGCCGGGCGGCAAACCTGGGCTGCGCAAGCCGCGCTGAACGGCTATTGCAGGCCAGCCCCGCGCTTGGTGGGCAATCTCTGCGCCCGAGGTGACCGATGGCGTCTTTATCGCCATGACATCAAGGTCAATCGGCCACCAGCCCTTGTTGGACCTGCGCAAGCAGCTATTAAATCAAGGGGTGTGTGGGTTCAATTTAATCGTGTGGCATAAACAACAGATGCCTGAAAGAACTGCATGTCCGCGATAAAGCCCAACTGACTGTTGTAAGGTTCATGTATGAATCAGATCCTTTCAGGTAAGCGCATCCTTGTCACTCAGGCGACTTCCTTCATGGGTCCGGTTCTTTGCGAGGTCCTTGCGCAACATGGTGCGATGGTCATTGCCAACACTGACGCGCTCACCGATGCCGGGGCAGCAGAGGCCATGATCAAGGCGGCGGGTGTGGTGGATGTATTGGTGGCCAACCTCGCCATCGCCGCTCCAACGTCTCTTGCAACCGAGGCGTCCGAGTCGGAGTGGCGCGACACGTTCGCAGCCCTCGTTGATCCTTTGCCAAGGTTGTTCCGCGCGGCCCTTCCACAAATGATTGAGCGCCGCGCTGGAAAGATACTGCTCATCGGTAGTGCCTCTGCGTTGCGCGGCATAAAGCGCACTTCTACCTACAGCGCAGCACGCGGTGCGCAACTGGCCTATGTCCAGTCCGTAGGCATCGAAGTGGCGCCACACAACGTTCAAGTCAATGCAATCGCGCAGAACTTCGTAGAGAACCCCACGTACTTTCCCGCCGAAGTTCAGGCCAATCCGCGCTTCCAGGAAAGACTCAAGCGAGAGGTGCCACTTGGTCGCCTGGTGAGCGCAAAGGAAGACGCGACGTTCGCCGCTTATCTTTGCAGCGAGGCAGCCAATTGTTTCGTCGGTCAGGTATTTCCCGTGTGCGGCGGATGGGTTGCGCGGTAGCACGAGTGACGCCTGACCCTTCGATCGAGGGGATGCACCAAAGGCTGCACCTTTTGTGCATCCCCTCATGTCAAACGCCAAGCTGACCCATGCCAGCGCAACGCATGTACACCGCACGCACCGTCAAGACGAAGGACATCCCATGCACACCGCCCGCCGATATCTGCTTGCCCTGGCCATGGGTACCCTGGTCCTGTGTTCGTGGCTGGCACCCATGGACGCGCCCGCGATGGCGCAGGTGGATGCCGGGCTGAAGCGGGCGCTGGTCAGTTTTGCAAGTGCACGGGTTCTCAATGCTGCCATCTCGGTGGCGCAGGGTACCGAGGCCCTGGTCCAGCCCTTTGGTTTTGGTGTCACGCTGGCGCCTGGCCAGGTGCTGGACCCGGTCAATGATCTGGTGGAGCAGTTCTCCAAACTGATGCTGGCAGCCAGCGTCGTCTTCGGGATTCAGAAGGTATTGATCAGCATGGGTGGCTACTGGCCCCTGTCGGTGCTACTGACCGGCGCGGTGCTCGGCTGGGGCTGGTGCTGCTGGTGCGGGCTGCGCCCGCCTGCCTGGTTGTCACGCTTGCTGGTGATTGTCCTGATGTTGCGCTTTGCGGTGCCGGTGGTCACGCTGGGCAGCGACGTGTTGTGGCAGAAGTTTCTGGCGGCCGACTATCAGTCCAGTCAACAACTGATAGGCAGCGCATCAGGTCAGGTGCAGCAGCTTGGCCCCAACATGCCGATCGCGCCGGACAACGCCGGCCTGATTGACAAGCTCAAGGGCTGGGTCGCCAAAAACGCCGATGTCAAAAAGAACTTCGACGATCTCAAGCAGGCGGCGGAACAAGCCACCGAGCACATCATCAAGCTGATTGCCGTTTTCATGCTTCAGACGCTGGTGCTTCCCTTGCTGCTGCTGTGGGCCATGTACGGTGTGGCGCGGCGGGTGTTTGAATGGCAGGGTCGGCCGCTATCACAAGACAAATTGGCAGTCAGCCCCTGATACAGCGGCGCAGCCAGCTATCTATTCAGGAGCAAACCCGCGACGAACGCGGCTCAGTGCAGCCGGTCCGCCAGCTGCGCCAGCCCGGCGCGCCGGTGCACACCGAGTTTGTCGAACAGGCGCTGCAGATAGGTGCGCACGCTGGGCAGCGCGATGGCCAGTTCGCGCGCTATTTCCTTGTCGGTCAGGCCGCGGCACACGCAGCGTGCCACTTCCATTTCGCGCCTGCTCAATACCGCCAGTGGCAGGGTGCTTGTACTTTCTGGGGGGAGTGCGCGGCGCGCGCGCCGCAGCGCGGCCACAAAGGCCGGCTCCAGCATGTCCAGCAACTGCTTGTCATGGGCCGTGAACTCCTGGCCGCTGCGGCCGCGCCAGATGCGCAGGTCGCCCAGCGCCTCGTCGCCGTCGAAGGCATGCAGGTTGATGCCCCAGTGCAGGCCGTCGCGCGCCAGGAAGTCGTTGAAAAACTCGGTTTTCAGAAAGTCCCGGCGTGGCATCACCTCGCTGACCAGGGTGGCGTGGCGGCGTGACTGCAGGGCAAAGGTGATCGGGTCGCGGTACTGGTACCAGGCCTCGTAACGCTGCAGGTTGGCCGGGTCCATGTTGATGGACACCGGAAGCGCGAAGCAGCCCGAGGGTGCGCTCCAGATGTAGGAGGCAAAGTGGTCGGCGCGAAACAGCGCCAGCGTGGCCTGGCCCATGCGCTCGCGGATCTCGCGCTCGTTCAGGTCTTCGGCCAGCAGCGAAAAGCAGGTGGCCAAAGCGCGTTGCTCGGTGCCGGACAGGAACATGGCAGGCCTCTATGAAAGAGCAGACAGGGGGCGTGGTTGTTGTGGCAAGCCTAGCGCCAACACCGTTGCCGGTCAATCTGCCGTGTCATTGAATTCGATGACAGACAACCGGGGCGGCAGGCGCGATGATTTGCGGCGAACACCACAACCCAGGAGTGACCATGTCCCGCTTTCCCCTTCTACATACCTGCGGCGTCCTGGCTACCGCCGCCGCACTTTCAGCCTGTAGCGGCCCGGGCGGCCTGCGCAGCGCGCCAGACATCGACACGCTTACCGCCACCGACGCCGCGGCCCGCATCTGCAGCGGCGCGCTGACCAGCGAAGCGCTGGTGCAGGCCTACCTGCTGCGCGCCAAGGCCAGGCCCGAGCTGAACGCCTTTGTCACGCTGGACGAAGTCGGCGCCCTGCAGGCCGCACGAGCGGCCGACCAGCGCCGTGCCCAGGGTCGCGCCTGCCTGCCGCTGGAGGGTGTGCCCATCGTCGTCAAGGACAACATCCACGCCCGGGGCCTTCCCGCCACGGCCGGCACACCGGCGCTGAAAAACTTTGTACCCACCGCCGACGCACCGGTGCTGCAGAAACTGCGCGATGCCGGCGCCATCGTGCTCGGCAAGACCAACCTGCACGAGCTGGCCTTTGGCATCTCGGGCTACAACCCGGCCTTCAACACCGGCCCCCAGCCCGGCGTGCGCAACGCCTATGACGCCAGCAAGATGGCCGGCGGCTCGTCGGCTGGCAGCGCGGCCGCGCTGGGTGCGCGCATCGCACCCGCCGGGTTAGGCACCGACACCGGCGGCTCGCTGCGTATCCCCTGCGCACTGAACGGCTGTGCCGCGCTGCGGCCCAGCATGGGACGTTACCCGCAGGCCGGCATCGCCCCGATTTCGCACACGCGCGACACGGCCGGCCCGATGGCCGTGGCCATGACCGACGTGGAGTTGCTGGACCGCGTGGTCACCGGCGCGCCCGCACTGCTGCCTGCGGACCTCAAAGCGGTGCGCCTTGGCGTGGTACCCGGCTTCCTGGCCAATCTGGACAGCGACACGCGCGGCGCCTGGGATGCGTCGCTGGCCCGGCTGAAGGCGGCCGGTGTCACCGTGGTCGACGTCGCCATGCCCCAGCTGGTCGATCTCAACGGCAAGGTGGGTTTTCCGGTGGCGCTGTACGAAGCCTACGACGACATGGTGGCCTACCTGGCCCGGTACAACACCGGTATCAGCATCAACCAGATGGCAGCAAGCATTGCCAGCCCGGATGTGAAGGGCACCTACGACGCGTTGGTGATCCCGCGCAAGCTGCCCGGCCCGAACGGCCTGGTCGACGCCGCGCCGATTTACCAGGCCGCAATGGCCGTGCATCGGCCCGCGCTGGTCAGGCTGTATGCCGACACCTTCGCCGGCCAGCGGCTGGACGCGCTGGTGTTTCCCACCGTGCCGCGCACCGCGCTGCCGGCGACCCCCGAGACCAGCAGCCTGGCGAACTTCGGCCTGTTCATCCAGAACACCGACCCCGGCAGCAACGCCGGTATCCCCGGCCTGCAGTTGCCCATGGGCCTGGGCGCCAGCAGCCGTATGCCGGTCGGGCTGGAGCTGGACGGGCCGGCCGGTAGTGACCGGCGACTGATCGCCATTGGCCTGGCGCTTGAAAAGGTGTTGGGGCGTTTGCCGGCGGCGCGCGCCAACCCTGCACCCTGATCTGGTCTGGCCTGATTTGCTATCTTCTTCATAGCTGTTTGTGCACGTGGAATAAGGGCTTCAGGCCGATTTGTCTCTATAAACCTGGCCACACGAGCGACACACCCAGTGCCAGCAACCCGCCTGTTAGCCAGGCCCGAAAACTTTCCCCGCAACGCCTTGCATCCATGGTGTGAGCAGGCCCCGGCAGTTTGGTTTTGTATCCGGTGCAGGACGATGCCGGTCGCACGGGCGCCACCTTGGTTGACCGGGTTGACGGGTTTAAAAAAAGGCCATGTAAAAATAGCCGCATGCGAATTCGTACTCAGCTTGTGCTCATGACGGTGGCCGTGCTTGCCCCGGTGCTGCTGGCATCGAGTTTTGCCATAGAAAAAATCCGCGGGGACGCGCGCGAAGCAAGCTTGCGCGGCTTGCGCGAGACGGTGCGGGCCACTGCACTGACGGTGGATCGCGATGTGCAGGGGTCGTTGTCGGCGCTCAAGACATTGGGAAACTCTGAAAATCTGAACGACCGGGATTTTGAGAAGTTTTACAAGCAGGCGGCCGCTCTGGACCAGAAGCCCGATGTCTGGACGCTGTTGTTCGATCAGACGGGCGCAGAGCTTGTCAATACCCAGCTGCCGTCTGGAAGTCCCGCGCGACCGCCCTCTGCAGCGGCGCAGGTAAAGCAGGTCATTGCCAGCCAAAAACCGCTGGTCACCGATCTTTTTATGGAGCCGCTTTCCGGGAAACATGTCACCATGATTTATGTGCCGGCCGTTGCAGCTGGGGGTAAATCGTTTGTGGTGGCGCAGGCATTTTCGGTGGATCACTGGAGAAAAGCGGCGCTCAATGTCGATTTGCCGCCCGCCTGGATTGTTGCCGTGTTTGACCGCGACGGTAAATTCATCTCGCGCAGCCATCGCCGGGATGAGTTTTTGGGCAAACTGGCCAGGCCGGAGCTGGTGGCTGCCGCAGCAGCTTCGCCCGATGGCCTGATCCGACATTCAACGCACGAGGGCATCGAGTCTTACGACGCCTTCATGCACTCGTCGTTGACGGGGTGGGCCATTGCGGTAGCCGCGCCGGTCGCGCTGGTTGAAGAGGCAGCGGCCAATGCGGTCTACCTGTCTCTGCTGGGCGTCGGCTTTGCGCTGCTGACTGCCATAGCGGCTGTGGTGCTGTTCGGTCGCCGGTTTATTGCAGCCATTGACAGTGCGCGCGCAGCGGCTGCGGCGCTGGGGCGGGGTGAAAGCCCCCGGCCCAGCCGCACGCCGGTTGCCGAGCTGAGGGAGCTCAATGGCGCGCTGGTGAACGCGGGTGCTTTGCTCCAGGCCGAGCGCAGTTCACGCCTGGCGGCCGAGTCCGAGCGTGAGCGTTTGTTGCAAAACGAGACCCTGGCGCGCGAGACAGCCCAGGCGCAGAACCAGGCCAAGGACCAGTTTCTGGCCCTGCTGGGCCATGAGTTAAGAAACCCGTTGGCCGCCATTTCGGGAGCCACCGCTTTGCTGGAGACCGCAGGCCCCGACAAAGAACGCACGGACCGCTACCTGGGCATCATCAACCGGCAGAGCAAACACCTGACACATATCGTCGACGACTTGCTGGACGTGAGCCGTCTGATGGCGGGCAAGATCATGCTCGAAAGGCGCCCCTTCGACCTGGCCGAGTGTGTGGCCCATTGTGCAGAGGCGCTGCGCACCACGGATCGGGCGCAGGGGTATGTCATTGACATCCGCAGTGCGCCGGTGTGGGTCAACGCCGACAGGGCGAGGGTTGAGCAGATCGTCAACAACCTGGTGACCAACGCACTGAAGTTTTCGCCTGCCGGCGGCAGGATTGTGGTGGCTGTGGCTGAGGAGTCGGGTGCCGCCGTGGTGAGCGTCCGCGATGCCGGAACAGGCATCCAGTCCGATCTTCTGCACCGGGTTTTTGAGCCCTTTTTCCAGGGGCCGGCCCCGGGCAACCGCCTGCAAAGCGGCATGGGTATTGGCCTGGCGCTGGTGCGGCAACTGGTCGAACTGCATGGCGGCCAGGTGCGGGCCCTGAGTGACGGTCTGGGGCAGGGCAGTACCTTTTCATTCTGGTTGCCTGACCTTGCGGCCGCTCCCGTACCGCAGGCAGAGCCGGCAAGGCAGGCCGAAAATCCCACAGCGGCGTCGCGCGTGCCCGCCGGTCGAAAAATCGTCTATGTCGAGGACAACGTTGACGCACGCGCCACACTGGCCGAGCTGCTGCGCATGCTCGACTACGACGTGACCGAGGTGACCGACGGCGCCAGCACATTGTCTGCGGTTCGCGCCGTGCAACCCGATCTGGTGCTGATGGATATCGGGCTGCCGGACATGGACGGGTACGAGGTTGCGCGAGGCTTGCGCGCCGATCCTCTCACCTGCACCATCCCCTTGATCGCCCTGACAGGTTATGGCCAGGTGCGTGACAAGGAAGCCGCAGCGCTGGCGGGTTTTAATGCCCATCTGGTCAAGCCGGTGGACCCGGATGAGCTGGTGGCCACGATAGAGGGTGTGTTGGGGCGCAAGGACGAGGCAGCGGACTGACTGCACGCTGCGCAGTTTGAATCGGTGCTGCGCCCTGGTTCTACGGCCTGGAAGGCGGGCGGACACCGCCATCGGAAAAAAGCCGCGCTCCTGAAAAGTTCAGGCCAAATTGGCCTGTAGCCCTTTCCCTTCCTGCGCCACCAGCTATTAGTTTGATAGCGTGTGCAGCGGAATGTCTTTCTCCAGCGCCAGCGTGTCGAGCTGCGCGCGCGTCTGTGTGCGCAAAAACGCGGCGATGGCCTGGTACGTGGTCGGGGCAAACATGGCCTTCATGTCAGCCACCGCCACACCGGCTGCGGCACACAGGGCGGCTGCAAAATGCGGCTCCAGTGCAGCCACGGCCACGCGCCCGTCCTGGCAGGGGTAGATGCGATAGCCGGCATGCGCTCCACCGACGGAGCCGCCGGGCTGGGTCAGGCCCCATTGGCGCGGCAGCGCCAGGTAAGCCGCAGCGTCGGACAGCGCCACCTCCCTGTAGGCGCCCTGGGGATGTGGATCGCCCGAGCCGGCGTAGGGCTCCTGCCGGCGTAGCGCGGCTTGCAGCACCGCTTCACTGGCCATCAACGAACCACTCATGTCGGCATACAGCGTGGCCGGCAACTCCAGGCCGGGTACCAGGTCGTTTTCAGCCAGATAGGTCAGGTCGTGGCCGGGTTCCTCGGCGCGTGCGCCGGGAGCGCCCACTATGGCGACATGAGACAGTGCAGGGTACAGCGTGTGGATTTTTTTCCAGCTCAGACCAAGCTTGTCGATGGCCGAGGGACGAAACGAGGTGAGCAGTACGTCGGTTTTTTCAAGTTCGCGGTGCAGCAGCTTTTGCCCGGCTTCGGTTTTCAGATCAGCCGTCAGCACCTTCACGCCTTCATGCAGTTGGGCGTAGGCCGGTGGGTTGTACAGCCCCATGGGGTCGCCGGACGGCGGCTCAAGCTTGATGCAGCTTGCGCCCATCTGGCGGCAACGCATCAGCGCGGCAGGGCCGGGCAGGTTGAGTGCCAGGCTCAGAACACGGATGCCTTGCAGGGCAGGGGTTTTGTCGGAGGCGGGTGAGTTCATCGTGGTGCTCGATGGTCGGTAGGCAAGCGGGGCGCAAAGCATCGGGATGTACGGAACCTTACCAGACTTTGCGGCCCATGCGCGCCTGGTTCTATTTGACAAAAATACATGTAAAACAGATATTAATTATTGTTTTGCAGATATTAATGGTCATAATAGAGGCCTCACGACCCACGAGGCATCCCATGAAAAACGCATTCGCAGCCAGCACCCTGACACGCCCTGATGTGCAACGCCTGAACAGTGCTTTTGCGTGGGTTTGTGCCCTGCTGGCTGTGGCCTTGCCGCTGGCAGTGTTCTACCAGCTGGTGACCACTCCGACCGAGGGTTTGCTGCTGCGATCTGGCGTCAGCCTGTCGACGCTGCAGGTGGCCGTGCTGGAAGTGGAGTTGTGGCAGCGCGTTCTGGCAGTGGCGCTGGGCATGGTGCCGGTGTTTTGCGCCTCCTACGGACTGGTCTGCGCCATGCGCTGCTTTTCGGGCTTCTCCCAAAGCGAGTATTTCAGCCTGCGCAATGTGCGTTATCTGCGTGGTTTCGCCGCAGGGGTTTTTGCCTCGGTGGTGGCGGGCTTTTTTGTGGCCATGGCCATCAGTGTGCTGCTGACGTTGGGCGCACCGGCAGGCCAGCGCGCGCTGGCCATGGGCCTGGGCAGCAATGAGTTGCTGACGCTGCTGTTTGCCGGCATGGTCTGGCAGATTGCCGCCGTGATGGCCAAGGCAGTTGCGCTGGCTGAAGAGAATGCACAGTTCGTCTGAGCTTTTCCCGTGTCCATCGTCGTCAAACTTGACGTGATGCTGGCCCAGCGCAAAGCCCGGTCGAAAGATCTGGCCGCGTATGTCGGCATCACCGAAGCCAACCTGTCTTTGCTCAAGCAGGGCAAGGTCAAGGGTGTGCGTTTTGACACGCTGCTGAAAATCTGTGAATTTCTCGACTGTCAGCCGGGTGACCTGCTGGTGCATGAGGCCGAAGGTGGCCGTCAGGCTCTTTAAGGGGGCGGGGATTCATTGCGCCCAACGCTCGGGCTGAGCCTGTCGAAGCCTGTTCTGAGCTTGACGAAGAGCCCTTCGACAGGCGCAGGGCGAACGGGTCAGCAGTTCAGCCCATCTGGCTGACTTGCGGCTCAAACGCCGAAATCGAGCGGCAGGCCGACGTAGTTTTCGGCGACCGAGCGCGCACCGACTTCCGAATGAACGATGTAGTCCAGCTCGGCGTCCTGCAGCTTTTGGCCGATGGGGCCGTTTTCAGGAAGGTTGTGCATCAGGTTGGTGAACCACCATGAAAAGCGCTCGGCGCGCCAGACGCGCCTGAGGCAGCGTTCCGAGTAGCCGTTGATGCCGGCTTCACTTTTTTCCGCGTAGAACTCAATGAGCGCGCCGGACAGGTATTTCACGTCGCTTGCGGCCAGGTTCAGTCCTTTCGCACCGGTAGGCGGCACGATGTGCGCGGCGTCTCCGGCCAGGAACATGCGCCCAAAACGCATGGGCTCGGCCACAAAACTGCGCAGAGGCGCAACGCTTTTTTCGATGGACGGGCCGGTGACGAGGTGTTCGCGGCCACCCACGTCCAGGCGCAGGCGCAGTTCGTTCCAGAAAGCGTCGTCCGACCAGGCCTCGACCTTGTCGGTCAGCGGTACCTGCAGGTAGTAGCGGCTGCGTGTGTGGCTGCGCTGCGAGCACAACGCAAAGCCGCGTGTGCTGTTGACGTAGATGAGTTCATGGTGCACCGGCGGTGTGTCGGCGAGCACCCCCAGCCAGCCGAAAGGGTAGACCTTTTCGTACTCGGTGATGGCGCCTTCGGGCACGCTGGCGCGGCACACGCCGTGAAATCCGTCGCAGCCGGCAATGAAGTCGCATTCGATCTCATGCGTCTGGCCGTCTTTTTCGTAGGTCACGCGGGGCTTCGTCGTGTCAAAGCCGTGCACAGCCACGTTGCCGGCTTCGTAAATGGTGGTCAGGCCTGCCGCCTGGCGTGCGTCCATCAGGTCGCGGGTGACTTCAGTCTGGCCGTAGACCATGACGTTTTTGCCGGCGGTCAGCCGGTTCATGTCGATGCGGTGGCGCTCGCCTTTGAACAGCATGTCAAAACCGCCATGCACCATGCCCTCCTTGTGCATGCGTTCGCCGACACCCACTTCGTCCAGCAGGTCAACGCTGACCTGTTCCAGCACGCCGGCGCGGATGCGGCCCAGCACGTAGTCGCCGCTCTGGCGCTCGACAATCACCGCGTCTATGCCGGCCTTGTGCAGCAACTGGCCGAGCAGCAGGCCGGACGGGCCTGCACCGATGATGGCTACCTGGGTACGCATGTCTGTCTCCGCTTTGTTTTGGCGAACCGATAGCGTAGACCCTGCGTCTGCCCGCAAGCCGCCGGACGTACTGGCGCTGCACGATCTGCGGGTCATTTGTGCGATGATCGCGCAATGAGCGGCCCACCATCCTCGTCCACCCCTGCGAACGGCGTGTTGCAGTCCGCCAAAGCGATTGCCAAAGCCGACCTGATCGAAGGCATGGCCAAAGGCATGGCGGTACTGGAGAGTTTTGACACCCAGCGCCAGCGCTTGAACGCCACGCTGGCCGCAGAACGCGCCGGCATCACACGCGCCGCCGCGCGCCGCCACCTGCTGACGCTGGCGCACCTCGGCTACCTGGAGACCGATGGCAGTTATTACTGGCTGGCGCCCAAGGTGTTGCGTTTTTCCGGCAGCTACCTGGCGTCGGCGCGTTTGCCGCGTGCGGTGCAACCGACGCTGAACCGGCTGGCCGCGCAGACCCAGGAGTCGTTTTCCGCCGGCGTGCTCGACGGTGACGAGGTGGTGGTCGTAGGGCGCAGCGGTTATGAATGGAAAAGCGGTGCGGACGGCGCCGTGCGCATCCTGGCCTATGGCCTGCATCTGGGCGCGCGCCTGCCCGCTCATGCAACGTCCACCGGGCGGGTGCTGCTCGCCGCCAGGCCCCCAACCGCGCTGACGCAATGGCTCAAGGGCCGCAGCTTGCCGCGCCTGACCACGCGCACCATCATTGACCTCAAGCAGTTCCGGGCAGTGCTGGGGCAGGTGCGCGCGGACGACTTCTGTCTGGCAGTGGAAGAGCACGAACTGGGCGTGCACGCGCTGGCGGTGCCGCTGCGCAACATGCAGGGAAAAACCGTGGCGGCGCTCAATGTGGTGGCATCGCCGCAGCGGCTTTCTGCCCAGGTGATGCAGCGAGATCTGCTGCCGCTGCTGCTGGATGCGGCGCGCGAGTTGCGGCCGCTGATGTGATGCCGGCGGTTCTGGCGGGTGCGACCGAGCTGAATTCAGGCGAAGGAAGCGAAAGCCGGTTTCCGTCTACGTTGGCCGGGCAGCCTGGGGGTCCAGTTCGTCGCCCGACAATGTGAAAAAGAAGCTTGCGCCCTCGCCCGGGGCCGCTTCGGCCCAGATCCTGCCCCCGTGGCGCCCGATCGCGCGAGCCACGGTGGCCAGGCCGATGCCGGTGCCGGGGTATTCCGATACGCCATGCAGACGCTGGAAAGTGCCGAACAGCTTGTCTGCGTAAGCCATGTCAAAGCCGGCGCCGTTGTCGCGCACAAAAAATGCGCCATGCTCGCTGGAGCGGCCGACCGTGATCTCAGCCTGCGTTCGGCCCGAGCTGAACTTCCAGGCGTTGCCCAACAGGTTTTCCATGATGGCGCAGATCAGGCTTCTGTCGCCCTGGACCTGCAGACCCGACTCCACATGGAAGGTGACCTGGCGGTTGCGTTCGGCCGACTGGAGACGCTCCAGGATTTCGGTGCTGACCTCGCTCAGGTTGATCTGCTCGCGCTGCAGCTCCTGGCGTGCCACATGGGCCAGCATCAACAGACCCTCAATCAACTGACCCATCTTGCCGGCGCCTGCCTGAATTCGGGACAGGTAGTGTTGCACGCGAGCCGAAGCGTGGTCGCCGAGTTCTTTTTCCAGCAGGCGACTGAAGCCATCGAGTGTGGTCAGGGGCGAGCGCAGGTCGTGGGAGACCGAGTAGGAGAACGCTTCCAGCTCTGCGTTGGACTGGCGCAAGGCGGCCTCAATGACCTTGATCTCGGTGATGTCCACGTCGATGCCCACCCAGAACATCACCTCGCCGGCGTCATTCAGCACGGGCGATACGCGGTAGGACATGGTGCGGTAGCTGCCGTCCCTGGCGCGCAGGCGCCGGGTACCGCTGTAAGGTGCGCGGGTTTTGCGTACGTCGCTCCAGGTGTCCTTCATGCCTGCGAGGTCATCTTCCTTCACCAGGTCCATCCAGGCTGGGCCGTGCCAATCTGGTGGCGAACCGCCAAAAAGTTCGTACCAGGCGCGGCTGATGAAGGTGGCATGGCCGCGCGTGTCAATGGTCCAGATCGGGTGGGGAGCCTGCTCGGCCAATGCCCGGAACAAGGCCTCCTGGCGGGACAACTCCTGGGTGCGCTGAGTGATTTTTTCCTCCAGGCCGCTGTTGAGGTTGCGAACCTCAGCCAGCAGTTTGCAGTTTTCAATGGCGATGGCGGTCAGCTGGGCCAGTTCCGTGGCGATGTATTCGTCCTGCTGCGTGAATTCGCCGCCCAGTTTGTCCGACAGTTGCAGAAAGCCGAAGTTCGCGCCTTCCCGACCTGTCAGCGGAACGGTCAGCCAGCCGCTTGGCGGATAAGCGCCCATGGGTCCCATGGGTCTGCCAGAGGCGCGCCCATCGGGGTGGGGCATCAGCTCGGCCTGGGTCGTGCGCCGCGGCCGGTTGGTGGCGCAGACCAGGGCTTGTGCGCTGACTGCTTGCGGATTGTCGGTCAGCCGCCGTTGGCTGGCGTCATTTGCAGACGGGGCCACTGCCGTGACCTTTTCGCCCCGGCTGCCTTTGTGCGACAGGCCGATCACCGCCTGCCGCGCGCCGAGAATGACACGCGCCTGTTCCGCGGCTTCGTGCATCGTCGCTTGCAGGCTCTGGTGCCGGCCGATGGTCTGGGCCGCTTCGGCGGCGCGTTGCAGGGTATGCAGCTGGGCCTTGACTTCCTGCTCTGCCTGGACGCGCAGGGTGACATCCTGTAGCGCGCCCTGCATACGCACGATGTTACCGCTGGCGTCGCGCACGACCTGACCCATGGAACGCACCCAGATGCTGCGGCCCGTACCCGTCAGCATCTCCACCTCGACGTCAAAGGGTCTGCCGTGGTCGAGGCAAGCCTGAGCTGCGGCGGTCGCCAGCGCCTGCGACTGGGGCGCACACAGGCCAATGGCCGACTCAAGCGTGTGTGCGCTGCCCTTGGGCAATTCAAGAACGTAGGAGGCTTCGTCGGACCATATAAATCGACGCTCGGGCAATTCCAGCGCCCAACCGCCCAGCCTGGAGAGTTGGCCCGCCATGCGAAGCAGTCCGGTTTTGGCCTGCAGGGCGGCTTCGGCCTGTTTCAGTTCGTCGATGTCGGTAGAGGTGCCGTACCAGGAGATGATGCGCCCGCCGGCGTCGCGATTCGGCAGGACGCGCGCCAGTTGCCAGCGGTAGCTGCCGTCATTGCACAGCAGGCGATGCTCGTTGTGCATGCTCTGCCCGCTGTCGATGGCGACGCGAAAATCCTCCATGGTCTGCGCCAGGTCATCGGGGTGCACACGCTTGAACCAGCCCCCATTGAGGGAAGCTTCCACGGGTTGACCGGTGACATGGGTCCATTGGTCATTGATGAAAACCATGAAACCGTTGCCATCGGTGATGAATACGATTTGCGGCATGGCCTGGGCCAGCTGGCGAAAACGCGACTCGGTGCGTTCGCGTTGCTGCGCATACTTGAAAATAAGCACCGACAGCAGCGTGACGGTCACCGCTGCGGCGAACCAGATCAACCAGGTCAGGGTGGCGAAACGCCTCCATGCGGCCAGCACCTCGTCATAGGGCGATCCCACCAGGACCACCAGCTCGGGGTAAGGTTCAAGCCCGCGGTAGGCGACCATGCGAATACGGCTGTCGAAGACGCTGGTGGTGGTGTAGGTGCCTTGCGGGTTTTTGGCAAGCTCCAGGAAAAGAGGCAGTTCGGGGAAAGCCTTGCCCATGGCTGCTTCGTCCATGGGGCTGCGGATCATCAGCGCGCCGTCTTTGCGAAACAGCGCAATCGCGCCGCCTTCGCCGAGGTTGATCCCGCGCCAGAGCTTGTCGAAGTAGGGCGGCTCAACGGCGGCCACAATCACCCCGGAAAATACCTCTCCACTGGCGTGCAGCGGCCTGGACGCGCTGATCAGCCAGGTGCCCGTCGTGCGGCTGCGTACAGGGGCGCTGAGGTGGAACTGGGTAGCCGGTTGTTGTTGGTAGATCTGAAAGTACTCGCGGTCGCCCAGAGCGACGCCAATGTTGCCGGTGTCCGAGTCAAACAGGATGTGGCCTTCAGCGTCCAGCACCCAGATGGCACGTACGAAGGGCAGGGCCTTGAGTTGCTCACGCAGCATGGCCCGGGCCGAGTTTTCGTCAAGCTTCTTTTCAACCTGCAGGGCACGCAGCTGGCTGGCCGCAAGCTGCAGGCGCTGATCCACCGTCTGGAAGGTGCGGCTGGTCTGCTCTTCAATCACCTGAACCAGTGACTCGGTCAGGACTTCGCCCGAACGCAGGGCTTCGCCGCGAAGGTAATAAAGCGCGATGGCAATGGCGCAGGCCGATACGATGAGCAGCCCGGCTACCAGCCATGCGATGGGCCGGACAATGGATGGCTGTGGAGAGCCCGAGGGCCGCTGGTATGGCGGAGAGGCTGCATCAACTTGCCAGGGCCAACGCATGAATGTAGCCTTTCAGTTCGATGCGGTCACCAATATGTACGGTTAAGCCGGCGCAGCACCGGGTAAGTCATGATGCCATGCAGGGCGGGCTTTGTCGATTCAGTGTTTGCCCTCCGGTGTGCGGCTAGACACCGAGGTATTGCGTCAGCAGCTCTGGCCGTGCATGCAGCTCGGCAGAGCTGCCTTCAAACACCACCTCACCCTTGACCAGGATGACGTTGCGGTCGGTGATCCGGGTGACGTGTTTCCAGTTTTTGTCGACAATCACGCTGCTGATGCCTGTTTCCCGCACCAGCTGGCATATCCGCCAGATCTCGCGGGCAATCAGCGGGGCCAGCCCTTCGGTCGCCTCGTCGAGAATCAGCACGTCGGGGTTGGTCATGAGCGCCCGGCCTATGGTGAGCATCTGCTGCTCGCCACCACTGAGTTGCTGGCCACCGTGGCCCAGGCGTTCTTTCAGGCGCGGAAAGGTCTCCAGCACACGCTCATAGGTCCAGTCGCGCTGACCCCGGGTTCCAGCGCGTGCCGCCATCTTCAGATTTTCGACCACACTGAGGTTGCCGAAGATGCCGCGGCCCTCGGGTACGTAGGCAATGCCGAGCTGGGAAATTTCGTAAGGCGCGCGGCCCGCCATCGGCTTGCCGATGATGTCCACCGTGCCGGAACGTGGCTTGACCAGGCCCATGATGCTTTTGAGCAAAGTGCTTTTGCCCATGCCGTTTCTGCCCATCAGGCCTATGGTTTCCCCGCGCGCGACGGAAAAGTTGATGCCGCGCAGGATATGGCTGGCGCCGTAATAGGTGTGGATGTTTTTAGCTTCGATCAGGTTCTGCATAATTGCTGCCTCACCCCAGCCCTCTCCCAGTGGGAAAGGGAGCAGGTCAGTGTTCTTCCCCCAGATAAGCGGCCTGCACGCCGGCGTCAGCGCGAATCTCGGCCGGTGTGCCACTGGCAATCACCTGCCCGTTGACCATGACGGTCAGCCGGTCGGCCAGCGCAAAGACGGCGTCCATGTCGTGCTCCACCAGCAGGATTCCGTGCTCGGCCTTGAGTGTGAGCAGCAGGGCCACCATGCGTTCGGCCTCGGCCACACCCATGCCGGCCAATGGTTCGTCGAGCAGCAACACCTGCGGCCCGGTCGCCAGCGTCATGGCGATCTCAAGCTGGCGCTGCTCGCCGTGGCTGATGGTGCCGGCAATGGCGCTCTTCCGGTGTTCAAGGCCAGAAAGCTCAATGGCCCTTTCTGCGTTTGTATTGACAGCTATGAAATCAGTAGCAGGGCTAAACCAGCGCGCTGCATGCGGCTGGCGCGACTGGGCCGCAAGGCGCACGTTGTCCCAGACGCTGAAGGGCAGGAAGATGTTGGTTTTCTGGTAACTGCGGCCCAGGCCCTGGCGCGAGATTTTCTCGGGGCTCCAGCCTGTTATATCTGTGTCGCCGAGTTGCACCGAGCCGGATGTGGGCAGCAAATCTCCAGACAGCAGGTTGGTCAAGGTGGATTTGCCAGCGCCGTTGGGGCCGATCACCGCGTGGATCTGCCGGCGCTGCAAATTGATGGACACATCGTTCACAGCGGCCAGACCGCCGAAACGTTTGGTCAGGTTTTTCGCCGAGAGCAGGACCTCACTCATCGCCGGCACCTTTTTTTTCTGCCAAAACGTTCGACCAGCCCCAGAATGCCGCGCGGCGCAAATGTCACCAGCAGCACAATAAAAAGACCCATCCACAGCTGCCAGTGTTTGCCCAGGTTGACGCTACCGACCTGCGGCAAGTCCTTGAACACATGCAGCAGGTACTCAAATGCAAAGGCACCGACGATGGCGCCGGCAAAGTTGCCCATGCCGCCCAGGATCACCATCATGATGCCGTGCGCGCTCATGTGAAAACCCATCAATTCCGGGTTGATGTACCCGGTTTGTGTACCCCACAGATACCCGGCCAGACCGGCCAGTGCACCGGCCAGCGTGAAAGCGCTCAGTTTGTAGCGGAAGGTGCCAAAGCCCATGGCGCGCATGCGATGCTCGTTGACACGGATGCCGGCCAGTGCGCGGCCAAACGGACTCCACAGCAGACGGCGCAGAAAGGCGTAGACCAGCAGCAGGACCGCCAGCGTGAAGTAGTACAGGGTGCGTTTGTTCTCCAGATCCCACCACGAGAAAGGCACCCAGCCGAACAGCGCTACGTCGGGCTTGAAGTTGATGTACAGCCCGTCAGAGCCACCCAGCACCTTGTTGTCAAAAAACAGGAAAAACACCATCTGTGCAAACGCCATCGTCACCATGATGAAATAAATGCCGTGGGTGCGCACCACAAAAAAACCGATGATCAGCGCCGCCAGGCCCGAGGCCAGTACTGCCAGCGGCAGGGTCCACCACAGGCTGACCGCTTCGCCCTGTGGCGTCAGAAAGGCCAGCGCATAACCAGCCAGGCCAAAGTAGGCCGCATGGCCGAGCGACACCAGGCCGGTGACACCCTGCAACAGGTCAAGACTCATGGCAAAAATCGCCATGATCATCATGCGCGTGACCATTTGCACGTAAAAATCGGTGCCTGTGAACGGAAAGGCGACAAGGGCAATCAGACCGAGCGCCAGCGCCACCTGCACGCCGCGCGGCAGGACTTCGAGGTTGGCTTTCATCGTGCTCATTGCTTGAACAGCCCTTCAGGCTTCCAGAGAAGCACTGCTGCCATCAGCATGTACACCAGCATGCCGGCCACCTGCGGCAGCAGCACCTTGCCGAAGGTATCCACCAGACCGACCAGCAGCGCGGCAATCATGGCGCCGCGCACCGAGCCGATGCCCCCGATCACCACGACCACAAAACACATGATCAGCACTTGCGATCCCATGTTGGGATAGACGCTTGCGACAGGCGCGGCAATCATGCCGGCTACTGCGGCCAGGGTGACACCGAGCGCAAAAACCACCGCATGGATCAGCTTGATGTTGATGCCCAGCGCGCCGGCCATCTCGCGGTTGAAGGCACCGGCACGGATTTTCATGCCAAGGCGGGTTTTGGAGATCAGCAGATACAGACCCAGCGCCAGCGCAATACACACGCCCGACATGAAGAGACGGTAGACCGGGTAAGACAGGTTCTCGGTCAGCGGAATCGAAGCGCCGAGCAGCTCGGGAATCGGCACGCCGTGCACGTCGTCGCCCCAGAGGATGGAGCGCAGTTCTTCAAAGATGTAGATCAGGCCAAAGGTCAACAAGACCTGGTCGAGGTGGTCGCGGTGGTAGAAGTGGCGAAACAGCAGCCACTCCAGCGCCAGCCCGAAAATGGCCGATAACGCTGCGCCCCCAAGGATGGCCAGCGTGAGGCTGCCGAAATACGCACTGAGCGACCAGGCCAGGTAGGCGCCCAGCATGTAAAAGCTGCCGTGTGCGAGGTTGACCACGCCCATGATGCCGAAGATCAGCGTCAGGCCGGCGGCCAGCATGAACAGCAGCAGGCCGTACTGCACACTGTTGAGCAGCTGGATGAGGAAGTTGGCGAGATCCATGGGGTGCGGTCAGGCTTGCCGGCGTGTCAGCAGCAAGAGGCCGCCCATCAAGGCAAACAGCCCGCCAGAAACGCGGTTGAACCAGCGTACAGCTCGGCTGGAACGCAGCAGCGGAGCCAGGCGCGACACACCCAGTGCGCAGGCGTTCAGCACGCTCAACTCAAACGCCATGAAAGTCAGGGCCAGGATGGCGAACTGCGGCACAAACGGTGCAGCGGGATTCAGAAACTGGGGGAAAAACGCGGCAAAAAACAGCACGGCTTTCGGGTTGCTGGCGCCGACCAGAAAACCCCGTAGAAAAAACGAACGGCGAGGTATTTCAGTCATGCCTTCATCAGAGCGCAGCACTGCTGCATCACTACGGAATGTCTTGATACCCAGATAAATCAGGTAGGTCGCTCCGACCACCTTGGCCACCGTGAACGCAGTTTCAGACGCCGCCAGCAGCGCGCCCAGGCCAAGCGCTGACAGCAGCATCACGCCCAACACCGCGCTGACACTGCCAGCCGCAGAAGTCATGGCTTTTCGCGCGCCATGGTTCAGCGAGGTCGTCATGCACATCAGCATGGTCGGACCGGGTGTGAGGATCAGCAGCGCCACTGCCGCAAGGTAGAGAAAGTAGGTGGTGAGGGTCATGGTGGGAAGTGAAGGCGTTGCTGCGAAACAAGGCAAAAAAAATGGGAGGCCCGAAACCTCCCATTTTGAAGCGAAGAAAATCAGCCCATCTTGCAGCCGGCGCCAGAGTCGGCCAGCGCTTTGGCGGCCACGCCAATGACTTTGTTTTCCTTGTTTTCGACCACACGCAGGTAGATGTCCTGCACCGGGTTGTGCGACTTGCTCATGGTCCACTTGCCGCGCGGGCTGTCGATCACGGCAGACTCCAGTGCTTTGTACAGCGCCGGTTTGCTGTTGAAGTCGCCCTTGACCGCCTTGGCGCCCTGGGCCAGCAGCAGGCCGGTGTCGTAACCCTGCACCGCGTACACATCGGGCTGGCTGCGGAAGGCGGTGGCGTAGGCCAGGCGGAACGCCTTGTTGCGAGGCGTGTCGAGCGAGTCGCTGTAATGCATGGTGGTCACGATGCCATCGGCTGCAGGGCCGGCAGCGTCGAGCACGCCTTCGGTCAGAAAACCAGAGCCATACAGTGGAATTTTGTCCTTGAGGCCCGCAGCGGCATAGTCGCGGATGAACTTGGCTGCACCGCCACCAGCGAAGAAGCAGGCAACAGCGTCGGGCTTGAGGGCGGCGATTTCGGTCAGAAGCGCCTGGAATTCGACTTGTGGGAAAGGCAGGCCCAGTTCTTTGATGATCGTGCCGCCGGCCGCGGTGTAGCTTTCCTTGAAGCCCTCAAAAGCCTCGTCTCCAGCTGCGTACTTCCAGGTGATCCAGACGGCTTTTTTGTGGCCCTTGGCAACCATGGCCTGGCCCAGCGCGCGCGTCGGTTGCGAGTTGCTGAAGGACGTGCGGAACACGTTGGGTGCACACAGCCCGCGTGTGGCGGCATGCACGCCGGCGTTGGGGATCAGGCTGAGAACGCCGGAGTCGCGGGCAACTTTCTGGATGCCCATCTGCACGCCGGAGTGAACGGTGCCAACCAGTACATCCACCTTGTCGCGCTGCACCAGCTTGTTGGCGTTTTCAATTCCTTTGGACGGATCGGACTCGTCGTCCACCTTGAAGTATTCAATCTCGCGGCCACCAAGTTTGCCACCTTGCTGGTCGATGGCCAGGCGAAAACCGTTTTCAATCGCCACGCCCAATTGGGCGAATGTGCCGGTATAGGGCAGCATGAAACCCACGCGCACCTTGCCCGATTGCGCCCGCACCATTTGGGGGAGCAGCAGGCCGGATGAGGCCGCACCAATAACGGCCGCACTTTGGCTCAGGATCAGGCGGCGTGAAGGAAGGCGTGATGTCATGGATAACTCCTAGTTGAAAACGTCAAGGGATGCGTGCGCTGGTACAA
Organism: Polaromonas sp.; assembly: GCF_030680935.1. GTDB lineage: Bacteria > Pseudomonadota > Gammaproteobacteria > Burkholderiales > Burkholderiaceae_C > Polaromonas. Next base: position 16,162 of record NZ_JAUXUP010000002.1, on the reverse strand, counting down.
ATGGTAAGGGCCAGCGGGTGAAATGACCCTAGTGAAAAACCCGAGATTGAAGATTAAATTGTTTACATCTAAAGCAATTACCCTGCCAGCTTTTTAGCTCGCGGCGCCCTGGCGCAATTTGAAGCGCTGGATTTTGCCGGTCGCGGTTTTGGGCAGTTCGTCCACAAACTCGATCCAGCGCGGGTATTTGTAGGGTGCCAGTTGTTGCTTGACGTGTGCCTGGAGGTCTGCTGCCGAGGCCGACTGCCCCGTTTTGAGGACGACGTAGGCTTTGGGCTTGACCAGTTGGTCGGCGTCGGCCAAACCGATCACCGCCACTTCGAGCACCGCGGGATGCGTCATCAGGCAGGCTTCCACTTCAAACGGCGAGACGTAGATGCCCCCTACCTTGAGCATGTCGTCGCTGCGACCGCTGTAGGTGTAGTAGCCGTCGGCATCGACGGTGTATTTGTCGCCGCTGCGCGTCCAGTCGCCGGCAAAGGTGGCTTTGGTTTTTGCGCGGTTGTTCCAGTACATCAGGGCCGAGCTGGGGCCTGCAATCTGCAACTCACCGACTTCGCCGACGCCGCATTCCTGGCCGGCATCGCCCACAATACGCAGGGCATAACCGGGCACCGCCTTGCCCGTCGTGCCGTATCGCACTTCACCGGGCCGGTTGCTCAGGAAGATATGCAGCATTTCGGTCGAGCCGATGCCGTCCAGAATCTCGCAGCCATATTCGGCTGTCCATTTGCGGCCTATCTCTGCCGGCAGGGCCTCCCCGGCGCTCGTGCAGACCCGCAGGCTGAGTTTTGCCGCCGGGGGACGGGCAGGGTCGGCCAGCAGGGCCGCGTACAAAGTGGGTACGCCGTAGAAGATGGTGGGCTGGTGTTTTTCAAGAATGCCGAAAACAGCAGCAGGTGTGGGCCGAGCCGGCAGCAGGATGGTGGTGGCGCCCACACTCATCGGAAAAGTCAACCCGTTGCCCAGGCCATAGGCAAAAAACAGTTTGGCGGCTGAGTACACCAGGTCCGACTCCTTGATTCCCAGTACAGCGCGCCCGTACAACTCTGCGGTCTGAATCAGGTGGCTGTGCAGATGCACCGTGCCCTTGGGTGTACCGGTCGAGCCGCTGGAGTACAGCCAGAAGCAGGCGTCGTCCGCACAGGTGGGCGCTACGATTTTGGTAGCTGCTTGCGCACGTACCATATGGGCCAGCACCATATTTGATGTTGAATCCTCGGTGGTGCCAGCCAGAATCACGGTGCGCAGGCCGGCTATCTGGCCAATCAGCGGCTGAAATGCAGGTAGCAGGGCATCTGACACGATCAGGCCCTGGGCCCGGGAGTCGCGCAGCATGAAGTCAAAGTCCGGCGTGGTCAGCAGTGTGTTGGCCGCCACCGGTACCACGCCCGCCAGAATGCAACCCAGAAAAGCCACCGGCCATTCAACCGTGTCCAGCATCGCCAGCAGCACGCGGCTCTCGGGTGCAAAACCTTGCGCCCGCAGTGCATTGGCAAAACGATGCGATTGGTCGCTCAGTTCACCATAAGTCAGCGTAACGCCGCTGGCGGCGTCGATGAATGCAACTTTGCCGCTGCGGCTGGCATTGCGCTCAAGCAGGTCGTGGGCGGCGTTGTACGCGCGCGGAATGTCCACCCGGGGTGGGCTGACACTGTGGTCGGCGCTGCTCAGTTTCATTGGGGTCTCCGGATGCTCTCTTTTTATAGCTGCTTGCGCCCGCAGGGCTTGAGATGGAGGCTTGTTTTGTCGTTAAAAATTCAGGTGGTGGTCTCGGTGTGGTCGGTGCTGGCCAGAACCGTGGTCAGCCACTGCCGGCACCACTCGGCGCCCTCGGTCTCGGGCAGGGTGCCACTGCTGGCGTCGTGGCACCAGACTTCACCGATACGCTGTGCCCCCAGGCCTTGCAGGCGTTCGTCAAATTTTTTGCCGCCAAAGCAGAAGGTTTGCAGGTAGGTGCGATCGCCCAGCGCAATCACGCCGTAACGCACATGGCCCAGAAACCGGGGTTCGCTGTCCAGCGAGTCGTACAACATACGGGCGTTGTCAGGCACATCGCCCTGGCCGTATGTGGAGCTGCATATGAGATATATTGCATCTTCTTCTGGCGCAGCATCAAAGGTGCTGATGGACAGGCCGTCCATCAGCTGCACCTCGATCTCCGGGACCAGATCGGCGCAATCCATCTGAATGGCTTGAGCCACATAGTCGGCGGTGCTGGTCATGGTACCCACCAGGATTTTGAGCTTCATCAAGGGTCTCCGTGAAAAAAGATGCAATAAACTGCTTGACAATCGAATGAAGTGAAGTATAGTGCAATATTGATCCAGCGCAAACTTTTTTCAAATATTCGATGCCCTACGTAGAAACCATGACCGAACTGGCCAGCAATGTCACGCTCAGCGAGCTTGGCGCCCGTGTACGGGCCTGGCGTGCGCGGCGCGGCATGACACGCAAAGCACTGGCAAGTGATTCGGGCCTGAGTGAGCGTTTTCTGGCGGATGTTGAAAGCGGCAAGGGCAATGTGTCCATCAACTCGCTCGAAGCTGCCGCCCGCGCGCTGAATATTTCCATTCTGGAATTGCTGCAGGATGCGCCCCGGCCCGCGCTGGCGCGCGTGCAAAGCCTGCTCGGACGGCTGGACGACACCCAGCTGGATCAGGCTTACGGGCTGCTGGGCAGCACCTTCGGCCTGGGCGATGCACAGGGCCGCGAGCGGCGCATTGCGCTGATAGGGCTGCGCGGCGCTGGCAAATCTACCCTGGGACTGAAGCTGGCTGGCGCGCGCGGCGTGCCTTTTGTCGAGCTGGACCGTGAGATTGAGCGCGAAGCCGGTACCAGCATGAATGAAATTTTGCTGTTGCACGGACAGGCTGGTTATCGACGCTACGAGCGCCGGGCGCTGTTTCGCATTGCCGAAGAGCATGTTTCTGGCGTGGTGATGACCACGGGCGGCAGCATTGTCAGCGAGCGGGAAACCTTTGACCTGCTCCAAAGCCGCTTTTACTGCGTCTGGCTCAAGGCCAGCCCGGAAGAGCACATGGCAAGGGTGGTGGCGCAGGGTGATATGCGGCCCTTCGACAGCACACGCGGCGCCACACAAGAGGCCATGGAAGACCTGCGCCGCATTCTGGCCAGCCGCGAAAGCCTGTACGCACGCGCAGACGCGGTGGTGGACACCTCGGCCCGCACGCTCAAGCAAAGCCTCAAAGACATGGAACGTGCTGTTCCACCCACTACTGTTCGGGCTGAGCCTGTCGAAGCCCCTAGCTCCGATCATCCTGCGCTTGTCGAAGGGCAAGCGCAGGGCGAACGGACCTGAATGAAATTAACGGAGACCGCCCCATGAACGCCATGACCGAACCGCTGTTGTTCAAACAGATGATTGAAGGCCAGGAGCGCGAGCTCGTGAGCTTTGCCACCCACCCCAGCAAATACCAGCACTGGACGCTTTCCGTCGAGGGTGACGTTGCGCGCCTGAAGCTCGACATCAATGAAGACGGCGGCATCAAGCCCGGCTACAAGCTCAAGCTCAACAGCTACGACCTGGGCGTGGACATCGAGCTGCATGATGCGATTAACCGCATCCGTTTCGAGCATCCATCCGTCAAGGTAGTGGTGTTCGAGTCTGGCAAGGAAAAAATCTGGTGCTCGGGCGCCAACATCTACATGCTGGGCCTGTCCACCCACGGCTGGAAGGTCAACTTCTGCAAGTTCACCAACGAAACCCGCAACGGCCTGGAAGACTCTTCACGCCATGACGGCCTCAAGGCGATTGCGGCTGTGACCGGCGCCTGTGCCGGCGGTGGCTACGAGCTGGCCCTGGCCTGCGACCGCATCGTCATGGTCGATGACCGCTCCAGCACCGTGAGCCTGCCTGAAGTGCCGCTGCTCGGCGTGTTGCCAGGCACCGGCGGCCTGACCCGCGTGACCGACAAGCGCAAGGTGCGCCGCGACCTGGCCGACATCTTCTGCACCACCAGCGAAGGCGTGCGAGCCGACCGCGCGAAAGACTGGAAACTGATCGATGCGTTTGCCAAGCCGCAGCAGTTCGGCGTCTTGCTTGCTACTGAAATAGAAGCACTGCGCGCACAGTCCACAAGGGCTGCAGGCTCAAAAGGCATTGAGCTGACGGCGCTGAAGGTGTTAATTGACGATGCCGGTTACCACTACAGCGTGGTGGACGCCCTGGTGGACAGGGCCACACGTATCGCCACCCTTACCATCAAGGCTCCGGCCGCTGCGATCGAGTCCACACCTGAAGCCATTGAAGCCGCAGGTGCCAACTGGTACCCGCTCAAGCTGCAGCGCGAACTCGACGACGCCATCCTGAACCTGCGCACCAACGAACTCGAAGTCGGCACCTGGGTGATCAAAACGACTGGTGACGCCGGTCAGGTGATTCGCATGGACGAGGTGCTGGCCAAACTGAAGGACCACTGGCTGGTCAGGGAAACCACGGGCGCGCTGCGCCGCACGCTGGCCCGCATCGACGTGACCAGCCGCTCGCTGATTGCGCTGGTCGATGCCGGCTCGTGTTTTGCAGGCACGTTTTACGAACTGGCACTGGCCTGCGACCGCATTTACATGCTGGACCTGCCCGACTCTCCCGATGCCGCGCCCGCGCTGCAGTTGAGTCCGGCCAACTTCGGCTGGTTCCCGGCGGTGAACGGCCTGACCCGCCTGCAGACGCGTTTCTACGAAGACGCAGCCACCATCAACCAGCTTGAAAAATTGGGCGACAGCAAGCTGCGCGCCGATCAGGCGCTGGAATTGGGGTTGGTTACTCTGACCCCCGACGACATCGACTGGATGGATGAGATCCGCATCATGCTGGAAGAGCGCGCTTCGATGTCGCCCGACGCCATGACAGGCATGGAAGCCTCGCTGCGCTTCCCCGGCAAGGAGACCATGGAAACGCGTGTTTTCGGCCGCCTCAGCGCCTGGCAGAACTGGATATTCATTCGCCCGAATGCGGTCGGTGAAGACGGCGCCTTGAAACTCTTCGGCACCGGCAAAAAAGCCAAGTTTGACTGGAAAAGAATCTAATTTTTTAGACCGTTCGCACTGAGCCTGTCGAAGTGCTGGTGCGAATGACGAGGGGCTTGGCCCAGCTCAGCCCGAACGGATATTTTTAAGGAAATCATCATGTCTACCATCGACCTGCAGGCCCTGATCCCCAACAATGTCAACCTCGCCGAGAACCGCCAGTTGCAGCGCGCGCTCGAGCACTGGCAACCGGCCTTCATGAGCTGGTGGGACGAGATGGGCCCCAGCGACTTCAACGCGAAAGAGGTCTACCTGCGCACCGCCGTCGGCGTGGACGCGTCCGGCTGGGCCAGCTACGGCTATACACCCATGCCGGACTACCGCTGGGGCATTTTTCTGGCGGACAAGGAAGAAAACCGCAAGATCGGTTTTGGCGACCACATGGGCCAGGACGTCTGGCAGGAAGTGCCGGGCGAGTACCGCAGCGCCTTCCGCCGCCTGATCGTGACCCAGGGTGACACCGAGCCGGCCTCTGTCGAGCAGCAACGCCTGCTGGGCCACACCGCACCTTCACTGTACGACTTGCGCAACCTGTTTCAGGTCAATGTCGAAGAAGGGCGCCACCTCTGGGCCATGGTTTACCTGCTGCACGCCCACTTTGGCCGCGACGGCCGCGAAGAGGCGGAAGAGCTGCTGACGCGCCACAGTGGCGACGCCGACAAGCCGCGCATCCTGGGCACCTTCAACGAGCCCATGGACAACTGGCTGAGTTTCTTCATGTTCACCTACTTCACCGACCGCGACGGCAAGTTCCAGCTCAAGTCTTTTGCCGAAAGCGCATTCGACCCGCTGGCGCGCACCACGCGTTTCATGCTGACCGAGGAAGCGCATCACATGTTTGTCGGCGAGACCGGCATAGGCCGCGTCATCAAGCGCACGCTGGAAGTGATGAAGGAACTGGACACCGACAACGTCGATACCCTGCGCAAGGCCGGCGTGATCGACCTGCCGACCATCCAGAAATTCATGAACTTCTGGTTCACCTCCTCGCTGGACCTGTTCGGCTCGGAAGCCTCGTCCAACGCCGCCAACTATTTCAGCAACGGCATCAAGGGCCGACCGGATGAAGCCAAGTTCGCCGACCACGTCGAACTCGAAAGCGAAATGACCATCCAGGTACCCGACGGCAAGGGTGGTTTGAAAAATGAAACGATTTCAACGCGCAACGGCATGAACGAGATCACGCGCCTCGAATACGTGAAGGATTGCAATGTCGGCGTCACGCGCTGGAACATGGCGATCAAACGCGCCGGTGTGGACTTTGAGCTGAGCCTGCCGAACACGCGTTTCCGCCGCAGCGTTGGCGCCTGGGCCGGCGTGCACACCGACCCGCAAGGCAATCCGCTCAGCGAAGCTGAGTTCACCGCCCGGAAAGACGACTGGCTGCCTAACGACGCCGACAAGACCTACATCCACAGCCTGATGCACCGCGTGACCGAGCCCGGCAAGATGGCTGGCTGGATCGCACCGCCGGATCGTGGCATCAATGCCAACGCGGTGGAATACGAATACGTGAAGCTCTGATCAAGGCCTGGCCACAGGGCCCCGGCACAACCCCGAATGCAGTTTTTGCTTCGGGGTTTTTTCATTCTGGTCTGCCCGGAGGGGATCGAACCCCCGACCCTCAGCTTAGAAGGCTGATGCTCTATCCAACTGAGCTACGGGCAGAAAAGCGGATACGGAGAATGTAAACGCAGATGCGAAAAAAGCCCACTGAAGTGAGCTTTTTTGGATGATTCGATGGTCGGAGTACAAGGATTCGAACCTTGGACCCCCTGGTCCCAAACCAGGTGCGCTACCAGACTGCGCCACACTCCGCCAAGTCCAAGATTATAGCCTGAAGCCAGGCGGCTTGTTGGACTCGGGGACCGGTGGCAGCAAATTTCGCGCAGTGGCCAGCTGGCCAGCGTAGGCTGAAAGCATGAATCCGGCCTTTGGAACTATGATGTTTGAAGGACCGTAAAGAAATGCCCGAATCATGTTTGAGCGCCTGAAGAAAGTCTTTGTGTCGAGTGCCGCGCCCCGTGAGGTGGTGCGCGCCGACGCGGTGTCCGAGTGGGCTGGCACCCATGGCTTCAGTTACTCCGGTCCGGAAAAAGGCCAGGGTCTGGTGCTCAGCGGGAAAATTCGCGGCAAACCCTGGAAACTCGAAAGCGGCGCCGCATCGCGCGACTACATCCGTGGTGAAGAGCTGCGTGCCCGGGCCGAGTTGGGTATTGATGGCGACATGTCGGTGCTGATCATGAGTCGGCCGCTCAAGGAAACGCTGGAAAAGCGGGCCTATGCGATTTACACCGACACGCTGCAAACCACCGCCGATCCCAGTCTGCCAGAAGAAATGCGATGGCTGGCGATGTATGAAGAATTCGGCTGGAGCAGTCTGGTGCCGGATTTCTGGGAGCGCTACACCGTGCTGGCCGATCAACGCGACCACGCGCTCGCCTGGATCGACGGCAACCTGGCAGAGCTGCTCCTGCACTGGCCGCAACCGGGCGTGGACGCGCAGACGCCGTTTATCCTCATGCTGCTGCGCGGCAAGTGTTACCTGCGCATGCAGTACAACGCGGGGGACATCGCCAGCTTGCAGCATGCTGCGGTGATTTTCACCAGCGCCTGCGAGGCCGCTCTCGCCAGTGCGAAGCCCGATATTTCCCTATGATCAGCGCCGCTGCACGGCAGCAGGTTGCCGCCGGCGCCTTGCCATAAAAAATGGCGCCAGCCCTTGAGGGGCAGGCGCCAGCAGCTATAAAACTTATAGCGTCTTGAGACTCAACTGCCGCGCGTGATCGGCATCTCTATCTCGCCCGGCATGGCCAGGTGTTTGGCCAGCTCCAGCTTGGCGAGCGAGGCGCGGTGCACCTCGTCCGGGCCGTCGGCCAGGCGCAAGGTGCGCTGGTGCGCATAAGCATAGGCCAGCGGGAAGTCGTCGGAGACACCGCCGCCGCCGTGCGCCTGGATCGCCCAGTCGATGATCTGACAGGCCATGTTGGGGGCCACCACCTTGATCATCGCGATCTCGGCCTTGGCCACCTTGTTGCCGACCGTGTCCATCATGTAGGCGGCTTTCAAGGTCAGCAGTCTGGCCTGGTCAATCATGCAGCGTGCGTCGGCAATGCGTTCGTGCCAGACCGACTGGCGCGCCACCGGCTTGCCGAAAGCCACGCGGGTGTTCAGGCGCTTGCACATCAGTTCGAGCGCGCGTTCGGCAATGCCGATGCTGCGCATGCAGTGGTGGATGCGTCCGGGGCCAAGGCGGCCCTGGGCAATTTCGAAACCCCGGCCTTCCCCCAACAGCATGTTGCCCACCGGCACCCGCACATTGGTCAGGCGCACTTCCATGTGGCCGTGCGGCGCGTCGTCGTAGCCGAACACGCTGAGCGGGCGAATCACCTCTATGCCCGGCGTGTTGGCCGGCACCAGAATCATGGATTGCTGCTCATGGCGGCCCGCGTCGGGGTTGGTCTTGCCCATGACGATGTAGATCGCGCAGCGCGGATCGCCGGCGCCGGACGACCACCATTTCAGGCCGTTGAGCACGTAGTCGTCGCCGTCGCGTTCGATGCGGCACTGGATGTTGGTGGCATCCGACGAAGCCACTTCGGGCTCGGTCATCAGGAAGGCTGAGCGAATCTCGCCTTTGAGCAGCGGTTCCAGCCAGCGGTCCTTGTTGGCCTCCGAGCCATAACGCGCAATGGTTTCCATGTTGCCGGTGTCAGGTGCCGAGCAGTTGAAAATTTCGGGCGCAAAAGGTACACGTCCCATGATCTCGCACAGCGGTGCGTATTCCAGATTGGACAGCCCCTCGGGTGCGCGTGGCGAGTGCGGCAGGAACAAATTCCACAAGCCGGCGGCGCGGGCCTTGGGCTTGAGCTCTTCAATGATGGTCGTCGGAATCCAGGCATTGCCCTTGGCGCGGTTCTCGGCAATTTCGCGGAAGAAACGCGCCTCGTTCGGGTACACATGCTGGTCCATGAAGGCCAGCAGGCGGGCCTGCATGTCCTGGACTTTGGGGGTGTAGTTGAAATCCATTGTTATCTCCTGGGTAAACGATTTTGTTAGTCGGGCAAGCAATTTTCCGCAGGGCCGCCCCAAGGAAAATTAGCCCCCTCGGGGGGCAGCGCCGTAAGCGAAGCGACAAGCGTGGGGGTCATGTATCAGATTGGCTTTTTTGAGCAAAGTCCCATGCCATGCGCGCGAGCTGCGGCGCGCCCTTGGCGGACGCGACGGCTTGGGCGCTGGCGGCGGTACCGGCTTCAACCCGCTTGGCGATGCCCTGCAAAATCGCGGCCAGGCGGAACAGGTTGTAGGCGAGGTAAAAATTCCAGTCGGCCTTGATCAGTTCCGGGCTGGCAAAACCGGTGCGCGCGCAGTACAGACGGATGTACTCGGCCTCACTGGGGATGCCCAGGCTGGCAACGTCCAGGCCGCCGATCCCGCGAAAGGCGCCGGGGGGGATGTGCCAGGCCATGCAGTGGTAGCTGAAGTCGGCCAGCGGATGGCCCAGCGTGGACAGCTCCCAGTCGAGTACCGCCAGCACGCGCGGTTCGGTCGGGTGGAACATCAGGTTGTCGAGGCGGAAGTCGCCATGCACGATGGAGACCATGCCTTCGTCACGCGCGCTGGCCGGTATGTTGGCCGGCAGCCAGGCCATCAGCTGGTCCATCTCGGGGATGGGCTGCGAGAAGGAGGCGGTGTACTGCTTGCTCCAGCGTCCGATCTGGCGCTCGAAGTAGTTGCCGGGTTTGCCGTAGTCGGCCAAACCGCGCTCGGCAAACTTCACCTTGTGCAGCGCGGCGATCACGCGGTTCATCTCGGTATAAATTTCGGCGCGCTGGGCATTCGTCATGCCGGGCAGGGCCTGGTCCCAGAGCACGCGGCCTTCGACAAACTCCATCACATAGAAGGCGCGTCCAATCACGCTTTCGTCTTCGCACAGGCAGTACATTTTGGCCACTGGCACATCGGTGCCCTGCAGGCCGCTCATGACCTTGAACTCGCGCTCGACCGCATGCGCTGATGGCAACAGTTTGGCCACTGGCCCCGGCTTGGCGCGCATCACATAGGCGCGGGACGGCGTGATCAGCTTGTAGGTTGGATTCGACTGGCCGCCTTTGAAGATTTCGGCTCTCAGCGGGCCCTGGAAACCCGGCAAGTGGCTTTCTAGGTAGGCGGTCAGCGCATCCATGTCAACTGCGTGCTGGCCCGACACCTCGCGGGTGCCCAGGAAGTGGTCAAAGTTGCTCATCTGCTCATTTTTCCAGGTCGGCTTCGGAAATACGCATCAGCGCTTCGCGGTTGCGCACCACCAGGCCACCCGGCTCTATGCGGATGGTATCTTCGCGCTCCATCGCCTTGAGCTCCTGGTTCACCCGCTGGCGCGAGGCACCCAGCAACTGGGCCAGTTCCTCTTGAGCCAGCTGCAAACCGATGCGCACTTCGCGCCCGTCGCTGAGGCTGCTCACACCGTAGCTGCGCACCAGGTGCAGCAACTGCTTGGCCAGCCGGGCGCGCAGGGGCAGGGTGTTGAGGTCTTCCACCAGACCGTACAACTGGCGGATGCGGCGCGCATGCAGGCGCAGCATGGCTTCGTACAGCTCCACATGCATCGCCAGGATTTTTTTGAAATCTGCCTTGGCCACGCACAGGATGGTGGTTTCGCCATGCGCATACGCGTCGTGTGTGCGCCGGTCGCCGTCGAAAATCGCCACATCGCCGAACCAGATGCCGGGTTCTACATAGGTCAGCGTGATCTGTTTGCCCGAGATCGATGTTGAACTCACACGCACCGCACCTTTCGCGCACGCAATCCACTGCTCTGGCGGGTCGCCGCGGGCGCAGATCAGCTGGCCATCCTTGAAACGTTGGACGAAAGCGCATCGAAGTATGTCGTGCCTGAGTGAGGGTGATAGGGATGAAAACCAGCGGCCACCATTGATGGCCTCTCTTTCGTCTATCGTAAGAATGGGATCGTCCATGGCCTGTCTTTTGAGTGACTCACAAGGCCTCTATTGTCGCGCCAGAGACGGCGCTGCTGGCGCCCACCTGTCGCCTCGGTGTCCGTGCAGGCCTCGTGGGCAGATGTTCAGGTGTACCGGGGCGTGCGCTTGTCCAGGAAGGCCGAGATGCCTTCGCCTCCATTGGGGTGGTGCAGGTTGCGTACGAAGTGCGCGCGCTCTGCGTCCATCTGCTGTCCCAGGGTGCTGCCCGCAGCATCGTTGATGAGCTCCTTGATACTGGCCAGTGCGTTGGGCGCGCGGACATTGAGCTTGTCTGCCAGTTTGAGTGCTTCGCTCAGCGCATCACCGGGAGTTACACAACGATTGACCAGCCCGAGCCCCTGCAGACGCTGCGCACCGATACGCTCCCCGAACATCAGCAACTCGCTGACCAGCGCGCGCGGCAGGGCGCGGGCCAGGACCCAGCTGCCACCACCGTCGGGCGACAGGGCCACACTGCTGTAGGCCATCACAAAGACGGCGTTGTCCGCCGCCACCACAAAGTCGCAGGCCAGCGCGAGCGAAAAGCCGGCGCCGGCCGCCGCGCCTTCCACAGCGGCGATGACCGGTTTGGGGAAGGTGCGTATCGAATCGATCCAGCTGTGCAGGCCGTTGATGCTTTGGGTCTGAACGTCCTGCGGCTGCTCGCGGTTGGTCAGCAGGCGCTGCAGATTGCCGCCCGCGCAGAAGGTACAGCCTTCGCCGGTGATCACCACGCTGCGGATCTCGGGGTTGTTTTCGGCAGCGTTGAGGGCCTCGACACCAGCGGCGTAAATCTCCGGGCTAAGGGCATTGCGGAAATCGGGATTGCTCAGGGTCAGCACCAGGGTGGCGCCGTCGCTGGTGCTTTTAAGTGCGCCTGCCATGTCAGGACTCCTCATGCATCAGGCTCAGGCCGATGGCGCCGCGTCGGCGCAGCCTCGGGGAAGGGCGGTAACGCGGGTCGCCGTACACCGTCTGCATGTTGAACAGCACCTCAAGAATGTTGGTCGGGCCATACCGGTCGCCCATGACCAACGGACCCAGCGGGTAGCCGAGTCCGAGCGTCACGGCAGTTTCAAGATCCTTTGGCGTGCAGATGCCTTGCTGGCAGATGTCACTGGCGATGTTGACGATGGTGGCGACCACGCGTTGGGTCACGAAGCCGCCGCTGTCGCGGATGACGCTGACGGCCTTGCCATCGCGTGCAAACAGGGCATGCGCTGCATCACGCATGTCGCTGCGCGTGGCGGGGTTGGTGGCCAGCACACGGCGTTTGGTCGCAGCATCGTCGATCAGCATGTCGATGCCAATGGTGCGTGCCGGGTCCAGACGCTCGACCACGGCGACGGTGGTGATGTCAAAGCCCAGGGGCGCCACCAGTACCAGCGCGTTCATGGACGGCGAGGCGCCGGATTCGATACTGGCGCCCAGGTTCTTCAGCAACTGCAGCAATTCCGATCGGCGCGCGGCGCGCGGCGAGACCCAGACCGGTGGCATCTCGGTGACGCTCGGGGCCGGTGGCTCAGGTGTCACCTCCATCGCCCCATCCTTGTAGCGATAAAACCCTTCGCCGGTTTTGCGGCCGAGCAGGCCACCGGCCAGGCGCTGTGCGGTGATGGCGCTGGGACGGTAGCGCGGCTCGTCATAGTACTGCTGGTACACCGACTCCATGACAGGGTGAGAGACATCGAGCGCGGTCAGGTCCATCAGTTCGAAGGGACCGAGCTTGAAACCGGCCTGGTCCTTGAGGATGCGGTCTATGGTGGCGAAGTCAGCAATGCCCTCGCTGACGATACGCAGGGCTTCCGTGCCGTAGCCGCGCCCGGCGTGGTTGACGATAAAGCCTGGCGTGTCCTGGGCTTGCACCGGGGTGTGGCCCATTTGGCGCGCATAGCTCGCGAGCGACTCGCAGGTTGCCGCTTCGGTCTTCAGGCCGGCAATCACCTCCACCACCTTCATCAGCGGAACCGGGTTGAAAAAATGGTAGCCGGCAAAACGGCCGGGGTGCTGCATGCCAGCGGCGATGGCCGTGACAGACAGGGAGGACGTGTTGGTCGCGAGTACCGTTTGCCCGGAAACAACAGTCTCCAGCGACAAAAACAGTGATTTCTTCACATCCAAACGCTCTACAACGGCTTCTACCACCAGGTCGCAATCGGCCAGGTCCTCAAGTGCAGCGACCGGCTGGAGACCGGCCTTGTGCCTCGCTGCGGTAGCCTCGTCGAGTCGCCCTTTCTCCACCAGCTTGTCCCATTGGGTGGCCAGCGCGCTGATGGCCTTGGCGGCGGCTCCTGGCTGGGCGTCATACAGCTTGACGATACTACCGGCCTGTGCGGCGATTTGGGCGATGCCCCGGCCCATGGCGCCGGTGCCTACGAGCCCGACTGTTCGGTAAATTGGATTCATGGGAAAGTATTATCCCGCAGGGCGAGAGGGCGGTTTCTGCCCGTCCGATGCCGGGCTGATGGGTTTGCGTGGGTGGCTTGGTGGAGGTAGACTGCCTTGTCAGTTATTTCCGACAATCAATGGAGGCGGTGTCCTGCTGAAAAAAGTGGTGCCGGGGGGTGGCGGTTGGCAAGGTGCCACGTCCTTGCTTGTCGGCTATGCCAGAATCCATCAAGTGACTAAATTTTTGCAGTTGATCGAAAATCGGTGCCTCTTGGCAGGCGGCCTGTTGCTGTCTTTTGCGGCGGCTTCTTTTGGCGCGACCCTTGGTCCCAATCTTCGCTCTGCCGTGCTCGGGCAACCGCTTGATCTGTCCATGCAATTGATGCTCGCTACAGGCGAGGATCCCTCCGCCCTTTGTCTCGACGCTGACGTTTTTTACGTTGACAAACCACTGGACAAATCGCTGGTCCAGTTGAGCGCTGAAAAATCCGGCACAACGCAGGATCGCCTGGTTCATGTGCGCTCTGCCGTGCCAGTTGAGGGCCCGGTTGTGACGGTGCACATGCGGGCCGGCTGTGTACAAAAAAGCACCCGGCGCTATGTGGTGCTTGCTGTCGCGCCTTCCAGGGCAAACGTCCTGGCCGCAGACAAAACGTTGACCGCCCCTGTTGGCGCCAGCGCAGGGGCTGGCGAAGGCGCCGCCTCCAGCGACGCGAAGGTTCGTGCGCTGGAAGTTGAGCTGCGGCAGATGCGTGAGGAGATCCTCAAAAATCAGGCCTTGCTGGCCGAAAAGGAAGGACGTCTCGAGAAAGTTGAGCATGACCGATATGGCAAGGCGCTGGTGTATGGTCTTGCGGTACTGCTTGCTGCTGCGGTGATCGGTCTGTTTTATCACTCCTACCGGCGCTCCATTGCCCCTGCTACCTCAACCGGCGGAACGCTGAAGACCGGGTTTGGCCCACCCACCGGGTTTGAACCGCCCACGGGCTTCGGGCCCCCGACCGGCTTCGGCATGCACCCCGAGCGGGCTGCGGAGGCGCCCATTGCCGGAGGCGGGGCGCGCAAGGCCACCGTCGTCAATGAGTCGCTGTTTGATGGATTGAAACGCGCCTCCCGACACCCGCCTCCCGAATCCATTCCGCCTCTGGCAGCGCGGGATCGTCCCCGTTTTTCTGTCAGCGTGCCGTTTGTACAGCGCACGGTCAAAGTTCCGGAATTGTTCGACCTGCAGCAACAGGTCGACTTTTTCGTCTCACTCGGGAAGCAGGAGCAGGCCATCTCCCTGCTGCGCAGGCACCTGGTGGACAACGTGAAAACAAGTGCGCTGGTGTATCTGGACTTGCTCAACCTCTATCACCAGAGCGGCGATGAGGCGAATTTTGAAGACCTGCGCGACGATTTCAACCGTGTCTTCAAGATGGGTTCTTCATCAATTCCACTGTGATTTTTCATTCAGTGTTGGAGAATCCGGTATTTCAAAATTTCTGAACTGAACATGAAAGACACCACGCTGTACGAGCAACTTCTTGGACTGAAGACACCCTGGTCGGTCAAGAAGGTAGACCTTTCGCTGGCAGACCAGCGCGTGGTCGTCGAAGTTGTTTTGAAGAAAGGGCAAGTGTGGGCAGACCCAACGGACCCAACCAAGAGAGCACATGTCAATGGCTGGAGTGAACGCCAGTGGCGCCACTTGGACACCTGCCAGTTCGAAACCATCATCAAAGCCCGAGTGCCCCAACTCAAATACAGCGACGGCACTGTCGAAGAGCTGACGGTGCCGTGGGCCGAGCGCTACAGCCGGGTCACCACATTGATGGCCGGCTTTGTCATCAAACTGCTTGAGGCCTGCCCCACCACCCAGGCCGTATGCACGCTCACACGACTGTCCTGGAGCACGGTCAATGCCATCATGGTCAGCGCCGTGGAGCGAGGCATGCTGCGCCGTACCGAGGAAGAGATCGCCTACCTTGGTATTGATGAGAAGAGTTCCGAGAAGGGCCACACCTACGCCAGCATCCTGACCGACATTGACCGCTCGCGGGTGTTGGACCTGGTGCCTCAGAGAAAACTTGAAGCGGCCGTGGGTTTGCTGGAGACGCTCACGCCTGCGCAACGCGCGTCGGTCAAGGCGGTGGCCATGGACATGTGGCCTGCGTACATGAGTGCAACCAGGCAATGCATGCCGCAGGCAGACATCGTGCATGACAAGTTTCATGTCTCCAAGTACCTTGGAGAGGCAGTCGATGCGGTGAGAAAGCAGGAGCACCGCAGGCTGTCCCAGGCTGGCACGTCGCCTCTGAAGGGCAGCAAATGGGCATGGCTGAAGAAGTACCCCGATGGCCGCAGCGCTGAAGCGGTCTCGTTTCGCGCTTTGAATCAGCTCAATCTGAAAACCAGCAGAGCCTGGTGCATCAAGGAGAACTTTACCCAGTTCTGGAGCTACAGCTACAAGGGTGCTGCCAAGCGCTTCTTCAAAGCCTGGTCGAACAACGCGATGCGCAGCAAGTTGGAACCGGTCAAAAAGGTCGTCAAGATGCTCAGGCGCCACGAGGAGGGACTGCTCAACTTCAGCCAACACAGAATCAGCAACGCCTGTGCCGAGGGCTTCAACAGCGCCATCCAACTCATCAAGGCCAATGCCCGTGGGTTCCGTAATTTCACCAACTACCGGGCAAGAATTTTGTTTCATTGTGGCAAGTTGAATTTGGCGATGGCCTAGAAATTCACAGTGAATTCAACGAAGCTCC